>PBLI01000024.1 GCA_002721695.1 Roseibacillus sp. | reverse complement strand
AGGGCATCGTAATGCAGTTCTCATCACCGTTTTCTTTCCGGGGATGGTTGATCCATGAGCACGGGCCGCTATCGTCAACGCCATGCTGATCGAGGGGAAGGCGGCGATTGTGACCGGGGCGAGTCGTGGGGTAGGGGCCGCCACTGCCCTTTCGCTGGCCCGGCAGGGGTGCTCGGTGCTGGTTAATTACGCGCAGTCCAGTGAGGCGGCTGCCGCGGTGTGTAAGCAGGTTGAGGCGTGCGGCGTGCAGGCGGCCCTCTTTCAGGGTGATGTCTCCGAGGACGCGGTTTGCCGGGGCATGGTGGAGGCTGCGGTGGAGGAATTCGGGAGACTGGATATCCTCATCAACAATGCGGGCACGACCGAGTTCATCCCGGCTGATGATTTCGAGGCGGTGAACGACGAGCTATGGTCGCGCCTGATGGACGTCAATGTGAAGGCGGCCTTCCAATGCGTGCGGGCCGCGCGGCCTCACCTCGAAGCGGCAGGAAGTGCGGAAATTGTTTCGGTTGCCAGCGTGGCCGCCTTCACCGGGCGGGGCAGCTGTATTCCCTATTGCGCTTCCAAGGGGGCCCTGGTCACCATGACCAGGTCACTCGCCCGCGTGCTGGGGCCAAAGGGGGTGCGGGTCAACGCGGTGGCTCCAGGGTTCATCAAGGGCGACTGGCTCCGTCGCGGAGTGGGCGAGAATTATGATGCCTTCGTGGCGGAGAAGGACGCCGAGGCACCCCTGCAAACATCGTGTAGTCCTGAGGATGTGGCGGATGCGATCCTTGGCTTGATCTCCGGCAGCGACCTGGTGACAGGTGAGTCTCTCACCGTGGATGCCGGCCACACCCTGGGAGGGGGATGGTGAAGAGGTCCATCCGTGCCCTCGTCAGGATTCATCCGGCTCTTCTCTGATGCCTGGTTGGGAAGAGGCGGTTTCCCCGGCAGGGCAAGGCGCGGCCGCGGCGAACTTGCGGCGTTCCCACCAGAGGAGAGTCACGGCGGCGAGGGCGATGAGAGCCCCGAAGAATTCGCGGGAGAGTTCCACCCGGGGGTCTTCCGCGGACATGCTGACCTGCATCATGGTGAATTCTTCCGTGCCGAAGATGTTGATCCAGAGGCCCCAGCCTGTGCGCCCCATTTCCACAAGGCAGGCGAGGGCCCCGGCCAGAAGCAGCCACCGCGGAGCGGCCTTCTGAAAAAGTGAGAAGGCGAAGAGAATCGCAATGAGGGCGTAAAAGCCAAGCCAGAGGGCGGCATCAAGGCTCGAGGCCCGGTGATAGACGGTTGGGTCGATATCGTTGTACTGGAAGAAGGCGAAGGCGGCGAACAACAGCACGGCGATCCCATTGAAGATGCGGAAGGGGAGAGGAAGGTTCATGCAGGGCAGTTGAATCGTTACGGTCTGCAGGTAGCTCAGGTAAAGCGGCGGATGGCGATTTCAGAAAGATCGACGTTGGAAGATTGCTGCAGGAGGAAGGTGATCATCTCCCCGATGTCATCAGGGGAGATCATGACCTGGCCTTCCAGGCGTTCTCCGAGCCTGGTGCCCTTGATGAAGGCGGTGTCGACTCCGCCGGGGCAGAGATTGTGGATGCGCACCCCGTTTGGTTTTTCCTCGAGGGCGAGGGCCCGCATCATCCCGAGCAGCCCGGCCTTGCTGGCGCAGTAGCCGGATTGCTGGGGGTATCCCTGCAGGGCGGAGGTGCTGACCACGTTGATGATCTGTCCCCGGGTCTCCCGGAGGGCGGGGAGCAGTTCCCGGGTCAGGGTGAAGGGGGCGATGAGGTTGATATCGAGGACGCGGCGCAATTGGTCTTCGGTCATCTCCGCGAGATCCTGTTCAAGGAAGGTGCCCGCGTTGTTGACGAGGGCGTNNACGGATCCGAGCTGGTCGACCAGGGAGGAGGCAAGGGAGGGGATGGATGAGGAGTTGGCGAAGTCGAAGGGCAGGACGAGGGATTGCCCACCTGCCCGGGAGACTTCGGAGGCCACTTCCTCAAGGGNGCNCTGATCGCGTGAGATCAGNGCTACGCGAGCTCCGGACCGGGCCAGNCCCAGGGCCGTGGAGCGGCCAATCCCGCGGCTGGCCCCGGTGAGGACGACGGTTTTGCTGGAGAGTTCGGACATGGGAATGGAGAGTTTNNGNAGGAAGCCAGGTCAAGTATTCAAGGGGTGTCGGCCCGGGCGGCGGTGTCCATGATCCGGAGTCGCTGGGTCATCTGGTAAGGACCGGTCGTNCTGANTGTGATTCCATTGGTGGGTGAGCCGATTACCTCCATACGGCCGTCAAAAGCAATCGAGAGATCCGCCAGTCGTGTCAGGGAGCGGGTCACTCGGATGGTGCCCTGCTTCGCAGTCTTTCCGGTGAGCGCATCGAATCTGGTCAGGCTCACCCGCCCGACGAGGACCGCGCAGTCCATCCCGTCCTCGTTCTCCACCCCGCGGAATTCGAGGCGCATGGAGCCCGATCCGGTAGCCTCCTNGTTACTNCCCCCCAGGGAGGGCAGGTGGCGAGGGTCCGCTGTCCAGCTTTCGCCCACCGCNCGGGGTTTAAGGCCGTAGAGGAGGACATCGGACTTTCGCTCGAGAAGCTCGCGGACAAGTCGAACCACGGTGGCGCCTGTCTGGAGCTTCCTTTGGTCGAGCTCCGGGGTCCATCCTTCTCCGCGGAGGTTGAAGATGATAGTTTCGCCTTCCANGGCTCCGATTCTCTGGCGCAGGGGGTTCAGATTCGGGCCGATGCGCTGCCTGCCCTCCTCGCGGTCCGACTGCACGAGAACCTTGGCCTGTCGCTCGGAGACAATGCCGATGGTGAGCTTGAGCGTCTGGGTGGTGCGTGTCGTGCCGGTGAGTTTCTCCTTGGGCGAGACAACCAGCACTTCGGCATCCATGACCTTGACGACACGCTCAAACTCAAGGCGGGTTCCCGGTTTGTAAGTGGCATCCTGATNGGCGAGGAGGTAGCGTTCGCCTGCGGGTCGGGGTGAGGCTTCGCCCACTTGCGCTGGAGGCGCCTGGGAGGGCTGGGCCTGCCTGGAGNTGCGCTGGTCCGGATCGTGGTCANCNTGCTTCTCACATCCTGCAAGCATCGTGAGGGCGAGCACAGGTGTCAGTGAGCGGGANAGGAGAGGCCTCCTGNAGAACCACCGGGTTGGCTCGCNTGAAGCGGCGGCGGAGTATCTTCGATCCATGCTCTGCTTGTTGGGGGAAATAGCGAGGNGGCTTGCTTGGTGCGTCNAGGGGTGATTTCAGCAGGAGAGGAGAGCAGGATCGTGAATGAAGACCATGAAATTCGGCGTGACCGGGCAGGGGGAGAGATNNTTNGCAGATTGTTTTTGCNGGGCTTCACAGGAGAATCCGTTCCTCGTGGGGTTGGGGCCAATTTGCNTGAATTCAGGTGGGTTCCTCCTGCCCCGCGGGACCGATCAGCTGGCCAGGGGACCAAATTCTCCCCCGATGCGGTTAGAGAAGCCTGCTCCGACGCTGNCGNGGGGGCTTGTNACCCAATTTTTTCCGGTGTATTGACATTGGGAGAAGGAANACCTTCACTTCGGGCTCCACGGTGCTCGAAGAGCCAAACCCTTTTCTTCCCATGAAAATCGTGATGACTNCACTCTCCCGTATNCTGGTGGCTGGCCTGGGACTCCTGTGTCTTTCGGTTCCTGCCCTGGCGCAGGAAGCTGAGAAGAAAGGAGGTCCTGACCCGGCGACCCTCAAAAAGGCAGCGTTCGCTATCGATAGGCATGTAGCCACGCTCTACAAAAGGAAGAAACTCAAGGTGCCGGAGGTGGTTGACGATGCGACCTTCCTGCGCCGCAGTTTCCTGGTGGCAGCTGGCCGGATCCCCACGCTCGACGAGGCCCGNATGTTCCTCGAGATCGAGGACGAGAACAAACGNGANATGCTCGCCAGTTACCTGATGAGCGACAAGAACGACGGGTATCGCAGTACGATGGTCAACTGGGTGAGCGACCTTCTGCGCCTGACGGACAGTTTCAACGAGGGGCAGGCTGCACCCTACGTACAGTTTGTTCATGAGGCCATGCGCAACAACATGCCCTGGGATGATTTTNCCCACAGCCTCCTCAGTGCGAAGGGCAGTGGCTGGGCCAAGGGCAACGGAGCGGTCGGCTACTTCATCCGCGACAAGGGTATGGCCCTCGACAATCTCTCCAACACGATGCGGATCTTTACTGGTGAACGCATGGAGTGTGCGCAGTGTCACGATGCGCCATTCCACAAGTGGGACCGCATGGACTTCTACGAGCTCGCGGCCTTCACCAACGGGCAGGAGGAGATAAACCGTGGTCCGTGGCAGAGCGTCTGGCGGGAAGTCCGGGATGCTAACGAGGAGCGCACGGAGTTTGGCCGCCTCGTGGAGTGGCTCGGGGACAACGTGCATTACTTCACNCTTGGTGGCGGCGGAAAGGGACGGATCAAACTNCCATCCGACTACCAGTATCGGGATGGNGATCCCGGGGAGATGATTGGTGGGAAGACTCATTTNGGGAAACGCATCCGCTCCTCGGACCGTCGGGATGATGACTATGCGCGGGGGGATTTCGCCAAGTGGATGGTCACTGCCAATGACAACTTCACCTCCGTGATCGTGAACCGCATGTGGAAACGCATCATGGGNAAGGGCATTTACGAGCCNGTTGATGAATNNATAGCTGNGGATAAGACCATCACGCCGGAGCTGATGGATTATCTCATGACCCTCCTGCGCGACGAGCTGGAGTATGACCTGCGTTCCTTCCAGCATGTCCTGCTCCTNACCAAAAACTTCCAGTTNGCGGCCAACCCGGAGGCCTTCGAGGCGGGCATGCCGCAGGCCTTCAACGGACGCCAGATCGAGCGCATGAGCGCTGAGCAGGTCTGGGATTCCCTAGTTACGCTGACTGCGGGNAACCCGGACGAACTTCCCAAGCGCCGGTTCAGCGATACCGTTTACTACGGTGGAAAGCCTGTCCTNGTNGGAAAGAAAAACATGGCACAGCTCAGTGAGGAGCTGCTGGCCATCAGGAAGGCCGGTGATTACCGGAAGTATGTTTACCAGTTGCTCAGTGACATCAAGGCCGGCAATTCCGGGGCCAGCAAGGAGGCCATGATGTCCATGCAGAGGGCNGGTCGCCCGGGTCCGGCGACCGGGATGGCACGGGCTTCCGAGCTCTCCGCTCCNGCCCCGAATGGACATCTTCTGCGGAGCTTTGGATCGTCTGACCGTGATCTCATCGATTCCGCCACCCGCGAGCCCAACATGGCCCAGGTGCTCTCCGTCATGAATGGCTACGTGGAGAAGATGGTAGTGAGCAATCGCAGCTCAGCGGTTTACAAGGCCCTTGAGGCAGGGACCTCCGACCGGGACAAAGTGCGTTTCCTCTATTATTCAATCCTGAGCCGTTCTCCCAGCCCGGATGAAATGGCTCTCCTGATGCGTGATGTCATCGATGGCAGCGCGGAAAGCTACGAGAACCTNACGTCGGCGCTCATCGCCACTCACGAATTCATATTTGTCCAATAATTCCCACCCACGTTACCTCCATGAACAATCACGAGTTTAACAAGCAGGATGANCTGACCAGGCGGCAGATCATGATCAACGCAGCGCGCACCTATCTTGGTGTCACGGTTGCTCCCATGCTGGGCGGAACGCTGGCCACAGGCGCCTTGGGCCAGAACAGGANGAAGAGTGGCCCGAGCCAGCTNGCGGAGCATGTCATCTTCCTCAATATGGCGGGCGGCATGAGCCACCTTGACACCTTCGACCCGAAGCCCAAGAGCAAGGATGTTCAGGGGCCCGTGGAGGCCATCGCCACGGCTGGTGANTACCAGGTTTCCCAGTATCTCCCNGANTTCGCGAAGGTGGCCGATCGAGCATGCGTGGTCNGGTCCCTGACTTCCCGGCAGGGAGCGCACGAGCAGGGACAGTATCTCCTNCACCGGAGCTATTCCCCGCGCGGAACCATCGTGCACCCAGCCATCGGGTCGTGGATCGTGCGGCACAAGGGTCGTAAGAACACGACCCTGCCAGGTTTTGTGACCGTGGGCACCAACCCCAAGAACGCATCTGCAGGGTTTTTCGGAGCCGAGTTCCAGGGTGTGCCTCTCGGCCGTCCAGATGAAGGCCTCAAGGACTCCAAGCGGCCTAACACAGTGAGCGAGCAGGACTTCACCAAGCGCCTCGCTATTGCTGATGTCCTCAACAAGAAGTTTCANGAGACCTACAAGTCGCCGGATGTGAAGTCCTACGACAGCCTCTATGACGAGGCGGTCAAGCTCATGAAGAGTGAGGATCTCAAGGCCTTCGATATCAAGCTGGAGCCNAGCTCTACCCGCNCGAAATACGGCAATGACCGTTTTGCGCAGGGTTGCCTGCTGGCCCGCCGNCTGGTGGAAGTGGGCGTGCGTTTCGTGGAGGTTGGTCTTGGGGGCTGGGATACCCACTACGACAANTTCACNGCGGTGGAAGCGCGGGCCTCCGTGCTGGACAAGGGGTTTGCCACGCTNGTCCAGGATCTGGANGCGAAGGGACTCCTTGAGACTACCCTCGTGGTGATCGGAACCGAGTTCGGGCGCACGCCGACCATCGTGACCGANGCCGCAAATGGCCGGGATCACCACCCCGCCTGTTTCTCGGGTGTGCTTGCCGGTGCCGGGATCCGNGGAGGTACNACNTANGGGAAATCGGACCGTGAAGCCCGCCGCCCTGACGAGAAGGCGGTAAGCATCCAGGATTTCAATGCCACCATTGGCTACGCCCTGGGGGTGGACTCTGAGAAGATCCTCCATTCGCCGAGTGGTCGCCCCTTCCGGATGGCCGGGCCCGATAAGGAACTGGGAGATCCCATCAAGAGCATTTTCGTCTAGCGCGGAGCNGACCGACCATTGAATTTTCAAGCGCCGCAGAAATGCGGCGCTTTGTTTTTGATGGGGAGAGAGGTGAATTGCGGCTGGATCGGNGCGCTCGGAACTGCCCTCGTCCAAATTTCTGCAGGGCGGGAGCCGGGNNGCGAGCCTGAATTGTTTTCCGGATCGCCTGACAGAGTCGGAAAAAAATACGTACTTTTTNCTTGCTGCCGGAAGAGGGGAGAGTCATCNTTTAGGAAAGGTGAAATATAAACTCAACTTGCCTAAGTCGTTCCAACCTNCCGGTNTGAGGGGAAGAACAGGGCAGTTTCCTTACCAGACAANATTCCTGGTNCGAACCTTGGTTGCTCATGCGCCGCCTGGCTAAGGCTGGCGCGTTTCGGGCCGAGGAATNCAGATTTCTGAGGCGAGTGCGTTGTGCGATAAAAAGAGGGTGGTCTTCGGACCGCCCTCTTTTTCTTTCTGCCATGTGAGTCGGGCTGGTCTGTTGTCGAAAGCAGGCCGGATCAAAATCCGCCTTACCGGACAGGATCGAAACTTTGGGGNGGATCGTCCGTTATTTCGGGCAAGGAGCCTCGAATTGGAGATTTTGCAGGAGCGNAATCCCGGTCTTGTTCTTCCCAGAACCGGTCCCTAGATTCTCGTCCCCGCATGTCCGCCACCACCCCCAGTTTTCCGGACCTCCGCACGCTCCCGACCATNGACCAGGTGGGGGTCGAGGAGCGCGCCAGGCGATTCCAGGCGCGCAGCATCAAGGANGAGACCAAAATGTCGGCCCTCAAGCTGGCGGTGACCATGCTCGATGTCACGACCCTGGAGGGCAAGGACAGCCCGGGGAANGTGAAGCAAATGTGTGCCAAGGCCATGCGCCCGTTTCCTGCCGATCCCAGTGTGGGCCCGGCTGCTGCGGTTTGTGTTTACCCGCGCCTCGTGCGGGTGGCGAGGGAAGCGGTGGGGAAGAGTGGGGTTAAGGTTGCCAGCGTGGCGACCGGGTTTCCGAGTGGGCAGAGCCGATTGAAAGAGCGACTCTCCGAGATTCGCTACGCTGTCGNGGCAGGTGCGGATGAGATCGACATGGTGATCTCGCGGGGCAAACTGCTTCATGGGGAGTTCCACAGCATTTTCGACGAGATCGTTCGCTGCAAGGAGGCCTGTGGCGACGCGCACCTGAAGGTGATCCTGGAAACGGGGGAGCTCCAGACCTACGANACGGTGCGGGTTGCGAGTGAAATCGCGATGGCGGCTGGC
Organism: Roseibacillus sp.; assembly: GCA_002721695.1. Classification (GTDB taxonomy): domain Bacteria; phylum Verrucomicrobiota; class Verrucomicrobiia; order Verrucomicrobiales; family Akkermansiaceae; genus Roseibacillus_B. The sequence continues at coordinate 12,919 of PBLI01000024.1, read as the reverse complement.
GCAGACTTTATCAAGACGTCCACCGGGAAGGTNCAGCCAGCCGCTACCCTGCCGGTCACCCTAGTCATGCTGGAAGCCATCCAGGACTATCATGNCCGGACGGGCCGCATGGTGGGGATGAAACCGGCGGGCGGGATCAGCGATGCCAAGACTGCCATTCATTACCTCGTCATGCTGAAGGAGACGCTTGGGAAAGGGTGGCTGAACAACAAGTGGTTTCGNTTTGGGGCAAGTTCGCTTACCAACGACCTNCTCATGCAGATCTGCAAGCAGCAAACCGGCCGCTACCAGTCGGCTGATTATTTCACCAAGGACTAACCAATTGATGTCAGCAGGACCGGACAATGGCGCCCCCGCCAGCAAGAAGCCCTCGAAGACTGCGAAGGCGGGAACAAGCAGGAGAAAGGGGAAGAAAAGTGACCACGATTTCGTGGAGGGTGATCGCTACGCCCCGGCTCCGGAGAGTAGCGACCANGTTTCCATGAAGGACAGCTACNACCTCTTCATCGGGGGAGAGTGGGTGCGGGCTCCCAAGCGATTTGAAACTATCAATCCGGCTACCGAGGAAGTCCTTGCCGAGGTGACGGAGGCGGGCCCCAGGATGGTAGACCGGGCGGTGACGGCGGCTCGTAACGCCCATNAGAAGACCTGGTCCGGAATGCCCGGGCGGGAGCGGGGGAAGTACCTTTTCCGGCTTGCTCGCCTCATTCAGGAGCGCGCGCGTGAATTCGCAGTATTGGAGTCGATGGACGGGGGTAAACCGATCCGCGAGAGCCGGGATATNGACCTGCCCCTGGTCTCCGCCCATTTCTTTTACTACGCGGGTTGGGCGGACAAGCTGGACTACGCGTTCCCCGGTCGCTCTGCCAGTCCGCTCGGTGTCGTGGGCCAGGTCATCCCCTGGAATTTTCCCCTCCTCATGGCGGCCTGGAAACTGGCGCCCGCCCTGGCCTGCGGCAACACTGTTGTTCTCAAGCCCGCGGAGACTACGCCTCTNACGGCGCTGAAGCTAGCGGAGTTGATCGAAGAGGCCGGGTTTCCACCCGGGGTTGTCAATGTGATCACCGGCGGGGGCAAGACCGGGCAACATCTGGTGCAGCATGCCGGCATAGACAAGGTGGCCTTCACCGGGTCCACAGCGGTTGGCAAGCTCATCCAGAAGTCTCTCGCCGGNACCGGCAAGCGCTTTACTCTCGAGCTTGGGGGCAAGGCGGCCAACGTGATTTTTGACGACGCCCCGGTTAATCAGGCGGTGGAGGGAATCGTGAACGGGATTTTCTTCAACCAGGGTCATGTGTGCTGTGCCGGGTCGCGCCTTTTCGTGCAGGAAGGAATTGCCGACACGGTCGTGCGCAAGCTCAAGCGGCGGATGGAATCCCTTGTCCTCGGAGATCCACTCGACAAGAACACCGATGTGGGTGCCATCAATTCACCGGAGCAGTTGGGGCGTATCCAGGGACTGGTGGACTCCGGCACTGAGCAAGGAGCAAAATGCTGGCAGAGCGGGCAGAAGGNTCCCCGCAAGGGATTCTGGTTCAAGCCAACCATCTTTACTGAGTGTGCGCAGAGTCACCGGATCGTGCAGGAGGAGGTCTTCGGCCCGGTTCTNGCGATCCAGACCTTCCGGACGCCGGAAGAAGCNGTGGAGAAGGCGAACAACACACCGTATGGACTGAGTGGAGGAGTGTGGACCGACAAGGGGTCGAAGATTTTCAGGATCACAAGCCAGATCCGGGCAGGTGTGCTCTGGGCCAATACCTTCAACAAGTTCGACCCCTGCGCGCCCTTTGGNGGCTACAAGGAGAGCGGGATCGGGAGGGAAGGCGGGATACACGGCCTGTCTCCNTACGTGGAGCTCGGATAGATCAGNAAAAAATCTTTCAAGTGGATCGCACGATGTCGAAGACGAACGAACAGCGCCTGACCGTCAACAAGACCTACAAGCTCTTCATCGGGGGGAAGTTCCCGCGCACGGAGTCGGGTCGCTACTACGAGCTGAGAGGGAGAAGGGATGCCCTCCTCGCCAACGTCTCTCGCGCCAGTCGCAAGGATCTGCGCAATGCGGTAGTGGCTGCCCGCAAGGNGTTCCCGGGGTGGGCAGGGACGACGGCTTTCCTGCGAGGACAGATTCTCTACCGCATTGCGGAGTTGCTGGAAGGCCGGGCTCCGCAATTTGAGGAGGAACTTCGCGCACAGGGAGCCACGCCTGCGGCGGCGAGGAAGGAAGTGGCTGCCTCGGTGGAACTCTTTGTCCACTACGCCGGCTGGAGCGATAAGTANCAGGCCCTGTTCTCCAGCGTGAATCCGGTCGGGACTCCGCACTTCAATTTTTCCATGCCGGAGCCGACCGGTGTGGTAGCTGCGGTTGTCCCCGGGGGCACTGGCCTGCTTGGGCTCTCCTCTGCCCTGGCCCCGATTCTGGTGGGCGGTAATGCGGGGGTCCTCCTNGCTTCGCNCAATAAGCCCCTCTGTGCGATCACCCTCGCAGAGGTTCTCAACAGCTCGGATATCCCGGGAGGAGTGGTCAATATCCTGACCGGTGTGCGTAATGAGCTTCTGCCGCACCTCGCCGGGCACATGGATATTAATGCCCTTCTGCTCTGCTCCGACGAGCACGGAGAGCGGAAACTGGTGCAGACGGGGGCGGTGGAGAACGTCAAGCGCGTTGCCTTGCACGCCGATGACTCTCTCGAGGAGAGCCCATATCGAATTCTCGATTTCCAGGAAATCAAGACGACCTGGCACCCGGTGGGGGTCTGAATCGGGGAGCGGTTCCCCAGGGAAGTGCCTCGGGACGTGGTCCTTTGCCCGTCCGCCAAGACCATTTCTTGTCAAAAAAGTTCAACAACGTTAAGCAATTGGCCGGGTCGTGCTCACCTCGCGGGAAGGAGCTGGAAAAATCGCCTTGAGAAAAACCGGGTTGGCGGGGCGTAGTAGGAAGGTATGAGCATGGACGACAAAGAAGCCGTCGAGAAGCTTCATTCGGTCTACGGTCGGATGAAGGAGGAGCTCTCGCACGTGATCGTGGGACAGGAGGAAGTGGTTGAGCAGGTGCTGATGGCCATTTTCTGCCGGGGGCACGCCCTTCTGGTCGGTGTGCCCGGGCTGGCGAAAACGCTGCTGGTCTCCACCGTGGCCCAAGCCCTCGACCTCAGTTTCAAGAGGATCCAGTTCACACCGGACCTGATGCCCGCCGATATCACGGGAACCGATGTGCTGGAGATGGACAAGGAGACAGGCCGCCGCAGCTTCCGTTTCGTGGAGGGCCCCGTCTTCGCCAACATGGTTCTCGCGGATGAGATCAACCGGACTCCACCCAAGACGCAGGCCGCTCTTCTGGAAGCCATGCAGGAGCACCACGTCACTGTCGGGGAGAAAACCTGTCACCTGCCCGAGCCCTTCTTTGTGCTGGCCACCCAGAACCCGATCGAACAGGAGGGAACCTATCCGCTGCCCGAGGCCCAGCTTGATCGCTTCCTGTTCAACATCGTGGTAGACTACCCCGATGATCAGGANGAGCGCGAAATCATCCGGCGGGTCACCAGCCCCGGAGAGGGCGAGGTCAAGGCCCTCATGGATGCGGATGACATCCTGCAACTCCAGGAAATCGTGAAACGCGTGCCGGTGGGCGACCACGTGATTGATTTTGCGGCCGATATCGCGCGGGCTACCCGACCCAATGCGGGAGAGGCCCCCGAATTCGTCAAGGAGATGGTTGGCTGGGGGGCTGGTCCACGGGCGGGCATCGCTCTCGTGTCAGCAGCAAAAGCCCACGCCGTCCTGAGGGGCCGCTTTCACGCGACAACCCAAGACGTCGCCGCGGTGGCTCATCCCGTGCTGCGTCACCGGGTGCTGACGACCTTTAATGCGGAAGCCTCGGGCGTAACGAGCGACAGTATCGTGGAGATGCTGCTCGAACACCTGAAGCCGAAGGAGGATATCAAGATCTAGGAATGGGCCTTGTGTACGCGTCGAGGACGCGGTTGATGAGTTACTGGTGATTCGCTATCAGGAAAGACTGCCTGCCGTATGCCCGCGATTGAAGTGCCCGATTCGATGAAGCTCCTGCCTCCCGAGACCATGGGGGTCATGCGGCGGCTTGAGTGGCTCGCGCGCAAGCGGATGCAGGGGACCCTTACCGGGAAACACACCAGCCCGGACAAAGGCTTTTCAGTCGAATTCGCGGAGCACCGGGAATACACACCGGGGGATGACCCGCGGAACCTCGACTGGCGGGTCATGGCCAAGAGCGATCGCAACGTCATCAAGCAGTATATCGAGGAGACCAACCTNCGGGTCACGGTGGCGGTCGACATTTCGGGATCGATGGCCTTCCGCGGGGACGAGGCGGCCTCGGTGGATGGGGAGGCCATGTCGAAGTTTNCCTACGCGCGCTACCTGGCAGCGGCACTCTCGTANCTTTTCATCAAGCAGGGCGACGCAGCCGGCCTGGTGACCTTTGACTCCAAGGTCCGGTCCTACCTNCGTGCGGGAAGCCGGCCGAGTCAGGTCCGGAGAATCGTGGATGCACTNCACGAGTCCGAGCCCGGAGCAGAGACCAAGGTGGCGGACGTTCTGCACGAAGTCGCCGAGCGGATTCACAAGCGTGGACTGGTCATTCTCATCAGTGACTTCTTTGACGAACCCAGGGATGTCATTGAGTCGCTCCATCACTTTGATTTCCGACAGCACGAACTGGTTCTCCTGCATGTTCTTGCAGATGAGGAGCTGACCTTCCCGTTCAAGTCCTTTCAGCGTTTCCGCGACNTGGAAGGAGTGGAATCCATGCTGCGAATCGATCCTCAGGCCGTCCGGGCGGCTTATCTGGAGAAAGTGCGCGATTTCGTGAAGTCGATGGAGGCTGCGAGTGGCAAGCTGCAGGCTGACTACGTGCCGGTGAATACGAAGACTCCGCTGCGGGATAGCCTGCTGCGCTATCTCGGGCGGAGAATGAATGCGAAGCGCTAGCGCCGTTTCCGAATACTGCTAAATTCCAAATAGACACCTGACCACCGGACACCGAAATGCTCTTCCTGAATCCATGGCTGCTGATCGGACTCGCGGGAGTCCTCGTGCCCATCATCCTGCACATGATGCGGCGGCAGTCGGCAAAGCCCCTGGACTGGGGGGCGATGCGATTCCTCTTTGACACGGTGGCCATGCGCAGGCGCAGGATGGAGTGGGAAGACATGCTCCTCATGGCGGCGCGCTGTCTCCTGATCGCTCTCCTGGCGCTTGCCCTGGCGCGTCCGTTTGTNCCGCCGGATTCCAATATCCCCTGGATTTTTGTTCTTCCGCTCGCCTTGCTTGGAGTGGCAGCCCTCGGGGCGTCTTTTGTCCTGAGCAAGGCCGGAGCACGCTGGCTNACGAGGGCCCTGGCCCTGCTGCTGCTGCTTTCCGGAGTGGCCCTNGTCCTCCTGGAGCGGCATCTCAACCTGAAGCGGTTTCAGAATACAGGAAGCCGGGACATCGCCCTTGTGATCGATGCCTCCACTTCGATGGAGATTCCGGGTCCGGATGGGCGCACTGCCTTCGCGCAGGCGGTGGAGGAAGCGATCGTCCTCGTCAAGGAAGCGCCNCGCGGCACGGCCTTTTCCGTGATCCTGGGNGGGCCGGCTCCTGANGCGGTGACCGGTGCCCCCCTGACTCATCGNGCCGATGTCATCGAGGTGCTGGAGAACCTCAAGCCGGTGGGAGGGCCTTTTCGTGCCCATGACGCCCTCGGGGTAAGCCTGCTCAATCTGGCGCAGGGGTATCATGCTGCCAAGGAGATCGTGGTCTTTACGGACAGCCAGCGCATCGGATGGCGCCTGGACAGTCCCTCGGCCTGGAAGTCATTTGGTGACGCCGTCGAGGGNCTGCCTCGCCCCCCCAAGCTGCTGGTGCGGAGCTTTCCACCGCCTGAGGCTCTTCGTAATGTGGCGGTCTCCAAGGTCGAACTTTCGCGGGAAGTGGTGGGCACGGACAGGGAGGTGACTATTCGCGTCACGGTGGAGAATACGGGGACGGAAGCGGTCACCCCGGCCCCCCTGCAAGTCACGGTGGGTGACGAGNCCCTTGAGCCGGTTGCGGTTGGCCAGATGGCCCCGGGTCAGGAAGAAACCCTGGAGCTGCGCCATCTCTTCAAGAAGGCGGGTCCGACGGTGGTGAAGGCTCGCCTTGATTCCAATGATGATCTGCTGGTGGACGACGTCCAGGAGCTCGTGGTGGCGGTCAAGAAGCGCCTCCCAGTCCTGCTGGTTGACGGTAATCCGAGCGGTGGCTTCTTCGAGCGGGCGGCTGGCTTTACCGCTCTTGCCCTTGCTCCTTCCGCCGAACTGGTGGTCGGTAACAAGCCGGAGGAAAACTATCTGATGGAGCCCACAGTGCTGCCGGCCCCGGAGATCACGACCCTCGATAACCTGGAAGAATACCGTGTTCTGGTTCTTGCGGATGTTGTTCGCCTGCCGGCCGTGATGGCGGAGCGGGTGGCGTCCTACGTGGCCAACGGAGGAGGGCTCCTCATCCTCGCCGGNCCACGGGTCGACGAGGGATTTTACAATGGATGGGAGGGACCCGACGGGGCGGTTTGTCCAGTGGACCTGGGAGCTCTCCAAGATGACCCCGAGGGCGTGCATCCCGCCCCCACCACTTTCGATCACGAGACGCTTGTTCTCTTCAAGGACGAGCGGGCGAGTGATCTGGGCAATGCGCGCGTCTCCAGTTTCCGCCAGGTGACTGCNAGCCGGNTAGGAGNATCGGTGGGNGCCCGCTACAGCAATGGGGAACCCTTCCTCACCGGTCGAAATTTCGGCAAGGGCCGTGTTCTGCTCACAACCTCGGGCTTCGACATTCGCACCGGAAACCTCACGACCCGGCAATCCTTCGTGCCCCTTGTTCACGAGCTCGTGACCTGGCTGGCGGGTGCNGGTGGAGTAAATCTCAACGTGGATGCCAGCTGGAGCCCGGCTCTGGCGCTGCCTGGTGGTGGTGGTCTGATGGGAACTTACTACCGGTCCAGTGATGAGCGTCGTGGTATCGCGATTGAGCGGGTGGATCCCACCATTCAGTTNGACTGGNAGGACCGGGCTCCCTACCGGGGCATGAATCGCGATCGCTTCAAGATTCGCTGGGAGGGACACATCATTCCTCCGGTAACTGGAAATTACCGTTTCCGCATGCAGGTGGACACAAGGGCCATTCTCAAGATCAAGGGTCGCACTGTGATGCGGGCCCAGAGCCAGGGGGAAAGCGGACAGGTAAAGCTGGAGGAGGGGGTTCCCGTGCCTGTCGAACTGGACTACTCGGAGGAACGGGGCCATGCGATCATGAAACTTTTCTGGCAGGTCCCCGGGGGCAGGATGGAGCCCATTCCCGCCCGGGCCCTGCTTCCCCTCAGTGAAGATCGTGACAACGCAGTGGTGGCGACCAGCACGGCGGTGGATCCCCGCGGCCAGTCACGTGAGGTTCGCCTCTCGATCGGTCGCCGGGGACGTGTGCTGCAACTCGATGGATCAGCCATCCCCGGGCTCTACCGGGTGAAGGTTCCGGAACAATTGCGGGAGGATATCGAGGAGCTGGAGGCTGGAGAGGTCCCCCTCGTGGTGCGCCGNGACGTGCGGGAAAGCCGGCTGGGGCGTCTTGAGGAGGAAGACAAGGAACTCATTCGCAACAATATCGACCTCGTNGAGGCCCGCTCGGTGAACGATGTGCTCGCGGTGTTGAGCGGCAAGGGCTTTGGGAAGGAACTGTGGAAGATTCTCGCTGTGGCGGCCTTCTTTCTGCTCCTGTTGGAGATTGCCCTTGCGCGCTGGATTTCGAAGTCACGCCGCACTGCGGAGGACGTAAAGGTGGAATTTGAGGAGAAAAGCGGGCCCGACCTCGGGATGCTGGATAAGATGAAAGGATTGAAGAAGGCGGGATGAAGGGCGGAGTGATGGCGTTGATTCGCGGTCCCGTTGTCTTCGCGGTGGCCTGGATCCTGATGGAACTGATGCGGCAGGTGCTCCACCTGGGGACAGGATGGCCTCTGTGGACCATCGCTCTCATCACGGCGGTGGCGGTAGAGTTCATCATATTCCTCTATCAATACGAGAAGAGTGCGGTCGGGAGGGGCAAGGGGCGCTGGCTCACTGCGCTGCGCCTGCTGGCGCTGGTGGCCCTCGTCTGGATGCTCCTGCAACCGGTCTTCAGCCGGAAAGTGAACCGTGAGCTCGAGCAGGAGGTGATCGTGGTAATGGATGACTCGGCNTCCATGGATCTGATTGACCCGGGACAAACCGAGGCGCGCTACGACATTGCCGCAGATGCCATCAATGCGAGTGGCCTGTTCGAAGAGTTGAAGGGGAAGGTGGGCGTGCGGATCGTGCGGGCGGCCCGCAAGGCCCTGAGCGAAAACGAGGAAGAAGCAGAGGGCTGGGATCAGGCCACGGATCTGGCCAACGCGATGACTACCGTGCTGGAGCAAGTGCCTCCGGACAACCTGGCCGGTATCGTGATGGTCAGTGACGGGCGGCACAACCGGCCGGGTCGCGTGGAGGACATCGCACGGCGCTTCGGCATCCTGGACGCGCCCATCGGGGTGGTCGCGATCGGCAGCGAGACTCCCCCGCGTGATGCCGCCATCCTGGAGGTACGTTCGCCGGACGCGATCTACCTGGGCGACCGTCTGCGGGTAACGACGGTCCTGAAGTTTGACGGCTACCGGGGACGCCGCGCCAAGGTGCTCCTGAAGAAGGGTGAGGAGATCGTGGACGAGAAAGTCATCGCCGTGCCCCAGGACCGCCACCGGGAAGAGGTCCGGTTCAATGACGTGCCAGAAGCGGATGGGATCAATTCCTACACCGTGGAGCTGGAAGACCTGGGCGAGGAGTTCTTTGACAAGAACAACAGCTGGCAATTCGAGACCGCCATCACGGATGCGCGCACTAACGTTCTCATTGTGGACTCGCATCCGCGATGGGAATTCCGCTACCTGCGCAATTTGTTCTACGGACGCGACAAGTCGATCCACCTCCAGTATGTCCTGCTCGAGCCGGATACGATCCTGGGCCAGCAGCCTGTGAGTATTCCGGCCTCTGCGGGGCGGAAGTTCGGGGACGCCCAGGCAACCGTCCTGCCCGAGAGTGAGGANGAGTGGCGCAAGTTCGATGTGATCATCATCGGAGACGTTCCGCCGGATGCCATCGACGAAAGTACGTGGCGCACCATTCAGAGCTGTGTTGCCGAACGGGCTGCTCTGCTGGTTGCCATNGCGGGACCGCGACACATGCCGCACGGGATCAGCTCCCAGGCCGCGCGCGATCTTCTGCCGGTCGATTACACNCCGAGCCGCCGGACCTACTTCGGNAGCATGGAGCCACCATACCGGCTGATCCTGACCGCGGAGGGGCGGAACCACCCAATCACCGCCCAGTCTGACAGCCGCCTGGAAAATGAGCGTCTCTGGGGTGAATTCCCTGACTTTCGCTGGCGGCATCCGCTGTTGACCGACCAGGACAAGGACGGGCAGCCGGACGGGGCTGTGAAGGAAGGTGCGGATGTCCTGGTGGTAGCCNCGAGCGAGGAGGACGCCGATATCACGGTGAACAATGCGGCCGATCTCAGCAATGCGCTNGCGCGTCTCGCTGAGCGCAAGGCACGGGAATCCAGAAATGCTCTGCTGGTCGCGCAGCAGGTTGGCAATGGAAAGGTGGCCATGCTCCTGACCGATCGAACCTGGCGNCTGCGGGAGGGAGTGGGTGACGTCTATCACCACCGGCTCTGGGGCCAGCTTGTTCGCTGGGGGGCAGGTCCGAACCTGCGCTCCGGAACAGCCTCGGTTCGCCTGGGGACGGATCACCTGAGTTACACCGGGGACGACAAGTTGCAGATCACGGCCCGGCTCTGGGATGCGGAGAAACTTCCGGTGCGTGACGAATCCCTCAAGGCCGAGGTGTGGCGGGATGGCGAGAAGCTCGCCACGGTCCAGATGAGCTACCTGGAGGGCTCGCCGGGGCTGCACTCCGCACAGGCCGGCCCCTTCCCGGGTTCGGGAGATTACCAGATCAGACTGGAGGGCAAAAAGGCGGCGGACCTTCTGGAAGCGGATGGNGAGGGCAGCGTCTCGACGGCCTTCCGTGTGGTGGGAGCGATGAGCCCGGTGGAGCTCTCCGAGACCACCCTGAACCGGCCTCTGCTGGAGACCCTCGCAGAACTTTCAGGAGGGCGGGTGGTCGCTCCCGAGGAGGCTGGCCAGCTCGCGAGCCTGTTTCTGACAGGAGAGGAGACCCGCGAAGAGCTGAGGGAGACCCGATTGTGGGATCATTGGGCACTCCTGGCCTTGTTTTGCGTGCTGTTAACCTCAGAATGGGTGATTAGAAGAGGGAGCGGACTTCCGTAAGGATGGGAATCTCCCGAAGAAACAGGGGCTGCAGGTGTCCGATCAACAGGCACTTCTCCCCTTGAACTACAGAATCCGATGAATTCAGAACTTCCACAGGAAATTATCAAGCCCCTGCAGGCCCTGCTGGGCCGGGTGCGCCGGATGCAGTGCCTCCGCGGGATAGCCGCTCTCACGACGGTCGTTCTGGGAGGACTCCTGCTCTCCATGGCGGCCCACCTGGTGTTTGACCTGCCGGTGGCGGTGAGCTGGTTGCTGCTCGGTGCGATCGTGGTGGGAACCTGCTGGGCTGGCTGGCTCTGGCTCATCAAGCCGTTCCGCNNCCGCATCACCCTCGTCCAGATGGCNCGGTGGCTGGAGACCCGGCATCCCGAGATCCAGGAGCGGGTNAGTACGGCCCTTGAGCTGACTGGCNATTCCGGGGAAGGCGTGTCGGAAGCGCTCCTTCAGGAGCTGGTNTCCGAAGCGCAGGGGGATGTCCGGGAAGTTGATCCCAGCAGGGAAGTGCGCGCGCGCCGGGCCAAGCGCTGGCTCTGGCCAGCCACCGGGNTGGCCGCGATCTTCGTGCTGGTATTTGTCATTTTCCCCGGGGAGGCACAGCGTCTCCTGGCGCGTACCGTGGCCCCCTTCAGTGATCTTGGAAATGCCGGAGCGGTGCGCTTCAATATCGATCCGAAGGACATCAGGGTCCTGGAAGGCGACGAGGTTAGGATCTCGATCACCTACTCCGGTTCGGAAGCTGAGGAACTCACCCTCATCATGGACCGGGAGGGCGAGGAGCCCCTTGCCGAGATGCTCAANCGAGCAGGGGTGGAGGATGGNTTGAGCCGCTTCGAGTACCGGCTTCCGTCGGCAAAGGAGAGCTTTCGCTACCGCGCGCAGGTGGGAAGGGCCCAGAGTGATCGTTACGACGTCACGGTAGCTCCGCTACCGCGCATCGAGCAGGTAGAGGTTGCGGTGGATTTTCCCGACTACACGNCACAATCGTCCCAGCGACGTCCCCTCGGCCGGGGAGTGTCTGCGCTGGGCGGATCGGAAATCACGGTGGAGGGAACGACGACGACGGGAGTGGAGAGCGGGCGCTTCCTCCTCGACGGTGAGGAAGTAGGCAAGGTGAATCTGACGGACGGATCGGCCGGAACGAAGGTCTCGGTCAGCTGGACCCTCGAGCCGGCAAGGGGTGGACTCGGACAGGTAATGCTCCAACATGAGCTGGGCCGGGAGATCGAGGGGCTGCGCTTCCCCGTCAAGGTGGAAGAGGATTCCGCGCCCAAGGTNCTGCTCGTGGCCCCGACCCAGTCNGAATTGCGTTTGCGTCCGAANGAGCAGGTGCAGNTGGAGTATGAAGTGTCCGANGATTTCGGGGTGGCCACGGCGGCGATCGATCTTCTGGTGAACGGGAGTGCGGTTGACCCTCTCGTGGCGGCAGTCCCTGAACGTGACGCCCTGAGCCCGAAGCCTATCTGGCGGGGGNAGAAGCTNNTTTCGCTCGGTGCCCTCACCGAANAATACGAGAACGCAGGGGAGTTTCGTCTCTCGGTGGCGATTACGGATAATCTGCCGGAATCGCTGGGTGGCCCGAACACNGGCCGCTCGGAGTGGCTCATCATCAAGATCGACCGCAATGCAGAGTCGCTTGCACGACAGGAGATACAGGCCCAGCAGAGCGATNTTCGCGAGACCATCACGGAGGCGATCAAGGAGGTGCGCGAAGCCAAGGATCGCATGGAGTGGCACAAGGATGCTTTGAAGGAAAACGAGTTGTCCGAGCAGGCCGAGCAGCATTTTGCGGAAGCCCGCGAGAAACTCGCCAACGCCCATGAACAGCTCGAGGAGCTGGCCGGGCGGATGGAAAACGGGGTGCAGGCAGCGCGAGCTGACGATGTGCGTGAAGCGTCGCAGCAGGTTGCTGAGTCGCGGGANCGGTTGGAGGNCACACCGCTNCAGGATACTCCCGAAGGNCGCGAGGATGAGCTGAACCAGGCTCGCNAGGCAGCCGAGGCAGCACTCGAGCAACTGCAGGCTATTCAGGAGGCAGTCCAGGAAGACGAAGGTCGNCTTGAGCAACTCGCGCAGCTGAGCGAGCTGGCCCAGCAGGAGAACGAAATAGCCCGCCAGGCTGCCAACAACCAGCAGGAGCAGGGNGAGGATGCGGAGGCTAACGCGGAGCTCCAGCAGGCTCAGCAACAGGTGCAAGACGCGCTCGAGGAACAGATCAATCAGAATCCAGAGGCGAAGGCGGAAGTTTTACAGAACCAGGCTGATGCGGCGGCTGAGCTCGCGGAGCAGGCCTCGGACCTGTCGCAAAGGCAGGAGGACCTCGCCGNGGCCGCGGAAGCGCAACTGGCCGCCGAGGAGGGCCAGCCGCAGGANGGTCAACCNCAGGAGGGTCAACCNCAGGAGGGNCANCCGCAGGAGGGTCAACCNCAGGAGGGTCAACCGCAGGAGGGTCAACCGCAGGAGGGTCAACCTCAGGAAGGTCAACCGCAGGAGGGTCAACCTCAGGAGGGTCAACCGCAGGAAGGTCAACCGCAGGAAGGGCAACCGCAGGAGGGCCAG
>PBLI01000023.1 GCA_002721695.1 Roseibacillus sp. | reverse complement strand
GGGTGCGGTGTGGGCACCGTCCGCGGATTCGAATTCCAGGTAAGAGGAGTTGGCTGCCATTTCCCCGGTAGTGAGGATCCTGCCGTCTTCGAGGATCGCTCCCAGCCCGCGCCGGCGCTGGGGCCGGTTCAACTCCCAGGGCTGGGAAACGCTGTAGGTCTGGATGGTGGTGTTGATGCGCAGGAGGCCCCTGGCCCCTGCCCCCGGGGCGGCGGCGGGGGCCGCAAGTGTGGAGCAGGCCAGCAGGACGAGGGCCGGGGAGAGGAAGGAGAGAAGCGAGTGGGTGGAGCTCATGTTCGGGGTCAGGAAGCGGGTTGGGGGTCGCCGAGATAATGAGAACGGAAGATGCCGTTCTGCGGCATGATACGTTTGTTGGCGGATTTGACTTCGGCAGACGGGATAACAATCAGGCGGGCGACCCCGTTGCACTTGATGGTGATGAACTCGGGCTGGTCTCCTGCATAGAGAAGCTCGTGGGCGTGCCGGAGGTTCTTCACCTTGATTCCGTTGATTTCGTCCACCACGGTGCCATTGAACCCGGTGATGAACGAGGTCAGGCGGTCGCTTTCCACGCGGGTGAGGACCACCACATCCTCCCGGTCTTTGAAAAGCGCGTCGCGGACATAGGTTTGAAAAATCTTTCGAACACGCGGGCTGTCGAAGCCGTAGGCAGAGTAGAGATTGAAATCGAGGGGTTGGAAGACGAGGCCTGCGAAGAAGACGAAGCGCGGCCGCTCCCCGTAGCGAACGGCGTAGATGCGGGAGTGAGGAAATGCCTTCAGCGTGATGGTGACGTCCTTCCGGGCACCCTTTCTCAGGAACTCGAGACGAACCTCGTCGCCCGCGAACTTACGCTCAACCACTTCGTGCAGGACGACCTTCTCGCCGTCGACCTCGATGTTGCCCGCGTTGTCGATGGGATTGCCATCGATGGAAAGGAGCACGTCGCCAGGCTCCATCACCCCGTCACAGGGCCCGGTGGGCAGGACGGAGGCCACCATCACGCCCAGGCCGTTCTCCGGAACATTGAGGGCCTTGCGCATGGCGGGATTGAAAAGGGGAAACTCGGAAATTCCGAGATCCACATACTTGTCATACTTGCCGTCGCCAATGTCCTTCAGGAAGCGCTTGATGACCGGGGTGGGGATCATGTAGCCGGTGTTGTCGGCCTGGCGCAGCCCCTGAAATGCGACGCCCACCACCTTTCCGTCCTGCAGGACAGGGCCCCCGGAGTTGCCCGGGTTGATGGCAGCATCGATCTGCACGACGAGGTGAGAGTCGACCCGGGAGTGCGAGTAGGGGCGGAAATCGATGCGGGAGACCACTCCACGGGTGACCGAGATGCGGTCACCGCCGACCGGGTATCCGATTGCGCGGACCTGACTCTCGAGGGCTGGCACACCGCCGAACTGGAGGTAATGGAGCCCCTCGAAGGACGATTCGTCCTCGACCTCCAGAAGAGCGAGGTCGCAGTCGTGTGCGATGTGGAGTACCCGAGCCGGATGTTTCTGTGCCGACCCGCGCTTGGTTATGAGGATGCGGTGGGCATTGGACACCACGTGTGCGTTGGTCAGGAAACGGTTGGGCCCGATCATGAAGCCGGAGCCGGTGCCGCCACCGAAACGCCCCGTGTTCCAGGGGGTGCGGTAGTCGGCTACCTGAGTTGCGACTTCGATGCGCACGACTGACCTGTAGATATCCCCGGCGCCGGCAGCGGGCTGGACCGGTTCGGTCTTGGGTTCCTGCGCCAGGGTGGACGAGGCGAGGAGCGTTATACTGCTGGCAAGGAGCAGACGTCGATTCATGGGCGGAAGCTAGGCCGAATCGGCGCGGAATAAAGAGGAATTGCCGATAGCCCTGAGTTTTCGGCGGTTACCAGGGCGAAGAGGTTGCTGCAGGGGCGCGTGCGATCCAGTCAGACGTTGAACTTGAATTCGATCACGTCACCGTCCTGGACCTCGTAGTCCTTGCCCTCGATACGGAGTTTGCCGGCCTCGCGGGCGGCTGCGCGGGACCCGGCGGCAGTCAGCTCGTGGTAGTGGCACACATCGGCTGCAATGAAACCGCGTTCGAAATCAGTGTGAATGACGCCGGCCGCCCCGGGGGCCTTGGTCCCTGCCACGATCGTCCAGGCGCGCGTTTCCTTTTCTCCCGTTGTGAGATAAGTCCGGAGACCGAGCAGGTCGTAGACAGCCCTGATCAGGGTGGAGACCCCGGAATCGGGAACGCCCATGTCGGTAAGGAATTCCTGGCTCTCCTCGGGGCTGAGGGAGATCAGTTCCTCTTCGATCCGGGCTGAGATGACGACCGCTTCTGCCCCGTGGGATTCGGCGGCGAGAGACCTGACCGTGGACACGAGAGGGTGACTGCCAGGATCCTCGAGGGCGCCGGCTAGTTCGTCCTCGGCCACGTTGCAGGCGAAAATGGTTCGCTTTGAGGTGAGCAGGAAGAATTCTTGGAGCAGTTCCCGGTCCTCGCGGGAAAGGTCGAGGGTCAGAGCGGGTTTCCCATCCTCGAGATGGGGGTGCAGCTTCTCCAGAAGCGCCAGCTCCCGCTTGGCTTCCTGGTCCCCGCCCTTGGCCTTTTTGGCGCGACTATCACGTCTTTTCTCGACTGTCGCGAGGTCGGCGAGAATCAATTCGGAGTTGATGATGTTGATGTCGCGGACAGGGTCGACGGAGCCCAGTTCGTGAATGATGTCGTCATTCTCAAAGCAGCGAACGACCTGGACGATGGCGTCGACCTCACGAATGTTCGCGAGGAACTTGTTGCCCAGTCCGGCACCTTCGCTCGCTCCTGCGACCAGGCCAGCAATGTCGACGAACTCGATGGCGGTAGGGATGACCTGCTTGGACGCCGAGATTTTCGACAGGACCTCCAGCCGGTCATCCGGAACGGTGACCACCCCGACGTTGGGATCGATGGTGCAGAAGGGAGAGTTCTCCGCCTGCGCGTTTCCGGTCCGGGTGACCGCATTGAAGAGGGTGGACTTGCCCACGTTGGGGAGCCCCACGATTCCGGCCTTGAGCATGGTGAGCGGCTTAACCGAGATCCGCCCGGCTGACTACTCCAAGCTGCTACTCGATCGAAAAATTCTGTCGGACGCCGGCCGGATACCCCGTCCCATCGGGAAGGGGGGCGGAATTCCCGTTTTTCGGGGGCAGGACGCTGCCGTCGAAGCGGATCGAACCCGCAGGGAGGCGCGGAGGCACGAAGGGGAGCGGAACGCTGGAACCTCCGGGATTGAACGAGGCCATCCGGCCTTGTTGAATTTTCGCGCGGTCGAGTTTCGCAATTTCCCCCGGGCTCACCTTGACGAGGTCTGGTTGNCCGAAGCGCGTCAGGTCGCGCAGTCTGAAGGTCGCGAGATCTCCTCTGGTCAGCTCGCCCTTCATCGAAGAGCAGCCGGGAAGGCAGCCAAGAGAAAGCCCGAGGGTGGTCAGGNCGAGGATGGGACGCATGCGGGAAATGGNGTTGATTCCNGTCAAACGGCGGGGCGAANACAGCANCAGGGCAGNGTTATTGACACAACGNNGGCGAAAATGTTCACAGAGATNNCACGCTTTTTTAACAGGGNTTCNTGAAGGTGCTNACNCCTTGATTATCCGATGTGCCGGCTCGTCCCGCCCACGGTTGAAATCCTAGGGACGGATCCTCGCCGGGAAGNCCTGCATGGCGGGGTNCNGGCTACAGTCGGCGTGGGCAGGCTGGAGACCGGGTCAGGATNCTGANCGGCGATGGAGGAGGAGGTAATTGCGGACCGGTTTGTTCCAGCCCTTCCTTGTGGAGAGGGGGCCTCCCTGAAGAAGGGGGGANACCCACAGGTCACTGGAACGCCCCCCATCCAAGTTGAGCGCGGTGGTGATATTGAGCTGNCTGAGGGGTTGGGCGGCCAGGGCAAGGGCCAGCCCGGCTAGGGTGGCCTTGCCGGTGTGGCCAAAGGCCCAGCCGGACCTCCCATTCCACACGATAAAGGATCGGGCGCTGGGGCGCTGGTTTTCGAGGCCGTCGACCGCGGTGTCATTTTCGACGAGGAAAGGGCCTGCTTGCACGAGATGGCTGGTTGGAGAGAAGGAGCGCCAGTGCTGGCGTCGGAGAATGCGTGGCCCTTTTTCCACCGCCACGACGCCGGAGGTGAGCGCAGACTGGGAGCTCCACCTGCCGATGTGCCTGCCGTCTTCAATAACGAGCCCGAGGGGGCGTCCTTCTTCGGTGAAGAAGCTGGCATTGATGGCGGCGAGAGCNCCATGGGACCTGGCTGCAGCCTCCGCGGTTGGCCACTCGGTGGGTGGGCCGCCCTCCTTGTCTGCTACCGAGAGCCGGTGGTCCCGCGCGTCAAAGAGAACAAAGGTGAGCTCGATTCCCTCGGAAGTGACTCGCTGGACACTGGTCGGGAGAGGGCTCTGGGAGGGTGGCTCGAATGGGAAGAAGGGGAGGGGGCTCTCAGCTGTTCCCCCATCGGAGAAGTAAGGAGCCGGTTGTGGAAGTTCCGGGGTGGCAAGGGGTTGGTCCGGGGAGGGAGAAGCCGGACGTGGGGACTGGGAGGAGCAACCGCCCAGAGTGAGGACGATGAGCAATACGCGCGTGGCGGCCGAGGCAAGGCCCCGGGCTCCTGGTGAAAGAATCATGGTCTGCACGTCGGAGAGCGGGCTTGGTAACCGGCCGGGGTGGCAAGCCGAGGGTTTCCTTTTTGGTTGTGCTTGTAGTTGAAGAGCCCCGTTTGTTCTGTAAGGACTCCATCCAGACTATGTGGCAGGATTGCCCCGGAGGTTCGATATGAAAAGAAGATTGCTCGTTTTTGCCGCCAGTNTGCAGGTCCTTGCAAGNGAGGGTGCGACCCATGGNCCNATTTGCCAATGGCACGCGGACCCATGCAGCACGATGGCGGTCCACTGGATCGAGAGTGAGGGAGANCTTGCCGGTGGCTGGGAGAGTTCGGCCGGNCCCTTTGNGGCGAGCGAGAACAACTCGCTGGCNCTGCGCAGGGCGATCGAGTTGCCAGCCGATCTCGCCGGGCAGGCGGTTCTTGCCGTCGGGGGCACAGGGGGAAGATCCACGGAGGTTTATTTTGATGGAAGGGAGGTTGGAAGATCTGCACCCGGNGGAACGGGGGTGGAGTTCCCGGTTCCCGCAAGCGCTGCGGGCAGCAGGATCCTGCTGGGAATCCTNTTGCGGGGTGCTGCGAATGCAGAAGGCGACAAGACCGTCGCGCCGCGGGTCATTCTGAGGCACGGAGGGAAGGCCCTCACNCTCTGCGACAGGGACACCGTATGGAATCATCACCGGGAGTTCCCCCTGGATCCGCGTTGGAACCAGGTTCCTCCAGTTAAGGAGCTGCTCGAAGCAGAGCGCGGATTCCTGTTTGCCTTCCGGAAGGTTGGAGACCCCCGGTGGATCAACGCGAACCCTGCTGTCCGCCCCTTCGGTCCGACTGCCCACAAGGTTCACTCGGTGGACCTGAAGGACCTCCTGCCGGATTCGCGCTACGGGTTCATGATCCTGCGGCGCGGGCTGGTGGTCGGCAGCTGGTTTTTTGAAACTGCCCCGGCGGCTTTCCGGGAGGGAATGAGCTTCGTGACGGGGGGTGACATGTTCCACACGAGGGAAATGCTCGATGGTATGAANCGTCGGGCCGGAACCGAGGNACCNCTGTTTGCACTGCTCGGAGGGGACCTGGCCTATGCCAACGGGGTGGATGGCAATCGCTGGTTGGAGTGGGCCGACTCGTGGACCGAGTGCGCCATCTCTCCTGACGGGACCATGATCCCGATGATCCCCGTGATCGGAAATCACGAGGTGCGGGGCGCCGCGTATCGTCCCACCAGTGCTCCTCCCCGTGCTGCGGCTCCGTTCTTCTACAGCCTGTTTCTGGGAATGGAGGANGGCAGCAAGTTTACGGTCGATTTTGGAGATTATCTGACCGTGATCGCTCTCGATTCCGGNCACACNCAGAATGTGGCCCCGCAGACGCCCTGGCTGGGCGAGGCCCTNGNACAGCGCAGGNCCTTCCCNTACAAGTTTGTCTGCTATCATCGNCCGGCCTGGGGAACGGGGGCCAAGGCGGACGCCGTGGAAATCCAGAAGGCATGGTGTCCCCTGTTTGAGGAGCACGGGGTGGATGCGGTTTTTGAGAATGATCACCACACTTACAAGAGAACTCACCCGCTCACGGCCGGGAAGCGCGATGACACTGGGGGCGTGGTCTACATGGGGGACGGCGCATGGGGGGTCAGGACGCGGGGTATTGCATCCGGCATTGAGCAGAAGCGCCCCTTTCTGGCACGTGCCGAGTCGGCCAATCANCTCATCAAGGTCGTACTTGAAAAAGATCGAATTCGCTACGAGGCGATTACGGCGGCCGGACGCCGCATTGACGTCTCCGAACGAAAATTGCGGCCGTAAGCTGTTCTGCCTGCGTCGTCCGGTTGCCTTCCCGGGCAGCTGGCCGAGGTCCCCGTTCGATGGAAAACCCCTGAATCGTTGCAGTTGCAGGGGATTTCCGCGCACACCGGGGTGGGCGTTTGTCTAGTCCGAACAGGCGAAGGGAGTTTTTTTTGCGCTTGCGGGGGGACTACTCTGTAATGCCGGCAGTAACAATCGTTCAGGGAAGTGATCGAGTCTGAATTTGCCAGGTTTCAGCTTCTGCCCCGGGAGAAGTGGCAGANGGAACTTAGTGCCCGTGAGGATCTGAGCGAGGTCGAGAAACAAGAGCTCAGCCGGCTCCTCGAAGCNCATGAAACNATGCCCGACGGATTCATGGATGCGGAACGCGTGCGGGCGAGGCAGGAGGCCGTCNTTGCNAGCGAACAACGAGGGNNGCAGGATGGGCAGANGGATCATGAGACAGGGGACCNGATCGGCGCCTANCAGCTGGAGTCCCGGCTGGGAGAGGGGGGATTCGGAGTCGTCTGGCGGGCGAGGCAGAAGGAGCCCGTGGTGCGGGAAGTTGCGCTCAAGATCCTCAAGGTCGGGATGGATTCCGTGAGCGTCCTGGAGCGGTTCCAGGCGGAGCAGCAGATGCTTGCGATGATGGAACATCCCAACATCGCCCAGCTGATCGAGGTGGGAATGACGGGAGAGGGGAGGCCCTTCTTTGCCATGGAGCTGGTGCGTGGGTGCCCCCTCACCGACTTCTGTGATGCGGGGAAGCTGGGTATCCGGGATCGCCTGAAGATCTTTGTTGATGCCTGCCTGGCCATCAATCATGCCCACCAGAAGGGCGCGATTCATCGGGATCTCAAGCCCTCGAACATCCTCGTCGTGGACGACCCGTCCGGGCCCATCGCGAAGGTAATTGATTTTGGTATCTCTCAGGCGACGAAGGAAGNGGAGTTCCAGTTCTCCGGGCCCATGGCCACCANGGGAGAGCTGCTCGGGACTCCGGCCTACATGGCTCCGGAGCAGTTTTCCNCCAGTAAGCCAATCGATACGCGGGCCGACATCTATTCGCTGGGNGCGATTCTCTACGAGCTGCTGGTCGGAAATCCCCCGGACGGTCGGGNCAGTCCNGCNGATNCCAGCNGGACGAGGAGCGCGTTCNTGCNGGAGCGCGGAGATCTTGTGAAACCNNTGACCATGCTGCGCCGTCTGGACCGGGAAGGGCGGGCCGGCTTGGCGCGGCTGCGGGACGTTTCGGGAACCGAGCTGCAGAGGATCGTNGGTAACGATCTGGAATGGATCGTGATGAAGGCTCTGGAGCGGGATCCGGAGGACCGTTACGCGACGGTCGAGGGCCTCGTGAGTGACATCCGCAAGTCGCAGNCCAGTCAGCCGATCAGTGCGAGACCTCACAGCCGTCNTTACATTTTNCAGAAATACCTCCGTCGGAACCGNTCGNCCGTGCTGGCCGGTTGTGTTATCGGGNTGGCCCTGGTTTTCNCGGCACTCTCCGGCCTGCGCCAGGCCCGGACCTCGCAGCANGCAGCCGAAATCGCGGAGCGGGCGCGGGGGNCCGAAAAGGACATGCGNATGCGCTCGGAAGCCGCGGCTGGGCGGGCCGAGCTGGCTGAGTTGCATGCTGTCCGTCAGCGTGAAAGGGCTTTCCGGCACTCCTANGCTGCGGACATGCTGCTGGCCTTCGAGAGCCACCGGCAGCAGGACCTTCGAAGGACCAGCCGCCTCCTGAGTTTATATGATCGTGATGGAGAGACGCAGGATTTGCGGGGTTGGGAGTGGCGGTATCTCTGGGAGCAGACGCGGCTACGAACCACGGGTGAGGTGGGGAAGCATTCCGAGCGGGTGTTGAGCGCCATCTTTTCCCCCGACGGGGAGGGACTCATCACTTTTGAAGACCATGGCCGAATCGTGTTGCGGCAACTGAGGGGTGACCGCCCAGCGATCCTGATGTCGCGAAGCAGCGCGGAAAGCAGGTTGGCTTCCTCAGGAGGTTTTCTCGCGGCGAGTCCGGACGGAACGATGATCGTGGGTCTTCACCACAGGAGCTCCACCGGCGATTACTTTATCAAGATCTGGGGTGACCCGACCAGCGGGCCGGTGAGGTCCCTGAATGTTGGCTCTCGCCGCCCGACTGGCGTTGCCCTCTCTCCGGATGGGCACCTGTTGTCCTTTTTCGTTCCGGCCGAGGGAGAGGCCCGGATCGTGGAGGTAAGCTCAGGAGCTGTCGTGCATACCGAGAAAATGCACGAAGGAAACTACTCCCAGCTCGACCAGGAGGGGGCCTGTTCCTTTTCCCGGGATGGGAAACTCCTGGCCGTTGGCGGGGGGCATGGACGGATTGTCATTCTCCNNGTTCCCGATTGGACTCCTCTTCCCAAGAAACCACGCGTAACCGGACGGGTCACGACCCTCGCCTTTTCTCCGGATGGGAGTCAGCTCGTGGCGGGCAGCCTTTTCCAGGATCCACGGGTTTCTGTTTTTGATATGACCGGGGAAGGTGAGGACATCCGTCTCACCGGGCATTCCGGATTTGTCTCCAAGGTGTCCTTTTCTCCGGACGGGAGCCTGCTGGCCTCCGGGAGCGGTGACCAGAACATCAAGCTGTGGAGGACGAGTGACTGGANTGAGGTGGCGAATATTCAGGGGCACCGGGACGAAGTGTGGTCGGTGGGCTTNTCCCCGGACGGNCGNTGGCTGGTAAGTTCGGGGAAGGATCGGAGTGTGAGAATCTGGGAGGTTGAAAACTGGCTGAAGGAAGGTGTGGAGCCTCTCATCGTGGAGAAACCGTTTCACCACCTGGACCTGGCCCCGGGTGGGAGTAGCGCACTTACCTTGCGGAACGGGGCGGTTTGCTTCCATGGCGACGCGGATGATGTCCCGGACTTTCAAGACGAGAATCTGTCCGAGGTATTCTGGATCGCGGAGGACCTCCTTGTCTGTGGCTCGAGGACGGAGGCGGAAATTACTGTGAGAAACCTGACTGGCGGTGTCGAGAAGCGCGTGGAACTGCCCGCGGACGTGCATAATTCCAGGCTGTGCTTTCTGGGAGAAAGCAGGATCCTCGTGGCAGTGATGGACATCCCGGGATCCAGAATNGTCCGGCTGAATCGCTACACCGTCCCATCGCTGGACCTGGTCTCCTCGACCAGCCTGGAACTACCCGAGTGGACACGCGGGCAACTCATAAGCCACGATCACAGGTCATTCTCCCTCGATGGGACAAGGATGGCCGTCAAGCACGGGTGGGACGTCTTGGCGGTCTATGATCTTTTAACCGGCGAGTTGGTGAGCAGGGTGGACACTGGTGACCAGGCAGGAGTCCAGGGGCTGTGTCTGTCTCCCGACGGGGAGACCCTGGCCTATGCGGTCAGGAAACGTCCGGTGATCGAGATTCACGAGGTTGCGACGGGCCGTAGCCTGGCTCGTTTGGAGGGCCATAACCTGGTCATCCGGAGGCTTGATTTTTCCCCGGACGGGGAGCGCCTGGTATCGACGGCGATCGGGAGCGGACCGATTCTTATCTGGGAGACGACGGAATGGGAGCAGGTGGCTTCTTTCGGGCCCACGCCGGGCCATGTTTCTCCCTTGGCCTGGTTCCTGCCGTCGGGAGAGGGACTGGTCATTCGTGAAGAGGCCCTGGGCGCAAGTCGATGCCAGCTCCGGCTGCTGCGTGCTCCATCGATAGAACTGATTACGAGAATTGAGGGGACGGATTGATGAGCCAGATTACGACCCTGCTGCGCTCCCGGGCCGCGAATGACGTCTCGGATGATGAACTTCTCGTCGCGGTGTACGAGGAATTAAAAATGATGGCGAGGATCCGCATGTTCAATGAACNGGCCGGCCACACGNTGCAGGCCACCGCGCTGGTGCATGACGCGTGGATGAAGATCGGAGATCAGCAATTTGAGAACAGACGGCATTTTTTCTCAGCAGCCTCGGAAGCCATGAGACGGATTCTGGTGGACTGTGCCCGTCGCAAGCGGGCAGCCTGCCGGGGAGGAAGGCTGAAGCGCATCGAGTTCGATGAAATCGATGGCTTTGCCTCGGGACAGGATGATGACGAGTTGCTGGCTGTCCATGAGGTGCTCGGACGCCTCGAGGAGCGGGAGCCCCGCAAGGCGGAGATGGTGAAACTCCGCTACTTCATTGGAATGACAGGGGAGGAGGTGGCGGAGACCATGGGTGTTTCCCTCGCAACCGTGAATCGTGACTGGGCCTTCGCTCGTGCGTGGCTCTTCAAGGAAATCGGCCAGGNGTAAGGGNGGGCCGGGAAAGCAAAAATCAGACGGGNGCGGGAATCTNGACGNTGTTCANNCAGNTTTTCGGNAGCTCGATGAAAATGAATGACACATTTTCACCCGGATTGGCGCATTGGCAGCTGGAGGAGCTCCCGGGCTCCTCCGGAGAGGGCGACCGAGCACCACTTCCATTGGCGAAGACCCGCTGTCCGGCAGGGCGGCACCAGAGTCCNTTTGTGTCCATGGATTTGCCTGATCAGGCCGNCCCTTNAATCACCGAACGCCCAGCAGCGACGAACAGAAAACCGTAAGCACACACAATGTCATGAACACACNACCACTCAGCAAATTCCGGGGCGGAGCACTCCTGATGTGCGCCCTGACCCANTCAGCCCTGTCCCAGGGGGACCCCGGGCTGCAATCACAGATCGAGGGAGACTGGATCACCTACCGGGGGGATCAGTTTGAAATCAAGCGCATCTCCAAGGGCAAGGTCACCAGCACCTTTTACGACTGGAGCGGAAAGTTGAGATTCAAAAGAACGTCGGACCTCAAGCTAAAATCATCGGGCAGCGGGAAGAGCCACGCAGCCATCGACAAGGGCGCCGAGTGGCATTACCTCGACGGGGGTAAGGAGCCCAAGGATCTGCTCTGGACCAGTCTTTCCTTCGATCCGAAGAAAGAGGGCTGGAAAAGCGGGAAGGCCGGTTTCGGCTATGATGACAACGACGATGAAACGCTCATCGAGGACATGCAGGACAACTATCTGTCCATTTTCATCCGGCGGGAGTTTGAGATTCCCAAGGGCGCAGATCTCAAGGGGCTTGGCTTGCTGATCAACTATGATGACGGGTTCATCGTCCACGCCAACGGACGGCGCCTCTTCAGCTCNAGCAACGTGACGGTCGATGAGAAGACCGGGGAAGCCACCGTCACCAACCATGAGGCAAATGGAGCGGAGTTCTTCTCCCTGACTGAATATGCCAGTGCCTTCAAGGAAGGGAAAAACGTCCTCGCCATTCAGGGGCTNAACACCAACCTGGAAAGCTCTGACTTCACCCTCGATCCGCAGGTTTTGATTGGGGGGACGGGGAGTTTCGTGGAGACCAACCGGAAGGCGAAGCATGAGACTCCCCAGACGGACCACTTCTTCAAGGACCGTGCCTGGAACGGGAAGGTCGATAATCTCCAGATCTGGGGAAGAGCCCTGACCGATGAGGAGGNCGTGACCTTATGGAACAATGGGAAGGGATCAGCGAAAGCTGCCGGGCAATTGGCTGAGGGGCTGATCGGACACTGGCCCTTTGATGGAGACCTGAAGGACGCCAGCGGCAAGGGGCGGCATGGAACTGGTAAGAACTCTCCCGGATTTGCCAAGGGGCAGTTCGGTCAGGCCCTTCACCTGAACGGGGAAAACCAGCATGTCCTGCTCGGGGGCAAGGCATCAGACTACACGCCGGAGGGNGGCAGCATTACGGTCTCGCTCTGGTTCAGTGCGGACAAATTTGATAAGCGGTGGCAGACCCTTGTGTCCCTGGGAGATGGAGGCTGGNNAGACTGGCGGATCCACCGCTTCAACCTGTCGGACAACATGGGCTACGTCGGGGGGCGCTGGGCGAGGAACAACACGACCGTCCTCGACGGGAAAATGCATCATCTCGTGGCCGTTACCGAGAGCGGGACCGGGGTCAGGCTCTATATTGATAATATTCTGGTCAGCAACGCTGCGCCCAACAACCAGGCTGCCAACTTCAAGGGAATTCCCGAGGACGGGGATGGATGGCTGCCGGCGGTGGGAGCCAACCTGCAGCGCCATATCAACCTCTCGAAGCCACTGGAGGGCGAATTCATTCCCATGCAGGATTCCCTNCGGGTGGTCACTACCACTGGCAATCAAGGGGGAGGTGGTAACCATGCGTCCTACTCGGGCCTCTACCGGAAGGTAGACCATCCCGAGGAGGCCCTTCTGATCGCCGCGCGCAGCGGGGATAAGGAGAAGGTGGCGGCCCTGCTGAAATCCGGAGTAAAGGCCGACGCTACGTCCAACAACTCCTACACCGCGCTCGGCTATGCCGGTGCGGGTGGGCATATGGATATCGTGAAGCTCCTGTTGGCGAACGGGGCCGGCGTGAACACGCAGTCCCGGTTCATGAAGACCCCTCTCAATGTGGTAGCGGGCTCACCTCACACTGAAATTGTCAAACTCCTCATGGCGAACGGGGCGGAGTTGAAGGCCAACTGGAATGGGAGTTACATAACGCACGAGGCGGTAGTCTGGCGGCAGCCCAGGATGCTTGAGTTCATCCTGACCGATCTCAAGGTGGAACCCGACCTGAAGGCCCGCAACGGGGCAACCGCTCTTCATTATGCCGTCAATTTGCTGGAGCGTGGACAGGCCGAGCGCAATGATCCCCTTCTCGCCTCGATCAAGTTGCTCCTGAAGCACGGGGCCAACCCCAACCTGCGCTTCCGGCAGAACAACAACAACCGGAGTGCGATTGAACTGGCGATGAACAAGGGTTTGGACGACGTCGTCAACCTGTTGAACAAGCGCTAGGAAGGAGTATCAGTCCTCTTTTCTCCGGGGAACCAGCTGGCGGAGGCTGGTCTGGTTCCCCCGGAGGGCTGGAGGCCGGGGTGGGAGCCTTCAGGATGGGGCCTGGTAGATGCGGAGGCGCTCCACCTCCTCGAGGAGCGTGAAGTCTCGCTCCTCCAGAAGAACGCGGCAGACGGTCTGTTCCCGTTCCCGCTCGCAATCGTGGAGGGCGACCAGTCCCCCCGGCCGGACGGCCCGGGTGGCAGCATGGGTGCTCTGGTGCCGTCCGAAGGTCGGCCCCCAGGGAGCATCGACAAAGGCGCAGTCCCAGGTCCCATCGAAGGGAGGGCTTTCCATTGTTGGGAGAACGACNGCCTCTCCCGAGAACTTTTCCNCGGCCCACTCCTCGTAGGGCTGGGCGTACACCAACGAGCGAATGTGNGCGTCTCCGGCCTGGGTCCTCACCCGTTCAATCCAGTCTTCGTTGTTTTCGAGAAAGAGGGTGGTGTTGCCCTGGTTGATTTCCTGCCATGCAACCGAATCCCGGCCGACTCCGAAAATGAGCAGGCGGCAGGATGAGAGGGCCCGGAGGTGGCGNGCCCAGGCACAGTATTCCGCGAGGGAACAACTATTGGGTTGTCCGCCGATCTCGGCAAAAATCTCTTCGGGGGAGCGGGCCATGCCGCATTCTTGGCGAGGGGATTTGGGTCGGATCAGATCGTCGGGTAGACCCAGGGTCCACGGTAGTCCCGCTTCAGGAGCTTGTTGGCGTCGGTGTCCCCGATGACCTGTTCCTTGTCGCCGTCCCACTCGAGGCTCCTCCCCACCTTGAGTGAAATCATTCCGAGGAGTGGAAGGACGGAAGAGCGATGGGACGATTCGATGTCACAAACGGGTGCCTTGCCGCTCCCGATGGCGGCGATGAAGTCCTGCCAGAGGAGCTTGAGATTGTGTCCGTCCGGTTCCTGTAGGCGGGAATCCTCGTGGATGATCTTTTCCCTGGGGTTGGCTGGATAGAAAGTCCACCCGTCGCGCCAGCCCATGTGGAAGATCCCGTTTTCCCCGTAGAAGTAGCAGCCAATCTTGTGCTTCTCGGACGGATTGTCCGCGTAGCGCCGGTGTTCCCAGGTCGCGGTGAAGGACTCGAACTCATAGACTGCGATCTGAGTGTCGGGGGCGTCGGTGGTCTGCTCCCGGTCGTTGAAGATGGGTTCCCCGCGGACAGGCCGGCCGCCGGTGGAGAACACCCGGCGGGGGAACTTCTCCTCGGTCCACCAGAGAACCTGGTCGAGCCAGTGGACGCCCCAGTCGCCCAGAGTGCCGTTGGCGAAGTCGAGGAAGTTTCGAAAGCCCCCGGGATGGATCCGGCTGTTGAACGGGCGAAGCGGAGCGGGGCCACAGTACATGTCCCAGTCCATGCCCTCGGGAGGCTCGGAATTGGGACGTGGCTTTTCGGGGCCTCCGCGGCCGGCCACGAACATGCGGACCATGCCCACCTTTCCNACTTTNCCGCTCTTGAGAAACTTCATGCCGGACACGTGGTGGGTGCCAATGCGCCGGTGGAGGCCGACCTGGATGGTGGTGCCCGCTTTTCTGGCGGCGTGCACCATGGCCCGGCTCTCCAGGATGGTGTGGCCGGTGGGTTTTTCCACGAAGACATGGGCTCCGGCTTCGACTGCCTCGATGGTCTGGAGGGCGTGCCAGTGATCCGGGGTGGCAATAATCACGATCTCCGGTTTCTCCTTNGCCAGCAGCTCCNGGTAGTCCTTGTAGAGCTTCGGCTTGTCCCCGGAAAGATCGGTTACCTCCTCGGCCGATGTTTCCAGCGCGTCGTCAAAGACGTCGTTTAGGGCAACCACCTGCACGGTTCCGGATTCCATGGCCTCCCGCAGGACGTTCATTCCCCACCAGCCGGAGCCAAGGAGGGCGGTGCGGTATTTCCTGCCCGCCTTTTTGTTGGCAGCGAGGAGGGGGACGGATTGACTGAACACGCCGGCCGCGGCCGCTGTAGTGGCGAAGGTTCTACGTTTCATCTGGGGACATGGTGGGGCGGTTATACGGGCTGGTGAGAGCTACCNATGCAAGACAATTCACCATGTGACGCAAACGAGGGTTCCGCTGGCGTTGCGGGCGTAGAGTCTCTGGTTGGCGAGGACGGGGGNCGTCCAGCAGCGTCCGTCGAGGATTTGGGCGCTCGAAGTGGGTGTGAAGCCCTCGGGTGAAGCAGGAGCGATGCGGAGGGTTCCCTCGTGATCGAGGACAAGGAGGTGCTTTCGCGTGGCGAGGAGGGAGCCGAAGCCATTCTCCGGGAAGCTCCACTTTTCCTCTCCAGTGCCCCACTCCACGCATTTGAGGGAAGCCTTCCCGCTGGAGTCGCCATCGATGCCATAGAGGTGGCCGTCGAGGAGGATCGAGCCGCTAAACTGGTTGCGCAGGGTCTTGGACTTCCAGACGGTTTTGACCTCCCCTCCGGTAATCTCAAGAAGGGTGCAGCCCTTGTTATAGCCCGAAGAGATAAAGACCTGATTTCCCCAAACGATCGGATCGGCGGCATTCACTCCGTAACGAGTGACCCAACGGTGCGACCACAGGCGTTTCCCGGTCGCAGGATCCACCGCCAGATAGTAGTTTCCGCTCGCGAGGAGAAGAGCCGGTGCCCCGTTGATATCGCGGATGAGGGGAGTAGAATATCCCGGATTGCCCTTTTGCGACTGCCAGAGAACCCTGCCGTTGTCCCGATGCAAGGCCATCCCGGCCGAACCGACGTTGAGATAAACAGTGTCTGCTGTGACGGTGGGGGAGCCGTTGAAGCCCCAGGTGGGCACGCGGGCCCCGGCCTCGTCACGGAGCTGTTTTTCCCAAACGACCTTCCCGCTGGCGGCGTCGAGACAGAAAAGTTCTCCCCACTTCGAGGCGTGGTAGACCCGGCCATCAGCGACAGTAGGAGTGGCTCCCGGGCCGCCGTCGTAGAACTTGTCGCCGAGGTCTGCCTCAAAGCTGTGCTTCCACACGACCGAGCCATCCCCGGTATTGAGGCAGTAGAGGGTGTCCTGGCCCTTTTGGTGCCCGGTGGTGAAGAGTCGGTCGCCCACTACTGTGAGACAGGAAAACCCCGTTCCCACCTCGACGGTCCAGGCGAGCTTGCCGCCTATGTTCTTCAAGGCTTGTGGTGGCAGCTGTTCTTCCGAGATTCCGTTGCGGTTTGGCCCTCGCCAGTGCGGCCAGTCCCCGGCCCGCAGGGTGGCAGGTGTTGCGGAGAGGGCGGAGAGGACGACGGCGCAGACAGTTGTTTGATCCGGGAATCGCATGGGTGAGGAGGCTGAGAAGGTGCCAAGCTGACACCAGCGGCTGCGATCGTCACTTTTTTATCAAATTCCGGGGCACGGGCTGGTCCGCGGACCCGGGGAGGTTACTTTGAAGCAACGGCGAGCAGGGTCTGAAAGTGCGGCGGGGAGTCCTCGCGATCCACGACGCCCGTCTCCACGTGAGAGAAGCCTGCAGTCTCTAGGAGGTTCGCAATTTCGACCTCGGCGAAGCCCAGGTGGGTATCGGCGTAGAGTTCCCGGGCCTTATCGAACGAATGCTGGAGAAGGTCGAGGACGACCAGGCGGCCACCCGGGCTGAGAATACGATGGGCCTCCCGCAGGGCCTGTCCCGGGTCGGCGGCGTGGTGCAGGGCCTGACTGAGAAAGGCGAGCTCGACGGACCCGTCATCAATGGGTGGAGCCTCGATATCTCCCAGTCGATATTCTAGGTTGAGCAGGCCGTGCTCCCTTGCGAGCTTTTCGCCGAAGGCCACCATCTTGCCGGAGTGGTCAACCGCGATGACGTGCTGGGCGCGTTGGGCGAGGAGCTGCGCGAGGGTCCCCTCGCCGGCTCCGAGGTCGGCCACGACCTTGAAGTTGAGGACTTTGAGAAGTCCCTCGGCGAGCGCTTTCCAGGAGCGACCCGGGACGTAGTGTCGTCCGAATTTTCCGGCCAGCTCATCGAAGTAGTTGCGGGCCCGGTCTTTTCTCTTGCGCAGGATGTGGTGCAGGGAGGCGAGATCCTTCTTCCTTTCGGCCAGCTCGGCTCCTGCCTTGAGCGCGATTTCAAGGAGTTCCCCGTCCAGCTGGGCGGAGTAGATGTTGTTCTTGCCCGAGCGCTGGTCAGAGACGAGCCGGGCCTTGCGTAGTTGGGCGAGCTGGGTGGAAATCCGGGACTGCCCCATGCCGAGGATCTCCTGCAGTTCCGCCACACTCAGGGCCTCCTCGGAGAGGAGGAGAAGGAGCCGGAGGCGGGTAGGATCAGCCAGTAATTTCAGGGAATTGAGGATTGACGGCATCAAAAACTGCGCTTAGGTCATATCAACAAATCACGATTTGTAGATGCTTCCCAGCGAAAACGTGAAACGCCATGTCCCAATCATTCATTTTTTCCTCCGAGTCGGTAACTGAAGGCCATCCCGACAAGGTCTGCGATACCATTTCTGATGCCGTCCTCGATGCCTGCCTGAAGCAGGACACCGGCAGCCGTGTTGCGTGCGAAACCTTCGTGAAGGACAACGTTGTCGGCCTCGCGGGAGAAATCACCACTACCGCCGATTTTGATTACGGGGAGGTGGTGCGGGAGACCATCAGGGAAATCGGCTACGACGCCGACTACGCGGAAGGGACGGACTACTCCTACACTTGCAAGTTTGAGAAGGGGGCCTTCCTGATGAACATGCTCGGGAAGCAGTCTCCTGACATCAAGCAGGGTGTCGATGCCGCTGCTGCCGAGGGGAAGGAGACGGACGAGCAGGGTGCCGGGGACCAGGGAATCATGTTTGGCTACGCGACAAATGACACGCCGGAGCTCATGCCTGCCGCGGTCCTGTATGCGCACAAGCTGGGCCAGGAGATGACCCGGCTGCGCAAGGACCGGGTTCACACCTGGCTCCGCCCCGATTCGAAGACGCAGGTCAGCATCGAGTATGTGGATAATCAGCCGCAACGCGTGACTGCAGTGGTAGTGTCCACCATGCACGCGAAGGAGATCCCAACTCAGGAAATTCGGGAACACCTCAGGAGGGATCTGATCGAGAAGGTTCTGCCAAGCGAGCTCCTGACCGAGGACACTGAGTTTCTCATCAACCCCACCGGGCGTTTCGAGGTCGGTGGTCCGGAGGGTGACGCAGGCCTGACCGGTCGCAAGATCATCGTGGATACCTATGGCGGGATGGGTCGGCATGGCGGCGGTGCCTTTTCAGGGAAGGATCCTTCCAAGGTGGATCGCTCGGCTGCCTACATGTGCCGCTGGGTAGCCAAGAACATCGTCGCGGCGGGGCTGGCTCGCGAGTGTGAGTTGCAGGTGGCCTACGCCATTGGCCATCCTCATCCGGTCAGCATCAANGTGGACACCTTTGGTTCGAACGAGGTGGACGAGGAGCGGATCGAGCGGGCCGTCGGGGAGGTGTTTTCCTTCAAGCCNGCCGACATCGTCGCGCAGCTCGACCTGTTGCGCCCGATCTACCTCACGACCACCAACTACGGGCANTTCGGCAGGGAAGATGCCTCCCTGCCGTGGGAGGAAACCAACCGGGTGGAGGACCTTAAGAACGCGGTCTCCCCCTGAGGGGATCCTGCCCGGGCCCTGCCCGANTCAAACATTCAACCTGATAACAACATGAGCGCAGTAATTGAAGAACCGCAGGTTCTCCCACACAAAGTGGCCGATCTTGGNCTCGCCGAGTTCGGACGGAAAGAAATTGAAGTGGCGGAACATGANATGCCCGGCCTGATGGCAGTCCGGGAGAAGTATGGANCCCAGCAGTCACTTGCCGGGGTCCGCGTGATGGGCTCCCTGCACATGACGATCCAGACTGCGGTTCTTATTGAGTCGCTGCAGAGCCTGGGCGCTGATGTGCGCTGGTGTTCATGCAATATATNTTCGACGCAGGATCATGCGGCAGCGGCGATTGCGGNTGGGGGTACTCCGGTCTTTGCCTGGAAAGGGGAGACTCTCGAGGAGTACTGGTGGTGCACCTGGCAGGCCCTGCAGTTTCCCGACGGCAAGGGGCCGCAGCTCATCGTCGATGATGGGGGAGATGCTACTCTCCTCATCCACAAGGGCTATGAAATGGAGGACGGGAGCGACTGGGTGGACACGCCGTCCGGCAACCACGAAGAACAGGTAATCAAGGATCTTCTCAAGCAGATCNAGGNCGAGCGGCCCGGCATCTTTCATGATTGGGTGAGCGAACTGGTNGGGGTCTCGGAGGAGACCACCACGGGGGTCCACCGCCTCTACCAGATGCAGCGGGACGGCAAGCTNCTGTTTCCNGCCATCAATGTGAACGATTCGGTNACCAAGTCGAAATTCGACAACCTCTACGGGTGCCGGGAGTCGCTGGTGGANGGAATCAAGCGCGCTACNGATGTCATGATTTCAGGGAAAGTTGCAGTGGTCTGTGGCTATGGGGACGTCGGCAAGGGGTGNGCCCAGGCCCTGCGGGGNCAGGGNGCTCAGGTGGTTGTCACGGAAGTCGATCCCATCTGNGCGCTGCAGGCCGCGATGGAGGGCTACCGCGTGCTCACGGTGGAGGANACTCTGGGTTGGGGCGACATCTATGTCACGACCACCGGCAATTTCCGGATCATCCGCATCGAGCACATGGAGAAGATGAAGGACCAGGCCATCGTATGCAACATCGGCCACTTCGACAATGAGATCGAGGTGGACAAGCTCAACGAGTTCCCGGGCATCAATCGTTCCAATATCAAGCCCCAGGTAGACAAGTATACATTCCCCGGTGGNAANACCCTCTACATGCTGGCGGANGGGCGGCTGGTCAANCTGGGCTGTGCCACGGGCCATCCGAGTTTCGTGATGTCGAACAGCTTCGCCAACCAGTGCCTNGCCCAGATCGACCTGTGGGAGAACCGCGGGACCCGCGGGGTGGGAGTGGAGGTGCTTCCNAAGAAACTTGACGAGGAAGTCGCGAGGTTGCACCTCGACAAGATCGGCTGCAAACTTACGANCCTGACNCAGGAACAGGCGGACTACATCGACGTCCCAGTGGAAGGNCCCTACAAGGCGGAGCATTACCGCTACTAGTCTTTCACCATTGCCGTCTCAGGTCGGCAGGGTCCGGTCCCGGAAGCGCCGCCCGCCGGTCTTCCGGGGCGCCTTACCCGATCAGTGGTGAACGCTGAATCCTACATTTGTCCGACCTGCGGAGGGGCAGCAGAGGTCGGNCGGTCNTGTCCCGGTTGCGGCCCGGAGGTGGCTCGAAGCAAAAGTCGGGGCAGNCGTGTACGGGTGAAACGATCNTGGGAGCAGGATGAGGGTTGCGATGGTCTCGACCTGCCCGAAGAGGAGTTTGATTATGANGAATTCGTGGCCCGCGAGTTCGGCAGCAGGCCCNACCAGCAGATCGGGTTGTCCTGGAAGTGGTGGGCAACTGCCGTTTTTCTCGTGATCGCCCTGCTCGCCGTCATGATTCTGGGACGATGAGGNCTGCAAACTGACGTTCGATTGCGGTGTCTGNGGGCCCCGGTCAGTCCTTCGAGCCGGTGGCAGGGGTGCCGGCACCGAAATGCCGGCGGAGGAGGTGGAGCGACTTCGGTANAGCTGTGAGCGGG
This sequence comes from Roseibacillus sp., assembly GCA_002721695.1. Lineage (GTDB taxonomy): Bacteria > Verrucomicrobiota > Verrucomicrobiia > Verrucomicrobiales > Akkermansiaceae > Roseibacillus_B. The sequence goes on along the minus strand of PBLI01000023.1, from coordinate 29,214 downwards.
TCTTCCTTNCCCTCGAACTCAAGCGAAAGGTAGCCACGGAAACCGGCTTGTTTCATGATTCCGGCGATGCGGGCATAGTCGAGGTCGAGGGTATACCAGCGGCCACCGCCGAAGTAGGTCTTGCACTGCATGAGAACCGTCCGGGGGGCCAGCTGGGCGAGCCGGGCGTAGGGATCCTCGAGGAAATTGCCGGTGTCGAGGGTGACCTGGAGCCACTCGGAATTTACCGCGCNGACGACCCGCTTGATTCCCTCCGGGGTCACTCCGAGGCCCCAGTGGTTTTCGAGGCCCATGACGACTCCGCGCTTGGCGGCTTCCGGGACGAGGGCTTCATAGGCATCGATCACCCACTTGTAGGCGTCTTCCTCAGTGTAGCCCTTGAGCGGTTCCTCGATCCCCCGCTTGGCCATGAGATCGTCGAAGTTCTTGGATGTGCCCCACGTACCCGAGTTCACGCGCATGGTAGGGATGCCGAGCTGATAGGCCTGCTCAAGGCAGTCGACGGTGTGGTCGATATTTTTCTGCCGCCGCTCCTTGTCGGGGGAGAGGAATCCCTGGTGNGTGGAATAGCCCATGAGGTCGAGGCCGAGCACGAAGGCGTGCCGCTTGATCTTCTGGAGAGTTGTCCGCTCGGTGGATTCCAGCTGCCGCTGGAGAATCTCCAGTCCNTCAAAACCCATGCGGGCGGCGTGTTCGAGATTGGTGTGAAGTGAGCGCAATTCCTGACGGCGGAACCCCCAGAAGGAGTAGGAAGAAACCCCGATCCGGTTGGCTCCCTTGAAGGGGAGCTTGCGGGGAGAGCCGCTGGTTCCCGGAGCCCCGGTGGAGCGCAGGGGCAACAGGGCAGCGGTAGCGGTCCCGGATGTGGCGAGGAAGCGGCGGCGATTCATGAAGTCAGTCTTGTGGATCGGGAGCGAGGCCTCAAGGCCTTCTTCCCATCCATGCGAGGCTTACTCTAGTTCCAGGCGGTAGCGNTGTATGCTGGGGTCCACCTCCCGGGACCAGGCGTCGATGCCACCTGCGAGCGCGAGGGTTTTCCTCAGGCCGTGGCCGTGAAACCAGGCACAGCGGTCGAGAACGTCGCGCCCGCGGTGGTCGTAGAGAACGATCGTTCCGNGGGGGGGCTCAGCGAAGAGCTCGTTCTGGGACTCCTGGCTCAGGAACGCGGATCCGGGCAGGCGGACGGCCTCGTGCTCTTCGCGGGTCCGGATATCGAGGAGGTGGATGGAATCTCCCGCCGTGAGGCGTGTTCTCAAGTCGACTGGCTGAATAAGCATCGCCTGGTCGCGCTCATGGCTGGCGAGGAGCTCTGCGATGGCTTCCTCGACCGGAATATCGTTGCGGGTGCAGACCTCCGCCAGNGTTTCGTCGTCCCGGTAGGCACAGGACTGGCAGCCGCCCACGTGGTAGGCGGCGAAGAGCGCCCGGCGCGCTCCCGGCAGCTGGGTGAGGAGATCTTCCATGCGTTGATCCGGGCTGAGGTGGACGTTCTCGCTCACGGGGAGAGAATGACCCGCCCGGGGACGATTTCCAGTGTTTGTGTTGGGAGAATTACCCGTATACTGGCCGCACCATGGAGCATGAAAAGGAGCCCAGGATCTATCTGCTGCCGAATTTGATGACGGCGGGGAACCTGTGCTGCGGATTCTTCGCAGTCCTGACGATTTTCAAGGGAATGCAGATGCCCGAGTTCGGGGACGCCAAGCATTATTACGAGACCTCCCTCCTGCTCATCTTCGGAGCGTGCCTCTTCGACCTGTTAGATGGCCGCCTTGCGAGGCTCGGTGGGCAGGAGTCGGACTTCGGTCGGGAGTTCGATTCGCTGGCGGATCTCGTGTCCTTCGGTATGGCTCCGGCCATGCTGTGCTCCAAGGCGGTCCTTCTGAACCTCGAATTACCCGAGGCTTTTCAGCGGGCCGAGCCCGGCTTCGGCTGGGCCATCGCGTTTATCTATCTGCTTTGCGGGGCGATTCGCCTGGCTCGTTTCAACTGCCTTGCGGCGGCGGGAGGAGAGGAGGACTTCAAGACGTTCCGGGGTATTCCCATCCCGATGGCGGCCGGGTTTATCGCCTCCCTTACCTTCTTGATCATCTATCTCCATGATAATGACCGGCAACTGGGGGCCTGGAACTGGGTTCTAGCCGGTGCCATGCTCGGATTGTCCTTCCTCATGATCAGCGACATCCGCTACCCGAGCTTCAAGAAGGTCGGCTGGAGCACGCGGGCGAGCGTGCCTCTCCTGGCAGCGGGGACAATCTTCGTAGGGGCAATGATTTTCTACTACTGGATCCTTCCCGCGGTCCTCTTCTCTGCTTACCTGGTCTACGGGCTGGTCCGGCCCATGCTGTCGGTGCAGCGGCGTAAGGCGGTGGAGGAGGCTCTTGACCCGGAAGTGGACGACGGCAGGCAGTGAGGGAGGCCTCTGTGAGGCCAATTCCTTAATATTTCATTAATATTTGACTTTTTTAAAAATACGGGGTTTTCTGGCGGTCTGCTGTTTTGATGTTTTCCGTCACCCGAACTAGCATCGCCCTNACGACAGCCCTGTTGATCATTCTCTCGGGGAGTGTTCTCCATGGTGCGACGCATACCATCCGCAAGGGGGACACGCTCTACGCCCTCGCGCGNAAGTACAAGACCTCTGTCAACGCGCTCAAGGCCTACAANGGGATCCGTGACCACCGGAATCTTCAGATCGGGCAGCGGATCAAGATTCCAGGGTCGTCCTCGCGATCCGNGACTCCCAAGAAGAGCTCNTATCCGACTTCGAATGTGGGTCGCGGNAAGACCGTAGTGGTAGACGCGGGGCACGGGGGGAAGGACTGGGGAGCCTACAAGGGGGGCGTGCGGGAGTCCTACCTGAACATGAGGGTCGCGAACAAGCTGGAGTATTACCTCAAGCGGCATGGCTACCGGGTGGCGATGACGCGTCGNAGTGACTCCTTCATNTCGCTGTCGCGGCGGGCCTCNATTGCAAATCGTTATCGAAACTCCATTTTCGTGAGTATCCACTTCAATTCCACCCGCAGCTCGTGGGTACGGGGAGCGGAGACTTTTTATGCGAGTTCGGCTGGCCGCCAGCTCGCGTCCTCCATTCAGCGTGAGCTGGTTAGCAAATGCCGGATGAAGAACCGCGGGGTGCGTTTCGCGCGCTTTACCGTGCTGGTGAGAACCCGGTCCCCGGCAGTGCTGGTGGAATGCGGCTTCATCAGCAACGCGAGCGAGCGGGCACGCTGTGTGACGAGCTCCTTCCAGACCGCGGCCGCCCAGGCGATCGCGGACGGGATCAGGAAGTATCGTTGGCGTTAAATTTGCGCGACGANGGGTTGGCTTCTGGAGGCTGGAAATCCCGGGTAGAANGGGAATTTGNCTGGTCTCTGGACTAATCCGGATATCAAGGGTCGTGTGGGGGCCGCGNTATTGTGCTGGAGTGGGATGCGGATTGGCCNTAGGTCTCGGGAAATTATTNGCTGATCTGNGTCACCGTTCATGNAGGAAGAGTAATGGGATGCAGGATCTCAAGACCCAACAAGTAGGAATGAAGAGAATAGNAGAANAGATGCTCCCGGTCNTCGGCCTTTGTCTGGCCACAACGGGACTCACCAGCGCCGGGGTGGTTGATTTGCTGACCGGCCAACCGGATGTCACGGATGCGGACCTCCGGCTCTGGCTGGATGCTGGCGATGCTTCCACCCTTTTTCAGGATNTTGATGGGAATACCCCCGCGGCGGACGGTCTCCCGGTGGCTCGCTGGGAGGACAAGAGCCTCAGCGNAATCGCGGTGGTTCAGAGCNCTGCGGGCAATGCGCCCACCTTCTCTTCCTCGGTCGGCGGCTTGAATAATCAACCGGCGGTGAGGTTCGAGGGAGGTGAGGGAGGCGATGCTCTCACCTCGACCTCCGGGAATTCAACAGGACTCTCGGGTGCGGCTGCCCTGACCGTTGTCACGGTCTGGAAAAGCTCGGGCTTCACCAGCCAGAACTTTCAACATACCTTCCACATGGGCAATGCAGCCTGCAACGAGGCCTATGGGCACTCCGTGTCGCGGGGTGGCAATGCGGGCGAGGTGGGAAACCACTACTGGTGCCCGGGCTTCAACAGCGGCGGAAGATCCCAGNTGCTGAGTTCCAGCGTTGCGGTTTCGACCTATGACGGGACAGTGGACCGCTGGTATGTAAATGGCACTTTTGCGGGTGAGACAACCATCGCGGTCAACTTGGGAACAACCCAGTTGCAGATTGGGTCACGGCTCAGCCCGTTCACCGAAGGCTTCACTGGAGATCTCGCGGAAGTAATCGTCTTCGGGGTCGTCCTCACCGAGGAGGAACGGATAGCCCTTACCGATCACCTGGTCGCCAAATACGNGATTGATNTCGATGCCGAACCGCCGGNCCTNCCGCCCGNTCCANTGCCCTCGGGTGGAGTGAACCTCGCTACCGGCGAACCGCAGGCGGACCACCCCAATCTGGCAGTCTGGTTTGACGCGAGTGATCCGGCCACCCTCTGGCAGGATGCTGACGGGACTATTCCGGCGGCGGACGGGCAGGCTGTCGCACGCTGGGATGACAAGGGATCCCTCAGCATGGTGGTCCTCCAGGGCAACGTCGCAAACAGGCCCAGTTTCAGGGCTTCCACCACTAATCTGGCAGGTCGGCCTGCGGTGTCCTTCGTGGGCGGCAGTGGGGGTGATGCCCTCACCAGTATCACCGGCAACTCGACCGGGATCTCCGGCACGGACANCCTCACGATGGTGTCGGTCTGGGAAACGACCGGGACGACGGGACAGAATTACCAGCATACCGTGCATATCGGGAATGCCGCCTGCAATAAAGCCTACGGGCATTCGGTATCCCGTGCCGGCAATTTCGGGGAGGTGAGCAACCATTACTGGTGTGCCGGTCATGATGCCTTCACTTCGACCTCGCTCAACACCGGTTACTTCGCCCTCTCCACCTTTGACGGCACGACCGACCAATTTTATCTCGATGGCGTTTCCGGAGCACCCCGCCAGGGGACCATGGATATCGGGGTTGACCAGCTTCAGCTTGGTTCCCGGCTGGACCCCTTTANCGAGGGGTTCACTGGAAACCTGGCAGAGGTGATCATCTTCCGCCAGGTCCTCAATGAGGCCGAGCGCAACGCTCTTGGCTATTACATCAAGAATAAATATGGAATTGCGGTGGAAGGGGCTGCGGTTCAGAACCTCTTCGAGCTGACCGAGGTTCGCATTACGAACACCGCGATCTTGCTGACATGGGAGGACTTCGGGCCGGGGGCTGTTTATACGGTCGAGAGTTCGACTGACGGCCAGCAGTTTGAAGTCGTGGCGGGATTTGAAGCGGTGGGCAGCACATCGGTCTCGGTTCCGCGACCGGCTGATCCGCGGGTGCTCTACCGTGTGCGGGCTGAGATTGTTCCGCAGGAACTGCTGAACGAGGATTTTGAAAACGCAGCGGCGGGCTGGACGACTGGCTCGGATTCGGATGCCGGCGCCACCACTTTGTGGGAATTGGGAACTCCGGTGAATCCCGACGGACCGGCCGGGGCCCACGGGGGCACCAGTTGCTACGGAACGGATCTCGATGCCAACTACGTTGCCGGGGCGGATATCTGGCTCCGGTCCCCCGAAATTGACCTGACCGCCGGATTGCCCTCGACCCTGAGTTTCTGGCACTTCCACGACACGGAGGCCGGGGTGGATTCCTGTACGGTGCGTGTAATCGATGCGGCCACCAGCAATGAGATTGCCGTANTGGCCACCTACGACAATTTCATCACCAACTGGGAGAATGAGCTGCTCGAGATGCCGGTGGAAGCCCTCGGGAATGCAGTTAAGATCGAATTCCGGTTTGTGAGCGATCCAGCTGGGACGAACTTCTGGCCGGGCTGGTTCATCGATGATGTCCTCGTGACCAGTCCCTAGGGTTCAGGGTCCGGGTGCATGCCCGCGATGCTCGCCTGTCAGGCAGACAGGAGCGGGTGTGAGCGAATGGGGGAGGNTCCGGGTTTTCTCATCCGGCCAGCCTCCTTCGAGGGCGATGCCCTTGGACGTGGAGCTGAGCCCGAATTGAGCGGGGGGCTTGCCGGGCATACAGCGGGTTCTCCACGGGGGCGACGTCTCTTTGAAANACGATAATCGAGAGGTCTTTCTGGTCGCGTTGAAGGCTATTCCCGGTGGCCGAGGCTGGCGGCAATTTCCTCCGCTGCATCGATGAAGGAAGGGAATTTAGGGTGCCAGCCTGAGTTTCGNAGCTTTTCGTTGCTCACTCTCTTGTGGGTCCAGGCCCGCTTGCGGTTTTCGGGGCGTGGACCGGAGGGTGGAACAGTCTTATCAAAGAGAGCGGCGAGGGCGTGATAGCAGTCGCCCTGATGAAGGGGAGAGGAGTCGCTGATGTTGTAGACCTCGCCTCGTGAAACGTCGGGGTTGGCAGCGAGGTGGAGGAGGGCGGCCGCGGCGTCGTCGCGATGGATCTGGTTGAGGAAGCGGCGCCCGTCCTCCTCGATCACGGCAGTCCCGTCCAGGAAACGCTGCATGATGACACTGCGGGCGGGGCCGTAAATTCCGGCCAGGCGGGCGACCGTACCGTGCGCGGCCAGCACTTCCTGTTCCGCTTCGAGGAGGAGGCGGCTGGTTTCCCGGTCAGGTTCGGTGGGAGAGTCCTCGGTGACCTGCGAGCCGTCGAGCTGGTGATAGACCGAACTGCTTGAAACGAAGAGGAGGTGGGTGTCCGGGAAGGTTTCGAGGAGGTGCCGGGTTCCATCGACGAATACCGCGCGGTAGGCCTCGGGTCCGCCTCGTCCGGAGGAGGCCGAGGCAACAAGGGTGCATGGGGCGGGGATTCTCGCCCTCAGCCGGCCCACCGCGGAACGATCAGACAAGTCGCAGGCGATGGCGTGCTGGTCGCCGGACAGGGAGAGGGCGGTTACCTGCCAGCCGGACTCTCCGGCCTGACGGGCAAGTTCCTGCCCGAGGTAACCATGGCCGGCGATTAGAAGGGTGTTCATGGGGTGAAGAGGGAGAGGGGGCCGGGTTCTGCTGACGAGGACTGGTGAGAGGCTGGGCTTTCTGCCCCCGGGGGCGTCCGCTGTTCGCCTCCCCGGTGAGCTTCATAGTAGGTCACCATCCCGTCCACGACCGCATCGACATATTCCCGGTAGATCGACTTGCGCAGCGTGCCCGCCACCACCCGTTCGCCCGGGTAGTCCCCGGCCTGGACACGGGCGTGGACGTCGACATTGTTCATGACATAGGGCTCAAAGAAGAGAACGGGGCACTGGTAGAGCCGATTAGCGAGAAGGTTGCGAGCCCAGAGGGCGGGGCCGACCTGGCGAGCTGGTTTGCCGGCGAGATACTCGTAGGCAGGGAGGGAGGATTCCCTCATGAACGAAGTGGCCAGGGCGGTGGCGAGGGCGGACTCCTCGTGGTGGACCCGCTGGAAGATCTTGTGCATGAGCTCGCAGCGTTCGTCCTCGTGGGCGATCTCTCCGTCCATGTAGGCCCCGTGCAGGATCATGTGAAAGTGGTTGCGGGGCGAGAGTTCCGGATTGGCGGGATCTTTGCCCCAGTTCTCGGCATTGAAATGGAGACAGAGCACGAGATCGGGCTTGATCGTTTCATTGACGAGCGTGGCGCGGGCACGGATTTCGGCGGTGCGGTAGAAGAATTTCTCGGCCTGGCTGAGAGCCTCTTCCGCGGGTGCGCCCGGAAAGAGCTGGACGGCATACATCGCGAAGTCCTCTGGGCGGAGCTTGGTGACGGGATCGGCGGATTCGCGGACGAGCCTCACGGTGGCGCCGAGGTCCTCGAGCCGGGGCGCGAGAAGTTTGGCAGTGCGCAGGGTCATGTCGCCTTCGGTCACCGGAGAAGTTTCGCCGAGCTGATACCAGCGCTCTTCCATGCGGGCCCACCGGCCCCCGAGGTGACCGGGATCGATGGCGACGCGCAGGCCGTCCAGAGGCCGGCCGGGAGGCGCAGGGGGAAGCTCCGCAGCGGGCCTCCAGTAGCGCGGGGGAACCCTTGCACCGCCCTTCTGGGCGAAGGCAATGGTTGGCCCGGGAGGGGAAAGTTCAGAGGAGACCTGGACACCCTCATCATTGATGGCGAAGTGGACGTTCTCCCCCAGGAGGTAGATTTCGTGGAGGATACTTTCGAATTCCTGGCGGGTGAGCACGCCGTCGTAACGGGAGAGGGCGCTCCAGTCGGGAACCTTGCCCAGGCTGGCGAGGCGCGGGTCAGCCGGCGGCAGTAGCGATACCGGCCTGTCCTTCGGGACTCGGGTCAGGAGACTATAAATCAGTCCCAGAAGGAGGATCGCTCCGATCAGGTAGAAGGGAGATGATTTTCGCAGGGGCTTGGACATGGAGATCCGGTAAATCCTGTTGTCAGTCGGCGGGGACGTGATTGACTTCCGGGGGGCCCCGCTGGACGAACCCTAGCATAGATTTCTTAGAATGATCAGGATCCTGTTTTTGGGCGACATAGTGGGTGAGCCGGGACGGAAGGCTGTGATTGCCCGTCTCCCGGAATTAAAGGAGGAAGAGGATCTCGATTTCATCGTGGTGAATGGTGAGAACGCGGCAGGCGGGAGGGGAATCACTTCCAAAATCGCAATTGATCTCCTCCGGGCCGGGGTGGCGGTTATCACGACCGGCGACCATGTCTGGGACCAGCGGGAGGTCATGGATTATTTTCCCACCGAGCCCCGCCTCCTGCGGCCGATCAACTTCCCGGAGGGGGCCCCCGGGTCGGGGAGTGTGGTCCTCGAGACCGGGAAGGGAAAGGTCGGTGTAATCAACGCCCAGGGCCGGGTCTTCATGAACCCGCCCCTCGAGAGTCCGCTTGCGGCCGTGGAAGCAGAGGTGGAGGCCATGAGGACGGCGGGGGTTCGGGTCATCCTGCTTGATTTCCATGCGGAGGCCACCAGCGAGAAAATTGCCATGGGTCGGGCCCTTGATGGGCGGGTTTCCCTCGTGGTCGGGACTCATACGCACGTCCAGACTGCTGATGAGCAGGTGTTCCCGGGAGGAACGGCCTTCCTCACCGACGCGGGGATGTGCGGGCCGGCAGAGTCGGTCCTCGGCCGCGAGATTTCTTCCGTGGTCTGGCGATTCCGGACCGGCCTTCCTACCAGGTTTCCCGTGGCGAAGGGCCCGGTTCGCCTCTGTGGGGTGATCGTGGGGGTCGACGAGGGGAGCGGGCAGGCGGTCGAAGTGCGGCGGGTGGACGAGTTGTTTGCCACCCCGGAGGAGGCCTCCGGGAGGGGGGAATTGCGGGCCGAAAGCGAGGGTGGAAGCCGGGAGGGAGCGAAGAACCCGTCCGGGGAGGGCCCCGAGGTCTGAGAAGTCCTTGATTTGTTGGGTTTTGGCAAATTTCTTTCCCTTTGACTTTTTTTTTGACAGCGTAGTGGGCTTTGTTAATTTCCGCGCCGCTTTTGGCGGCGTTGGTCAATTCCTCCCACGGGACACGAATAGTTTCTTTCAGGGGGGTGAACTGTCCACACGTCGCGATGAGCGAACATACCTCGCTCATGTAGCTCAGGGGTAGAGCGCGTCCTTGGTAAGGACGAGGTCGCGGGTTCAATTCCCGCCATGAGCTTTTGAGCGAAGCGAACGAAAGATCCACAGCAAGCAATCAAATGGCCAAAGAACAGTTTGAACGGACCAAGCCTCACGTGAATGTCGGTACGATCGGCCACGTTGACCATGGAAAGACCACTCTCACCGCAGCGATCACAATGGTCCTTGCGGAGAAAATGGGAAGCGGTGATGTCAAGGCTTACGACGAAATCGATGCCGCCCCGGAAGAAAAGGAGCGCGGAATCACCATTTCGACCGCCCACGTCGAATACGAGACCGAAAACCGGCACTACGCGCACGTTGATTGTCCCGGACACGCCGACTACGTGAAGAACATGATCACCGGGGCAGCCCAGATGGATGGTGCCATCCTGGTTGTTTCCGCTGCGGACGGGCCGATGCCCCAGACGCGGGAGCACATTCTCCTCGCTCGTCAGGTAGGTGTCCCCGCGATCTGTGTCTATCTTAACAAGACGGACCAGGTTGATGACGAAGAGCTCCTTGAGCTGGTCGAGATGGAGATTCGTGAGCTTCTCAGCCAGTATGAATTCCCGGGTGACGATATTCCGATCGTCAAGGGTTCGGCCCTCAAGGCCACGGAAGGTGACGGTGGGAACAAGGAGTCCATCCTGAAGCTCATGGAAGCGGTCGACTCGTACATCCCCGAGCCCGAGCGTCCGATCGACAAGGATTTCCTGATGCCGGTTGAGGACGTGTTCTCCATTGAAGGTCGTGGCACGGTTGCCACCGGCCGGGTGGAGCGCGGAATTATCAAGAAAATGGAGGAAGTGGAAATCGTGGGGATCAAGGACACCCAGAAGACCACGGTGACCGACATTGAAATGTTCCGCAAGCTCCTCGACGAGGGAAGGGCCGGCGACAATGTTGGCCTTCTTATCCGCGGAGTGAAGAAGGACGAGATCGAGCGGGGCCAGGTGATCGCCAAGCCCGGTTCGGTGAATCCCCACACCGTGTTCGAGGCGGAGGTCTACGTCCTCTCGAAGGACGAGGGTGGACGCCACACTCCCTTCTTCAGCAACTACCGGCCACAGTTCTACTTCCGGACTACCGACGTGACCGGAAGCATCGAGCTCCCGGACGGAGTGGATATGGTCATGCCTGGTGACAATGTGACCCTGAAGATCAATCTGATCACGCCCATTGCGATGGAGGAGACGATGCGCTTCGCTATCCGGGAAGGCGGACGCACCGTGGGTGCTGGCCGAGTCGCCAAGATTGTCGAGTAACACCGCCTCAGTCCATCACGAAACAACAAACGATTTTCTCAGGGGGCACTCGGGCTTTGCCGGGGTGCCCCTGACGCGCCAAAAGGACAGTAGCTCAATTGGTAGAGCATCGGTCTCCAAAACCGAGGGTTGTGAGTTCGAGTCTCGCCTGTCCTGCCAACATCATTTCCTCGAATCAGTCACTATGTTGAAAAGAATTTCCACCTTCGTCGGCGAGGTCAAAGGTGAGCTTCGGAAGGCTTCCTGGCCNTGGGATCCGGATCCCAAGGTCAAGGGTTTCAAGAAGTACAAGGAGCTCGTCGACTCCACGGTCGTCATCCTGATCGCCATGATTCTTCTGGCGGCCTACGTGGGGCTCTGGGATCTCGTGCACCGCGAGGTAGTGGACTTTCTGACTCAACTGGGCCGCTGATCCTGACATCACATGCCAACCATTCCACCGCCGAGCCAACAGTGGTACGTCGTGCACGTTCTCTCCGGNCAGGAGCAGAAGGTAGCCAAGCGAATCCGTGCCCTGACCGAGCANGAGGAGCTCAAGGACAAGATCTACGAGGTCCTCGTNCCCACCGAGATGGTTTCCGAGATTCGCCGGGGTAAGAAGACGGAGACCAAGAAGAAGTTTTATCCGGGCTATATCATCGTAAACATGAAACTCCTCACGGAGGACAACAGCCTGGTTGAGGATACCTGGTATTTCATCAAGGAAATGGAAGGGGTGATCGGCTTCGCCGGCACCAAGGACCGTCCCATCCCCATGCGGCAGCGTGAGGTGGACAGCATGCTGGCCCAGATCAAGGAGCGCGAAGACAGCGTCCGCCCTGCCATCAGCTTCGAGGTCGGTGATACCGTGAAGGTTGCCGATGGTCCNTTCGAAAGTCAGAACGGCATCGTGGAAGAGATCGACGAGGAGAAAGGGAAGCTGCGCGTGGCGGTCACCATCTTCGGGCGCTCGACCCCGGTCGAACTCGAATTCTGGCAGGTCGAGCAGGCGTAGCCCTGAAAANCGGAACCCACAAGTTACCAAGCAAGCAGCACCCGCAAGGACCGCANACTCAGTTTTCCCAATCTCTAAACCATTTGCATCATGGCAAAAGAAATCAAAGGCACCCTCAAGCTCCAGATCCAGGCCGGGCAGGCCAATCCCTCCCCCCCGGTAGGTCCTGCCCTCGGACAGGCTGGTGTGAATATCATGCAGTTCTGCAAGGATTTCAATGCAGCCACCCAGCAGCAGGCAGGTGATCTGCTGCCCACTATCATCACGGTCTACGCAGACAGCTCGTTTTCCTTCGAGACCAAGCAGCCACCTGCGGCGGTGCTCCTTAAGAAAGCAGCCAATATCGCCTCCGGTTCAGGAGAGCCCAACAAGGAGAAGGTGGGCAAGATTTCCAAGGAGAAGCTCATGGAGGTCGTCAAGATCAAGATGCCCGATCTCAATACCGACGATCCGGAACAGGCTGCCAAGATTCTGGCAGGGACCGCCATGCAGATGGGNCTCGAGATCGAGGGAATGTAGAACCAGGATATTTGATCAGTTGAGTTTCGGAAACGTCGAGTTGACCGATTCGCCCATCCCAACATCAGTAAACACCAATCGCAGGAGGACCAGTCCAGGCCCATTTGTACTGCAACAAGACAATGGCAAACAAACGAAGCAAACGATACCGACAGGCTGCAGAGCTGGTGGAAAGCCGGCCTTACGCCCTGGCGGAAGCGGTGGGAACGTTGAAAAAGTTCCCCTCCCCAAAGTTCGATCCCACCGTGACGATTTCGTTCCGGATGGGAGTGGATCCCAAGAAAAGNGACCAGATGGTTCGTGGAAGCGTGACNCTNCCGCATGGTACCGGCAAGAACGTCCGGGTGGCTGTATTCGCCCAGGGCGATGCCGCCAAGGCGGCTACCGAGGCGGGCGCCGACCACGTGGGCTATGAAGACCTGATCAAGAAGGTGCAGGAAGGCTTCACTGACTTCGATGCCGCGATCGCGACCCCGGATGCGATGAGCGAAGTCCGCAAGATCGCCCGTGTTCTGGGTCCTCGTGGACTCATGCCCAATCCGAAGACCGGCACTGTAACGGAGGATACCTCCGCTGCAGTGAAAGCCGCCAAGGCCGGCAAGGTCGACTACAAGCTGGACAAGAATTCCAATATCTCGGCAGCGATCGGGAAGGCATCCTTTTCCGAGGAACAGCTCCAGGAGAATGCCGAGTCCCTGATTGAGAGTGTCGTAAAGGCCAAGCCCGCCTCGGCAAAGGGAAACTACATCGAGAACATCACCCTCACGGGCACGATGCTTCCGGGCCTGAAACTTGAAAATAACGCAGCGACTGCGGAATAAGACCATGAATCCCGACAAAAAGATCATTGTTGAAGAGCTGCTCGACCGCGTGAACGGATCGCCCTTCGTTCTCGTGGTGGATTACACGGGAATGACGGTCCCGGAATTCAACGAGCTGAGGGGCCGTCTTCGTGAAGGGGGGGCCGAGTGCCATGTGGCCAAGAATAGCCACATGAAGCGAGCTCTCGAAGGGGCCGGTCAGGCTGGCCTGGAGGAGGTTCTGAGGGGGCAGACCGCGTTCATCACCGGCGAGGAGGATGTCTGTGGAGCCGCCAAGGCGGTCAAGAACTTCGCCCAGGAGTTCAGCAAACCCGAGGTGAAGGCCGGTTTGCTGGACGGCGAGGTGCTCAACGAGCAGCAGATCAAGGCGCTGGCAGACCTGCCGTCGCGTGACGTGCTTCTCGCCACCCTCCTTGGGGTAATCAATCAACCCGCCTCCATGCTGGCCCGTGTGCTCAGTGAGCCTGGCGCTTCCCTCGCCCGCGTGCTTAAGGCAAAGTCCGAGCAGGAGTGATTGCAGAAGAGCAGATGTGTAATCCCGAATCACACGTAAATATCGATCAACGACTTAAATTTCCATGGATAGCCGAGGCCGCGCAAGTGGAGGAGGCTGGTAACACAGATGGTTCCTCGTCGGATCGCCGGCTGGCGGTCTGAAACGACACGGAGCTCCGTAAACGACGATACCGAAAGACAAATACAATGGCTGATATCAACACAATCGCTGAAGAACTCGGCAAGCTTACCGTGCTGGAAGCTTCCGAACTGGTCAAGAAACTGGAAGAAGAGTGGGGCGTGAGCGCCGCTGCTCCCGCTGCTGCTGTCGCAGTCGCTGCCCCGGCAGAGGCTGAAGCGGCAGAGGAGAAGACAAACTTCGACGTGTCTCTCGAGAGCGCCGGAGGCAACAAGATTGCGGTCATCAAGGCTGTGCGCGAAGTTGCCAGCGGCCTGGGACTCGCCGATGCCAAGAAGCTCGTCGAGAGCGCCCCGGTCAATGTGCTGGAGGGTGCTTCCAAGGACGACGCGGATGCGGCCAAGGCCAAGCTGGAAGAAGCTGGAGCCACGGTCGAACTCAAGTAACCGGCTTTCTCTCGCCGGCTCCGGACACCCGGAGCCGGCGGGATCGCCTGGATCGACTTCAGTTCTTTGCCGGAACAGAGAGAACTGAAGTCGGAGCAGCCGCTCCGGATAAGTATACATAGGGATCGCACCCTTTCCCGCCGTGGCGGGGAGGGGACATTTCCCGCCCTGAATCCAGCAAACCGCCATCCCACCGGTTGGCGCTAATCCCACTAAAAGAGAGACGACCATGGCTGACCGCCGTTACTTCGGAAACATCGAAGAAGTTATTGAGCCGCCCAACCTCATCGAGGTTCAGAGCAAATCCTACGAAGATTTTCTGCAGCAGGATATCGCTCCGTCCCAGCGCACCGAGACCGGCCTGCAGGCTGTATTCAAGGAGGTATTCCCAATCACGAGCTACGATGAGACCATCGAGCTGGATTTCATCGCTTATGACATTGAGGCCCCCAAGATCACGGCCCTCGACGCACTGCGTACGGGAGAGACCTTCAGCGCCGCCCTCTATGTGACCTTCAAATTGAAGGACGAAACAGGCACGAAGAAGGAACGTGTCTACATGGGGGAGCTCCCCATGATGACGCGCCGCGGCACCTTCGTCATCAACGGAGCGGAGCGGGTGATCGTCTCCCAGCTCCATCGCTCTCCCGGAATCTGTTTCGAGAAATCCATTCACCTGAACGGCAAGATCCTCCATTCCTTCAGGATTATCCCCGACCGCGGTTCCTGGCTGGAAGTGCAGTTTGATACCAACGATCTGCTCTACGTCTACCTGGATCGCCGCCGTCGCCGTCGCAAGTTTCTGGCCACGACCTTCCTGCGCGCCCTCGCTTACCCCAGCGAGAGGGATCTCATTGAGCAGTTTTACAAGATCAAGAAGCTCAAGCTCAGTGAAAACATGGATGAGGAGGAGCTCAGTCCAATGGTGCTCTTCGAAGACATCAAGGACGGTGACCTCGTGGTGGCCCGGGCCTATGACCCGCTCACCATTGGGGTGGTTCGCCAGCTTCTCGCCCTAAAGATCAAGACGATCGAGGTGATCGACTCCCGGGACGACGAGATCCTCCTCAAGTCGCTCCGTAAGGATCCCGCGGTGGATGAGGAGAGTGCCCTGAAGGACATTTACAAGAAACTGCGTCCGGGGGATCCCCCGACTGCGGCCAATGCGCGGGCCCTTCTCAAGCGTCTCTTCTTTGATCCCAAGAAGTATGACCTCACCAGGGTTGGTCGCTACAAGATCAACCAGAAGCTCAAGATCGACGTTGACTCATCCGAGCGCATCATGGTGGCCGAGGATTTTCTCGCTGCCGTGCAATACCTGCTGCGTCTCAAGAAGGGAGACGGTACGATCGATGACATCGACCACCTGGGCAGTCGTCGTGTTCGGGCGGTGGGAGAACTGCTCGCCAACCAGTGCCGGGTGGGACTTGCCCGCACGGAGCGCCTGGTCAAGGAGCGCATGACTCTCTTCGACGTGAACATCGAGGGCATGACCCCGCAGAAACTTATCAACCCCAAGGCCCTCAGTGCGGTGGTGCGGGACTTCTTCGGGCGAAGCCAGCTCAGCCAGTTCATGGATCAGACCAATCCGCTGGCGGAGCTTACCCACAAGCGCCGCCTTTCGGCCCTGGGGCCGGGCGGTCTCAACCGCGACCGGGCCGGCTTCGAGGTGCGGGATGTGCACCCCTCCCACTATGGGCGAATCTGTCCCATTGAGACTCCGGAGGGGCCGAACATCGGCCTGATCAACTCCATGTGCACATACGCGCGCATCAACGAGTTTGGCTTCATCGAGACTCCCTACCGGAAGGTGAAGAAGGGCAAGGTCAGCAATCAGATCGAATACGTAACCGCCGACCAGGAAGAAACCTTCATCATCGCGCAGGCCAACAACCCGATCAACAAGGACGGCACATTCGCCAACGAGCGTGTCACCGCTCGCGAACGTGGCGAGTTTCTCGAGATGGATCCCGAGAAGGTGGACTACATGGACGTTTCACCGAAGCAACTCGTCTCGGTTGCGGCCGGAATGATTCCCTTCCTTGAGCACGATGACGCCAACCGGGCGCTCATGGGGTCGAACATGCAGCGGCAGGGCGTGCCCCTTCTTGTCTCGGAGGCACCGTTCGTTGGGACGGGTCTCGAGGAGAAGGCGGCCCGCGACTCACGTGCGGTGGTGGTGGCGGAGGCCGATGGGGTAGTGGCCGCGGCAACTGCAGAATTCATCGTGACCTCCAAGGACGGGGAACTGCCTGTCTCAGACGAGCGCTTCCTGAGTGACCCCGAATCGGTCAAGACCAAGGCGGACAAGGGGATTTTCGTCTATCCTCTTCGCAAGTTCATGCGTTCCAACGCGGGAACATGCATCAACCAGAAACCCCTTGTGCGATCCGGGGAGAAGATCAAGAACGGCCAGATTATTGCAGACGGGCCGAATACCGAGGACGGTGAGCTCGCCCTCGGGCGCAACGTGCTGGTGGCCTTCATGCCCTGGAACGGCTACAACTTCGAGGACGCGATCGTGATCTCTGAGCGCCTCGTGAAGCAGGATGTCTACACCTCCATACACATCAGCGAGTTCGAGGTGGCGGCCCGCGACACCAAGCTGGGGCCCGAGGAGATCACGCGTGACATCCCCAATGTGGGGGAAGAGGCTCTCAAGAATCTCGACCACGACGGAATCGTGCGCGTTGGAGCCGAGGTGAAGCCCGGCGACATTCTGGTGGGCAAGATCACGCCCAAGAGTGAAACGGAGCTCGCTCCCGAGGAGCGCCTCCTGCGCGCCATCTTCGGGGAGAAGGCGGCCGATGTGAAGGATACCTCCCTGCGGGTGCCATCCGGTTGCACCGGCATCGTGCAGGACATCCGGATTTCCACTCACGGGGTGGCCCGGAGACGTTCGGAGGATGTCAATCCGGCCGAGATGAAGAAGCAGCTCAAGAGGATTAACGACGACTACAAGAAGAAGAAGGATCAGCTCACCGATCAGCTGACCGAGAAGCTGTCCGACATTCTTCTCGGGGAAAAGATCCCTCTCGACGTAGTCAACGCTCAGAGCGGCGAAATCATCATCCCGGCAAACCGCAAGATCACCAAGACGCTCCTGCGCAAACTGGCTGCAGTCTATGATCACATCGAAATCGATCCCAGCCCGATCCGGAACAAGATCCTCGAGATTATCAGCTCCTTTGAAGGTCGCTTCGGCGAGCTCGACGCGGATCGTGAGCGGCGCCTCGATCAGATTGAGAGCGGGGACGAGATTGATCCCGGCGTGATCAAGGAAGTGAAGGTCTTCGTGAGCGCCAAGCGGAAGCTCTCGGTCGGGGACAAGATGGCTGGACGCCACGGGAACAAGGGAGTGGTTGCAGTTATTGTGCCCGAGATGGACATGCCCTATCTCGATGACGGGACCCCGGTTGACATCTGTCTGAACCCGCTCGGGGTGCCCTCCCGGATGAACGTGGGACAGGTGCTCGAAACCCACCTCGGGGTGGCGGCCAAGGCGCTTGGATTCACGGTGGCAACACCGATTTTCGATGGAATTCCGGAGGCCACGATCTGGGAATACATGTCCGAGGCCAAGAAGGTAGACGGCTTCACCTGGATCGGCGACGGGAAGGACGGTTCCACCGGGGGCAAGAGCACGCTCTTCGACGGCCGAACCGGAGAGGCCTTCCACCAGCCGGTGGTGGTCGGCCAGATCTACATGCTGAAGCTCGGGCACCTGGTGGCTGACAAGATCCACGCCCGGGCGGTAGGTCCCTACAGCCTGGTCACCCAGCAGCCGCTGGGAGGGAAGGCCCAGTATGGAGGCCAGCGCTTCGGGGAGATGGAGGTCTGGGCCCTCGAGGCCTACGGAGCTGCCTACACCCTGCAGGAGCTCCTCACCGTCAAGTCCGACGACGTGCAGGGGCGGACCAGGATTTACGAGGCGATTGTGAAGGGGGACAACACGCTGGAAGCCGGCACACCGGAATCCTTCAACGTTCTCATCAAGGAAATGCAGTCCCTCGGACTAGATGTGCGGCCGGGCCGCCGGGGTGCCGAAGTGGCTGAAGGTGGAGATTTCAATCTCGACGACCTGACCATCTGATCCGCAGCCCCGAACCTAATCCGACAACTTTACGAAATCATGAGTGTTGAAACGAACTTGCGAGAACTCTACGGGGTCGACGAAAAGCCGGAAGCCTTTGACCAGGTGTCGATCACGGTCTCCTCACCGGATGTGATCCGTTCCTGGAGCCGCGGCGAGGTGAAGAACCCGGAAACCATCAACTACAGGACATTCAAGCCTGAGAAGGGTGGCCTCTTCTGCGAGCGGATCTTTGGACCAACCCGCGACTGGGAATGTGCCTGTGGAAAATACAAGCGCATCAAGCACAAGGGTGTGATCTGCGATCGTTGTGGTGTGGAGGTGACTCTATCCCGGGTCCGTCGTGAGCGCATGGGCCACATCGAGCTGGCGGTGCCGGTGACCCATATCTGGTTCTACAAGTGCATGCCCAGCCGCATCGGCCTCATGCTGGACATGAGCGCGCGCCACCTCGAGCGCGTGATTTACTACGAGGACTACATGGTGACCGACCCGGGCAAGACCCCCCTTGAGCGTGGGCAGCTTCTCACAGAGTCGGAACTCCGCGACGCGGAGGAGGACTACGGTGAGGACTCCTTCCGCGCAGGCATGGGAGCGGAGGCCATCCGCGATCTCCTGAGCCAGTGCAACCTTGCGGAGATCATCGCCGAACTGGAGGAGGCGGTGGAGAACACCCGCTCCAAGCAGACCCGGAAGAAACTGGCCAAGCGTCTGAAGCTGGCACAGGGCTTCAAGGGATCGACTGCCCGCCCCGAGTGGATGATCATGACGGTTCTCCCGGTAATTCCCCCGGACCTTCGACCCCTCGTCCCGCTGGAAGGCGGCCGCTTTGCGACCTCCGACCTGAATGACCTCTATCGCCGGGTGATCAACCGTAACAATCGCCTGAAGAACCTGCTGCAGCTTAAAACCCCGGAGGTCATCATCCGGAACGAGAAGCGCATGTTGCAGGAGGCGGTGGACGCCCTCTTTGACAACGGCCGCCACGGCCGGGCCGTTACTGGTGCGGGGAACCGCCCCCTGAAGTCGCTCTCCGACATGCTCAAGGGCAAGGGCGGACGTTTCCGTCAGAACCTGCTCGGTAAGCGGGTGGACTACTCGGGTCGGTCCGTGATCGTGATTGGTCCGGAGCTCAAGCTGCACCAGTGTGGTCTGCCCAAGAAGATGGCGCTCGCTCTTTTCGAGCCCTTCATCATTCGACGGCTCAAGGAGCTGGGCTACTGTCACACCGTGCGGTCGGCCAAGAAGATGATCGATCGCAAGACCACCGAGGTCTGGGATATCCTCGAGGAAGTGACGCGGGGGCATCCCGTCCTGCTGAACAGGGCGCCCACGCTCCACCGACTCTCGATCCAGGCCTTCGAGCCGGTTCTCATCGAGGGCTCCGCCATCCGTCTGCATCCGCTCACCTGCTCCGCCTACAACGCGGACTTCGACGGGGACCAGATGGCCGTGCACGTGCCGCTCTCGGTGGAGGCCCAGATGGAGGCGCGCCAGCTCATGCTCGCTCCCAATAACATCTTCTCGCCAGCGAGTGGACGGCCGATCACCACACCGTCGCAGGATATTATCCTGGGGACCTATTACCTCACCTACACCAGACCGAACTCGCGACCGGGTGAAGATGAGGCCATCCCGATGTTCGAGAACTCGACCGAGGTAGAATATGCCCTCGCGGCCCGCAAGGTGAGCTACCACGGTTGGATTCGTCTCCGTAACCCCGATTACGGAAAGGATACCATTTACGGTGACAAGGATCGCAAGATGCTGGTGACCTCACCGGGCCGGGTCCGTTTCAACGAAATCTGGCCGGAAGGAGTGGGCTTCATCAACCAGACCGTGGGCAAGAAGCAGATGAGTGACATCATCTGGCGTTGCTATCAGGTGTCCGCCCAGTCGGGAACGGTCGAGACTCTCGACAAGCTCAAGAATCTTGGGTTCCAGGAAGCCACTCGCTCCGGGTGCTCGATTGGAATCGTGGACATGGTCATTCCGGAGGAGAAGGAGTCCGAGATCAAGAAGGCCTACGCCGAGATCGAGAAGGTCTCCAAGCACTACCGCAACGGAATCATCACGGATGGCGAGCGCTACCAGAAGGTGGTCGACATCTGGACCAAGGCCACGGACAACATTGCCAACGTTCTCTTCCGCAAGCTGGAGTTCAACGAGGGCGGGGAAATGGCAAATCCGCTGTTCATGATGGTGGATTCGGGGGCTCGGGGAAACAAGAACCAGATCAAGCAGCTGTCCGGGATGCGTGGCCTCATGGCCAAGCCGTCTGGCGAGATTATCGAGCGTCCGATCACTTCGAACTTCCGCGAGGGACTCTCCGTGCTGGAGTACTTTATCTCCACCCACGGTGCCCGGAAGGGACTGGCAGATACCGCGCTGAAAACCGCGGATTCCGGATATATGACCCGGAAGCTGGTGGACGTGTCGCAGGATGTCATCGTCACGCAGAAGGATTGCGGAACGGTGCAGGGCCTGCAGGTACATGCCATTTACTCGGGCGATGAGGAGTCGGCCTCCCTGGCCATGCGCATCTTTGGGCGGGTTTCCTGTGAGCGGGTCGTCCACCCGGTCACCGAGGAGGTGATCGTCGACGTCAACGAGCTCATCACGGAGGAGAAGGCCAACCAGATCGAGGACATCGGCCACGAGCGGCTTAAGATTCGCTCGGCCCTGACCTGTGAGTCGGAGCGTGGTTGCTGCCAGCTCTGTTACGGGTTAAACCTGGCAACGGGGAGAATGACGAAGATCGGGGAAGCGGTCGGAATCATTGCGGCCCAGTCGATCGGCGAGCCGGGCACGCAGCTTACGATGCGTACCTTCCACTCCGGTGGAGTAGCTGTTGGTGTCAACAAGCAGCCCTTCATTGAAGCCCGGTCGAAGGGCGTGGTGAACTACGTGGACCTCCGCGTGGTGGAGGACACGGAGGGTAACTTCGTGGTTCTCAACAAGAACGGAAGCATCTCGATCCGTGACAAGAACGGACTCGAGCTCGAGTCACACAAGATCGTGATCGGTTCTGTCATATCCGTGAAGGACGAGGCCGAAGTGAGCAAGGGTGACCAGATTGCGACCTGGGATCCGCACAGCGTGCCCATCATCACGGAGAAGTCCGGGGTGGTAGAGTTTCGGGACATGATCCCCGGGATTACGGTGCAGACGGAGACCGACAAGGAGACCGGGAAGAAGGGAATGACCGTTACGGAGCACAAGGAGGATCTCCACCCGCAGGTAGTAATCGTCGATCCCGGTTCTGGTGAGGTGCTTGCCAGCTACTCCATTCCGGTTGGTGCTCACCTATCCGTGAAGGAGAAGCAGAAGATCGCGGGTGGCACGCAGCTGGCCCGGACTCCGCGGAAGGTAGCCAAGACCAGGGACATCACCGGTGGTTTGCCGCGGGTGGCNGAGCTCTTTGAAGCCCGCCGCCCGAAGGATGCCTGTGTGATCGCAAAGATCGACGGGATCATCTCCTTCGGGCCCAACGTCAGGGGCAAGAAGAAGGTCATCGTGACAGATGAAGAGACAGGGGAGTCGGTAGACCACCTCGTGCCGATGGGCCGACACATGATCGTGGCGGAAGGTGACACGGTGGCTCGTGGGGACCAGATCACCGAGGGTCCCGTGGCGCCGGAGGATCTCCTGGAGGCCTGCGGGGTCCAGGAGCTGCAGGAGCACCTGGTGAACGAAGTGCAGTCGGTCTACCGCGCCCAGGGCGTGGAGATCAACGATAAGCATATCGAGATCATCATCCGGCAGATGCTGCGCAAGGTGAAGATCAGCGATCCCGGTGACACGAGCTTCCTGTGGGGAGATCAGGTGGAACGCATGACCTTCAAAAAGGAGAACGAGGAAATGATCGAGCAGGGAGGAAAGCCCGCGGAAGCGGAGCCTGTCCTGCTCGGGATTACCAAGGCCTCCCTCGAAACGGAGTCTTTCATCTCGGCTGCCTCTTTCCAGGATACTACTCGCGTACTTACCGACGCGGCCACGCTGGGNAAGGTAGATTACCTGAAAGGCTTCAAGGAGAACGTGATCATGGGGCACCTCATTCCGGCGGGAACCGGCTTCGACACTCACCGCGACATCGACATCGAGTTCACGGTGGAGGAGCCGGAGCCGCAGGTGGAAGAGGAAGATCCCCAGGAAGCAGAGACCGCCTAGAGGCGGAAGGAAGGGTGAGTAGCAGACAGTAGGCGGTGGACAAAGTGTTCCACTGCCCGCAGTCTGGTGCCTGCCGAACCCCTGCTTTCATGTCTCGCAAAAAGCCCAGGTCCGGAGGACGTCCCAACCGGCATACTGCTGAACGGGGCTCCTGCCGAGTGGTCCCCGAAGGTGAACTGCTCGAAGTTCTCGCCGGGTGCGCCTCCCCGTTCGTGCTCGTTCTCGATGGGGTCCAGGATCCTCATAATCTCGGTGCGATTCTCAGAAGTGCGGACGGGGCCGGGGTGGACCTCGTCATTGTGCCAAGGGATCGGGCGGTTGGGATCACCGAAGTAGTGCGGCGCATTTCGGTAGGAGCGGCTGACAATGTGCGGTTCATGCGTGTGACGAACCTGGCCCGTACGATGGATGACCTCAAGACTGCCGGCGTATGGCTGGTGGGGACCTCCGACCGTGGCGGGCAAAACCTCTACGAAGTCGACCTCAAGGGGCCTCTCGGGATCGTCATGGGGGCGGAAGGTCCGGGACTGCGCCGGCTGACGGAGGAGAAATGCGACTTCCTGGTGCAGATTCCGATGAAGGGGCGGGTGGAGTGTCTGAATGTGAGCGTGGCTGCGGGGGTTTGCCTCTTCGAGGCACTGCGCCAACGCGAGGGCCTGCGACCGGAAGGTAGGGTGTGAGCAGGGGCGGTATTCCAGATTTCCCGGAGCCGGTTCGTATTATCTCTGACCTGCATCTCGCTCATCCCTCTTCCCGGGCCGGCGAGGTAGGGGGCCTTCGTCCGCTGGTGGCGGGGGCCGGCACCGTGATTTTTAACGGTGATACATGTGAGCAGAGTTGTCGGGATTGGCGGAGTGCAGGGCAGGAGAAACTCGGTGAGTTGCGTGCGCTTTGCGAAGAGGAGGGGGCGGAGGCGTGCTTCCTGGCCGGGAATCATGATCCGGAAATATCGGAGCGAGGCTGGCTCGATCTGGTGGCGGGGCGGGTCTTCCTGACTCATGGGCATGCGATGTGTCTCGGCGGGACGCCCTGGAGCCATGAGTATCTCCACCGGAGGGAGGAGATCCTTCAGTTAGTGCGGGAGCGGGAGAGAGAGGGCGTGGATCTTGCCTATCACTGGGAGACTGCCCGCCTCCTGACCGAGGCCCTGAGGCCGGCGGCTGCCCGCAAGCAGGGCGGCAACTATGTCCTCAGTGCCCTTTGGCCCCCCGCCCGCTTCCTCAGCATCTTGCAGTCGTGGCGTGGCATAGCGGATACTGCCAGTGCTTTTGTTGAACGCTTCCGCCCCGCCGCTGGTGTTGTATTCTTCGGGCACTTCCATCGGCCCGGGCTGTGGTATCGAGGAGGGCGCGTGATTTGCAACACGGGAGCCTTCATGCGCGGTTCACGGCCTCTGATGGGAGAACTTGCGGGGGGGTGGCTTGCGATCCGCACGATCAGTCGTGATCATGATGAGTTCCGTCCCGGGGAGCGGCGGGCGCTCTTTGAGATCTGACCGGATGCGCCCCTTGGGAAGGGGGGAGGGTCAAACCCCGCCGCGTTCGGCGTTACGCAGCCCCGTACCCGGGATCCGGCAAGAAGAAAGCACAGCGGAGCGGGGCGGCCTACGAGTCTCGCAGGGCGTAGTGGATGTGCGGGGCGTAAAGGGCAGGCTCGAGGAGGAAGGAATCGTGACCACGGTCGGAGTGGACCGTGATATGCACGGGGTTGAGCCCGGCCTGTTCCAGTTCCAGAACGAGGGTGGATTGCTCCTCGGGATAAAAGCAGAAGTCGGAATCGATGGAGAAGATAAGGAAGCGCTGACCCGCTTTCCGGCATCTCTCCAGCAGCTCGCGGGAGCTCTCAGCATCGCCCTCACGGGTGGCATCGTAACGAGACCACATGTCGATGATGCGGAGGTAGGTGTTGGCGTCGAAACGCTTCACGAATTTCTGGCCCTGGTGGAGCATGTAGCTCTGGAACTGGTCGCGCACCTGGTACCACGCGAGGCTCCCGCTCTGCTCGATGAGGTCCCGCCGGGCGCGCCGCTCGAACGCATCGAGGTGGACGAAGGTCTTGTGGGAAATCATGCGGGCAAGCGCAAGGCCCAGATCGGGATGTTCCATCTCGTAGTAGTTTCCGCCGTTGAAGTGGGGATCGTTCTCGATGGCAATGATCTGCTCGAAAAGAATGAGGCGATTGAGGACAGTCGTCTTGATGCCGCTTGCCACCGAGAGAACGGTGCGGACGCGCTCGGGGAAGTTAGTGGCGAAGGTGAGGGCGGCGAGCCCCCCGACCGAGGGACCGGCCACCGCGTGCAGGCAGTCGATGCCGAGGTGGTCGAGGAGAAGGGCCGTTACATTGGCTTGGTCCGAGATGGAGAGATGGGGAAATGCCGAACCGTAGGGGTCGCCGGTGGCTGGGTTATGGGACATTGGTCCGGTGGAGCCGTAGCAGCCACCCAGCAAATTGAAGCACACCACGAAAAACTCATTGGTATCGATGGCTTTGCCCGGCCCCACGAGGCCACTCCACCATCCTTCCTGCACCTCTTCATTCCAGTATTTCCCGGCGGCGGTATTCTCAGGGGCGAAACCGCATACGTTTTGCGATCCCGACAGGGCGTGGAAGATCAGGATGGCATTGGACTTGGAAGAATTCAGTGTGCCCCAGCTCTGGTAGGAGAGTTGCACGGCCGGGAGGCTTCCACCCTCCCGCAGGCGGAGGGGTGCATCTCCTTCGCCCACAGCATGAAAGAGGTGGGTGGGATTCTTTTCCGGTGTGTCGACCACATCCCGGGCATACGCGGAACCAGCACGATTGGAAACGGATTATTTTGACATTGGGGGATTCGGGGGATGAAAGGAGGCGTGGAGCCGACGAGTGCCGGATACAAGGAGTGGGATGTCGTGTGCCAGGCCCTGGCCGCCGGGCGGCAGCATATCTTGCTGCGCAAGGGTGGAATCCACGAGGGCCGGAAGGGATTCTCCTTCAAGCACGAGCGTTTCTACCTCTTTCCCACCCGCTTCCATGCGCAGGGGGAGCAGGTGCGCAAATCCTTCGGAAATTTCGCTCCGGAGGGAGCGGGCGAGTGGGAGGAGGGTGACGAGATTCTCGTCCAGTGGTGGTGCGAGGCGAGTTGGGCGTGCACACTCACGGATTGGCAGGATGTCGCTGCGCTGGAGCCGTTCCATATCTGGACCGAGGAGCTCGTCCGGGAGCGTTATGACTGCGGTGAGGTGCAGCGCATCCACTGCGCCCTCGTGCGCGTCTTTGCCCTGCGAGTCCCGTTGAAGTTGTCCTATAAGAAGAAGTACGGGGGATGCCGGACGTGGGTTGATCTTCCATTTCCCCCCCCGGGTGATCCCGCGCCGGTCGTTCCTCATGATGAGTTCGCGAAGGTGCGGGCGGAAGTGGAGCAGGTTCTTGGCTCGTGAAGTATTTTCTCCAGTATACTCTGGATCGGGTTGGGGTGGGGTGACCGACCCGTGGAAAATAGGCCGGGCTATGGCAGGTTACCTGCGCCGATCAGGTGGATGCCTTCCAGCGTCAGATTGGGGACGACCTCGTGGACTTCCGTGATGCCGCCGGCAATCAGGTCTGCATCGCCCCCGGTAGCCACCACGGTAGGATCCGAGTCCAGTTCCTGCCGGATAGCGGTGACGATCTCGCGGATCATTCCCCGGTAGCCGTGGACCGCGCCCACCCGCATGGCTTCGACCGTCGATTTTCCAATCGGGGATTTTGGTTCAGCGAGGTCGATCCGGGGGAGCAGGGCGGTGCGCCGGTGCAGGTTCTCGGTCATGGAGGCCAGCCCCGGCGTGATGACTCCACCAAGGTAGTTGGGCTGTCCGTCCTTTCTTCCGACCACGTCGAAAGTGACCGCGGTGCCGAAGTCAATCACCACGGCCGGGGATCCCCACCGGTGGTGTGCCGCTACCGCATTTGCGAGCCGGTCGGCACCAATCTGTTCTGGAGCAGGGTAGTCTATGCCAATCGGCAGTTCGCTCTGGCAACTCACCATGTGGATAGGTGTCCGGGCGAGGGCTGCACGCAGGATCTCCGCCTTGGTGGGAACAACCGAGCAGATCACCGATGCCTCAAACTCGAAGCGCTCTCGAATTTCCGCGATGGTGTCCCGGTCCAGCTTCTCGGTGGCGATCCGGACGATCCGGGGATCGAGGTTTCCGCCTGACGCGATGGTGAACTTGGTTCGCGTGTTGGAGTTGTCGACCAGGAGAAGGCGCACCGGGGGAGTGTTCCGGCTCCGCGGGCACAAGCAAGTTTCAAGAGTGGAGGGCGCAGAATTAGAGAGAAAAAGGGTCCGCGGATTGCTCCGCGGACCCTTTTCCCGCTCTGAATAAGTGAATTAGATTTCAGCACTTTCGATTCCGTAGGCTGGGACCCCATGTTCGGCGATGTCGAGGCCCTCCACCTCTTCCTGCCCATCGACTCGCACGCCCATCACCATCTTCATGACGAAGAAGACTCCGAAGGAGAAGACGAATGCGAATCCGCAGACGGACACAATCCCGATGACCTGGGAGACGAGGCTGGCGCCTCCGAAGAAGGCCACGGCGAGCGTTCCCCAGATACCGCAGGTGCCGTGTACGGAGATGGCACCAACCGGATCGTCTATCCTGAGCTTGTCGAGCATGATGACGGAGAACACCACGATCACGCCGGCGATGAGTCCCACGAGGATGGAGAGGGTCGGCGATATTGCATCAGCGCCGGCCGTGATCCCGACGAGACCGGCGAGGAAGCCGTTGAGCGACATCGAGAGGTCGGGCTTTTTGGTCACGGCCCAGGCAGTGGCCATCGCGCCGAGCGCTCCACCCACCGCAGCAAGGGCGGTCGTAACGAAGACGAGGGAGACGAGGTGCGGCTCGGCTGCAAGGACGGAACCGCCATTGAACCCGAACCAACCGAGGAAGAGAAGGAAGGCGCCGATCGCAGCGAGCGGCATGCTGTGGCCGAGGATCGGCTTGATGCCGTTCTTGGTGTACTTCCCGCGGCGCGGTCCGAGGACGATCACGCAGGCGAGGGCCGCGAAGCCGCCGAAGGCGTGTACCACTGTCGATCCGGCGAAGTCGTAGAAGGAGGTTTCTAGGTTGGCGAGGAAGCCGCCGCCCCAGTGCCAGGAGCCGACCCACGGGTAGGCCAGGCCAACAAGAATGGCAGAAAAGATGAGGAAGCTCGACAGCTTCACCCGCTCGGCCACCGCTCCGGAAACAATCGTCGCCGCGGTTGCAGCGAACATCGCCTGGAAGATGAAGTCAGTCCACCATGTGTATGATGAATGGTAGAGATTGGTGGCATGGGTCAGCAGCTCGTTGGGGGCGTATGCGGCGGAGCTGCCGATCGGGAAGAACCCGTTTTCCCATCCCGGGTAGTGGGCATTGAAACCCCACAGGAAGTAGAGAAGGATGCCGATCGAAATAATCCAGCAGTTCTTGAAGAGGATGTTGACCGTGTTCTTCTTCTGGCACAGGCCGGACTCCAAGGTGGCGAAGCCGAGGTGCATGATGAAGACGAGGAAGGCCGCAATGAGCACCCAGATGTTGTGGGTAAGCCACGGGGTGAGGGCATCGGCATTGCTCCACACGTTTTCGTAAATGGCTTGGTTGACCTCGGCGGAAGCCCCATCGAGTTTGCCCGTCACATAGTCCCCGACAACGACCGTTTCGCCGTCTGCGACGGCGGAATCTTCCGAGCCCGCCAGATCGGAGATCAGGCTCCAGGCGGTGTCTGCGTCCTCAGTGACAAAGTCGGACCAGTCGGCGTCCTCTCCAGCGGCCACAAACTCCTCCGCTTTGGAAAGCATGGCTTCGAATTGACTGATTCCCTCCACCTCGGCGATTGGGGGGGGCGGAGTTTCCTCCCCGGCGGTTGCTGCCGGGGTAGCGATAAACAAGGCAGCGGCACCGGCTGCGAGGCTGAGTAACGTGTTACGAATTCGCATGATTTGAGAAGCTTGGTTTGAAGCTACGGTGGAGCGGAAAGCACCTGCTGTGCCAAGATTGGGCGGACTCGTTTAGGCCGGGGGTTCGAGAATGCCTCCCGGGAATAGTTGGCATGAAATGTGCTAGAATAATTCACTACTAGTGCACACGGAACAATGACAACACAGCTAAGAAAAATAATAATGGGAACGCTGGCATTTCTGGCGCTCATCGGAACCGCGGCTGCGGAGGAAAAAGACAAGTGGGCCGACCTGGATACCGGCAACACCGCCTGGATGATNACGGCCACGGTCCTGGTNCTCTTCATGACCCTGCCCGGNCTNGCTCTCTTNTACGGGGGNNTGGTCCGCGCCAAGAANGTGCTCAGCGTNCNGATGCACTGTTTTGCCATTGCCTGCCTGGCGTCCATCCTCTGGGTGGTGTTTCTCTACAGCCTGGCATTTTCTGATGGCGGAAAAATCCTGGGAGACATGCAGCACCTTTTCCTGAACGGGGTGGATGGGCTCAACGGCGGAGACTTTCCGGAGACGGTTTTCGTGATGTTCCAGATGACCTTCGCGATCATTACCCCCGCCCTGGTGGTGGGAGCCTTCGTGGAACGGATGCGCTTTGGGGCGGTCCTGNTCTTCACGGCCCTCTGGCTCACTATCGTATATGTGCCCGTGGCCCACTGGGTCTGGGCGGTCGATATCGGGTGGATGAATATAGCGGGAACTCTTGACCTGGCTGGGGGAATCGTGGTGCACACCACCGCGGGACTGTCCGCCCT
>PBLI01000022.1 GCA_002721695.1 Roseibacillus sp. | reverse complement strand
GCACGCACCGTCACGGTAAAAGGACATGCCGAGGTCATACCGGTCAGCTTCAAGAACGAGATCATCCCCCTCTTCACCAGACACGGATGCAATGGTGGAGCCTGTCACGGCAAGTCGGGTGGTCAGAATGGGTTCAGCCTCTCGCTGTTCGGCTTTGAGCCTGACCACGACCTCGAGCGGCTCCTGAGGGAAGGGCGGTCCCGCCGCATCTTCCGAGCCGCACCAGAGCTCAGCCTCATTGTTCTGAAGGGTTCGGGACAGCTCCCTCATGAGGGGGGCTCCCGCCTCGCCCGGGACAGTGACGATTACCGCCTGCTCGTCCGCTGGATCGGCCAGCTGGGATCCTCATACGAGGAGTCTCCCCTGTCCGTAAAAAGAATCGTGGTCTCGCCTCGAAAGCGGCTCACCATGGCGGAATCCTCGCAGCAAGTCCGGGTCACCGCCCACTTCTCCGATGGTTCCAGCCGCGATGTCACCCGGGCCGCGGTCTACGAGTCGAACGACGAAACCATGGCCGAGGTGAGCCCGGAAGGCCTGATCCACCTCAAGAAGAAGACCGGTTCCACCTCCGTCATGGTTCGCTTCAAGGAGCACGTCGATGTCTTCCAGGCTACCATCCCGCTGGGAGCGGAACTCGCCGAAATGCCAGCACCTTTTAATGTGATCGACAGGCACGTCTTTGCAAAACTGCAGAAGCTGGGACTTCCCCCTTCAGGCCCCTGCGACGACGGCACGTTCGTGCGCCGCGTCACGGTCGACATCGCCGGTCGTCTCCCCACTCTCAGCGAATCGAGGGCCTTCCTCGAAGATTCCTCCCCCGACAAGCGTAGCCGGCTGATCGACAAGCTCCTGAATGGAGGAGGCTACGCCGACTATTTTGCCGGCAAGTGGGCCGCCATCCTCCGCAATCAGCGCCGCAACGACCGGCACATGCCGGATACCTATGCCTTTCACGAATGGATCAGGCAATCCCTGCAGGCCAACCGGCCATACGACGAATTTGTCCGCGAGATCCTGACCGCCACCGGAGAGATCAGAAACAATCCACCCGTTGCGTGGTATCGAAACGTGGGGGGAGAAAAAGAGCGCATGCAGGACATGGCTCAGGTCTTTCTTGGCGTCCGCCTGCAGTGCGCGCAGTGCCACCACCACCCGTACGAGAAGTGGAGTCAGGACGACTACTACGGCCTGGCCGCCTTTTTCACCACTCTCGAACACAAGCGACTGCGCCCCGGGAAGGAGATTCTCGTTCACCGCTCCAAACCCGCCAAATCAAAGAACCCGACCAGCGAACAGGATCTCGCGCCAACCCTGCCGGGCACAGGCCCACTGGAACTCTCCCCGGAGGAGGATCCCCGCCACGCCCTGGCCGACTGGGTCGTTCATCCCGACAACCCCTACTTCGCCCGTATGATTGCCAACCGCTACTGGAAGCATTTCTTCGGTCGTGGGCTGGTCGACCCCGAGGACAACATGCGTGTCACGAACCCTCCCACGCACCCTTCCCTCCTCGCCGCCCTGGAAGACCACGTCGTCGAGAATGAATTCAACCTGAAGGAGCTCGTCCGGCTCATCTGCAACAGTCGCACCTACCAGCTCAGCAGTGTTCCAAATGAACAAAATCGCGAGGACAGTCAGAACTACGCTCGCTTCTACCCCCGCCGTCTGCAGGCCGAGGTCCTGGCCGATGCCATCAACCAGCTCACCAACGGCGCGGATTCATTCCGCGGGCAACCCGCCGGGACCCAAGCGGTCCAACTCCCGGACGACCAGTTTGCCCGGGAATTTCACTTCCTGTCCATTTTCGGTCGCCCCAACATGGCGAGCGCATGCGAGTGCGAGAGAACGTCAACTTTCAGTCTCGCGCAGGCGATCCAGCTGGTAAACTCGGACGACACTCGCTCAAAGCTCACTGCCGACCGGGGGCGCCCGGCTCTTCTCCTGCGTGACCGGAGCCGCTCCGACCAAGACCGTGTTGACGAGCTTTTCCTCCGTGCTTACTCGCGCGTCCCGACCGCAGAGGACGCCTCCGTCGCCATGGACCACCTCAAGAAGGGAAGCACCGACCGGGCCGCTGCCCAGCAGGCCTATGAGGACCTGGTCTGGTCCCTGCTCAACAGCAGGGAATTTATCTTCAATCACTAGGAAGCCACCGGATGAAGCTGTCTACGATTGGCTCAATCGTGAACGGGATCGAACTATCCGCTCTCTTCTCAGTCCTGCTCGTTGCCGGTTCCTCTCAGGCGTTCGCACAAGTCCCTGTTCCTCTTCTCCACTCCGTCTTTCCTCCGGGCGCACAGGCCGGCACTACCGTGGAAGTGGCCATCGACGGCGTCTTTCTCGAGGGAGCCTCCGACTTGATTCTCTCCGACCCTGCCCTGGGGGTGCGCTGTGAGGCAATTCCTGACGAGTTGAGTCCAGGATACACCACGAGGTTTCGCCTCACCATCCCCTCCGGGGCCTCCCCGGGCACCTACGATCTCTTTGCCAGGTGTCGACTGGGGCTCAGCGCACCCCGCCCGTTCGTCATTGGCTCCGGGCGGGAGGTTATAGAGCCGGAAGGAAATAACTCCCGGGAGCGGGCACACCTTCTCCAGCCGGAAACGGTGGTAAACGGCACTGCCAGTGAGAACTCCAACGACTTCTACCGGATCGATGCGAAGGCAGGACAGCGATTTGTGATCACCTGCCGCGCCGAGAACCTTGATTCCCGCATGGATGCCACCCTCATCCTCTGTGACAAGGAGGGAAATGAGATCGACCGTGACCGGAACAACCGGAACCGCAACGCGGTTGTCTCCCTGAACGCTCCACGGGACGGCAGCTATTTCCTGCGTGTTGCGGACTTCACCTACGGTGGGGGAAACAGCTACCCTTACCGCCTCTCCCTGACGACCGCACCCCATCTGGAGTTTGTCTTTCCCCCGGCCGGAAAACCTGGCTCGACAGGAAGTTTCACTCTCTACGGCTACAATCTACCCGGGAGTGACCCGGCCAGGAAGATCCTCTCCGGGAATCGCCTGCTCGAGACAAAGGAAGTTCAGATCAACCTTCCTGCCGACAGCTTGGGAACACACCGCTTCGGTCCTGCACACTCGTCCTTCATACCGCACATGTCCTACCGCCTCACCGCAAACGGGATTTCCTCCAACGCCCTTCCCATATCAACGACTACTTCTCCGACCTTCCTTGCGCGGGAAGAGAACGGGGACTCGCCTCAGGAGATTGCCATCCCCTGCGAGATTCACGGCCGTTTTGACCGGACCCGTGATCGGGACCACTTCCACTTCAGCGCGAAGAAGGATGAGGTAACCTGGGTGGCCGTCCTCTCCGAGCGCATCGGAGCATCGGCTGATCCCGCCTTCCGCATCGAGCGAATCACGACGAACGGGGAAGGAGTCCAGCAATTCCAGCAGGTTGCCATCGCCGACGATCTCGGAAACGACCCGGGTGAGCGCTACTTTCCCCTTCCCTGCCGCGATGCCGAAATCACCTTCAAGGCTCCGGAAGACGGCCTCTATCGCCTCACCCTCTTAAACCAGACAGGAAGCGGTGGAGCCGACCAGATCTATCGCCTTATCCTGCGCGAACCCCGCCCTGGATTTGATCTCATCGCCATACCGTGGGAGCGAACGCGTGTTGCCAACCGGGTAGATATCGCAATGCCCAATCTCTCTCCTGGCGGCACGGTGGAGCTGCGCGTCCTCGCGCTGCGCCATGAGGGCTTCAGCGGGGAGATCGACCTGAGTGTGGAAGGGCTCCCACCCGGCGTCACATCTCCACCTGTCAAGATGGGAACCGGCCGGAGCGCAACTCTCACGATCCTCGCCACCCCGGAAGCTCACCGCTGGGACGGAATGATCGTGATCCGCGGAACGAGCGGAAACCTCAGCCGCGAAGCTCGCCTCGGCACCACGCCATGGCCCATCCGGGACTGGAGCAAGCAGTTTTTCGAGACTCGTCTCGGCCCTCGGGTCCCTCTTTCGGTCACCGGTGACGATGAGTCTCTCATCACTCTTGAGGCGCCCGGGGAAAACAATCTGGAACTGGTCGTTGGTGAGAAGCTGGAACTTCCCGTCAAACTCCTCCGGCAGTCTTCGAACACAGGGGAATTCACCATCCGGGCCGAGGGACTTCCTCACAAGACCGGGGAACTCAAACTGTCGGGGAGCACCGAGCAGGGCAACCTCATCATTGGCTCCGGAAAAGAGAATGAATTCCCTCGCGAGCCCGGAAGCTGGACCTTTCGTCTCCGTGCCGAAGGCAAGGCAAGATATCAACCAAGCAAGGCCACTGCGGACCACGCCCGGGTCCAGCATCAGAGTCTCGTTGCCCGCAAACGTACCCATGCTGATCACCTGGAGAAACTGACTGCTACCCGCGATCAGATTTCACAACAGCTCGACGAAGCGGAACGCGAAATCGACAGTGGGGGTAGTCCTGACGCGCCCAGGCACATTCTGGATCTGCGCTCGCAACTGGACGAGGCATACGACCAGCTCGCGGCCGCGAGGGAAAAAGCGGAAAAATTACAGCAAGCGGTCCTCAGTGCGGCGGCAGCGGTCAAATCCGCCAACGATCTGGTCAAGGCACGCGACGTGCAGATCGTGATCTACTCGGATCCCATTACCGTCAGGGTAACGCCGGCCCCGCCCACAGCCGCGGAGTAGCGGCTTCCCGGCGATCGGTGCCTCAAAACAATCCGCTCCCGGAAGCAGGGCGCGCTGCCTTGCGAACTGAACCTCTCCAAAAAACAGTTTTTTGGATGCAATCGCATCCATCCCACGCCAGACTGTTGCTCGATGAATTCCGAACCTGATGGGGTGAGCCGCCGCCGTTTCCTGCGCGGCCTCGGTATTGCGATGGGCGTCCCGGCCTTCGAGTCCCTGGGGCCCGCACTTGCCCGCACCACGGAAGCAGCCCGCCCCCTCGCCACCACCGCCAGCGGCGCGCCTCTGCGGATGGCCTACCTCTACATCCCGAACGGGGTCAATGTCGACAGGTGGAAGCCCAAGGGTGTCGGCATGGAATACGAGGCTGCTGAGACATTCGCCCCCCTCGAATCACACCGGAAGGATTTCCAGATCTTCAGCGGTTTCGAAAACCACAATGCGGTCGGGGGCTCGGACGGGGCTGGTGACCACGCCCGCAGCACGGCCACCTTTCTCACTACCGCCCGCGCCAAGAAGACAGCCGGCGCGGACATCCGGGTGGGCATCTCGGTCGACCAAGTGGCCGCCAATGCCATCGGCAGCAAGACCTGGATTCCTTCTCTGGAACTGTCCTCCGACGGGGTCCGCAAATCCGGGGCCTGCGATTCGGGATACTCATGTGCCTACCAGTTCAACCTTTCCTGGCGCTCCGCCACCCAGCCCATGACACCCGAGGCCAATCCCCGGGCGGTCTTCGAGCGACTCTTTGGCTACGGCACACCCAGAGAGCGCGGCGAAAGCTTTGCCCGACGGCGCACCATGTCGATGCTCGACTTTATCCAGCACGACGCCAAGTCCCTCCACAGGCACCTCGGTCGCAGGGACCAGCAGAAACTGGACGAATACCTCACCGGCGTTCGCGAGATCGAGCAGCGGGTCGAGAAGCAGGAAGAGCTCGGATCCCCACCCGATCCAGGTGTGCCCGCCCCCTCCGGGATCCCGGGGGACTACGGCGCACACCTGCGCCTTATGATGGATATGATGGTTCTCGCCTTCCAGACCGATGCAACCCGCGTGATCAGCTATCTTCTTGCCCACGATGGTAGCAACCGGACCTTCAAGCAGATCGGGGTGGCGGATGGCCACCACAATATTTCCCACCACCAGCGTAACCCGGAAAAGCTCGAAATGATCGCCCGGATCGACCTCTGGTACATGCAACAGTTCGCCTACTTCCTCGACAGGATGAAGAAGACCGAGGACGTGGATGGCAAATCACTCCTCCACAATTCGATGATCCTCTACGGAGGCGGTATTTCCGATGGAAATGCCCATTCTCACCACAACCTGCCCATTGTCATGGCCGGGAACGCAGGAGGAAATTTTCACCCGGGGCGACACGTCCGGGGGGACCGCGTGGCTCTGGCGAACCTCCACGTTCGCATGCTCAACGAGTTTGGCGTGAAAACCGAACGTTTTGGTGATTCCCGGGGGCAGGTGAAGGATATCTAGCCTGCGGGATTCAGGAGAACCACTTCCCCCTTCCCGGTCAGGATTTCAGCAGTCCCATCTCTCCCGTGCTGCTCCCGAACCTCGCCGCGTCGCCGCCATGCCGGCGCAGGATTTCCAGGTAGAGGTTGCACAGGGGAGTGGGCTTCTCCAGCACGGTGTGTGCCTGGTGTCGAAAACCTCCTCCTGCGACGATCGTGGGGAGATTATTGCAGGTATGGTTGGAGGCATCGCCGAAGTTACTTCCAATCACGACCGTGGTGTGGTCGAGGAGCGTTCCACCCTTCTCGTCGACACCGTCCAGCTCGGAAAGGAACCTGTTGAGATGCCTCAGGATGTCAGCCTCGATTCGGCTGAGCCTAGCAAGCACATCGGCATTGCCACCGTGGTGTGAAAGGGTGTGCCAGCCGCCGGTCACGCCCGGCACGCTGATCGCGCCGTAAATCCAGTCGAGTGACACCGTGATCACCCGCGTGGAGTCCGTCTGAAAGGCCAGCTTCGCCAACTCAAAGAGATTACGAACCTTGGTAGAGAAGCTGAACTCCTGGTCATCGCTTAAAGTGTCGGGAACTTCCGGTTTCTTCGCCTTGAGCCAGAACTCCTCGTGCACCAGCTGCTCTTCCAGCTCCGTAATCACGGCTCGATAGGAATCGATCTTGGACTGGTCGCTTCCCCCCGCCATGAGGCGCTCCATGTCGCGATGCAGGCTTCGCACGATCTGTTGATCGCTCTCGATCTGCCGGCGCTTCGCCGAAAGATCCTCTTCTCCAAAGAGCTTGTCGAAGATCGCACGCTCGTCGTGCATGGGTGGGATCGCCACTCCCCGATCGTTCCAGGAACACCCCCACCCCCGGTCGTAGATGCTGAAGGAGAGAAAGGGAAAGCGTGTCTCTCCACCTATCTCGCGGGCAAGGACCTGATCGATAGATATCTTGTTCACGAAGTTTGCAGCCTCAGGACTGGGCACTCCGGTCAGGAACGACTTCTCCGAATCGTGGTTGCTCGTGTCCATCCCGGGATGGAAGAGGTTCTCGAAAACCGTCATCTTATCCCGCACTGCCAGGCCCTTGAGATAAGGCGAGGTGTCGAGGTCGCCCCGCTTGGACGGAAAGAAATTCGCTTTATAGAATCCCAGCGAGTTACAAATGAAAATGATCCGCTTGGGAGAAGTCCCTGCTTGTGACCCGGTGGCGGCCCGCGATTGCAAGGAGTGCAGGGCCAGCGGCAGGGCGGCTCCGAACTTCAGGAATGCTCTCCGGTCGTAATCACTCATTTTACTGCACCATCCACAGAGTATTCTATGACTTCCGTTACGAGGGTCTTCAAGCGACGATTTCCCGGTTCCCGACCGAGAAACTCCCAGAGATGGAGCCTCTGGGCCAGGTCCGGTTTGTGGCCGGTGGCATACTCGAAGAACTTCTTGGCAAAATTATAGGCTACCTTCAGCTCACCTGCGAGGAGGACCTTCTTCAATTCGAAGACGTCATTGAACTCGTCGCCATTGATCTCGCCCGAGGGCTCGACTACTCCGCCCATCTTGAAGTAACCCCTCGGGCGGTACTGAAAGGTGCCCCCGTGGCGCTGCTTGATCTTGTATCGTTCCCGCCACTCCCCCACCGCGTCGAAGCTCTCCAGGGCGAAGCCGTAGGGATCGATGCTCTTGTGGCAGGCATGGCAGGTCTTGTTTTTCTTATGCTGCTCGACCTGCTCCCTGAGCGTGTGCGCCTTTCCATGCTCAGGCTCGAGTGCCGGAACGCTTTCCGGAGGTGGCGAGAGCGGAGTCCCAACGATATTCTTGGAGATCCAGGCCCCGCGCAGGATAGGGGAGGTGTCGAATCCATCAGTGGTGACCTTGAGCACACTGCCCATCGTGAGCAGTCCGCCGCGGGGGACTTCCGGAGGAAAGCTCACCCTGCGCATCTCCTGTCCGGTCACGCCCTCGATCCCGTAGTGTCTGGCAAGGCGCTGGTTGAGGAAGGAAAAGTCGGAATCGATGAGGAATCCCGCAGGCAGGTTTTCCTGGATCAGGTGCTGCAGGTAGCTCCGTGTCTCAAGCGGCAGGTAGTAATTCAGGAGATCATCGTAGAGTGGATAGAGCTTGAGTGAAGGAGCTACCTTGTTGAGATCCCGCAGGCTGAGCCATTGGTCACTGAATGAGCGAATCATGCGCTCGCTTCCAGCACCCGCAATCATCCTGTCAATCTGCTGCCGTAACGTCCCGCGTGAGAGCCCGTCCTTCCTCGCCAGCGCAAGAAGCTCGCGGTCCGGAACCGAGAGCCAGAGGATCCGGGCCAGCATCGCCGCCCGCGCGTAGGACAGGTTGGCGTGCTCCCCCGGGGCCATCAAAAAGCGGGGAGAGCACAGAATCGCCTTCAACCCGGCTTTTGTCGCCTGCACGAAATCGGCTCCGTCCGCGAACTGACGCAGCGCGACATCCGTATAGGACGCCAGCTCGGTGCTGCTGAGCCTCGATGAAAAAGCTCGCTCGGCGAACCTCCCGAGGACCAGCTTCAGTTCCTCCGGCGACCGGGAATCCACTGCGACCCGCGAGTTCTCCGGAAAATTTCTGGTAGCCGCAATCACATCCAGCCTGCCGATTGAGGCAATTGACTTGTTGTCCAGCTGGACGGAATCCGTGACGAGGAACTTGACGAAGCGGGTCGTCGTTTTGCCGGGAAAGACGATCGGCTGCTCGTTGGCCAGCCTCACGTCAAGCCCTCCCTCCATGATCCTCTTGCCCCAGTCCCTCCCATTTTGCGAGAAGTAGATTTCATAGGNCTTCACGAGGCCATTGCCATTCCCACCCGACCACGTCGCAAACGAGAGCCCCTCAATCTCCTCGCCTCTCGGATTCTCGAGGATGACATAGTGCGGCGGCTCTGCCACGGTGGGACTGAAGCGGGTGTGCCAGAAGGTCAGGTTGGAGCCATCCTGCATCTTCTCCTTTTCCATTCCCTCCTGTTCGCTGCTCACCGTTACCCTGCCTCCGATCTGCTGGAGTTTCGTCTCAAAGCCNNNACNCTCCCGCACCTCTCGCCGTTCCGCTTTCAAGGGAAGATCTTCAAAGACCATCCGGTAGGAGGCCGGGGGCCAGGAATCGAGCAACGGNCCCCGCACCGAAAGCTCCTTTATGTAGATCCCTTCTTCCGGGTTTGCCTGTCGGAAGTTATGCGGCGAAAAGCAATGAACCGAAACGCTCTCACCCGGACGGAGATAGGCGCGGATGCTGNGGNNCTCCAGCTCCGGGCTTCCCAGGGAGATCACTCCCAGCAGCCGCTGTGGCTGCGGCCGGTCATCGGCGTAGTAGTATTTTCCGGCATGGACCTGCAGGCTGACATCGTCGGCGATCTGNGCNACTTTCGCTGCTTCGAANGTGAGCTCGTACCAGCCCTCGACCGGGGGGGCAAAGCCCTCGTAGAAAAACGAATAGCTGTTGCCGTTATTCGCCCGCGTCCACGAGAACAGGGTGCCTTCCTTATAGGGTCGGTGATAGATGCGATAGCTCTCGTGGCTGTCCCGCACCTTGCCGGTCACCCAGGTCTGCTCCGGCGGGAAACCTTCCTCCGGGAAGGCCTGTTCNAGAACCTCATCCGCGACGGAGAAATACGAAGCGAGCATTTCGCGACTCAGCCGGATACGGCGGTCCGAATCGAAATCGTTTGTCCCGCGGTCCTCCGGAAGCCGGTNTGCCAGGTCAAGGTTCGTGCCAAGGAGATCATTCGCCGAGTGCACAAATTCATGCCGGCTCACCCGGCGGAACGAACGCGCCGAAGGACCGCCCTGCTGCTGCGCAAACCATTGCAGGAGAGCACTCTTCTCCTCAGCCGNAGGCTGCTCCNTGNCCGCCGGGGGCATTTTCCCGGTGAGCAGGTTTTCAAAAACAAGCGTGCCGTCGAAATGGTCCTCCCCTAGCGCGCTCTCGATNCTGAAATCTCCCTTTTTTGCGTCATCATCATGGCAGTCGAAACAGTAGCGCTCNAGAAGGGNNGCCGCTTCNNCACCCCGGCGGGGCTCNGGTGCTCCCGNNCAGGCNAGNGTAGCTANCATCGCGCTGCCGAGGCAGGCAGCCCGGGTNCCCCAAACCTTACCCCCTCTCNCCATGACACCTCGTCATGGAAAGAGGCTTCCCCGTCAAGAAAAAGCTCCGGACGGGATCAATCCAACATCGCTAGCACGCCGCTACGGCCCTATTCCCCAGCCTGGACGGAACTGGATTTTCCTTNCGCAGCAGGGCCCGGCGCATCTTCTCAATGGCNCGGCACTGCAGTTGCCGAATTCGTTCGCGGGTCACACCCAGTTCACGACCTACCTCTTCAAGCGTGGAAGGCTTACTTCCGTTCAATCCGTACCTTGCATCGATCACCNTGTGCTCACGCTCGTCCAGGATTTCGAGGAGATCTCCGAGCTGATGACGCAGGTGGCTGTCAACGAGAGCCTGAAGAGGATGAACGGCATCATCATCCCCGATTACCTCGCTGTAGTCTACCCCCTCATCACCGTTCACAGGCTCGTCGAGAGAAGTCATCCTTTGCGCGGCCCGCTTGAGGAGTGCAAGTTTTCGGAGGGGAATACCGAGCTCCTCGCCCAATTCGTTATCCGTCGGCTCGCGGCCCAGCTCCTCGGAAAGCATCAATGAAATACGGCGCATCTTGGAGATTTTCTCGACGATATGAGTCGGGAGCCTGATGATCTTACCCTGGTTTGAGAGGGCTCGCTTGATCGACTGCTTGATCCACCANGANCCATANGTNCTGAACTTGGCNCCCTTTCGCGGGTCGAACCGNTCTACCGCCGTCATCAGACCGATGTTGCCTTCCGAAATAAGATCGACGAGAGGNACTCCCANGCCTGCGTAGTCCCGGGCAATNTTCACCACGAGCCGGAGGTTNGCCTTAATCATGTGCTCCCGCGCNTTCCGGTCGCCAGCCCGGATNCGGGCTGCCAGATCCGCTTCCTCGGCTTGGGTNAGNAGNTCAGTCTGGGAGATTTCGCGGAGATACACGCGCACACTACTGTCTGTATCGAGTCGAGCCATGTCTTGATTTGGTTGATGTTGAGTCGTTCGCCCGGCATCGCAGGAGAAGCTGCGATGCCTCGGAGGCACACACACCCCGTTCGCCGAAGTTGTGTCTATGTTCTGTTCACTGAATTGGCGCGCTATTCAAGAAATATGTAGCAGAGATCCATGTTTTGTTTATATTTTGTCTACATTTCGAGGAGAGAAGCCCGCTACTTAGCCATTCTTACAGCTCTTGGAGTAGTCGGAACCCCTCTCCCAAGCCCCCCAGGCTCTCCTCCTCCCTTCTCCCACTACCCTTCCATTTCCCGCGCGGTTTCCACTGGGCGTTCTGTAATTGGGACTCCATCCAAGGATGGTCGGTGAACTAGCCTTATTCTCGTGCAACGCGGTCCCCGCAAAGGGCGCCGCTGGAGCTCGGGCTCCGGTCTCCGTGGTTACCAGCCGGCTTGAACTTCCAGCTTCCGGTGGAACCTCCTGCCGCATTCCCATTGGCTTAAGCCTGCCTGAAAAAGGGAGGGTGCTCTAAAATATGACCATGGCGGGGATTTTAATCCCATCTAAGCCAGCCATAGCCCATGTGCTCCGACATTCACGCCCCATCAAGGCCAGGACCAAGCACCTTTAATGTAATACGGTTCCAATCAAACGCTGGGATTTCGGCACGGGTTGCAAACGACGAAATTTATTGGGGGTGGGAATTCACTCCCGGAGGCCGTCAACCCCTTACTGGCTGATAGGGATCCGGAATTCTTGCGGCCGGAAGCCGCGCCAGAGCAGAACAACAGGTATTCCCACCCTGAAAACCAGCCATCCAAAAGCCCGGGTAACCTCCGTGGCCACAAGCCCCTCCCCGTATGGAACAATCGAATAACAACTGGTTGCTACCTCCTCATGTCCAGTAGCAGAGGTCTGAAGAATCCATACGCCGTTCGTTCTTTGGGCTGGTGGGCACAGAGCCCGAGGGTCAGGCTGCCTCATGCGATTTACCATCAAGAATCTTCAGGCAATTCTCGGCCTCCTGGTGGGAACCGGGAGCCTCCTCGGGGCAGATGCGCTGGAAATCACCAAGGAGAGCGTCAACGACCTCCCGGGAGGAAAGGAAGCCGACGGGATTATCGGCGACTTCCTTCTCCGCAGCGACCGAGTGGAGGCCGTAATTTCTCACAAGGCTCCCCTCAGGCGGGCAAACATGAGTACTTTCTACGGGGACGGNGGCATCACCCCGGGCTGCCTCTACGACCTGACCTTGCGGG
Organism: Roseibacillus sp.; assembly: GCA_002721695.1. Classification (GTDB taxonomy): domain Bacteria; phylum Verrucomicrobiota; class Verrucomicrobiia; order Verrucomicrobiales; family Akkermansiaceae; genus Roseibacillus_B. The sequence goes on along the minus strand of PBLI01000022.1, from coordinate 21,998 downwards.
ATNCTGACAACGANCAGATTACNATTCTCGCGCCNCTTGATCAGCGTGGANAGGTTTCCTATGTTCGNATCGTTCCGAAGGAGGAAGTGGCCGCCAACGAGGCAGCCGTGGATACGGTGGTGACCGCCGCNGTGGGNAACGGNCTTTACAAGCGTTACCGCTACATCGTGACCGACGGCNTTCAGGGGGTGACGATCCTCACNACCCTGCGCAACGAGGGGAAGAANTCCATNACNGTCAAGATGCAGGATAAGTGGACGGGCCTCGGCAGGGCGAANTACGCCNAGGGGTTCCTCTGGGGAGACGCAGTGGATCCCGCTGACAAGGCCGGCTATGCACTGACCTGGGTGAAGAGCCATGGNGCACCACGCACCCCCGNTGGAACGGAGCGTCTCGAACCGGGACAGGAACTGACGGTCGCACGCTTCCTTGCTGTCGGAATCTCCCCGCTCGATGCAGTGGGAATTGCAGCCGGGCGCCGCGGGGGAAGCAGAAACGCCCTTTTCCAAATCTACGAGGCCAAGGACCTCCCCTCGAAAACAGCAGCCATCTCGATCGAAATTGAAAAGGGGAAACACCTCGTTGGATACCCTGACAGCAATGGAAGGGTCCCGCTTTCACTGCCTCCCGGTACGTACAATTATAAGATCGAGGATCAAGGGCGTGAAACGATCGAGGGAACCCTGAGCCTCACGGAGAACACCGGCGACTCAGAGGTAGTGATGCTCCCTCCGCAATCTTCAGTCCAGTTTGCCATCAGAGACGAGGACGGAAAATCCATCCCGTGCAAGGTACAGTTTTCGGGTATGGAGGGATCCTCCAGCCCGGACCTCGGACCACAGAACCGGGCTCACGGATGCCGTGACCAGTGGCACTCTGAACGTGGCGATTTTCGTGTCGCCCTCGCCCCGGGCAAATACCGCATCACGGTAACCCGTGGAATTGAGTACTCCCACCTGACCAGGGAAGTGGAGATCCTCACGGGAAAGAGCACCGCGGTAGAGGGTATCCTGCGACGCCTCGTGGACACGACCGGGTGGGTCAGCACCGACTACCACAATCACTCTACTCCCAGCGGGGACAATACATGCGGAACGAACGACCGCATCATCAACCTCGCAGCGGAGCATATCGAGTTTGCACCTACCACCGAACACAACAGGCTCTACGATTGGACCCCGCATATCTCCCAGCTCGGACTTGCTGGCGAACTGGCCACCGTCCCCGGAATGGAACTGACCGGGCCCGGAGGACATCTCAACATGTTTCCCTTGAAGCCCGTGCCGCGGACCCAGGACGGCGGGGCCCCGGTCTGGGTGAACGATGCACGCATCAACGCGCTGCAGTTGCGTGATTTCCAGGGCCAGGAGCAGGACCGCTGGGTACACCTGAACCACCCCCGAATGGAGGTGGAATTCTTCGACCGGAATGGAGATGGCAAGCTGGACGGAGGCTACCTTCTGCTGGGTGAGATGCTGGACGGGCTGGAGAGCGAAAACTTCGTCACGCAGTTCCGCTACGGAGACGGGATTCTCGCCGGAACTCCCTACCGGGTGCGGAAGCAGGGAGAGCGCAATCCCGGAAGCGTGGCCATGGTCCGGGAGGTCATCTGGCTCCAGCTTCTTAATCAAGGTACGCGGGTCTGGGCCGTAGCGGTGGCCGATGCCCATTCGGTATGGGGCAACGGAGTGGGCTGTTGGCGCACCTACGTGCCGAGTTCAACCGATTCTCCTGCGGACATCGATTGGCGGGAACTTGCGAGAAACTCCAAGAAAGGCCGGATGGTGCTCACGACCGGCCCCTTCCTCGAGGTGACCGCGAATGGGGATGCTCTTCCCGGAGCAGATATCGAGTCCAACGGGGAGGTTCGGTTGAACGTGAAGATACAATGCACTGACTGGATCGACATTGATCGGGTGCAGGTTCTGGTCAATGGCCGGCAACGGCAGGATCTGAACTTCACGCGAAAATCCCACCCCGGGATGTTCGCGAACGGGCTCGTGAAATTCGATCAGGTCCTGCAGGTGAAGCTCGAGGAGGACAGCCACCTGATCGTCGTCGCAATTGGGGAAAACTTCGACCTCCGGACGGGATACGGAACAAGTGATCAGGCGCTCATGCAGCCTTGCGCCTATCACAATCCCATCTTCGTCGATGTGGACGGCAACGGGTTCCAGGCCAATGGAGACACGCTCGGCTTTCCCCTCCCGACTCGGAAAATGAAGCCGGAGCGGGTTATCGAACTGATCGAGGAGGCCAGGAAGTAAGGCAGGGCAACCCTCGAGGTCTTTCCCGCCAGCGTGTTCGTGCNGCAAGCCGTGATCTTTATATCGTTCCGNGANTCATTNCCTGCCGCTTCGNATNCCCGAAGCCGGGGNGTCANAGCAGCGCAGGCAACCTGGACCCGGCCCGGGTCGGCCGTGCNNCCTCGCCTTCGCGCAACCGGGAGGAATCTCATCTTCNGGTTCTTCCTGCTCCTCGCNGNGGTCCCGACGATATCCCATGGCTGTGCTATTTGCGATGAGATCCCGGGCGCCTCGGGATCCCTCGGGCCACGCTTGCTTGAGATTGCCTCTGCTATTCGTCACGAAATGGACTCGGGCGGACTCGATCGCAGTGCTCCCGGCGCACCGCTCCCCACCGGGGGGCGAGCCCTCGGACTGAGAGTGGCCCGCATGCTTGGGAGCCATCCCGAGACGAATCAGCCCTTCGAGCTTCTTCTTATCGATTCGGGCGCGCGTTTTCTCTTTGACCCCCTGCGCCCAGACCTTGGTTTTTCAGCCCTCGATCCAAAACAAAAACCGGCACCGCCACCCCTTCGCTGGATCACAAATCTCGACGTCTTCCACGCCCTCCTGAAGGAGCACATCGCCATCGATACTGCAATCGTTCGCGGGATCCTGGTCATCGAGCCGGTGGTTGCGGATGATCCCCTTTTTGACGGATACGGACTCCCGGGTGACTCGACCGACAATTCTGTAACAGCGGGTGACCAGCTGGCCGTGGAATCTGGAAGATCCGCTACCATCATTCTGCTCCTCGTGATGGCAGCCCTCATCGTTCTACCCATCACCCTCGTCCTGCGTTCGAACAGGAATCGGCGCACTGGAGCCCTGAAGACCTCATGACAGCGCTTTCACTTGGCACCCCGGGCCCTNTCACCNACATTACCTTGTAAAATTCAATTATCCGNAATCACCTCTCTCCCAACACTCCTCCCAAGCACNGNCATGTCTACTGCACTNACCTCACGGCTTCTCATCCTTGTATTCTCCGCNGCGGCAGCATCCCTGTCGNCTACGGTATCAGCCGGTGAAAAGCTGAAGATATTCATCCTNGCGGGCCAGTCCAACATGGTGGGCCATGCCAACCCCCACACCATCGCCACCCTGACTCAGACTGGCAGCGCCAGAGACAAGGAACTTCTCCAGCTGGTCTTTGGAGAAGGAAGCGATGTGACCCGGGAAGCCGTGGANANGCAGCTTNTCCACGCAGCAAGAATCGACGAGTTGACCGGAGGAATCTCCAACGAAAAGGTGAAGAACATGGCGGACGGGCCCGAAAAAAAAGCTCTCGAGGCCAGGGTGCAAACACTTAAGNATTCCCACGAGGCTTACAAGAAGGCCATCACCTCGGCCTGCAGGGTTTCGGACAGGGTCTACATCAATTCTATCGCGGACGGCAGCAGGAAGTCNGGCAAACTCGGAGTCGGATACGGCGCGGGTGGACAGCGAATTGGACCTGAGTACGNCTTCGGGCTCTCCATCGCCCGCAAGGTTNCAGGGCCCGTCCTGCTGATCAAGACTTCGTGGGGTGGCAAGTCACTGAACTACGACTTCCGGCCGCCCTCGGCCGGCGAGTTCGCGCTCGACGAAAAACAGAAGGCCAGCGACAAGGCGGGAGAGATCAGGGAAAATGCGGGACGCTTCTACCGTATGATGAATGAGTCGATTGACTCCGTGCTTGAGAACCTGCCGGACAATCATCCGGGTTACGATCCCGGCGCGGGTTACGAGATCGCTGGCTTCGTCTGGTTCCAGGGCTTCAATGACCAGTTTTCCGAGGAATGGCGTAACAACTATGCCAAGCATATGATCTCTTTCATCAAGGACGTGCGGAAGAAATACGAGACTCCGGAAATGCCCTTTGTCATCGGGGTCCTGGGAACTGGCGTAACCAAGGAAAAGGTCGACGCGAACGGNGTCTCCCTCGCGCAACGGGAGGCCGCCAGCCATCCGGANTTCAGGGGCAGCGTCCGCTCTGTCGAGAGCTACGAGGATTACTCCAACTTCTCGATGGCAGTCTACCAGAAGGGGTGGCCAGCCCACTACCACCAGTGGGACACGGTGGGCAGTGATCGCCCCTATCACTACCTCGGGAGCGGCGCTTTTTTCGTNCGGCTTGGCGATTCCNTCGCACAGGCGATGGCCGGTCTTATCACCGGCCAGAAGAAATGAGCGAGAGGCGTTCTACTTGCGCAGNAAGAGCTCACTGCGGACAACCAGGTGAACCAGGTCGCGAAGACGACTCCCCTTCCCCTTCAGCTCCCCGACAATGCGGTCGACTTCTCCACGATCACCGGCTTCCAGCAGGCGGCCGGTAGCATAGGCCAGCATCTTTTCAGTCAGGCAGTGGACCACCTGTGACTCACGCTCCAGAAGCATGGCCTTGTAGTCGGCCAGGTCCTTGATTTNGCGTCCGTTCGCCANGACNGCGGACACCTCCACCGGCAGGACTTGCTTGGCCGCCTTATCCACCTTGGGATAATGATCCCGCCATCGTCCGATCGGGTCAAATCTCTCCAGTGCGAANCCCATCGGGTCGATCTTCCGGTGACAGCTGTTACACGCCTCCTGGTCACGGTGAACTGCCAGCTGCTCGCTCAGGGTCTTCACCCCGCGCAGGTCAGGAGAAAGCGGTTCCACGTCGGGAGGAGGGGCTGGCGGTGGTGTTCCCAGGATGTTTTCGAGGACATAAACCCCCCGGACGATCGGCGAGGTATCTACCCCGTTCGCGGTCACCGTCATGACCGCGGGCATGGTCAAGAGGCCNCCTCGCCGCTNATCCTCAAGNTTCACCTTGCGCAGGTTCTCACCTACCACCTTCTGTTTGTAAATCAACTCNCCGAGACGGTTGTTCATGAAAGTGTAGTCGGAGTCGATCAACTCCCGGATGGGNCCATTGCGCACCAGGACATCACGGAAGTAGGCATCGACCTGTGGAACCAGGTCGTCCTTCACGCGGAAGTAGTGGCCGTAGGGTCCCCGCTTGTCCGGCTCCATGCGTCCGAGTTCGTACAGTTTCAACCAGCGCTCCGGGAAGTGCCGGACAAAGGCCGAGGCCTTCGGATCCTTCAGCATGCGCTCGACCTGGCGCTCCAGCTCCGTCTCAGCGAGAATCTTGCCGCTCCGCGCAAGCTCCATCAGCGTCTCATCNGGCATCGAGGACCAGAGGAAATAGCTCAGTCGAGAGGCGAGGGCAAAGCCGTCCAGTTCACCCGGGTCCTGCCGCAGGTAAACGAAATCGGGGGAGCATAGAATTGCAGCGTAGGCACCTTTCATGGCCTCCTGCCGCGAGTTGCCATCCGCTTCCAATTCCTCGGCGAGGGCCACATAGGAGGCTATNTCCNCCGGATCGACAGGGCGNCGGTAGGCCCGCTCCGCGAAGGCGTGGAAGAGCGTATTCATGTCCGCNTCTTCAACCGGTCCCTTTCCGTAGAGAGCAGTATGACTCCGGGGCGGCCATTGGTCAGCAAGCGGCTCGAGGCGAAAACTGTGTACCCGAAGGGTCGGTCCCCGGTATCCCTTTCGGAAAATTACTTCCGCAACCTGCTTCTTGAAGCCCTTCTGCTTACGGTCGATTTTTTCATATTCCTCCGGGTACCATTGCTCAAGAAGGACGTGCCAGGCATTGTGCCGGAACCAGGGACCANTCTCCCACCCGATCCAGGCACTCCATGGGTTATCGATCCAGGTCTCAAAGGAGAATNTTCTCTTCCTCCCGTCAGCGGGCAGGTTCCATTTCGTAACCCGGTGGTGACGGGGACCCCGCTGGTGCTCGAACCGCTCCAGGTAGAGNCCCACCTCGAAGGGTTCGGAAGTCTCCGTCCGCCCCTCGTGGATGAGGTTGCCCTCCCGCACCGTCCAGTTGCCCCACCCNCCTTTCTGCGGATTATGTGCCGAAAGTTCGACCGTGATCCGATAGCGGGCCGGGCGGCGCATTCCCCCAACATACTTGTCCGGGCCGATCCGGTTATAGCGGTCCCAGCGCTGGAACACCTCATCATAGGCATCACCCTTGTCGCGCTGATATTTGCCCAGGCTGTCGCCATGGAGCGTTTTCGTGCAGATCGGGGAAGTAAAGGTTTCCGCTTCAAACGGTTTCTGCGCCTCATTGTGGGTGGCCATCTCGATCACCTCCTCGGCGGCACCGATCAGCATCCTGAGCAGAAAATCGGACATCACCAGCGTATCCCCGATGTTGTCAAANCCTTCCGCCTCCTCATCGTCCTGGAAACTCCTCGTCGGCTCAATCGTCTTCTGGGCAGTGACNCCGTTGCCATTGAAGTCGTAGAGGCCTGATACCACGGTGGGNGCAAAATCGGGATGGTTGATGTAAAAGAGATCCCGCAGGGTGTTGCGCAGTTCGAACTTGTTGAGCCTCCGGATCACNGCCTGCCCGCCTGTGCTCTTCCGCGCNGCGTAGGCTTGCTGGAGCGCCGGGGTCAGCGACGCAATCACTCCCGCCGTCTCATCGAAGGGGGGTTGCGGTTTCTTTCGGGGCGGCATCTCACCCAGGTTGAGCTGGTCAAGGATACCCTGCCACACNTCGAGGGTGCCCAGGTCCGTGAGGTCGGTCCCGAGCGTGTCGAANCGGTAATCTCCCTTCTGCTCCTCCGCACCGTGNCATTCGAGGCAGTATTTCTGCAGGAATGGCCGATGGGAATCCAAGAGGGCATCTGCTCGCGCGACGCCGGCGCCCAGGAACACGCCACCGAGGGCCGTCAACACCACGGACTGCAGGGATCCCATGATCCTCAAGCCCGCTCCAGACCCGTTAGTGTTCCCGTGCTCGTGCCAAACCGGTCCACCTCCAGGCCAAAGTTCTGCAGCATGGAAAGCAGTAGATTGCACGCTTTCACACGGTGCCCNTTCTCAGCGGGGTAGACCCTGTGCTCCCCCAACTTGAACCCGCCGCCGGCAAGAANGAGGGGCATGTTCTTGCAGGAATGCGTGCCCGTCGCCATTCCACAACCGTAGAGAATCATGGTGTGATCGAACAGAGTCCCNCCGTTTATGGGATCTTCCTTCTCCTTGAGAAGNTCGATGAGATACGCCATCTGCGCAATCTGGTTCCCCTCGATGAGCTTGAGAGCTTTCGTCTTGTCCGGAAGTTCTCCGTGATGAGAAAAGCCGTGATATCCACCCTGCAGGCCGAAGTCGCCATTGGCAAATCCACTCGTCATCGTCATGATCCTCGTGGAGTCTGTTTCCAGCGCGAGAGCCATGAGCTCCATCATGATTTCCATCTCGTCCGCGGTCTGCCGCGCCGGGCGGGGCTCCTCCATTGCGGTTTTCGGCTTGGGCTGGTCGAGCCAAGGGCGTTGCTGGTCAATTTTTTTCTCAAGGCTCCGAACCGAGTCGAGGTACTCCGAAAACTTCTCCTGGTCCTGCCTGCCAAGTTTGCCATTCACCCGCTTCGCCTTGTCGAGCACGGTATCGAGAATGCTTCCATGCCGCTTTAATCGGCGCCGCTCCACTTCCCTCGCCTCCGCCGAGTCCTCGAGGAATAGCTTGCGATACAACGCAGTCACATCGATCGCAGGAACCTGCACACCGGTCCGCGTGAAGCTGACCTGGTTGTTCTCCTTCACCTTCAGGGTCATCGAAGGATAGCGCGTCGCCGCACCAATAAACTCCGCAGCCTTCTGGTCCATGCTGATGTTTCCCTCAGGGAAACTCGAGGCCATGTCCGGCCGGATTCCATTCAGNAAGGTCGGGACACAGGCATGCCCGCCNGTCAGGCCGTGATCCAGATTCGAAAAGACCGTGAAATCCTCACGGTGTTTCGCGAGCGGCTGCAGGGTGGGCGGCAGCTCGTAGCCGGCTCCAGTCTGGGCCGGGTCCGGAAAGAACGCCTTCTGGTAGACCCCGTAATTGTTCGAGAGGCAAACCATCCGCTTGACGGGTGCCTTGTCCCCCTCGGAAGCCGCTCTCCCCCGCGGGCTCATCGCTTCGAGCATTGGAAGTGCCAGGGCGACACCACTCCCCCGCAGGAACGTCCGCCGGTTCAGTCTAGTTTGCATGGCAGCTGGGTTGGTCTCGCGGCGTTTTTCACCACCAGTCTTTACTCTACAGTTTAACCCCCTGTTTCAAAGTTTTATTCCATCTCCGCCCCGGAGCAGACAGGTTGACGTCGGCCAGCCCCGCCTTTAGTTGTTTATTGAATAGATGAAGCCATACCGGTCTGGAATCGCATTCACCGCCCTCGCCGCCTGCGCGATTAGTGAAAACAGCGCAGGGAGCGTTCCTGTCGCCATCGAATCCGGAACTCAGATCCACTGGTCAACCAGCAGGGGCTTTGAATACCAGCTTCAGGCCTCTCCTTCCACGAAGGACTCCGCATGGCAGGACTTGGGGGCTCGGGTTGCGGGAACCGGAAACCCACACTCGGTGTTTCATGACGGGGAGAGAAAAATGCGTTTCCGCGTCCTGCGCATGCAGCCGGGATTCCTTCCCGTGACCTCTCTCCTCACCAATGGGAGTTTCGAAAAGGGCCAACACACACTGGCCGATCGCTGGCAAACCAAAGGCAGCCAGCCTCCTGACAGGATCCGGGATGACGCCCGCAACGGATCATTCAGCATGCACTGCAAGCTGTCCAACCAGGGCAGCGCTCCACAGGAGGGACTTCTCTCACAGGTCATCCGGGACCAGGATGGAAAAATCGCCCCCGATTCCTCCTGGGTTCTTTCGTTCTGGGCCAGAACAGTGAGTGCTGGGCCCTCCTACATTCAGCAGCATCACCTGGCCTGGCTGGATGAGTCCGGCGAGGTCCTAACCTCGCACCCCTTTACCGCCTTCCCCTCCGCGATCAGGGGCTGGCGGAAAATCTCGGTCACCACCATGCCTCCTCCCCAGGGCACCGCCGGTGCCCTTCTCAGTTTCCGCTTCGTTACCGGGGCCGTGGAAAACGGTCACGGGGAAGTCTATCTCGATGATGTCGTGCTCACTCCAGGAAATGCCAGTGCGGCCCAGCCCCCCGTGTCCGTTGCCAGCGAGACCACTTTCACCTCCCGCCTGAGCTGGCCCACCAAGCCGGACTGGGTCTATCCTCCCTTCAAAACGAAAATCGCCGGGACCCGGTCCAGGTCTTCGCTTGTGCCGACCATCAGGGGAGACGGCACAACAGCCTCCGTCCTACTCACCGCGGAAGTTTCTGCCACCCTTCGCGCGGCCCTGCCGGCCACTCTTTCCCTTCTCCCTGCCGGCGAACTCTCAGCCGAGCAATCCAGCAAGGGGCAGCTCTCTCTTCGGTGGAAAGAACACGCCAATCCTCGAGCAACCTACCGCATTCTCCATGGGGCCGGGCGCGGAATACTCTCCGGGGTCATCGATACCGGATCCAATGCATCAGGCAGCATAGCAAACGTCAAAGCCGGGGAAATCTACTCCTTCGCCGTCCTGGCCATTCACCCTGCTCTCCCCTAGGGCCCGGCGGGCACGGGGCGAATTTGCCTTCCATCACTACCGACTGGATAGAGCGCACCGTGCTCTGCGAGGGCACCAGCGAGGCCTCGCACCATTCGGCTAAGTTCGGCCGGATTTTCTTTCGCCAGATTCGTCGACTCAAATGGGTCCGCCTTCAGGTTGAAGAGCTCATAGCGGCCATCCTTGAACTGGATCCGCCCTCCCGTTGTCGGCTCCTCAGGCAGGGCATGGAAAATCAGTTTCCAGTCACCATCCCGCCAGGTCGTGAAATAATTGCTGCGATGCCGGCCATGTGGGTAATGCATCAGGAACCGCTCTGGGCGTTCCCGGTCAGCCCGGCCGGTGAGCAGGGTCTGCAGCCGCAGGCCATCGACCACATGACCGTCGGGCACCGCCACACCAGTCAGTTCCAGGAGGGTCGGGAAGAGATCCGTGACCGACGCGACCTGCTGCTGCACGGCTCCCGATGGTATCCGCAGGATCCTCTGAAAGGAGTTGGAGGCACCGGGCCTCGCCCACGCCGCGATAAAGGGGACGCGGATTCCACCTTCATAGTGAGCCCCTTTCTTGCCCCTCAACGGAGCCGAGCAGGCAACCTCATGCTGATGGCCAAGGGGAGCATCAGACCCATTGTCCCCAAGGAAAAGAACCAGGGTTTCTTCCGCAATCCCGAGCTTCTCGAAGTGATCGAGCATGTCGCCCAGGGACTTGTCCATTCCCTCGATCAGTGTGGCAAATGCCTGCGCGTTCTTCGATTTCCCTGACTCACGGTAATGCGGGGCAAAACGAGGGTCCGACTCAAAGGGAGCATGGACGGCGTAATGTGACAGGTGAAGAAAGAAGGGTTCCTTGGCTGCCACGGCCTCCGTTACGCACCTCTTGGCCTCGATGGTCAGGGCCTCCGTGAGGAAAGTTCCCGATCCATGATACTTCTCCAGGTGAGGCACCGCGTTGTGAGACCTCCGCGTGCCATGCCCGTATTTCTTCTCCCCGTAATAGCTGCCCGGCGCGCCAAAGGCAGCTCCGCCCACGTTAACACTGAAGCCAAGGTTCAACGGTTCGGAGCCCTCTCGACCGGCAGGGCCAAAGTGCGCCTTTCCCACGTGGATCGTCCTGTAACCCTTGCCACGCAAAAGACCGGGCAAGGTCACCTCTCCCTTCCGGAGACCTGCCCAGTTCCAACTCTCGGGACCGTTGGAACCGGCATTGTTCTGTCTCGGATTAATCCAGTTTGTTGCCCGGTGCCTCGCCGCATTCTGGCCCGTCATGATCGAAATCCGCGTGGGCGAGCACACGCTCATTGCGTAGAACTGGCTGAAGCGGATTCCGCGGTCCGCCAGACGCTCCATCCCCGGGGTCCGGTAGAAATCGTTTAACGGATAACGTCTGGCCTGACCCTTCTCATCGGTCAGGAAGGGCACGGAGCTGTCCATCACGCCCATGTCATCCACGATAAAGACCATGATGTTGGGACGGGCTCCCGTCTCCGCGGATACGGACAGCGTCAGGCACAACGAGAAAAACAGGGAGCAACGAAGCGGCGTCATGGTGCGGGCTCTACCATCCCCTCCCCGGCGCAGCAAGCAGCGAGGTCATCAGCTGGAGGCCGGAGCAGGAACACCTCCCGGATCTTCCTCGACCTCGGCGTCTTCAGGGAGCGTCCGGCACGACCGGGTCCGCTCCCTCCGGACGGGCACCGCGCCACCCCGCTGCCATGATGTCCCCGTGCCACCTCAGAATCTCCGCGTAGCTCCTTTCGCCGGCTACATTCCGCATCTCCTCCGGGTCCTCACCATGATCGTAGAGCTCGCGGGCAATCACCTTGCGTGTCTGCCATTCACGCCACTCGACATAACGGTGCCGGGGCGTCCGGATCGCATAGCCCATGATGTCACTGTGACCCCGGTGCCGGTTCCCCTCAAAGGCCCGGGGATACTGGCTGAACGCTGCCGTCTTCCAACTACGTCCAGGTTCGTCCAGCAGAGGCCGGAAACTCGTTCCTTCCAGCCCTTGCGGCATACCGAGACCGCAAGCCTCCACCAGCGTCGGATAGAGATCGACCAGTTCCACGAGGGCCTCAGAGGCCTTCCCGAGTTTTTTCTGACCGGGCACCGACAGGATCAGGGGCACCCGGGTCGAGAGCTCATAATTGTTCGCCTTGGCCCAGAGTCCCTGCTCACCAAGGTGAAACCCATGGTCTCCCCACAGGCATATGACGGTATTTTCCCGCAAACCGAGGTTATCAAGGCGTTCAAGGAGACGTCCGACCAGCGCATCCACATAGCTGACACAGGCATAATACCCGTGACGAAGCTCGGCCACCTTCCCATCCCGAATCCTCCCGTCATTCGGAATATCGCTATAGCCCTCCAGCTCCTTCCAGCTACGCAGGGCAACCTCAGGAGCCCCCCGGGGATGCTCCACGGAGGCACGCGGGGCAATCTTCGCCCGCTCGTAGAGATCCCAGTACTTCCTGGGTGCGCAGAAGGGCAGGTGCGGCTTGCGAAAGCCAACCGCCAGGAAGAATGGCTTGCCGCCTTTCTTGAGGCCCGTCAGGGCGGCGAGAGCCGCCTCACAGACCATCCCATCGATATAGGCTCCATCCGGCACATCTGCCGACTCGGTCGCACTCCGCTTGAGTCCTTCACCCCGGAGATTCTCCACCGTGGCATAGCGAACCTTCGCATCCCGCGCAATATCGTAGAGAGGCTTCTCCGACCAGGACGGTGGATCCTTGGCCGGGGCTCCGCCCCCATGGTAGATCTTTCCGATCGACCGGCAATGATAGCCATGCGCCTTGAAGTGCTGGGGCAGGGTGATCACCCCGGGGAGCGCCTTGCGGAAGTGGGTGGCAAGATCCCAGACCTCCGTTGTATCCGGTCGCCGTCCGGTCATGAGCGACATCCGTGACGGGCTGCATACAGCCTGCTGGCAATAGGCCCTCTGGAAAACCGTGCCCTGTGCCGCAAGGCCATCGATATTGGGCGTCACCACGATCTCATCCCCATAACACCCGAGCACCGGCCGCAGATCGTCGATCGCGATAAAGAGAACATTGGGCCGTCCTGGAGGAGTAGCCGCATCCGACACGGCAGCGGGCGAGAAAAGAACCAGGAAGGAAAACACGCCGACCATCGCCCGCACCCAGCTGTTCTTCCCGGCCCTGCTCCTGCCGGTGGAGTTGGACCCTGCATCCCCGGCCCCGTCGAACCCGGTAAGACCCTCCTTCCACAGGAGCATTTCCATGCGTTTGCGCGTGGTTTCTTGCAATCTCGGGAAAACGATCATGGCAGAAGTCTGCGAGGAGATTGGATTTTTCCCAGCGAGAACCCCCTCCCCATTTAAATTGAGGACACTCAGGTCCAGTCCGGGAAGTGGGTGTCCCCGCAGCACCGGAATTCCGGAAAACACCGCCCAGAAAGGCTCCGCTTGAGTTCTTGGGTCTTTTCGTCCGGGATCCGGGCGACCGCAGGTCTTGCCAAGCCCTCCTCTGCCCGTAGATAGAAACCATGACCTCCGACCTCGAGATTGCTCAGCGAGCTCAGCTTCGCCCCCTCGTTACGCTAGCCGAGGAAAAGCTGGGGATTCCGCCCGCTGAACTCGAATCCTACGGCCCGTACAAGGCCAAGCTCTCGCTTGAGTTCCTCGACGGCCTCCAACCCGACCGCGAGGGCAGGCTCGTGCTGGTCACCGCAATCAGCCCTACCCCCGCCGGCGAGGGAAAGACGACCACTTCGGTCGGCCTGACTGATGCCCTCAACCGCATCGGGAAGAAGGCCGCGGTCTGCCTCCGGGAGCCATCCCTCGGACCCTGCTTCGGCATGAAGGGCGGAGCTGCCGGAGGCGGATTCGCCCAGGTCGTTCCCATGGAAGATATCAATCTCCACTTCACTGGGGACTTTCATGCCATCAGCCTCTCCAACAACCTGCTCGCTGCCATGGTCGACAACCACATCCACCACGGGAACCAACTCGGTATTGATCAGCGCCGTGTGGTGTGGCGCCGGGTCGTCGACATGAACGACCGGGCCCTGCGCGAGCTGACCGTCGGCCTGGGCGGTCCCGCCAATGGTTTTCCCCGCAGCGATGGATTTGACATCGTGGTGGCCAGCGAAGTGATGGCCATCTTCTGCCTCTCCTCCAGCCTGGCCGAGCTCAAGGAGCGCCTCGGCAGGATCATCGTGGGCTACAACAGGTCGCTCGAGCCTGTCTTCGCCCGCGACATAAAGGCTGCCGGCGCCATGACGGCTCTCCTCAAGGATGCCTTTAAGCCAAACCTGGTCCAAACCCTGGAGGGGAACATCGCCTTCATTCACGGAGGTCCTTTCGCCAATATCGCGCATGGCTGTAACAGTGTGATGGCCACCCGCGCGGCCATGAAGCTCGCTGACTACGTAGTGACCGAAGCGGGATTCGGGGCGGATCTCGGGGCGGAGAAATTCATCAACATCAAGTGCCGCAAATCCGGCATACGCCCCCATGCCGCGGTCCTGGTTGCCACCATCAAGGCTCTTAAGTTTCACGGTGGGGCTGCGTTACATTCGCTGGAGGAAGACAATCCAATGGCTCTGGAACGAGGTCTTGCCAACCTGGAGCGGCACCTCCGTAACCTGCGGGAGCATTTCGGCCTGCCGTGTGTCGTTGCCATCAACCGCTATTCGTTCGACCGGAGCTCCGAGATCGATCTCGTCCAGAAGAAACTCGCTCACCACCAGGTCGAAATTGTGCTGGCAGATCACTGGTCCCGCGGAGGAGAAGGAGCAGAAGAACTGGCAAGATCAGTCGTGCGGGTGATCGAACAGTCCCCAGCCGATGTCCGGCTCCTCTATGAGGACGAGATTCCCCTCTGGGAGAAGATGTCTACGATAGCGCGCAAGATCTACGGCGCTACTGATGTGGTGGCCGACACTGCAGTCAGAAAGCAGATCAAACGCCTTCAGGAACAGGGCTTCGGACACTATCCCATCTGCGTGGCCAAGACCCAGTACAGTTTCTCGACGGATCCCCACTACCTGGGCGCTCCCGATAATCACGTCATCAAGATCCGGGAGGTGCGCCTGGCCGCCGGGGCCGAGTTTATCGTCCTCGTCTGCGGCCGCATCATGACCATGCCCGGACTGCCGAGCTCACCCGCAGCCGAACGCATCGACGTCACTGACGAGGGGCAGATCGTGGGACTTTTCTAGTGGATTTCCTCTGCCTAAATGGTGTTGCTTCTCCATACCGAATTCTCAGTACCATGAGCCGATCTCTCTTCATCGTCATCACGCTTCTCGCCATCTCCCTGCTCCTCAATGCCTGGCAGTTCAACCGGCGATCGCAACCGTCCCCGGAACCCTCTTCCGGCGAGCCCCGGACCCAGCAAAGGAAAAATCCTGCCGCTTCCAATCCTTCTTCCACTCCCCGCGCGGACCGGGCAGGTGCACCACGCCAGGCAGGCAACGCGACTTCCTCCCTCGCCGATACCCTTGCCATCCGCAATCCCCTAGACCGGTATGCGGCCCTTCTCGCATACGTGAGCAACCTTCCGGTTGACCAGATCGGCCCGACCCTCGAGGAACTCCGTTCCCGCTCCGGAAAACCCGATGCGGAAGGAAGGCTCCTCGCTCACCTCCTGCTGACCCGCTGGGGACTTGAGGATGCAGACGCTGCCTTCGCCAGCCTCGGGCGGATCTCGGCCAAGCAAAACGGGGAGGCCGCAGCGGCTATTCTTGCAGCCCTCACCTCCACCGACCCCGCGCGCGCGTTAGCGTGGCTGAATGATTCCCGCAGTGGACTTGAGGGACAACCATGGATGGGCCAGTGGATGGCTCGCACCGTGGCTGAGCAATGGGCCCGTCAGGATCCCGATGCGGCCCTGGCCTGGGCCACCGGTCTCCCTGATGGACAAAGGCGCGGAGCTCTCTCGGGAATCATGAGCAACCTGCTTGAATCCGATCCCCGGCGTGCAGTCTCGGTAGCCATGGCAATGGAACCCGGCGACCGGTCCAGTCTCCTCGGGCAGATCGCCGGGGCCTGGGCGGCCCAGTCACCCGGGGAAGCCGTTGCGTGGATCAACACCCTCGAGGAAGGCGAACGCGAAGGCACCCTGCGCGAGGCTCTCGGCAGCTGGGCCTCCAGCGCCCCCTCCGAGGCGGCAGCTTACCTCGACCAGCTTCCCGAGCCCGAACGTCAGGCGTATGTTTCCAACATTGCCCGGACCTGGGCTCAACAGGATCCTGCCGAGGCAGCCTCCTGGCTCGGAAACCAGCCCGAGAGCCAGGGCAAGTCCGACGCCATGGGGCATGTGATGTGGAACTGGACAACTTCTGATCCCGAATCGGCCGCCACCTGGCTCGGCCAGCAGCCAGCCGGCGACAGCTATGACAGCGGAGTGACCGGGCTGGCCAAGGCTGCGACCCATGCCTACGCCGATCCCGCCACCGCAGTGAACTGGGCTTCCACAATTGAAAATGAGAGCCTGCGGGGGCGCATGACCGAGCATACCCTCGGCGCTTGGATGCGTCAGGATGCGGCTGCCGCACAGGCCTGGGCCAGTGAGAACGGGGTCCAACTCCCTGCACCCGGGAGCAATCGAAAATAGCTACGATCCCGTCCGGGACGTTTACTTCTCCCCGTCCTCCGCAGGGGCACTCCCAGCCGGGGCCAGCTCGGAAATGAAAAGTTTGCGGAACTTCACCCAGCCGGCGTGCCCTTCCGCACCGTAGGTCTGCAGTCCGATCACACCTGCTGCCACATGATCGGGATGCGGATCGGAATCGGTGTAGTCCACGATTTTAGCTGAGTTGAGCCAGACTTGGATGTGCGCTCCCACCGCACGAATGCGCAGATGATTCCAGGCCAGTGGCTTGCGGATCTTGTCGTTCTCATCGCCCTTGTCCAGCCACTCCTTGTAGTGGAGACCCACGTATTCCTTGGCCACACCTCTCCCGATATTGACCTGATAACCGCGCTGGCGACGGGATCCGGGACCGTGCCGAAGGTAGACCCCGCTGTTGTATTTTCCGTGCTCGTCGATCATGAACTCAAGTTCCACCTCGAAGTCCCGGAAGGACTTTCTGGTCATCAGAATGCCACTTCGCCCGGGGTCTCCATCCTGTCCGCCCACGATCATCCCGTCCTTCACCCGCCACTTCGCAGATCCCACCGCCTGCCACCCTTCAAGCGACTTCCCGTCAAAGAGGGATTGCCGATTTGGCTCGTCCGCGAACAACGCGACGGGAACCATCAGCACGAGGAGCAGGCGGCAGGGAGGGCGCATTCCTTAATGTCTTCAATTGGCCCGGGGAGGAAAGCAGGAACTGCGCAACTTGCCTGGAACTCGCTTGAGGCTTGGCTGTCGGGAGCGCAGAGAGACAATAACGGAATGAAGCCCCGCGTTTCCGACCTCATCCTCCTGTCTGCAATCATCATGCTGCCCGGCTCCCTGTCAGCTGGGGAGAAAAGCGAGGACATGCGCCTCTCCGAACTGGACGCCTATTGGGCCGAGGTCTCCCGCACCGTCCTGGAGGGCGACTTCGAGGGATACGCTGCCACCTGCCACCCGGAAGCCGTCCTGGTCTCCGGGAGCAGGAAGACAAGCTACCCCCTGAGCAAGGCCCTCGCCCGCTGGAAGAAGGAATTTGTCGACACGGAGGCCGGCCGCCGCGACTCAAGCGTCACCTTCCGGTTCTCCGAGCGCCTCGGCGACAAGACAACCGCCCATGAACGGGGAATCTTCCTCTACTCGTTCCGCCAGGGCGATCATCCACCCGAGACAGAGCACGTCCATTTCGAAGCACTCCTCATCAAAAAGAACGGCCAGTGGAAGATCCTGATGGAATACCAGAAATCGGCAGCTACCGAGGCAGAGTGGAAGGCGCTCGCAAAATGAACCTCAACATCCAGAGATCCCGGCTCGTTCATCGAGCTCACCTCGTGACCGCGGGCACACTGGCCCTCCTCTTTGCGCCCTGGAGCGAGGGTGCGGAGACGCAGACCAGGCCGAACGTGCTCATGATCAGCATCGACGACCTGAATGACTGGACCGGATTCCTCTCCGACCCCCAGTCCATTACTCCTCATATGGACGCGCTGGCCAGTCGAGGGCGGAATTTCACCAACGCGCACTGTGCCGTTCCAGTCTGCTCTCCTTCCCGGATCAGCGTCCTGTCAGGGGTGGCGCCGACCACCCACGGCAGCTACGAACTCGGCCCAAGATACGAGGATTTACCCGCTCTCCGGGACACGCCCACCATCCAGCGTTACTTCAGGGATCAGGGCTACCTGACTATCGCGGGGGGAAAAGTCCTTCACCACGGCTTCGGGGGAAGAATCTCAGGAGACATCGACCGCTCGCTCGGCCGGAAGAGGAGTCCCCGGCCCGCCAAACCCATGAACCGGCCCGCAGACTGGAGCGGCGCGTGGGACTGGGGACCCCACCCGCTCGCCGACAGTGAGATGGCCGACTATCAGCTCGCGCGACAGGCGGGAAAGGCTCTTCAGGAGGAATTCGACAGGCCATTTTTCATGACGATCGGATTCTTTAGACCCCACGTGCCTCTCTTCGTTCCGCCCCGGTGGTTTGATCTTTACGATGGCAGGTCGCTGCAACTCCCGCGGACCCCGGGCTCTGATCTCGAGGATCTGCCGGAAAATTTCCTCGGCATCAACAATTATGCCGTCGCTCCCACCCACGCCCAGGTGGTCGCCCACGGCAAACAGCGCGGACTGACCCAGGCCTACCTCGCCTCGGTCAGCTTCGTCGATCACTGCGTGGGCATCGTGATGGAGGCCCTGAAGTCCAGCCCCCACGCCGCCAGCACCCTCGTGGTTCTTTGGAGCGACCACGGATTCCATCTCGGCGAAAAACAGCACTGGGCCAAGCGTAGCCTCTGGGAAGAGTCCACCAGGGTACCTCTCCTTTTTGCCGGACCTGGAATCAAGCCAGGCAACGGCTGCCCGGAACCGGTGAGTCTTCTCGATATCTACCCCACCCTCGTCCAGCTCTGTGGATTGGCGCGGAATCCGAAACTGGAAGGCCTCTCGCTTGCTCCTCAGCTCCACGATCCAGCTTCTCCTCGAAAGCGACCGGCAATCACTTCCTCCTACTTTGGCAATCATTCCATCCGCACCCGGCACTGGCGGCTGATCGCTTACCGGGATGGCGCGAGGGAGCTCTACGACCACCGGGAGGATCCAGGCGAATTCCGAAACCTCGCGAGTGACCCTGCCCACCGCGAGACCATGGAACGTCTCGCCCGATGGCTGCCGAGAAACGCCGCCCCTGAAGTCAAGACCAGGTCCGAGCGCTCGCGCGCCCCTTCGCGCAGAGCCTCAGACAGGTGAGGTCCCTGCAACACCCTCCCCGGGCAGCACCATCGAGACCCGGTCGTTTCAGGCAAATTTAATCTGATCATCGGACGAGCTCTGCCAGCTCCCTCGCCATGTCCTTCAGGCTCTTGGGCCATTGCTTGAAGGTGATGCTGCTGGCCCCGGGAATTTCCGGAACCGTGATCCCGGCCACAAGGGAACGGGCTGGCTGGGCAAACAGGAAAGGTAAATTCTCCTGATTGTAGGTCGCCGGTAAACTCCGGGCATAAATCTCCAGTTCGGCCCCATATTCCCCCGGTTTTTCGCCGATGTTGCTTTCGGAAGGAATCCAGATTACTCCGGCCACGCCCATCGGTGTGAGAGGGCTGACATTCCAGTTATAGGCATAGGTGGGAATGGTGTCGCGGGGCACACCTTCCCCCTTTCCCGGTTCTGGAAATGACGGAGCCTGTAACGGAAAGGAAGCAGGATCCACCCCCTCCTTCGCTGACTTCTGAACCGTCCGCACGAAGGAGTTTACCTCTGCAAGATGGCGGGCAGCCGCTGCACGTGCCACTGCGGATTTAGGGTATTGAAGAAACAACTCGTCGAGACGATCCTTGAAGGCCGGGTTCGAGGTATCCTTCACCCCCGCGAAGGATGTCCACGAAAGTGGAGAGGCGAACTCTCGATTACGCCCTCCCCGCCCGGATGACATCGTGATAAAGCCCTGCGGGATACCCGGACGGTTGAGTGTCTTGGCNAACTCATAGGCAAACATGGTNACNCCNCNNCCNTCCTTGGAGNAATCNGCNNNCAACCAATGGGANCGGTATTTNCCNCTNCCNGTCTCNAANCGNCGCTTCCTCGGNGTGGGNAAACTNCTGGACTTGGTCNTNCNGCAGAACTCCCTCACCAGCGGCATTGTCTTGGGNAACTCGANCTCCTTGGCNCGCCTGTCGTAAGGCCACTCGNNGGACANNAGNGTGCTNCCNGTCANNTACCAGACGTCACCGATGAGAATGTCCCTAACCGTCCGGTCGAAGCCATGACTGGACTTGACCTCAAGGGTGACCGGTTCGGCCGAGGCCTTGCGTGGAGGGAAGACCACGGACCACTGCTCCAAGCCGTTAGGAGAGACCGTTTGGGTAACTCCATCCAGGGTAACGGTCACCTTGACACCCTTGTTCGCATGCCCCCAGATCTTGATCGGATGATTTCTCTGCAGAATGACCCCGTCCCGATAATACTCAGCCACCTGCAGGATGGGATAGTCGGGGTCTGTCCAGCGCGCATACTTTGCCTTGAGGGCTGCCGCTTTTTCGAGGTCGTCCTCTTCAAAGATGAACTCACCGTCGATCGCAGCGAAGGGAGTCGCCGGCAGCCCGGCTTGGTTGTAGAGGTTGGAGTTCTCGGGCACGGCGCTGTAGGCGTATTGCACCCCGATCGGGGCAGGCACCTTTGCAGAGGTGACCACCACGGTTTCCCCGACGATCTTCGCCTCTGCGTCGTGCCACTTCCTGTCCTGGCCACAAAGCCGGAAGTGATTCAGCCTGGCTCCCCGGGTGGGCTTGGCGGGCTCGACGAACTTCCCCGGTTCCCGGCGGTCCTTGGCCATTCCCTTGCTGCCCACCATCAAGCCACCAAAGAGGCTTTCCTTCTCAAAGGAGACCCTAACCTTTTTTCCTTCCACCTTGTGGCCGCTGTAAATCGGACCGGTAAAGGCAACGTCCTTGCCGTATTGTTTGGCGAGGGCCCACCGGGCCATCCGCATCCCGGGATGCAGTTTGTTGTAGTAGTGGATACCTCCGGGATTGGCCGAATTGAGATCGGATTGCACCACCATGCCTACGTTCTCGCGGTTCCTGGTAAAGAATAGATGCTGCACCTGCCGAATATCGGCAAATCCGACGTTCTCGGGGTCAGGAGACCCGTAGGGCTGCATCTGCGTGAAATAGAAGGGCATTCCGGGCATCTCCCAGGCATCCCTCCATCCCCTGACCAGGGCTTCCATCCTCGCTGCATAGATCCTCCCGTCCCCACTGTTGCTGGTCCCCTGGCACCAGATGGCACCGCGGATTGCGTAGGGAATCACGGGAGCAATCTTGCCATTGAAGAACTGGGAAGGACCGCGCCACATCCCGGCGATCCCGGGCAGACTGGGGCGAGCAGGCACCTTCCCTCCGGCCTCCGCCGCATGACCCGCCACCTCCTGCCATGCTTCCAGGTCGGCATAATACTGCTTGAAGGCGTTGCGACCCTGCTCGGTAAGTGGATCCGCATCGTGAATGAGGTCTTTATCACCCTGGAGCTCCCGGTGCGATTCAATCGCCTGCCGCTGGGTGAAGGCCTCAATCCGCGTGTTGCTGTGGGCACTGAGCAGGATTCCAATCGGAACGTTCAACTCCTTATAGAGCTCGTGGGCAAAGGATAAGGAGAGAGCCGAGAAGCCACGTGCGGCGCTGGCTTTCTTCCAGCCATCCTCGGAGGAAGCCCTCTTCTGCGGATAGAGGGCGGACACCGTGTTGATGTTAATTTCCCGTATGGGCACGTCCTCCTTGGATGAGGTGAGTTGCTTTGCCAGCTCGTTGCACATGCTCTTGCCCGCCGTCCAGACCATGTTGGATTGCCCCGAGGAGAACCAGACCTCTCCGACCAGCACACCCTTGAGAGAGATCGATTTACCCTTGTTGTTCCTTACCTCGAACCCCCGTTCCTCCCCGGCAGCCTGCAGAGGATCGAGTTTCACCATCCAGTCACCATTCTTATCCACCACGGTGGTCTTGGTTTGCCCCGCAAACTTCACACTGACTTCATTTCCCGGTTCATCAAAACCCCAGACCGGCACCTTGGATTCCCGTTGCAGGATCATGTTGTCCGTGAAGGCCACCGCCAGTTCCAGCTGCTGATCGGCGGCCGACACGCTGAGTGGCATCGATAGTGCGAGGAGACCGGAAACGAATTTTTTGTTCATGCTGTGATACTGTAGAAGTTGAA
>PBLI01000021.1 GCA_002721695.1 Roseibacillus sp. | reverse complement strand
GCAGGTAAGTTGTCCCTGATTCAGGAATACTTCCGTGGGGCCAGTTCTCTGGTCTTCACCTGCTTCCCAACAGATCTACGTAGGCCCCTGGGACAAGTTGGGAAACGCTGACCCCGAGCTGTCTCATCAGGGAGTGGGCCTCGGCTTCGCCACCCTTGAAGGACTCCTCCACGTCGAGGACGACTTCAATTTCAAGAAAGCTCCCTAGCGCTTCGACCTGGTCGAGGTGGATGCGGGCGCGGCCTACGAGGTAGAGCGCACGCACTTTTTTTACCGTGGCCTGTTCGCCGTAGGCGGTAGCGAGGACATCGCGCATCTGGGCCGGATCGGAAGTGGGGGCAATAAAGTAGTGGGAGGTCTTGGGCCCCTCCAAGTCCGGTCGCTGGTAGAAAATCAGTTCACCTTGCGCCGGGCCGAGGATCCGGAGCTTGAGCCGGCCGGAGGGGCAGGTGAAGAAGACATCTTCCTGTTTGATGATCTCTACCGGGCTGTCCGAGAGCGACTCCGCCCGCCGGACCGTTCCCTCGTAGTCACTGAGCCTGGCCTTGATCTCGACATTGCGGGCCATCAGAGAAGAGGGGAGAGGGCTTGGAGAGAGGCTGTCGCAGCTCCCCTGCAATGGTCAATCCTGCAGGGAACAGAGCGACTATCTCTTCAGTTTCCGGTCGTGGTAAGGGTCGCCAGCCGGGGGACGAAGGGGCATGAGGAGTCCGCCGGACTCACCGAGTTCCTTGAAGAGCTGGTTGCGGAGGGAGTCGGCTTTTTCGCGGAAGGCAGGGACCCTGATGAGGTTGTGGCGTTCGTGGGGATCGGTCTCGAGGTCGTAGAGGCCATTGATGTCCCAGTGGCCATGGGTGTAGACGTACTTCCAGCGGTTGGTGCGAATGGCAAGGGTGGTGGGCTGGGCGGGAAAGTTCCATTCCCAGTGGTATTCGTAGAGAATGTGGTCGCGCCATGGGGTGGGAGGCTTGAGTCCCTTGAGGAGGGAGAGGAAGGAGCGTCCGTCGAACCTGGGGGCATTGGCAGGAGCCCTGGTTCCGGCAGCCTCCAGGAGGGTGGGGGCAATATCAATGTTCTGGACCATTTCCTCGATCACGGTGCCTGGCTTGATTCCCGGCCCCCGGGCGAGGAGAGGAACCCGGATGCTTTCCTCGAAGGCATCGCGCTTGTCGTAGAAGCCGTGTTCGCCGAGGGCGAACCCGTTGTCTCCCATGTAGACCACGAGGGTGTCCTTGGTGAGTTCGCTCTGGTCGAGGTGGGTGAGGAGGCGCCCGATGTTTTCGTCGAGGCCGTGGATGGTTTCGCAGAAGTTGTAGTAGAGTTCGTCAAAGTCCGGGACCGGGTCGTGGTCGAGGGGGCCGGTCTGCATGTGGTCGATCCCGTGGATGCCGAAACGGCGTTCGCGGACCCAGCGGGGCTGGGTGGCGTAGTTCTCCTCGGTGTTGGCCATGGTAGCAGGGTAGGGGATTTTCCTGCCCTCGTAACGGGTGGCATGGCGGGGGGCAGGGGTGAAGGGGTAGTGGACAGCCTTGTAGCCGAGGTAGAGGAGGAAGGGTTGGTCGGCGGGTCGTTCCTTGAGCCACTTGATGGCCTGGTCGGTCAGGATGTCTGCATTGTAGCCCTTGAAGGACTGACGCCTCCCGTTGATGTTGAGCTCTGGATCGAAGTAGGTGCCCTGGCCCTTGAAGCTGACCCAGTGGTGAAAGCCGGGGCGCGGTTCGTCGTTGTCGTGGCCCATGTGCCACTTGCCCACGTAGGCGGTGCGGTAACCGGCCTTCTGGAGATACTGCGGGAAGAAGACGGTTCCCTTGGGGACGGGGCGCTGGTTGTCGACCACCCGGTGGTGGTGCATGTACTGGCCGGTCAGGACAGAGGCCCGGCTGGGGGAACAGAGGGACGTGCTGACGAAGGCGTTGGCGAGGTGAGCTCCTTCCCTGGCGAGTCGGTCGAGGGCGGGGGTTTCCAGCCACTCGGGGGCATCGGGATGGAAGCCCATGAGGTCGTAGCGATGGTCGTCGCTGAGGATGAAGATGATGTTGGGCCGCTCGGCGGCCGGGAGAGCACAGGCGATGCAGAGCGAGAGGGAGGAAATCAGCAGGGAGCGCATTTCTTTTTCTGGGAAGATGGTAAGTTGTGCCCCGGGGTGCAAGGCTGCAGGCAATTACCCGCTTAGGGTAAAGGTTCGGGATCCGCTCGGCCGAATGGGTTGCTTTGCATGCGGGTCAGGGCTGGAAACCGATGGAATTGTTTCGATGGCATGTCGGGGATGTGGTTTCCTTGGGATCGATCGATGCTTAAACCCCTGATAATCATCCTCCTCTGGCTGGGGTCCGCCTGCGCTGTGCTGGGTGTGCCGCGGATCGTGATCAATGAGATCTATTATGATCCCGAACCCAAGACGGACCCGGTTGAGTTCATCGAGCTCTACAATGCGGGCACCACCTCCGCCAACATGGAGGGCTGGCGTTTTACTTCCGGTGTGGATTATACCTTTCCGGCTGGAACGTTTCTTGAGGCGGGGCAATACCTCGTCATTGCAGCCGCCCCGGCTGCGATAAATACCAGGTTCGGCTTTGTTCCACTGGGTCCGTGGAGTGGATCGCTGAGTAATGACGGGGAACGAATCCGCCTCGTCAATGCCGCGAACCTGGTGGAAGACGAGGTGGATTATGGCGTGGGGTTTCCCTGGCCTACTGGTTCCCTGGATAGCGGGAAGTCCATTGAGCTGGTTAACTCCGCCCTCGACAACGACCTGGGCGGGCATTGGCGCGCAGGAGGGGATACGGCAGGCACGGGCAATACGTTGATTGGGATCGAGAGCGACTGGAAGTACTTCAAGGGAACCTCGGAGCCCTCGGCGGGGGCCGGGCAGTGGCGAGAGAATTCGTTTTCGGATGCCGGGTGGTCGATCGGCCGGGGAACAATCGGCTATGGTGAGGGCTTTCTCAATGAGGTGTTGACCGACATGCGGGGAAACTATTCCACGGTCTACCTGCGGAGAAGTTTCAATATAACTAATCCGGCCACCGTCTCGGGCCTGGTGCTCAAGGCGCGCTACGATGATGGCTTCAACGCCTGGATCAATGGGACGAGGGTGGAGTGGGACAACGTGAGTGGAGAGAACCTGTCGAACTCGGCCACGGCCCAGAGCGCGGACGAGGATACCTCTTACCGCGTAATGAGTCTCCCGGCGCCCCAGGGATACCTGGTGGAGGGAACGAATGTGCTGGCGGTTCAGCTTCTCAACGCATCCCTGAACGGGAGCTCGGATGCCTTCTGGGATGCGGAGTTGGAGATTTCCACGGGTTCCAGTGGTGTAAGTCCGGGCCAGGTCAATGGCAGTTTTGCGGACGATGTGCCTCCTGCGATCCGCCAGGTGAACCATACCCCCAGGTCGCCGGGCAGCGCGGACGATGTTGTAATCACGGCCAAGGTCACCGATCCGGATGGAGTGCGGGGAGTGAGCCTGGAGTATCAGGTTGTCCTCCCGGGTAGTTACATTCGCCTCAGTGATGCGGCGTATGAGGACCCGGCCAACTGGACCTCCTTACCCATGGTGGATGACGGGACTGGGAGCGATCTCCTTGGGGGCGATGACACTTTCACGATGACCATTCCTGCGGCCACCCAATCCCACCGTCGGTTGATCCGTTATCGCATCATGGTCACGGACGAGAACGGTCATTCCGTCCTCGTGCCCTACAGGGATGATCCGCAGCCGAATTTCGCCTACTTTGTCTACGACGGTAATCCGGGTTGGTCGGGCCAGCGTCAGGCGGGTGGCGGCCGGCGGGTGAACTTCAGCCCGGAGCTTCTCGATTCGGTGGCCACCTACCACCTGATCACGCGGCAGGTTGACCATGAAGCGGCGCAGTATATCCCCGCCACCGGTGCGGGCAGGTACACCGGAAGCGACTACCTCTGGCTGGGGACGCTGGTATACGATGGCGAGGTCTATGATCATATTCGCTACCGTGCCCGCGGCGGGGTGTGGCGTTACTCGATGGGGAAGAACATGTGGAAGTTCAAATTCCACAACGGTCATGGTTTTGAGGCGCGCGACGATTACGGGAAGAAATACCCCGAGCCGTGGCGGCGCTTGAATTTTTCCGCGCTCATTCAGCAGGGAAACTTCCTGCATCGTGGGGAGCAAGGCCTCTTCGAGGGGGTTGGATTCCGTCTCTTCAATCTGGCCGGAGTGGAAGGCCCGTATACTCACTACGTGCATTTCCGTATCATCGAGAGTGCCTCGGAATCCGGTCCAGATCAGTACAGCGGCGACTTCCAGGGGCTCTACCTCGCAATTGAGCAGCCGGACGGGCGCTTCCTCAAGGCTCACGGCATGGAGGAAGCCAACATCTACAAGATGGAAAACAACACGGGGGAGGGTAACGTTGGCGGAGAGCTGAAATACCAGGCCGGCCCGGCTTTGCCCTCGGACTCCTCGGACCTCGCCAGTTTCAAGAGTGCCTATGAAGGCAGAACACGGTCGGACCAGTGGTGGCGGGACAATCTCGACCTCGACCGCTACTATTCCTATCGAACGATAGTGGATGGAATTCACCACTACGACATCGCCGGAGGGAAGAATTACTACTACTTCCACAATGCGGTGACGGGGAAATGGGAGGTGCATCCGTGGGACCTAGACCTTACGTGGGCCAACAACATGTACGGGAGTGGGAACGAGCCCTTCAAGTCGCGTGTGCTGAGCAAGGCGGCTTTTGATCTCGAGCATGAGAACCGGGCGCGGGAACTTCTCGATCTGCTCTTCAATACTGATCAGGCTTACAGGCTGATCGAGGAACAAATGAGCCATGTATATACTGCGGGACAGCTTTCCCTTGTAGATGCAGATTGCTACATGTGGGACTACAACCCGATCCTGAGTTCGGGATATGTGAACTCTTCCAAGGCGGGGCACGGGCGGTTTTACCAGAGTGCGGTAGGCCCCGGCGGGTTCCCCGGGATGGCTCAGAAGATGAAGAATTACGTGGTGGAGCGGGGGAACTGGCTGCGCAACAATACCCTGGACCTGACGCCTCCGGACAAGCCGTCGATCAGTTACATCGGGGCGTCGGGGTATCCCGTGACGGAATTGAGTTTCCGGTCCTCCTCCTTTGCCGGGGGGGGAATGTCTGCTGCCGAGATCGCGTGGCGGATCGGAGAGGTTAACGATCCAGTCAATACCCCGGCGGACTACCTGCCCGGGACGCGTTACAAGTATGAGATCGAGTCTGCCTGGGAAGCGGGCCCTGCCACCTGGAACGGGGTTTCGGTCAGCAGGGATGTCCCCGTCAATGCCCTGGTGCCGGGGCGGACCTACCGGGCGCGGGTGCGGCACAAGGCCACGAATGGCCGCTGGAGTTCCTGGTCCGACGCGCTGCAATTCAAGGCTGCTCCGGCCGACGTTTCCGCTTATCAGGCCAGCCTGGTGGTGAGTGAGCTGATGTATCACCCCAGGGACGCCAGTGGATCCGAGATCGGAGCTGGATATGAGAACTCCGACTTCGAATATATCGAACTTTACAATGCGGGTGTCGCCTCCCTGGACCTGAGTGACGTCCAGTTTACGGACGGAATCACCTTCTCTTTTGCGGGAGCCTCGATCAAATCGATCGCGCCGGGGGAACGTGTGCTGGTGGTGCGGAACGAGACGGCCTTTGAGATGCGCTACGGGCCCGGTCTGCCGGTGGCGGGTGAGTATTCCGACAGCACCTTTTCGAATGATGGTGAGCGCGTGGAGCTCAGTATCGGGCTGGGCTCACCAATTATCTCGTTTACCTTTAACGACCAGCTGCCATGGGCCACCGGGGCGGATGACGGGGTCAACGGTTTCCCGCTCATTCTGATCGACCCTGACAGTGTGCCCGATCACGCGAATCCGGCGAGCTGGACATCGGGCTCGGTAGCCGGGGGGAGCCCGGGCGAGCCTGATCTGAGTGGCTTCGCGCTCTGGGCCGCGGGCTTCGGGCTGGGAAGCAATCCCGGTAGCGATGCTGATGGAGACGGCATCAAACTGCTGCTCGAGTACGCCTTTGCGGGAGGCACTCCGCTCGTGGCCAACACCACCGTTTTGCCCGAGATCCGAATGGAGAAGCTCGATGTGGGAGCTGGGTTGCAGGATTACGCGGTCTACCAGCTGGTCCTCCGAGCTGGTCTTCCGGATGTCACGGTTGTGGTGGAGACGAGTGCGGACCTTGTCAACTGGATGAGTCCGGGTGAGCTCGTGCTGTTCGAACAGGGCGACAACGGGGACGGGACGCTGACCCTACGCTATCGCAGCGCTGATGCCCATTCCGCAGCGAGGATGCGTTTGTTTGCCCGGGTCAGGGTGGAGTTGGGAGCTCCGTGAGGGCATCGTGCCATTCGAGTCAGTCCCTGGTTGCCCTGCTACCCCACCAGGTGGGGTTGGGCTGAAAATTGGGATCGAGGAACCTGGCGTGCTGGGCTTCGAGGCGGGGGAGGCGCTGATTTTTGATGGCGGCATCCTGCTGTTTGCGTCTCTCGGCGTTGAAGCGGGCATCGGGCTTGGGAATACGGGCTCCCGTTTCCTTGATCCAGGCGTCGAGTGCCCTGCGGAGGACTCTCGCCCGGGGAGGGTGCCGGGCTGCGAGGTCGTCTTGTTCTCCCGGGTCCTTGACGAGGTTGTAGAGCTCGTCGCGCCCATCCTCGTAGTAGTGGATGAGTTTCCAGTCTCCGCGGCGGATCATGGCGACCGGTTCCCCACCTTGATTCCCGTAGTGTGGATAGTGCCAGAAAAGATCTCGCTGCGGAATGGTGCTGCCCCGCAGGAGGGAGACGAGGCTCACACCGTCGACGTGCTGGGCGGGGAGGGGGTCAAGGCCTGCCAGTTCGAGGAGGGTGGGATAGAAATCCGTCCCGGTCACCGGGGTCTCGCANGTTGTGCCGGGGCGGGCGACCCCCGGGGCCTTGATGTAGTAGGGTTCGCGGATCCCACCTTCCCACTGGCGTCCCTTGCCACCGCGGTAGGGGAGGTTGGAGGTAGCGAAGGCATCACCCGAGGAGACTCCCCCGTTATCGGAGGTGAAGATCACGATGGTGTTTTCTGCAACTCCCGTTGCATCGAGGGCCTTGAGGACGATNCCGACCGCATCATCCATGGTTTCCATCATGCCGGCATAGATGGGACAGTCCTGGACCTGACGTACGGGAAGGGTGCGATCGATGAGAAAGCGGTTGCCCTTGTGAGGGGACTTGCTGGCCTTGTCCCGGTATTTCTTCCAGAGCCCGGGGGTGGTCTGGATGGGACCGTGGACCGAGTAAAATGAGAGGAAGGCAAAAAACGGGGTGTCGGTCTTGCCCTTGATGAAGGCGGCAGTGTCGTTGGCGAGGCGTAGCGGGAGGGACTGGCCCTTGGGTCCGTCCTTCATCTTGGGATTCCGGAAGGGCGAGAAGAACCCCCCGGGAGGGCTGCCCCGGTGGTGCCCGCCGATGTTCTGGTCAAAGCCGTGGTCCTCCGGGAACGAGCCCTCGCCGCCAAGATGCCACTTTCCTGCGAAGAAGGTTCGGTAGCCACCCTTTTTGAGGGCCTCGGCCAGGCTGGTGTCCTCGTGAGGAAGGTGGCGGACGTATTCGGGGGGCAGGATCCTGTTGTTGCGATTCCAGTTCAGGCCGGTGGCTGCACCGATCCAGTCGGTGATTCCATGCCGGGCAGGATACTTGCCGGTCATGATGCTGGCCCGGGAAGGGGAACAGACCTGACAGGTGGCATAGCCATTCGTGAAACGAACCCCTTCCCTCGCGATACGGTCGATGTGAGGTGTTTCGTAGTAGCTGCTCCCTTCAATGGAGAGGTCCTTCACCCCCAGGTCGTCCGCGAGAATGAAGACGATGTTGGGTCTTCCAAGGGACTTGGAAGACAGGCCGGGGATAAGGAGAAGCGAGGTGAGAAGGATTCGAATCATCAGAAGAAGCAGGCTGTAAATTTCCCGAGTTGCATTGTGAGGAAGCAGACCATTGAAGTGCGCGGCAAGCTTGAAGGCTGAATCTGGGAATAATCTCGTCATTCCTGCAGTATCCTTGCTGCCCGGCCTGTTCGTGTCGGAATAGCCCGGGGCCGTTAAGTGAGGGGCTCCGGAGCGAAAAGCAGGAACTGCGGTGGGACACGAAGGGACGACTCGATCCCGAGGGGCCCCGGGCCTTTACATGTTGCTTGGAGAAGGCACACTTGCGGCCCAAAATCAGACTTATGAATACCCGGATATTGATCGTTGCAGGAGCCCTCGCAGGAGNCCTCGCAGGAGGTCTCAGCCTGCAGGCCGCAGAATGGCGGACCTGGCGTGGAGATACCGAGGGCAGCGGGAGCGCTCCCGACGCCGAGACGGTTTCCAAGTTTTCCGATGAGGACAACCTTGTCTGGAAGGTGACCCTGCCCGGTCCCGGGAACTCGACACCCATCATCACGCAGGATTGCATCCTGGTGACCTGCGGGATCGATGGAAATGACGCGGTCGTGGCCTACAGCATGGCGGGGAAGGAGCTGTGGCGCACCTCTTTTGGCCGGGAGAGAGCCGGCAAGGGGGACAACAAGCAAAAAGGGACGGGTGCGAATTCCTCGATTGTGACCGATGGCCGCGGGATCTTCGCCTACTTCAAATCCGGGCGGGTGGCGGCTCTGACGATGGCAGGTAAGAAGGTCTGGGAGATCAACGTGCAAGACAAATACGGCAAGGATACCCTGTGGTGGGACGAAGGCACCTCACCCGTGATAGCGGGGGGCCTTATCGTGCTTGCAGTCATGCAGACGGAAGGCGGATCCTACATGCTGGGACTGGAAAAAAATACCGGAAAAGTATCTTGGAAAGTTGACCGCAACTATGACGTGGGAGCCGAGTCCGGCGATTCCTACACCACGCCCCTGGTGATGGAGGTCGACGGGCAGGAGACCCTGGTGACCTGGGGGTCCGACCATCTTACCGGGCATGATCCGAAGAACGGAAAGCTGCTCTGGACCTGTGCTGGCTTCAATCCGAACAAGAACAAGTTCTGGCGGGTGATTTCCTCTCCTGCAGCGACGGACGGGATCGTAGTCGTTTCCTATGCGCGCGGTAAGACGACTGGTGGTATTCGTGTGGGAGGCAAGGGTGACATTACCAAGGATGCCTGGCTCTGGAAACGTGATGGAATTGGCGCGGATGCCGTTTCTCCAATAGCCCATAACGGAAAATTCATCGTAGTGAATGACTCGGAAAAGCCACGGGGACTGGTTTCCTGTCTCGATGCGGTGACAGGCAAGACGATATGGGAGCAGCAGCTTCCGCGGGCGGCGCAGAAGTTTTACTCATCGCCGCTCCTGGCGGGCGACAAGTTCTATCTCGCCCGGGTAGACGGTGTGGTCTACTGCGGGACGGTGGCCGAGAAGGGGCTCTCCAACCTCACCGAGAACCGGCTCGACGATAACATTTATGCTTCTCCAGTTGCCGTGGGAGAGCGGCTCTTTGTGCGGGGGCGGCGCAATCTCTACTGCCTGGGTGCGAAGTAGGGCCAACCGTGTGACAGGTTTTCAAGAAAAGGACGGGAACAGGCGAACCTTCCCGGTAATCGAAATGAAGCAATGACGCCATGAAAGACAGGACGATATCCGCAAGGGCACGGGCATGGGGATTGATGGCCTGCAGTGCGCTCATGGTTTCCTGCACCACTCAGACAGAGGAGGGGATCGAAGGAAGTCCAGGTCCCTCCCGGGGGGGCGTCGAGCCTGCTCCCGCTTCGTCCGATGTTGCCGCGCGTGGCGAGGCCAGCCCGGTCCCGGAAGTGGAGAAAAGCCCGGCGAAGGGCCAGGTCAGTCACATGGACATCGGCACTCTTTTCCAGTTGAGAGAAGAGGAGCGTGTTTTGCTGGTGGACGTTCGCCCTGCCTTCTTTTACGGCCTCGCTCACATCCCCGGGGCGATAAGCCTGCCTCTCAAGAAATTCGATGGTCAGTTCCCGGGCATGCAGGCTCAGTTCGACGCGGCTGTCTCAGAAGGCAAGGTCATTGTGCTGTACTGCACGGACGAAGATTGCCCTGACGGCCGCCGCACTGCCGCCCAGCTTTCTGAGCTTGGTTACACCACTTCCGTATACAAGGGCGGCTGGAAGGAATGGAAGGGTTCGGGGCTCTAGTCTCCCGTTTTCCGGAATTCCTGCATGACCCGAAACCTCGTGCAAAAGGTGCGCTCGCCGGCCGAGGTTCGCTTGGTTGCGGCGGTGTGAACGTCAAAGCCTGATTTGGGGAACTGAGATCAGGCCGGCTCGCGGATGTGGAGCCAGGCGTGGACATGTGGCATGCCGCGGAAATACGAAATCATGTTGGGCCCTTCAAGTTGCCAGACATCCCAGACCTCGTCCTTGCCGATATTCTCGTCCTTGTAGAAGGCGAGGTGCAGGTTGTCGACGCCGCCCTCCTTGATGTATTTGAGGGCTTCTGCGGAATCCTGCTTGCGGAAAGGGGCGAGAAGATCGCCGACCACTTTCATGACGTGATCCTTCTGGTCCCTGCTCAGGTCGCCAACACGGATTCCGTCCAGGCCGGTCTTCTTGCCGGTGAGTTGGACGGTCTTGTTTCCTCGTTCCCCCCGACTCGTGCCGAGAAGTGCCTCCGTGCGCTGCTTGCCGTCGAGCATTTGGTAGACCTCGTTGGCGCGGACGGCCTGATACCAGTAGGCGTTGTCCTCGTGCTTGGGGCCCTCGTTGAAGCTCTTGGCCGCGTGACCGTAGAAGATCGGGCCGCCGAAGGCGGCGCCTTCCACCGAATCTCCGTCGCAGCGGCGCGTACAGTGCCGACCCGTGAGGACAAACTCGAACTTACCAGAACCTGGCTTGCCGAATACCGCGACGGATGACCCGCCCTCGAATCCGTCGATTCCGCTGTCCCACTCGACCTGCTCGTAGACCTTCTCGGCGTATTCCTCACTGTGGATGCCCATGAAGATGGCCTTGATCATGGCCTGTTGGTCCTTGGTGAAGCTCTCGACTTTTGGTTTTGTGATATGCCAGTTATTTTCGACCTTGAGCCGTAGCTTGTGTTCAAAGGGGAAGCAGATTGCCTCGCGCTGCGCCGCGCTCAGGGAATCGTAGAAGGTCTTGACGAGGGTTTCGGAGGGCGCCTTGGANGCCTGCTTTCTCGCTGCAAGGGCGGGGATCAGGCTGGCAGCGCCCAGGCCGGCAGCAGTGCCTGCGGTGGTGCGCAGGAAAGAGCGGCGGTTGGCCGCAGAGGGGTCGGGATTCGTGATTTTTTCAAGCATGGGTTTCCCCACCCTAACAGATATGGGAGCGGGCCCGCAAATCTTTTTGGATCGCGTGGAATGAAATCCGGTTGTCTTCCCCGGGTCCGGCGTTGGGGCCGGTCTCATCGGAGGCAGGCCAGAAGAGAAGGCCCGTGGCTGCGTTTGCGGATGCGTCCCGCCCTTGCTAGCTCCCCGGGTGCCGTGATGCGAGGGCCTGCTGCCGGAGAATCTTCTTCTGGTAGCGCCCCTGCACGATATCTGTCAGGACAAGGACGCCGATGACGAAGTAAAAGGTGGTCTTGGTCATGGGCGTGATGGGGTTGCCGCCGAGGTGCAGGTGAGCAAGATGGGCCCCCTCGGTCAGGAGCATGACCCCCACGATAAAGAGAACGAATAGGCCGAGAACCTCGTACATGCGGTTCTTCTGGAGGAAGGTGGCGACCCGGTCTGAAAGCCAGATCATGAGGAGACCGCTGCTTACGATGGCAATGGCCATGAGGAGAAAATTGGCTTTGCCGGTTTCCTCGTCCTTGGCGAGGGCCATCGCGGAGAGAATGGAATCGAAGGAGAAAATCAGGTTCATGAGGACGATCCAGAAGATCGTCCGGCCAACCGACCGCTGTCGGCTGTCCCCATGGGAGAGATCGTGTGTGCCAAGCATGTGAAAGATCTCCTTGACCGCGGTGTAGAGGATGAAGGCGCCGCCGAAGAGAACGATCACGGCATGGAGATTGAAGGTCCCGTCCACTATCCCGTGGACGGGAGGACCCGGGTCGGCACCATGATGGGCAGGGACGGGTGCTTCTGCACCCCACTTGATGCTGAACCAGGCGTCCTGGAAGTTTTCGACGAGACTGACTACCAGAAAGAGAAGGATGATGCGCAGGCCGATGGCGAGGCCGATTCCCATCCGCCGCACGAAGGCCTGCTTGTCCGGAGTCACCCGCTTGGACTCGAGGGAGATATAGAGCAGGTTGTCGAAGCCCAGGACAGCCTGGAGGAGAACGAGCAGGAAGAGGGTGAGCAGGAAGTCCATTGGGATCAGGGGATGTGGTATTCAGGTTCTTCCGAGAAGGGGGGTCAGGTCCAGACCCGAACGGGGAAAGCCGAAATCGCGATGTTTCAGATCATGCCCTTTTGCTTGATCTCAAAGTAGCTGTTGGAGAGTGCCACCGGTAGGTCCTGGGCTGTTTCGTCGAGGGTGAGGATACCGAAGGAACGGAGGCGTCCGAGGACCTGCTCACGCGCTTCGGCATACATGTGCGCGGAGGAATAGGAGAGGGCGCGGTCGAGGGTGTGGATTTCACCTTTGCGGCGGCGGTCAACCTCGCGCTCTCGCAGGCTTGCCAGCATGACGAGATGGCGCGCACGGAGGCTGCGGAGGGCAGGTTCCAGTTCCCGTGAATCCTCGCTGCGCAGGTTGGTCAAGACGACGACGAGAGCGCGGCGCTTCTGGTGCTGGAGGCAAACGTCAACGGCCTCGGCGTAGTCGCTGGGGACGGTCTGCGTCTCGAAATCGTAGAGATGATTGAGAATGGTATTCATGGAGTGCTGCCCCCTTACTGGAGGAAACCAGCTCGAGGAGGCGCCGAAGCCGAGCACGCCGATCTGGTCACCCTGGCGGAGAGCAACGTAGGAGAGCAGGAGCATGGAATTGAGGCAGTGGTCGAACTGGGGGAGATCTCCATCCATGCTGCGCATGCGGCGGCCGCAATCAAGCATGAGGATAATGGTCTGATCGCGCTGTTCCTGATACTCACGGCTGACCACTGCGAGGCGCTTGGAAGTGGCTTTCCAGTCAATCTGGCTGAGGTTGTCACCCTCCTGGTAGTCCCGGAGCTGGTGGAATTCGCGGCTTATCCCGGCGAGGTTCTTCCTGATGATCCCCATTTGGTTCTCGCGGTTTTGCAGTGCGAGGAGCATGAGGCGGAGAACGGGTTCGAAGTTCGGATAGACGCGTGCCTCATTGTGTTCACCCAGTTTCAGGCGTCGTTCCCAGAAGCCGAGGGGGGAGAGCATCCGGACGTGGGCCGGGGAAAAGTGAAGCATGCCACGGCGAAGCATACGGATCGTGTAGCGGACGAAGATCTCCCGCCGCCCCGGGACGGGGCCATTCCAGGGGAGTTCGCCGCTGCGCGATGTGCCCGGGATGCCGTCGAAGACCGCAAGTCGGATGGGCGTGCGATTCGGGTTGGCAAGCCGGAGTTCGACCTCGGAGTCGGTGCCGAGGGCAAAACGCCCCGGCATGCGACGGGAAAGGCCGGGTTTTTTGAGCAGATAAACGAGGACGGCGTCGGCAATGAGCAGGAGGAGCGCTCCGAGGACAGCCAGCAGCCAAATCCCGGCGAGATTTCCGCGGAGCGAGGCGACGAACCCCAGCAGGGCGAAACTGAGGAAGGCGTATATGAGGCGGACGGTGGGAGTCATGGACGGAGATCAGTGTTCAGGGAATTGCTGAGTACTGATGACCGGCTGGTAATCACTGGCGGGGGGCGAGCACGGAGTCGACGATGGAGTGGAGGGCATCGTCGTGGGTCATCCCGGTCATTGCAGACTCCGCGGAGAGGGTGATCCGATGCCTGAGGACGGGAAGGGCTGCGCGTTTGATGTCGTCGGGAGTAACGTATGCCCGGCCGGAGAGGAGGGCGTAGGATTTTCCAATGCGGAGGAGGCTGATGGCGCCACGGGTGCCAGCTCCGATCGAGACACCGGCAGCTTCCCGGGTAGCCCGGATCAGGTCGACGGCGTAATCGGCGACGGCTGCNACACATTCAATCCTGACGCAGCTTTNCTGGGCACTGATGACATCCGCGGGTGTGCACACCGCCTCGATGGAACTGGGGTCGAGTCCGCGACCACCCGTTCCCCCCGCTGCTTCCTGCACGATGCGCGATTCCTGTTCACGGGTGGGGTAGTCGATCAGGAGCTTCATGANGAAGCGGTCAAGCTGNGCCTCGGGAAGGGGATAGGTCCCATCCTGCTCGATGGGGTTCTGGGTGGCCAGAGTCATGAAGGGCGGGGTGAGTTTCATGGTGTCTCCATCGATGGTGACCTGTGTTTCCTGCATTACNTCNAGAAGGGCGGCCTGCGTCTTGGCAGGCGCGCGGTTGATCTCGTCCGCCAGCAGGAGGTTGGTGAAGACCGGCCCCTTGCGGACGCGAAAGGTCTGGGAGGACATGTCGAAGAGGGTGTGCCCCGTAATGTCTGTCGGCATCAGGTCCGGCGTAAACTGGATGCGGCCGAAGTCGCCACCGAAGGATTTGGCGAGGGCGAGGACGAGGTGGGTTTTGCCGAGTCCGGGTTTTCCTTCGATGAGCAGGTGTCCACCCGCAACCAGGGCGGCAAGAACCTGCTCGACCAGCTCATCCTGGCCGTAAACAACACGCAGAATCTGGGTGCGAATTCGGTCCAGCACCCCGGTGTGCTGATTCATATCCGGATGGGCAGGAGGGCCGGGGGAAAGCTGATTCTCCGGATCGGGTGCAGGGTGTGGAGTGGACCCTGGGGTGGGAGGCTGGCTTGGTTCAGTCATAGTCGTTCTTCTAGCGTGTTGAGGTCGCGACAGAGTTGTACGAAGCGGCTGGGCTCCCGGCCGGGATCGCCGAGGAGGGCGTCGCGGATTCTCTGCACGGGTAGTCCAGCCCGGTCGGCGAGGGCCTCCCAGTGCTGTGGTTCGCTGTGGGCAGGGTCCTCCCAGCCCATGATGGAACGCAGTCGGTGAAAGATACGACGGCGCAAGGGAGCGAGGAGCTGAGGCAGGGCCCGCTGGCGCCAGAGGAACTCCCCCGTGGCATCGATATGCTTGGCGAAGTCGCGTTTCGAGGGTACTTCATCGGGAAGGAGGGGACCTTGGCGCGGGAGATTCTTCCAGAGCCAGATCACAATGGCGAGGAGGATAGGAACGAGCACCATCCAGCCCCGGGACCAGAGCAGGGTGAGAAAGGAGAGTTCGGCTCCTGCGACGATGAGGAGATCGTCCTTCCGGGTCCGGGAGATCATGGCCCAGAAGAGCGCTGCGTGTTCCCGGTTTCCAATCTGGCGGTTGTGAAAGGGGAAGTCGTCTGCGACCAGGATTACTTCCCCGGCCCAGTGGGAAAAATCAAGGATCGCGCCGCCCGAGCCGGAGGAGTCAGGGTGGGGGTTGGCGGAATCGAATTCGAGGATCACGTTGGAGGAGAATTCGACGTCGTAGGCCTTTCCCTGGAACCAGGTTGGCCCCGGATCTTCTCCCGGGGAGGAAGCGTGCACCTTGAAGTACTCAAGAAGGAAGTCGCCGGATACTCTGTCCGATGACCCCGCCGGGGAATTGGCTTCTAGGAATTCCTCGGCGAGGTCATGGTGGGAGCGTCTGGCTGATCCAAGAAAATAAATAAGGGATCCTCCCTCCGCGACCCAGTTGCCGATCAGTGCGGCGCTGGCACGGGTGGTCACCCCTTCGCTGGAAAGCGTGAGAGTGGTGTAGCGGGGGGGGAGATTATCTAGGGAGGGACGGGTCTCGGAGGAGACTCCGTACTCCTCGCACATCCGCTGGGCAGCGAGGAAGGGGTTGCGTGCGGCTTCACCCCGGTAGCCGATTTCCACTTCCTGCTCGATATATTCGCCCTCGCACCCACACAGCGTGAGGGCACCACAGGCCAGTCCTGCGGCAAAGGCGGCGCGCCAGACTGGTGGGTTGGGGGTGCGCTCATCCACGAGGCACCTCCTTGTTGAACGGCCAGCCTTGCAGGAGTTGTTCCATGTCGTCCTCGTTCGGTTCGAGACGCCCGTAGGCGATTCCGACCCAGGTAACGGTGAGCGTTTCCATGTAGCGGAAGTGTCCCTGTGCGGCGGGGGTGGCACGGGCGTGCCCCAGACAGTCGATCTCAGTATCGCTCTCCCGGATTGGGGACTGAGCAGACTCGACAAGCCAGGAGAGAGCTCCGCGGTAGAGGAGACTGAGGGCTTCCTTCTTTCGGTTTTCGTTCCAGGCGAAGCGGGCCGCGCCGACGATGTCCCCGGGCAGCGACTCGGGCGTTATTTCCATTCCGAGGATGGTCCGGGCGCGGGACTTTTCCTTCCTGCTGGTGCGGGACCGTGCTCCGGAGAAGAAGTGGCGGTTCCTGTAAATGAGGAAGATGAGAAGGAGAAGGAAGATGGTGACAAGAAGCCACCAGAGGATCTGAACGAGGCCAGCGAGGAAGCTGAATGAGCCTGCGTATTCCTTTTCGGATTCCCGGTCGGACTTTCGTACCCTCTCCGTCCGCGTGTGGATTTCGAAGTCTTCGTGCTCGAGGACACGCTCGATAACCTCCCCGGGGCGCTCGCCCGGGACCCGGGCGCCTGCAGATGAGGGAAGGATCATAAGAAGCAGGCTGGCGGCGAGGAGACCCGCGAGGCCACCTGATTGGATTTTGCGCACGCGGTTGGCGATGCGCCGGAAGGTCAGCTCGACATCCCAGCCCTCCAGACCGGTACGCGCATTCAGATAGATTCCGAACCCGCCGGCTACGTAGAGGATCTCGGTAAAGGTAAGGGCGAGCACCCATGCGCAGAGGAGTCCGAAGATCTTGACGGGCTCAAGAGCCATCGTGCCCGAACTCAGGAATTCAAGAAGGACGGCAAAAGTATCGGCCGGCGTGGGAGCGGCGGTGGGCATGGCCGCCGAGGCAAAAAGGGCAAGGGCGTAGGTAAAGAAGAACCAGAGGAACAGGCAGATTGCGAGGAACCATCGCGCATGGCCCCCGCCCGATTGCATGAGCGCATTTCTCCGATGACGGTAGGCATCCCCGGTCAGGCCCTCCAGCTCCTTGATCGGCATGACCGAACTGCGCGTCGGGGAGAAGCGGCCCAGGAGGAGGCTGTCAAAAAGATGCCGGGTGAGGAGTCGGGGAAGGGCGCGGAAGAACTCGCGGAGAGAGGGGGCGCTGCTGAACAGGGCCCGGCTCAGGTAGAAAAGAGGAACACGGTCAAAGAGGGGCTTCAGCCACCAGATCGACAGGCAGAGCAGGAGGTAATTCGGCCACAGCAGGACGGAAAGAAGTGCAATGACAGGGAGGACGCTCAGGCTCCAGAGCAGGAGGAGCTTGCCGAGATGACGTCGACACAGGCTGATCCCGAGATCGATGGCCTCCCAGGGGCGGCGGGGTCGCAGCTCCGCGCTGATCAGTTCAATGTTCATCCTGCGGGTTGGGGTTCCCACCGCGCCCGGCGAAGACCAGGTAGACAATGAGGACGACCCAGAAAAAGACTCCGACGGAGTATTTGATGATTGGCTCGAGGGGCTGTGCCGACCAGAAGCCCTCGATGCAGGCTGCTACAAAGGTCATGCTGGCAGCTCCCAGGATGAGAGGAAGAGAGCCCCGGCCCGCGTCGACGAGGGCCTGGCGGCGCGTGCGGCGCCCGGGCTTGAGAATCGAGAGCCCCAGGAGCATGCCGGCTGTTCCAGAAATCACGAGGGCCATGAGCTCGAAGGAGGAATGGCCTGCTACGAAGCTGTAAAAGGTGTCCGGGCGGCAGGCATGGTGCACATACCCGGTAGCAGCTCCGAGGTGCACTCCGTTGAATACCGAGAAAAAGATAGTTCCCAGGCAGAACAGGATCCCACCTGCAAAGGTCATGAAGTCGATGCTGATGTTGTTGTAGACGTAGAGGCAGAACATGACGAAATTCGATTCGAACTCGTCGCGTACTGCCTCGGTTGGGCTCCGGTTCCCCCAGGTCATGTCCATGGCTTGCATTTGCTCCTGTCCGAGGACGGACTGGACCCAGATGGGATCGAACTGAACGGAAATCACCATGGCGAGGAAGCCTCCCCAGAACAGAAGCATGTTGAGCCAGAAAAGATGTGCGTGGGCACGCACGGCGCGGGGAAAGGTTTGTCCCAGAAAGGTGAGGATTCCTTCCGTAACTGGTTTGCTGGGTTTGTAGATCAGGTTGTAGCCGCGGATGACGAGGGAGTTGAGCCGCTCGGTGAGGCTCTTGCCGTAGACCCGGTGTTCGGCCAGGGAGAGGTCGCTGCAGGCCTGCCGGAAGAGCCCCGGGAGCCGCTCCGGATCGCTGGTGGGCTGCCCCCGGGGGGACTCAATTTGCTGAAGGATGTCTTCGAACTCGGCCCAATCCTTTGAGCCCCGTTCTTCGAAGGAGGTTCGTTTCATTTGATGTGGTCCTATCTGGCTTCGTCGAGCCAGGCTCCGATATTGACTACTTCGTTTACGGCGGCTGGGCCTGTTTTGCCGGTCAGGGGCGCGAGGTGATCGGCGATTTCCATGCGGCGTTCCGCGGACCAGAGCGGCAGGCGCTCGCGAAAGCTGGTGAAGGCGACCTGCTCCTCGCGATGGAGCGGGAAGCGTGGCGGGGTGGGCTGCGGCGGAATGGGTGGTGGCTGCGGATGAGGTGGCAGGTGGGAGCCGTAGGCTGGGAAGGGTGGAGCCTGCGGTGCCGCGGGGGCGTAGTAGGAGGGGGTGACCGCGAACTTTTCGTCGTCGTAGATGACGATCGTGCCCGCGGCGAGATCGCCGAGGCGCTGAAAGCGCCTGCCACAGACGATTGCAATCGAACCGAAGAGGTAGGTAGGCACGAGCGGTAAGGTGGCGAGGAAACTCGGCATCTCGTCGACGAACCGAAGGAGGTTACGCAAAAGAGACTGACCCACCGTCACGGGAGTTCCAGTGGTTTGCATCACCCGGATTTTCATCGCGCGCTTCCCGGGGGTTGCCCCCCTTTTCCCCAGTTCGAAAGGGACATTGTAGAACCAACGAATTATGAACCAGAGGAGGAGCAGGATGCCGACCATGCTGAAGGATTCGGTGGCCACTCCGATGATTGAGAGGACAAATGCCGCCCCCAGGATAATGCCCGCGCAGATGAGATAATCGATGATGTAAGCGAGGAACCGCACGGGTAGTCCAGCTACGCGAAGGCGGATATTCACTCCTTCGGCCAACTCGATTCTCTGCTGCGTATCCAGCCGCTCCTCCCTGTTGGCGAGTTCCATCCGTCGGTATGCTGTTGATTCTGTGATTCGATTTCAAGCCACGAAAGCGAGGGCTGGCGATGGCGTGGGGCGCCGGGGAGGTAGTTGCGTGTGACGTCGAACGACAGTCTGCTTCGGAGGCGGGCCGGACCATGGAGGCAAGAATAACCGCGATGGGTAAGGGAAGGCCTGCTTCTAGGTGGTTTCCCCGTGAGATGAGGGTATTCGGGGTTATTTCGAGCTCGCTGAAATTTAGTCCGGGAACAATAAATCCGAGGTCGCCAGCGACATTGATATCGCTGTATTGTAAGACCGATAATGCCGGAAGACACTCCAAGCGAGAATGTCGAAACCGGGGCCACGCCCCGGAGGAAGGGCATTGAGCAGGCATACGCAAGGACCCGGAAGAGCCTCATTGCACGCTTGGAAAACTGGGAGGATCAGCGGACCTGGGATGAGTTCTACCAAACCTACTGGCGGCTCATTTACTCGGTTGGATTAAAGGCCGGGTTGCGTTCCGAAGAAGCCTTCGACGTGGTCCAGGAAACGATCCTGTCCATCGCCAAGCAGAGCAAGAAGCGTCTGTATGACCCCGAGCAGGGGTCGTTCAAATCGTGGCTCATGAACATGACGCGATGGCGGATCAACGATCAGTTCCGCAAGCGCAAGAAAGATACCGCGATGGCAGGCGCAGATTGGAATGAGGAGCGTAAGACGGCGGTGATCGACCGCTTTGAGGATCCCAAGGGCGACCTGCTGGAGCGCATGTGGGACGTGGAGTGGAAGAAGAACCTTGCCGATGCGGCCCTCTCGCGGGTGAAGGCCCAGGTTTCTCCGAAACAGTACCAGATCTTCGATTATTACGTGGTGAAGCAATGGGAGGCTAAAAAGGTGCAGGAGCACCTCGGTGTCAGCATGGCTCAGGTGTATCTCGCCAAGCACCGGGTGGGAGCAGTGCTCAAGCGGGAGCTGGCCAAACTCGAGAAGTATGCAGACAAATAAGGTCCGTCCCGAACCGACGATCCCGGATCACGAGGTTCTGCGAAAGATTGGTGGAGGTGCCTATGGCGAGGTGTGGCTGGCCCGCGGAGTGACAGGAGCGCTGCGAGCGGTCAAGACCGTCTGGAACAACGATTTCGAGGACGAGCGGGGATTCGAGCGGGAGTTCGAGGGGATCCTGAAGTATGAGCCGATTTCCCGTGATCACCCCGGGTTGGTGCACATCCTGCATGTGGGCCGGGCGGAGGTTGGGGGCGAGCCGTTCTATTACTACGTAATGGAACTCGGGGATGATCTGGCCACGGGGCGTGAGATCAACCCGGTGGAATACGAACCCCGGACCCTGCGGAGCGATATGAAATCGGCTGAGGGGAGTGCTCTTGGGGTGGAGGAGTGCATCACTTCCGGACGGCTTCTGGCCGAGGCTCTTGGACACCTGCACGAGAATGGTCTGGCTCACCGCGACGTGAAGCCGTCCAACGTCATCTTCGTGGACGGAAAAGCCAAGCTGGCAGATATCGGGCTGGTGGCCCTGAGGGGGCAGCAGACGTTCGTCGGGACGGAAGGTTTCGTGCCACCGGAGGGCCCTGGCTCGGCGCAAGCCGACGTCTACAGCCTGGGAAAAGTGCTTTACGAGATGGCCACGGGGAAAGACCGCCTAGAGTTCCCGGAGCTACCTGACGAGTTGCCGGAGGGAACGAAGCTCAAGCGCTGGCGGGCGATGAACGAGGTGATTTGCGATGTCTGCGATCCCAAGGTCTCGCGTCGCAAGATCAGGTCGGCGGAGGAACTTGCTCTTGAGCTGCATGCCCTTGAACAAGGACGGCCGCGACCAATCCGGGTGCGCGCAGGACTCCTCGGCGGCGTGCTGGCTGCTGCCGTGGGCATGGCTACTGCGGCACAGTTGATTTCCCTAAAGCCGCTCGAAATCCCCGGCGACCTGCAGCCATTGGAGCCTCCTCCCCTGCAGATGCGGCAGGTGATGATCACGAGCTCACCTGATGGCGCAATGGTGCTGAGCGAGGACGGGGAACCCTTGGGCCTGACTCCTCTCGATCCAATTGAATACCCGGAAGGCAGTGTTGTGA
This sequence comes from Roseibacillus sp., assembly GCA_002721695.1. Taxonomy (GTDB): domain Bacteria; phylum Verrucomicrobiota; class Verrucomicrobiia; order Verrucomicrobiales; family Akkermansiaceae; genus Roseibacillus_B. Next base: position 46,201 of record PBLI01000021.1, on the reverse strand, counting down.
CCTTCACTCTCAAGATGAGAGGTTACCGCGAGGTCAGTGTGACCGAGAAGGTCGTCGAGGATGGCGTGCTGATTGGACCGGAGCTTGTGGAGTTCAATCCGCCCCTGGAACTGGAACCGTGGGTTGACGTGCTGGGCACGCGCTACCAGCCGGAAGAAGACTATCATGTGAGCCAGTATTACGTCACCTCGGAGTCCTGGAGTTACTATCTGCAGGACACCGGACGGAAGGCTGGAACGATCAGGACTCTAACTGAGAATGGGATCGCCAACGAGGTCGTTCTGGTCAACGAGAGGGAAGCGCGGGACTACGTGAGGTGGCTTGAGCTCCAGTGCCGCGGCACACATCTGGAGGACGGGCAGTGGTTCGAATACAAGCTCGACAGGAAGCGGCTTATCCCGGGCCTTGGTCCCGAAGACCCCGGTAAGCGGAAGGTTCATCCTTTCTATGCCGTGGTGCGTACGACGGCCTATGCCTATCTCAAGCTCACCAGCAGGCCGTCGGGTGCAGATGTCTACGTTCAGCGGAGGCACAAGGGGGAACTCTACTCCCAGAACCTGGGCCAGACCCCGCTGCAGGGAACGGCTGAGGAGAGCCGCGGTGTGCGGGTGGAGCTCAACCCGAAGGGAGAGGGCGAGCTGAAGCTGATTGTGGAGAAGCCACAGTTCCGACGGCGTGAGATGCCGCTCTATCTGAAGATGAACGACGTCTATGAAGGGACAATCACGCTGCAGCGGGAAAACCTTTTCGACATGGAGCGCGAACCGCTCGTCAACAGTCTGGAGATGAAACTCATTCCGGTGCGGGAAGACCTGGAACTCCTCGCCAGCATCTGGGAAACGCGCCAGCGGGACTACGAGCAATTCGTTAGGAGCACGTCCAGGAAGATCGCGAAACCAAGGGATCAGGACAAGAGCGCAAAGGCGGAATACGCTCGGTTCGTCAACGAGCAGGTGGGAAAGGTCCTCGTTCCTGCGCAACCTGCTTTCGCCCAGCCCAATCCCAGCAGAATCGGCCCAAACCACCCGGTGGTGGATGTTACCAGGGAAGATGCGGAGTTGTTTTGTCGCTGGCTTACCCTGTACGAAAGACGCGAGGGTGAAATCGGGGTGGGTCATCACTACCGCCTGCCCACCGACTCGGAGTGGAGCATATTCGTGGGACTGGGGGGAGAGATCGGGACTTGGCCGATGGAGAAGCATGGACGGGCGGGAGGATACTTCTGGGGAGTAGAAATGCCGCCCGTCGATCGTAGCGGCAACTTCGCGGATCAAAGNCTGGTNGAATCNGATTTCGTGGAACCCGGGCAGCAAATCGCGGGCTACCTCGATGAGAGCCCCTTCACCGCCCCGGTTGGAAGTTTCGAGGGACGGCCTACCGGNAGGNACAGGCTGTACGATCTGGGTGGAAATGCCCTCGAGTGGGTGGGCAGCGATTATAGTTCCTTTGGGCAATATGACGTGGCCCGGGGAGCTTGCTGGAAGAGCTTTGCGGACAATCATCTCAAGGCCTCGGTGCGGCGCCCGGTGCGTAAGCCTGCCCTGAGTGGCCGGAACATCGATACATCCGGCCTTTACGGGTTCCGGGTCGTTCTTGCCAAAGTTCCTGTCATCGCCGAGAACGAGGAGCAGAACGAGGACGAGCCCGCGGGCNCGGAGGAGAAGGCAGAGAACATTCCCGAGAAATGATTGAGATCAGGATAGATTACGAGGGCCAGCTGCGCTGTGCTGCGACTCANGGGCCGTCGGGTGATTCCCTCGCCACTGACGCACCTGTTGACAATAACGGGCTCGGCGAGGCCTTTTCTCCCACGGACCTNGTGGCCACGGCCCTCGGCGCGTGCATGGCGACCGTAATGGGGATTGTGGCCCGGCGGAAAGAGATCGTGCTGGAGGGCATGAAAGTCCGCGTATGCAAGCATATGTCCGAGGATTCCCCCCGCCGGATTTCCAAACTTGNGGTGGAGATNGACATGCCCATCCGGGAGGACCACCCGGAGCGTGAGCTTTTGCAGGGTGCGGCCCTTGGTTGCCCGGTCCACCACAGTATTCACCCNGATATTGAGGTTGCGATCGCCTGGCGTTGGAAATAGGGCGCGGGGCCTGTGAGGCAACCGAGCCNAATCCTNAGTAAAGNAGTCAGGATAAATCGGGGGCGATTTGTNCTATTTTCAGTTGCATCTGCGGCAAAATCATTGACGATTTATTAACATAATTTACTTGATCAAGTAACTAATGATTAACCTCCCGGAGCAAGCGCCGTTCGACGAATCGGACCGTGCCGCCCTGNCCAAGATGCTGGGGAGCTGGAGCGAGCCACAGTGCCAGTGGCTTGCTGGCTTTCTGGCAGGCCTCTCGGCGGGGACAGGGTCGACCCAAACGGCAGGATCTGGTGGAGGGTCGCTGCTGGTGCTCTATGGGACGGAGTCNGGTAATTCGGAGGAACTCGCGGCCCGCACCNCGAAGGCGGCCAAGGGGGCGGGCTTCCGGAGCAAGGTGGTGAACATGGCGGACAGCAAACCAGAGGATCTCGCCGNGGCTGACAATCTGCTGGTGGTGGTCAGTACGTGGGGAGAAGGCGATCCCCCGGAGAGTGCGGTAGAGTATTACCGNGCCTTCATGGCTGGCAGCTTTGATCTCAAGGGCGTGCGCTACTCGGTNTGCGCACTGGGNGACACCAGCTACGAGCATTTTTGCCAGGTCGGAAAGGACTTCGATCAACAGCTTGAGAAGCTGGGGGCGGAGCGGGCCTACTCCCGGGCCGACTGCGACGTGGATTTCGAGGAGNCCTACTCGGGGTGGGTTGAGGGTGCCCTGGCCGCGCTGGGCGGTGGNGGGGCAGGTGTTGTCCCGGGAGGTAGTGTGGCNGCCCCCCCNGCACCNGCGGTGGAATACGGAAAGAAGAATCCCTTCCCGTCGACCTTGCTGGAAAAGGTGCTCTTGAGCGGGCCAGGATCCAGAAAGGAGACCTGGCACTTTGNACTCAGCCTGGATGGCTCCGGGCTAAGTTACGACGTTGGAGACGCCCTGGCGGTGGTCCCAACCAATGCCGCGGATGTTGTCGAGGCCCTGCTGGAAGCCGGAGGCCTGGACGGAGACGAGGAGGTGGAGACCAAATCCTCAGGTAGAAAATCGTTGCGGGAGGCGCTCGCGAACGACTACGACATAACGGCTCTCTCCCGCAAGGTAGCCAAGACCTGGCAGGCTTATTCCGGGTCCGGGCCCCTCGCTGAGCTGCTCGATGACGATCATAAGGAGCAGTTCAAGGATTGGACCTGGGGGAGGCAGATCGTCGATCTCGTCCGTGAGTTTCCTGCCGGGAAGACGGATCCTCATGAATTGCTGACCATGTTGCGGCCCTTGCCTCCGCGTCTTTACTCGATCGCTTCCAGCCCACGGGAACACGAGGGGGAAGTCCATCTCACCGTGGCAGCGGTTCGCTACGAGGGNGCGGGTCATGAACGCAAGGGGGTCGCATCGACGTGCCTGGCTGACCTGGTTGAGGTTGGTGATGTGATNCCGGTTTTCGTGACCCCCAACAAGCGNTTCCGCCTGCCGGAAGACGCGGCTGTGCCCATCATCATGGTGGGACCCGGCACGGGGGTGGCGCCCTTNCGGGCATTCGTGGAAGACCGGGCCACGCGTGAGGGGGCCGGATCGAGCTGGCTCATCTTCGGTGACCAGTGCTACACTTACGATTTTCTCTACCAGCTCGAATGGCAGGACCATCTCAAGTCGGGAGCCCTCACGCGTTTGGACGTGGCCTTCTCCCGTGACCAGCCTGAAAAGGTTTACGTCCAGGACCGCATCCGGGAACATGGGGAGGACATCTGGAAGTGGCTGGAGGATGGTGCNCATTTTTATGTGTGCGGGGATGCCTCCCGCATGGCGCCGGATGTGCACGCCGTCCTTCTTGAGGTTGTTGCGGAACACGGTGGACGAAGTGCGGAGGAGGCGGAGACCTACATGGCCGATCTGAAGAAGAGCGGCCGNTACCAGCGGGACGTCTACTAATTCNATTTGGAACCCCGATAAGCATGAGCAAGAAGGACGGAAAAAAATCGGCCAACGAAGGAATCAAGGATCGGAGTGATTACCTGCGGGGAACAATCGCCGAGGGCTTGCAGGATCTCTCGACGGGCGGGCTTTCGGCTGATGACCAGCAATTGATCAAGTTTCACGGCAGNTATCAGCAGGATGACCGTGACCTGCGGGCGGCGCGGCGGAAGCACAAGCTGGAGAAGGCCTATTCTTTCATGATACGCATCCGCGTTCCAGGTGGAGTTTCCACGGCAAAGCAGTGGCGGGAAATGGATCGNATGGCGACCGAGTTTGGGAATGAGACCTTCAAGCTGACGACGCGGCAGGCGTATCAGTTGCACGGGGTGATCAAGTCGAACCTGAAGAGGACGATCAAGGAGATCAATGACACGGCCATGGACACGATCGCGGCGTGCGGTGATGTGAATCGGAATGTGATGTGCAATGCCAATCCGGANCTCTCNGAACTGCACGCGGACGTGATCAGGGTTTCGCAGCAGCTCAGTGACCACCTCACTCCGGCGACAGGGGCGTATCACGAGATCTGGCTCGATGGGGAGAAGGTGGAGACGAGCAAGGAGGAGGAAGAGCCAATCTACGGGAAGCACTATCTTCCGCGGAAATTCAAGATTGCGGTGGCGATTCCGCCGAACAATGACGTCGATGTCTACGCGAACGATTTGTCCTTCATTGCGATTGCCAATGGAAAGGGCCTGGAGGGATTCAATGTCGCGGTTGGTGGCGGGATGGGGATGACGCATGGACAGGAGGAGACCTATCCGCGGGTGGCGGACATCATCGGGTTCGTGCCAACCGACAAGGTGGTGGACGTTGCGGAAAAGGTCGTNNTGGTGCAGCGGGANAATGGNGACCGGATTGAGCGCAAGCATGCGCGGTTGAAATACACGATCGACACGCACGGAGTAGACTGGTTCCGCGGACAGGTGGAAGAGTATCTGGGATACAAGTTGGAGGATCCCAGGGAGTTCNCCTTCAGTGACAANGGGGATCGCTACGGGTGGTCGGAGAACAAGGACGGTTCCTGGAACTATACCTTCTATGTGCCGGGTGGACGGATACTGGATACGGATACGACGCGGCAGCGATCGGGATTTCTGGAGATCGCCAATACGGTGGACGCGGAGTTTCGCCTGACGGGGAATCAGAATCTGACGGTGGCCCTGATCCCGGAGGACAAGAAGGAAGCGGTGGCGGCGCTAATTGCGGAGTACGAGCTGAATGGCCACGAAGGGCTGAGTGGACTGAGGTTGAATTCGTTGTCCTGCGTTGCCTTGCCGACGTGNGGGCTGGCGCTTGCCGAGGCGGAGCGGCATTTGCCGGACGTTGTTGGCGAANTGGAGGAAGTGCTTGAGTCNGTGGGATTGCGGCACGATGCGATCACGATTCGGATGACGGGTTGCCCGAATGGCTGTGCACGGCCTTATATTGCCGAGATTGCCTTCGTGGGGCGCGCTCCGGGGAAATACAATGTTTACCTNGGGGGCGGTTTTTTCGGACAGCGACTGGGCAAACTCTATGGAGCGAGTGTAAGAAGCGAGGATATCANGGAGCTTCTGCGNCCTGTGATTGAGGATTACGCGAAGACACGGGAGGCGGGGGAATCCTTCGGCGATTTCGTCATCCGGCAGGGCTACGTGAAGGCCACGAGCAACGGGCTCGATTTCCACCGCGATGTGGTATTGACCGAGTAGCACAGCAGGAAANTGAGTGATGAATGCCGACACCAATACCGGGCCTGACCTNGAGGCGGATGTGGACGACCTTAACGTGCAGCTCGAACCGCTGGATGCTGGTCGGAGAATTGAACTTCTCGCCCAGCGATTNCANGGCAGGATCCTGGCGACTACGAGTTTCGGCCTGCAGGCGGCGGTCATGTTGAAACTTCTCAAGGAGCATGCTCCCGGAATCCCGGTTGTATTCATTGATACCGGTTACCTCTTCGCGGAAACCTATCGTTACGCCACGCANCTGGAAGAGGTGCTGGGCTTTGAGGCCAGGGTCTACTCGCCTGCNGTGACTCCGGCTCGGCAGGAAGCCCTGCACGGCAANTTGTGGGAAGACGGACTGGAGGGAATGGACCTCTATGCCCGGATGAACAAGATTGAGCCTATGAACCGGGCGCTGCGGGAAACCGGGGCAGAGGTNTGGATCAGCGGGTTGCGATGGTCGCAGTCGAGTAGCCGTTCCGGGCGTGCCCTGGCCGAAANACAGGCAAAGACNCTGAAGGTGTATCCCATTATCGATTGGGACGACGCGGCAGTGGAGGAGTTCATCCGGAAGGAGAGNTTGCCCCGACACCCATTGGCGGCGGCCGGCTATGTCACGATGGGTGACTGGCATTCCACCAAACCGGGAAGCANATCGTTGCGGGAGTCGACACGCTTTAATGGAGAGAAGTTTGAATGTGGTCTCCATCTGGATTCGGGTGAACGGGATTTTCAGATATAATTCATTGATGGCCCCCGCACTAACAGGTAGAGCTCACANCACTACAAACCACAAGCAGCACTAGGACAATGAGCGGACTCGCGGGAAACATGGTNGACATGGTCGGGAACACCCCGATGGTGAAGTTGAATAGCATTGCAAACGGCTGCAAAGCCGAGGTGATCGTGAAGGCNGAGGGTTACAACCCNCTGCTGAGCGTGAAGGACCGCATCGGGAAATCGATGATCGAGGCGGCCGAAGCCGAGGGATCACTCAAGCCNNGGGGGTCGATCATCGAGCCGACCTCGGGGAACACCGGAATNGCGCTGGCGTTCGTGGCACGGGCCAAGGGNTACCGCTGCACTCTTACCATGCCGGAGACGATGTCGATCGAACGCCGGGTTCTTCTCAAGATGCTGGGGGCCGAGATTGTCCTCACCCCGGGGCCGAAGGGCATGGGGGGGGCGATCGCCAAGGCCAAGGCCCTCCTGGAGGCTGACCCGGAGTCCTTCGGTCCGAGCCAGTTTGACAANCCGGCGAACCCGGAAGTGCACCGTAAGACGACCGCGGAGGAGATCTGGCGTGATACCGGTGGCGAGGTCGATGTCTTCGTTTCCGGCGTAGGCACGGGAGGAACGATCACGGGTGTTTCGGAGGTGATCAAGGCGCGCCGAGACCTTCATACCGTGGCGGTCGAGCCCTCGGCCAGTCCGGTCATTTCCGGTGGCGGTCCGGGACCGCACAAGATNCAGGGAATCGGAGCTGGATTCATTCCCGGCAACCTGAATACCGGGATCGTGGACGAGGTGGTGCAGGTCTCGAACGAGGACGCTTTTGAAACCGCCCAGCAGCTTTGTCTCCTGGAAGGATTTCCGGCTGGGATTTCCAGCGGGGCCACGATCTGGGCTGCCTTGCAGGTGGCCAAACGTGAGAACATGGCCGGCAAGCGGGTGGTCGTTATCGCGGCGAGCACAACCGAGCGCTACCTGAGTACACCGCTGGCGGAAAGCGTGCGGGAGGAAGTGGCCAATCTGCCCGTCTCGGATATTTAAGTCCTAGATGAAGTACATCGGGGCGCCTGCNTCGGAGGCCATCGCCTCAACGGTAAGTGCCTCGAGGCGTTCGGAGACCAGATTGGAGAGGTCGTGCCAGACATTGCTGACGGAGGGTCCGGAGGCTCCGGAGCTGTCTTCCGGAGTGGCGAGGAGTCCTGGTTCCACGGTCTGGACGACGTCCCGGAGGGTCATCTTCGCAGGGGGACGGGCGAGGATATATCCGCCCGCCTTGCCCCGTTTGCTGATCACCATGTCAGATCGCTTGAGTTCGTTCAGGATCTGGACGAGAAAGCTGGAGGAGATATCCTCCTGCTGGGCGATTTCCTCGAGCTTTACCACTGTGCTACCATCATAGTGTCTGGCAAGGCAGATCACCGCCCGACAGGCATACTCCAGTTTTTGGGAAACCCTCACCGATAGCACAGAAGCATATGTCTGATACCGGCGCCAGCCCGCAATCCGCAGATCTTTGCGAACAATCCGGGGTCAATGTGGACAAGCTGTGGGCGGCCCTGCGCGTCGAGGCCGGTGAGATTTCGAAGNCCGAGCCAAGCCTGCACTCCCTCCTTTCCGAGGTGGTTCTGAATCAATCGTGCCTCGGTTCTGCNNTGGGGGTGCGGCTGGCGCGCAAACTGGCTCGGGAAGATATGCCNCGGGAAGAGCTTTCGCCCCTGTTGAGTGGGCTTGTGCGCGATAATCCGGGCCTAGTCACGAGTGCGGCGGCGGATCTGGCGGCAATCGTNGAGCGGGATCCAGCCTGCTCCTCGCCCTTGAAGCCGATGCTTTACTACAAGGGCTTTCTCTCCATCACGACCTACCGGGTNTCCCATCACCTGTGGCATCATGGGCGACAGGCGATGGCGCTCTACCTCCAGAGTCTCGCCAGCGAGGTATTCGGAGTGGATATCCACCCTGCGGCCCAGATCGGGTGCGGTATTCTCCTGGATCATGCTACGAGCTTCGTGGTGGGGGAAACTGCGATCATCCATGACAATGTGTCCATCCTGCATGAGGTGACTCTCGGGGGCACGGGAAAGGAGGGTGGAGCGCGNCATCCTATTGTGCGTTCNGGTGTGTTGATTGGAGCGGGAGCCAAGATTCTGGGGCGGGTCGAGATCGGAGAGGGTGCCCAGATTGGAGCGGGCAGCGTGGTGTTGAAGGATGTCCCCCCGCGTACGACAGTGGCCGGTGTCCCGGCGGAGGTGGTGGGAACGAGCAGGGAGGAAACCCCGGCCNTGGCCATGGACCAGAGCCTCGACGTGGGCGAGNGCTCTTAGTCCCGGGGGATTNATTCCGGGGAGGANGTCTCCATGGCTTTCTTCCTCATTTCTTGGGCCTGAGCCCTCGAGGATTCTTGTGCGGGGCGGAGTCCGGGCGNGGACGGTCGTCGGGTCTCCGGCCCCCGGCGATNCCAGTTGGGCAAGAATGGCGAGCGATCAGCCTTCGGTCTCTGCAAAGACGTCGGCAGCGGGGGAGTTTTACGGCACGCTGAGTTCNAGCAGTTCCCGGGCTGCCTGGCCCACCGTGTCGCGTTCGTCTTCGGTTAGGGCGCTGAGAAGGGGGAGCTGTGGTCCGGTTTCGGCGATCCCGGCCAGTTCGACAGCCTCGTGGAGAACGCGCACGGGGTTGATCTTATTGCGGAGNTCCTCAAGCGGGCGGAACAGGGNCTGCATGCTTTCGGCNCTCTTGATATCCCCGGAGTTGAGTGCGTCCAGCATNGCCTGGGAGAGNGCGGGGTTCACGCACACGCAGCCGGCCGTGAAGCCGGCGAGTCTGAACAGCTGCCGGTGGACAAGAGCTGGTTGTTCTCCGATGCCACTGACAATGATCGAGGGGTCTACCAGTTTGACCAAGCGGGCGAGATAGTCGTCGTGGGCAGGGTCNTCCTCGACGATGGCGTACTTGATCCAGCTGACCAATCCGGCATCTACGAGCCGGGCGGCNTCCTCCGGATCGAGGTAGTCAACATTCTTGATGTAGACTACAATCGGTCTNCCAAGCGCCCGGGCGAAATGGGTCAGGCCCTCGACCACCCCTGCGCTGGTAGTCAGTCCCTGCATGGGAAGAACCATGGCGGTCGGGAAGCGGGATTCTCCAAGGAGGGGAGCCTGGCTCATCATTGTGCCGTAGGCTGGTCCCACCGCGGGTATTACCAGGGTGTCCGTGCCTGCGACCTCCGCTANGACTTNGAGCAGCTCACTGTATTCCCCGGGTTGGATATGGTAGATGTTTGCATTGCCACCATAGAGGAGGGTGCGGACTCCCCCCGCTTCGATGTGTGAAGCGATCCGGTGGTTTTCCGAAGGGCTTATGGCGAGATTGCCGGTGCGCGCAAGGGGCGGGACAGCAATGACAGAGGCGCGGAGTTGCTCAGCGGTGACAGGGTCGGTTTGCACGGGGGCAGGAAACACCCAATTCCATCAATTCCCAAGCGTGCAGTTCGCCGCGTGGACAGCATGGNGGTGGAGCGAGCGGGCTGACTGGAGGTGCAGTTACCCCGTGGGTTCTCCNGGTTGGCAGGACGGCACGCCCACCTTCAGTGTATCTCGGGGTCAGGAGTGTGTGATCCGTCATTCTCAAGGAAGCGGAAGTCGCAACCTTCGTTGGCCTGGGTGACCTCCTCTTCGAATAGTTTACCGTATCCCCTGCTGAAACGGGAGGGCGAAGCACTCCATTGTTCACGGCGACGGGCGAGGTCTTCGTCACTGACGTCGAGGTGAAGGCGGCGGGCGGAAACATCTAGTTCAATCATGTCGCCGTCCTCCACGAGGGCGAGAGGACCTCCAACGTGGGACTCAGGGGAGATGTGAAGAACGCAGGTTCCGTAGCTGGTCCCACTCATCCGGGCATCGGAAATTCGTACCATGTCACGCACGCCTTCTTCGAGGAGATAGTTGGGCAGGGGCAGCATGCCGGATTCCGGCATGCCTGGNGCCCCGAGAGGGCCCCCGCTCTGCATCACGATCACGTGATCCGGGGTGAGGGCGAGGGAGGAGTCNTGAATGCGTGCCTTGATGTCGGNGAGGTTCTTGAAGACAACGGCAGGACCACGGTGCCTGAGAAGGGCGGGATCGGCGGCAGAGGGTTTGATCACGGCTCCGTCAGGCGCGAGATTTCCTCTGAGNATTGCAGTTCCTCCCTGGGCGGTGAGGGGGTTGTCGAGAGGGCGAATGACATTTTCGTCGAACACTTCCGCNCCCTGGACGGATTCGCCAAGAGTCATGCCGGCGATGGTCGGNCAATCAAGGTGCAGGAGGTCGCNGATCCGGTTGAGGAGGGCGGGAAGACCTCCGGCGTCGTAGAAGTCGCCCATCACGTAGGATCCGCTGGGTTTCAGGTTGGCCAGTACCGGTGTGCGGGTCGCGATTTCGTCGAAGCNCTCCAGGGGCAGATCAATGCCCGCCCGGCGGGCGATTGCNACAAGGTGCACGATGGCATTGGTGCTGCCACCGAGAGCCATGCTGGCGGTGATGGCGTTCTCAAAGGCGCGCTCGCTGAGGATCTCTGCCGGCTTGAGGTCTTCCCAGACGAGGTCGACGATGCGCTTTCCGCAGCGNGAGGCCATGCGGGAGTGAGCGGAGTGGACCGCAGGGATGGAAGCGGAGCCAGGAAGTGCCAGGCCGAGAACTTCCGCAATGGAGGTCATCGTTGACGCCGTGCCCATCGTCATGCAGTGACCNGGACTGGGGGCAATGTGATCTTCAAGGTCGTTCCAGGCCTCGCAGGGGAGACANCCCGCACCGCGTTCGGCCCAGTACTTCCAGACGTCCGTCCCGGAAGCCACCGGGTTGCCACGCCAGCTGCCNCNCATCATNGGACCACCCGGCATGAAAATGATGGGAACGTCCACCATGAGGGCGCCCATGAGAAGTCCCGGGGTGGTCTTGTCGCAGCCACCCATGAGAACAGCGCCATCGATCGGGTAAGCGCGCAGAACTTCCTCGGTCTCCATCGCGAGCAGGTTCCGGTAGCTCATCGAGGTGGGCTTCAGGAATGTTTCGCTCAGGCCCATGACAGGGACTTCGACAGGGGATCCACCGGCCTGCCANACACCGCGCTTGATTTCCTCGGCGCGCTGCCGGAAGTGTGCNTGGCAGGAAATGAAATCGTTCCAGGTATTGAGAATCGCAATGATGGGTTTGCCCATGAACTCGTCCTCATTGAAGCCGAGCTGCTTGTGCCGGGAGCGGTGGCCGAAGCCCCGTTGGGTGTCCGGTGCGAAGAATCGGTGGCTGCGAAGCTCCTCTGGGTTCTTGCGTGGGCGCGGGTCAGGCATACGGATTAGTTGCGACGAACTCTCTTTACATCGGGAGCGGTTCTTTAGAAGGCTTTTTGCAGGACCGGAAACCAGCTATGACCGTCAATGAACGCTAAGGGGAGGAGACTACGGGGACGATGAGCCCGATCGTCATCTGCCTGCTGGGAATGGCCGTGGTGGTGGGAGCCATCCTGAAATTTCGCATGCACCCNTTTCTGGCCCTCATGCTGGGCGCGCTGGTGGTTGGGCTGCTGGCCCCGGGAGAAACCACGCTGGCGGGTGCAGGCAAGCGCTTGGCAGGTGCTTTTGGTGAAGGTTGCGGCAAGGTTGGGCTGGTCATCGCGATTGCGGCGGTCATCGGCCAGTGCCTGCTGGTGAGCGGGGCGGCGGAGCGGATCGTCAAGGGATTCCTGGTTCTCTTCGGGGTGAAGCGTGCGCCGCTGGGTTTTCTGAGCAGCGGCTTCCTGCTCGGGATTCCTGTCTTCTTTGATACCGTGTTCTACCTGATGGTGCCATTGGTNCGGACCTTTGCGAAGGCCAACCCGGAGAAGTTCATCCTCGCTCTCCTTGCCGTGGTGGCAGGCGGAAGCATGGCGCATTCCCTCGTGCCACCAACGCCCGGACCCATCGCGGTAGTCGGGGATCTGAACGAGACCCTGAGAGCCACCGGCCAGAGGGAACTCGATCTTGGAATCATGATTGCAGGGGGGCTCGTGCTGGGGGTCATTACAATCTCGGTCGGCTATCTCTACGCCTGCTGGGCAAACCGCACCTTCCGGATACCACTTCGGCGGACGGCCATCTCGGCCATGGAGGAATTCGAGNCTGATCCGGAACGCAAACTTCCACCCCTTTCTGCTGCAATCCTTCCTGTCGTGGTTCCCTTCCTGCNTATCATGGCGGGCACGCTCGTGACCTCGCTCTGGGGCAGGGCCGCCGAGACGGACTACCCGCTGGCAGGTCAACTGGTCCTCATGCTTGGGGACAAGCACCTTGCGCTGGGGGTTGGNGCCCTCATCGGGGTGGTCCTCGCAGTGCGCTACCGCCCGCCCGGGACTGAGCTTTCCAAGGTGATTCAGAGTGCGCTTGCGGGAGGAGGAATCATTATCCTGATCACGGCGGGGGGAGCAGCTTTCGGCCAGATCATGAAGGAGACGGGAATCGCGGAAGCATTGCAGGGCTGGTTCAGTGGACCGGGCGCGGGGGGACGCATCCTGATTGTGGCGTTCGTGCTGACCGCCCTCGTACGGATGGCACAGGGTTCGGCGACGGTATCGATGGTGACGACCGGGGCGATCATGGCCTCGCTGCTGCAGGAGGTGCAGCTGGAGTTTCACCCCCTATACCTCGCTCTCGCGATTGGCTGTGGGTCGAAGCCGGGCCCATGGATGAACGACAGTGGTTTCTGGGTGATCTCGAAGATGTCGGGAATGACCGAAGGTGAGACCCTGAAAACCTTCTCGGTCATGCTGACGCTGATGGGGGTGGCCGGCTTCCTGGTAGTCTGGGTAGCTTCCAGGGTGATGCCCCTGGTCTGATCGAGTGGCGCTTGGCGCGTGTCTCAGACCGGTCACAGGTCAAGCACTGCNAGGTTACATCAGCGGATGGAGGGAGGGGCCCGTAAGCGTTCCCCATTGAGGCCCCTTCTGGTTGCCTGGATTTGGTCGCAATTATGTTTTGCAAGTCCATGTGCCCAAGGACTTGGGACCTGGAGCCGAGGGATCGAGAAATGGCAAGGGTGACGGGAAGCGCCGTTGCTCAGGGAAGAGGCAACCTCTAAAGCCCCCTTGCTAAGGTTTTTCACTGACGACAAGGCGATAGAAAAGACGGCCGGAGGTATCCCCTGTTGGATTCCTGATGCGCCAGTGCTCCAGGATGACAGGCTTGCTGGCATGATCCTGTGGGGGAGAAGCAACCAGGTTGGTGGCGGGGACGATGTCCCATGTGATGAGGTCNTCGCTTACCTGAAGGCCGTAGCGCAGTGGCAGCGCGTATCCGGGGCGCTGGAATGAGAAGATGGTAAATTGTTGTGGCTTTCCGGTTGCGGAAACGGAGGGCTGGGACAGTGAATTTGGATCGGTCGGGTCGGTGCCAAGAGCAAACTCGGCATAATTGGGCGAGCCGTCCAGGTCGGGATCGGCTGACGGACCGGAGAGAAGAGGGTTCACAGAATCACGGCCATTGAAATTGTGGGTGATCCAAGTCTGGAAATCGAAGTTGATATTGTTTCCGTCAAGGTCGCCGCCGAAATGGCGGGAAGCTGACCAGCTNGCGGGATTGTCATGATCGGGTGTTTCATCAGGATTGACGAGCACAAGGGAGTGGCCATCCCCGTCGGCCTGCTCGGGCCACGGTTTCTTATCGCTGTAGGTAAAGGAAATGAGCTCGCTGGAGTCGCCTCCGTTCACCAGGCTCAACGTCAGAGTTTCGCCNCCATTAGAGAGGGATGCGCTGTATTCTCCGCCGAGAAGGGGATCCAGGTCGCGTCCGTAGCGCAGTTGAAAGGCCGCGAGATCACGGACCAGGATGAGTTGCTGACCGGGCCCGAGAGTCTGGCGGGATTTTCCCGCGAAACTGAAGGTGATGCCGGAGCTGAAGACCACATTGCGCAGGTCGACGCTGAATTCGGGGTCAAGGTTCTTGAGGATGATGAACTCAAAACTCCCTGCATCAGAAAAGCCTGCAGCCTCCTCNACNGTGCTTGGATCGGGAGGATTGTACATGAACTCCGTGATTGCGAGGTTCTCGCTGGANGGGGGCAGAATGCCGAGATTGAATTCCGCCTCGGTGAGGGCGCTCCATTCCCCGGTGAGTGTGTCCCGCNNCCGCGCCCTGATGACCACCGGACTAGTGGANATTTCGATCGGGTTCGAGTAGGTGGAAGTATTTGGGCTGACCGCNCCGCCAGGGAGGCGAGGGTCCAAGCCGTTGCTGGTAAAATATATGGTGCTGCCCGGGCCGTTTTCCATCGTGAGGCGATACCCGGGGGTCACGCTTCCTCCGTGCTGACTTAATGAGGGAGGTGGGACAGATGGCCAGAGCCCGTTGTCTGCAAAGTCAGTTCGCAGGGGGCCGAGTAAATAATCGCGTCGGGCATTTCCGGGAGTCACCCAATCCGTCCAGAAGCTCATTGAAACAGGGCCTCCAAACATCCATTCCTTCAGAGCGGAGAACTCATCGCGAAGTTCANCCGCTCGCCGGCGCAGGCGGGAGGCTGCGCCGTCCCGTCCGTCGAGGACGCCGCCGTGGAACATGTGTTTGTTGATCCGGTCTGCGAACAGGAGGCGCCATTCAGGACTCGCGTGGAGCCTGCGGAAGAGTGCGCCGAGGGTTGAATCGTTCTGCAGAATACCAGAGTCAATGGTTTCATCGCTCTTCTTGTGAGTGCCTGAACCGAACGAGAACTCGGCATCCCAGACATAGAGGCGGTATCGGCCCTCGGGGGACCGTTCCCGCGCCCCCACCCAGTTGTTCTGGGGCCAGTCATTGGTTGCGACGTAAATGTTGAGCAGGAAATAGTCCGCCATGTTGACGGGATCGAGGTAGGCTTCGGCCGCTTGCCAGTTTTCAAGGACGGTAAGATCCTTGCCGAGGGCGGTCATCATCTCATTCCACACGATGGTGTCGCCGGTCGGAATAGAGTCTTTCTGTCGGATATCCCAATCGCGGGNTCCCCCATGGTGATCCTGCATGAAGGGTTCGCGCAGACGTTCGGTCATGTTATAGAACCCTTTGATAACGCCATTGAGATACAAGGTGGTAGTAATTCCGATGCTGCTTACGTGGCCCATGTCATGATAGAGCCTNCGGACGAGCTCGTCCTTGATCCACGGGTCCCTGATGTCGTTTTTGCCAGCCCGCAACCGGAGTTGCTCAAAGCTCGTCACGGGGTAGAACTCGTTGTGCCATGCATAGTTCAGCTCATTGCTTCCGTAGTCGTCCCGGAAGTGCAGATTGAAGGAAACCTTCTGGCGAGGGGTGTGGCTCCAAACCTGTCGGCTTGTGTCGGTCAGGAGGAGGCGAGGGCGCGAAGCGTTGCTGGCCGAGANCCGTACTCCTGCGTGTTCCCGGAACCCCGGAGAGCCGTCGGGGGGATAGAATTCCAGGAAGAGCGGACGCTCGAATTCAATTCCTCGGAAGGAAGCGTAGTTGTATGAGTCCGGGCCGGTATTCGTCCAGCCGGGGGTATAGGTTCCACCCTCAATCGAGAGGATGCCGTAGGGCTTGTAGAAGACTTCCTCAGGATTCCCGGTAAAGACCAGAGCGGGAACACTTCGGTAGGCCTCATGTTGGGCGATCAGATACGTATTCGTGATCGTCTCGGACGGGATATGATCGCTGGCAAAGGTGCGGGCCCGAATGACGGTCCCCCTGCCGCCGTTGATCTCGTGAATATGGAAAGGGCCCGAGTAGNGAANCCCGGTGGTTGGNGTAGGTTCTGTCCCATCAATGGTATAGCGGATTTCAGANTGCCTGGTCCCGCTNGCCAGGNTGATGGTCTGCGATTCGTCGAAGAAGCCACCCTGGACGTTGAAGGTGGGAGCTTCGGCGCGGGCACTGAAGGTTTCCCCGGNCCCCGGAGGNCTGTTTGCTGCTCCTGGAGTTGCGCTCGAGTAATAGGCCCACTTNTTGTGAGAATCGATCCACCCGTAGGTGTAGGTGAAGTNCTGGGCGGGAAACCCGTTCGGGATCTCTGACTGCAACACTCCTTGTTTGTCGGTTAGGGTCAGAGTTTCACCAGAACCTGAGAGCCTGAAGTTGGTGTGAAGATAAGCTCCCTGTCCGTTGAAGCGGTCTTGCCCATCGGCGATTACGACAAGATAACCATTCGCCTCAATGGAGGTGTTCTCAGGAAAGACCCACTTGTATGGATCCGTATTGTCACTCAACCCCCAGCCCGACAGGTCAACGGCCGTTGCTCCATTGTTGTGGAGTTCTATCCAGTCCGAGTGTTCGATCTCGGGGTNGTCGTCCCGTCCGGTGACCAGATCCCTCAGTCCGTGATCGAAGACTCCTCCGGATGGACTTACGATTCCGGGGAACCATTTGCACGGGGTTCCAGCATCGATGAAGGTCGTCTCAGCGTTGCTCAGGGACAAGTCCAGCTTCAGTAGAGCATCTCTCAGGCTGTTGTTGTGGACTTCTACGGAAAGAATGTTGGTTCCTTCCCTGAGAAGGGCACTCGTCTCGCCGGCAGCGAACTCCTCGAAACCTCCAGAGGTCCGGGAGTTGAAGGATGGCTGGGAAGAGTATAGGTAGGTTCCCGGGAAGGCAGTATTACCCCGAGCGATTTCCTTGCCGTTGAGATANGCGACAAATCCATCGCAGTAGTCGATATCGAGGGTCAGGTTTTCTACGGATGCAGCCTCCGTTGCGGTAGCCGTGAAGGACTGNCTGACGTAGAAGGTAAGAGCCTTGCCGATGACATCGGAGGCAACGGTGGTGGCAATTCCGGGGTATCCGCTTCCCATGGGAGTTCGTCCGTCGAGCCAGAACGAGTCGTCATAGTTCTCGTCCCACCATTGCGTNCCGCTTCCGGTATGAGGAATTTCGTCGCCGTTTCGAATGATGAACCTGTCGCTTCTCTTGGCAGATATTTCGTTAAGGCGTACCTCCGCCAGGCTTGTGGCCATCAGCAAGCCCAGNAGGNCCGAGATCCATGTTAACGGGCTTATCAAGAATGGCAGGTGCCTTCTGGGAGAGAGTGTGAGCTGGTAGGCNNGGAATGCCCCGAGCCGCACATTATTNTTGTTGTGTCTGTGGGGTGNAACAACGCGGGAGAGTNTGCGGCGAGGCGAAGGCATTTTGCGTTTCCAGAAAACGTTTCAAGCGATGACCTGTGGATGNGTGCGAACGCCGGGAGGATGCTGCAGGTCCTTCAACCTTGAGATTTCCTGGAAGGTCGTGCGGNTTTNNGNGAAGCTCTGGATTGATTTGGGATNCTGGGCCGCGGTCCATGAAAGCCGGCTNCCATGTGGAGGGCATTCACTGGACGAATCGGTAAAGGCAGAAAAGCCCGGGAGGTGTTTCCTGATTCGGATTCCGACTACTGCGAGGCTTGTAGCATGGGGCATTACTGCTTGCGNTGGCTGATTCGGGTTGGATGCTATCAGGGAAAGNGNAGGGAGGCGCCAGCNTGGTCCCCGGTCGGCAGGTTCACTCATGGCAGGGGTATGGGCTGGCTGGGATCTGGTCATCGCTCCCAGCTTGCCNGGGCCCCGNGGCTTATTCCTGCCCAGCGCTCCTGAGNTTGTGATGAATCTGGGCGACCTTGCCCATGTAGTGATCCATCTTGTAGTCGACGGCGGCCATCTGCATGTGTTTGCCGGCCTTCTCGTCTTCTCCGACAGCTTCATAGTAGAGCCCGAGGTAGAGGTGGGCGTAGCAGAGNTGGTTGCGGTGCCTGAGCTTATCGGACTTGTCCTTGTTGGCAGCAGCGAGCACTTTCTCCTCGGAACCCGTGCCCTTGAACAGTTCGTGAACTTCCTTCAGGGGGACGCGGCGGTCGCCGGCATAGGGGTACATCTGTTCCCTCGCTTTNCGGACNGATCCACCCTTCGCGCGGACTGCGCAGATGAAGTGCCATACGGCATTCTCGACGTCGGTTCCGTTCACCGTCTGATGACTTTCGAACTGTGCCACGCCATCCTCGTAACGCCCGGCATAGTAGAGCGCGATTCCGCGTTGCCAGTGGTGNGGGGCCTGCTGGGGAACCATCTCGACCACACGGTCCCAGTCCTGGAGGGACNGCTTGATGCGGCCTGCAAAGAAGTGCTCGGTCCCCCGGCGATTGAGGAGATTGGGGTTTGTCTCCTGCTTCTTGGCTGGGTTCTTCGGGGGAGATTCCCCGGCAGGGAGCAGAGCAGGGAGCGTGAGGCAGGTGGCAAGGACGGTCAGGAAAATCCTCATGGGGGGAACGTTCGNCCTTCTGTCGCCAAGTTGCAATGACCAAGCCGGAAGAATTCTGGTTTCTCGAGAATANCGGCTCGCGGCCAGAGGTGAGANCGAGGCAGGTGCTGCCTGCCAATGATGAAGTTCAGGTCTCCGTTTCGGAGCGCGGGGCNCGGGTGAGAAGTTCCTGCAGGGCTGTAGCTGCGGACTTGTCCTCGTAGAGGACGGCATNAATGGTGTCGATCAGGGGAGTGCGGACCCCGGTGCTGCGAGCCACCTCGTAGATGGATTGGCAGTTGGGGATGCCCTCCACCACCATGCCTTCAGAGCTGAGTGTTTCCTGAACGGTGTTTCCGCGGCCGATGGAGATTCCGGCCCGGAAGTTGCGCGAGTGGTGCGAGTAGCAGGTTGCNATCAGGTCGCCGACTCCGGAAAGCCCGGTGAAGGTGTCCGGGCGACCGCCCAGGGCTGTGCCGAGCCGGATCATTTCGGCGAGTCCACGGGTGACGAGTGCAGAGGTNGCATTGTCGCCAAGCCCGAGCCCCGAGGCGATGCCTGACGCGATGGCGAAGACGTTCTTGATGGCGCCGCCCCACTCCATGCCGGTGAGGTCGTGGCTGGTGTAGGACCGGAAGGTCGGAGCGGTNAACAGGCGTTGGAGGTAGGAGAGCACGGTGTCGTCCTGCGAACCGATCACAGTTGCGGTGGCNAGCCCCCGGGCGACTTCCTCCGCGTGGTTGGGGCCGGAGAGGACNGCAAGGTGTTGTGCCGGGAGGACTTCCCCGATGATCTCTGACATNCGCTGGCCGGTGCCGCGCTCGATTCCCTTGGAGCAGGCGATCAGGATGGCATTGGGCTTGAGAGGCAGGGAGGCGAGTTTTCCGGCCACATCCCGGGTGGCGGAGCTGGGGACAACGAAGAGAATGAGATCGGCTTCTACNGCGGTCCCGAGTTCATCAGTGGCTGTGATGCCGGGATCGAGCCTGCTGCCCGGAAGGTAGCGTTCGTTGCGGCTGTTGGAGTTGATGTCCTCGAGGACTGCATGATCGCGGCCGATCAGCGTGACCCCGCCGGCGGAGTGCGTGAGGACGGAAGCGAGGGCGGTGCCCCACGACCCGCAGCCNAGAATAACGATGCGGGGGGAGTNGGGTAGCGAGTCAGGATTCATGATTGGAGCTTTCCGGGGAAGAATCCGTCGGCACGGGAGGAAGATTCCGGGGCTTGCTGGTGAGCGGTTNCTCTGTGCCGGCCAGAATGCGTTGGATGTTGGAGCGGTGGCGCCAGACCGCGAGGGCGCAGGTGACCAGGGCAAAGACCAGNAGCGGCTTGTTCCAGCTTCCTGACTCCCAGAGGGTTTGCTGGGACTGGTCCCCGTCAACGTGGCGCATGCGATCCAGGGCGTGACAGAAGGCGGGCAGGCTGAGGGCGCCAAGAATACTGCCAAGGCTCACGTAGCGACTGANATAAAAGGTTATNGCGAAAACTACGAGGGCCCCCAGCAGCACCAGTGGCATGAGGGCGACCAGCGCGCCGGCAGAGGTTGCGATTCCCTTGCCTCCCTTGCCGCGAAGAAANACCGAGTAGTTGTGGCCGAGGATCGCCGCCAGGGCGGTGNTGACATGGACGGTGTGCAAGTGGAGCTGNCGGTCCGGGGCGAACTCCCCTGTGAATTCCCAGAGGAAGGGCAGGGGAATCGCGGGAAGCTCTCCTGTGATCCTGAGTAGATTGGTGGCGNGGGNGACGGGAATAAAGCCCTTGAGGAAGTCCAGGACGAGGCAGGCGACCCCGAATTTCTTACCCACTACCCGGAAGACATTGGTGGCGCCCACGTTGCCTGAGCCGTGGGCGCGGATGTCAATTCCCTTTGACCTTGCGATGAGGACGCCGAAGGGAATGGATCCGACGAGGCAGGCCAGGATTGGGAAGAGCCAGGACATGGCGGAGAGCCNGGTTGGGCAGTGCCCTCGCGGGGCGGACAGCGTTGCCGNTTCTGCCTACTTTGCTACGGACGCCTTCTTGATCACGGCATTCTGGAGAGGGACATCGCGCATGGGCTGCTCAAGTAACTGGCCACTTGGATGGCGGGCCTTGAGNCGTTTCATACCGGTGTCCAGCGACTTGATCTTGTCCACGACGTCCATGCCCTCGACCACCATGCCGAAGACAGCGTAGCCATCAGGAGAGAATCCCCGCGGGTTGGCTTCGCTCTTGGGGTCCAGGCCAGGGTTGTCTACAACATTGATGAAAAACTGGGTGGTGGCGCTGTCAGGATCGGAGGTGCGGGCCATTGAGATTGCTCCCCGCACGTTTTTCAGGCCGTTCTTGGCCTCGTTCTTAATGGGCGCCTTGGTCTGCTTCTGCGTTCCGGTACCGTCGACCAGTTCGAATCCGCCGCCCTGAATCATGAAGGTGCTGATGACCCGGTGGAAGATGGTCCCGTCGTAGAAGCCATCGTTGACGTAAGCCAGGAAGTTCTTGGTTGTGATGGGGGCCTTCCCTGGGGTCGAGCTGCAGGACGATGTTGCCGAGATTTGTCTCGAGGGTGACCCGAGGCTTGGAGCCCGCCTTTGCAGCCGGTGACTGTTTCTTCCCNGGCTCGGGTNCGTCTTTTTCCTCGGCGAGAGCCAATCCGCTGCAGGCGAGGGCNATGGTGAGTCCAATAATGCGCATAGTCATGATGGCTCCCTCTAGCGCTCCAGAGCAGGTTTGTAAACCGTGCCGAGCGAAGTGACTCACGGCGGGAGGGAGGGAAAAAGTGAAGGGGGGGCGTCCGGCGGCCCCGTGGATAGGGNATAATGACCTCCTTCAAAATATGTCATACAAATTATGCAGGCCCCCCCCGGATGGCGCNGGGATGCGTTCTTGGAATTGACATCGGGGGAGGGATGTTTACCTCACGTAGTAGTCTTATGAGACTAAAAACCCTTGTTCGTAGACGCGGCTTTACNCTGATCGAAGTACTTGTCGTCGTGGCCATCATCCTGACTCTCGGGGTTCTGGTATTGGCCGGTGTGGGCCGGATCACCATGGCGGCCCATAAGGCTGGATCAGTGTCGGATCTCAGGCAGCTCTCTGCCATTTCCATCGCCGAGGCTGGTGAGAACAACGGGATCTTCCCCAAGGCCCACTTCGGGAACGCTCCCTTCTGGCTCACCTGGGAGTTCCGGGACCGCAACGGGATCACCAAGGANCTGGCTTATGGGAAGTCCAACGAGTGCTGGACCTCGGAGGGAGAGGACCGTTGCGAGAACAACGTCGATATCTGGAATTATGGTGGAGCGGAAGAGGGTTCCTCCACCCTCTTCAGTTATGCCTATTTGATCGACGATCCGCTCTGGACGGAAGGTGGCGAATTCCTCCCACCTGATGCCGCCGACTGGGAGCGCATCCGCGAGGACGTTTACAACGAGGAGGACGACACCTACCGGTGGACCCCGAGGCGGACCGGGGAGAAGGTGGTGTATGATATTCTCTGGGTTGATCTTGCAATGATCTGGAACAACCGCCGGATTGGGAACTTCCACAAACAGAAGGAAAAGGAGTTCCAGGGAGTGCACGTGGGCTATCAGGACGGCCACGTCGAGTGGCACAAGGGCCCGGAAGTTCGGGAGCGGTTTGTGAAACCGGGGCTGACTCTCTACTGGTAGGGCCCCGGGCGGGAGCCCGGTCGAGAGGGTNCGTGGTTCCTGTCTCGACAGCGATGGAGAAAGCGCTCCCGGGTAGGCGGAACTACATGGTGATTTTTGTGCTGTCCGGGCCGGAGCGGGCTTGTGGGGTGGTNGAATCTGGAGAGCATGACCGGGATGGAGAGTCTGAAAATCGTGGCCGTGCTGGGGTCTGGCAGGGAAGAACACGAGGAGGTAGCGTGGCCACTCGGAGTGCTGCTGGCGGAACTTGGGGTGCACCTGCTCACCGGGGGAGGAGGTGGGGTCATGCGTTCCGTCTCCGCGGGCTTCGCCTCGTTAGATCCNCCGCTACGCCGTGGGCTCGTCTTCGGGATTCTGCCCTCCCGTGCGGCAGGGGGGCCACCGGAACCCCCGCCGGGCTATCCCAACGGCTTTGTCGAAGTGGCCATCCGGACGCATTTGCCGGGCCGGGGNGAGGAAGGGGGGACGTGGTATTCCCGCAATTCCATCAATATCGCCACTGCCGACGTGGTGATCGTCCTGCCGGGTGGAGCGGGNACTGCTTCAGAAGCAGAACTCGCCCGGGAGTTCCTCAAGCCGGTGATCGGCCTGGCGGGTGGAGGAGCATGCCAGGGGATCGCGCAGGCGGAGTCGCTCTCAGAAGTTGAAGCCTTCCTCGGGAGGGTTCTCAAAGAGGTGCCGTCTGGCTCCCGAGGTTCAGGGCAGCCCCCTTTGTCCTGATTCAACTGCGCGAGGCGCAGTGGGGCTGGGTCTGCAGATCCAGAGGCTCAGGCCTCGGCGCCGGCGTCGGCAATCTTGCGTGCCTTCTTGATGATGCTGGCGACNGTTTCGGACGGCTGGGCGCCCTGGCTGATCCAGCCGTCGGCTTTCTCGAGGTCGAGGGTGTAGTTCACACCGCCCTGCAACGGGTCATAGGTCCCGATTTGCTCGATATAGCGGCCGTCCCGGCGCTTGCGGCGATCGACTGCCACTATCTTGTAGTAGGGACGGTCCTTGCTGCCTTTGCGTGTGAGTCGAAGAACTACCATTTCCGTGGGGCGGCGGAACTTGGAGGAATTCCCCCCCTTTGCCAAGGAATTTTGGAGGGAAAGCCGCTAAAGGCACGTAATCCCGTGAAATGAGGGCTTTACGGGCGGAAAATGGAGTTGGGACGTGGTGGGNCGCTGCTCAGATCGCTTCCAGTTCGATCAGGGTGGCCAGCCAGGCCCGCCCAGAGCGCCTGAACTCGATGCGGCACCNNTAGCGCATGTGGTAGGTGCGGCCGGGCCCCTNGGCCGTCTCGGCAGACAGGAGGGCACGGTAGACGGCCTGCTCCTCGGTGGGAAACTCCACGGTCTCATCTTCCCGGCTGATCTGGCAGGAGAGAATGCTGTTCTGGAACTCCACGAGCATGCGGCCGACCTGGGCCGAGCTGANCGCCCCGGACGGCACCGGGTGCGGCCCGCGGATTTCNAGGGCGGGGGCGAGGACCTCCTCAAGGCGTTNGGCCTTGTCCCGGGGAGATCCGGCGCTGAGGGTGCCCTTCTCCACGGAGGTGAAGACCAGGGCGGCCCGGCGAAGGACGGCCTGCNCGGGTGAGAACCTCCAGAGCACGAACCAGGTACCCAACAGGGCCGGAACGAGGAAGAGGAGGAACTTGAGCCAGAGTTTCATCGGCCGGGAAGAAGCTGGAAGGTAAATCCCTTGAGGTATTCCGTCTCCGGAATACTGGGAAGGATCGGGTGGTCGGATCTTTGGGCGTGGGACTCCACCAGCCGGAGGGTTTTCCGGGCATCCACTGCTGCGTCGCGGACATTGGAGAGGAAGAGCTCCCGGCTGACATGATGGGAGCAAGAGAAGGTCGCGAGGTAGCCGTCGTGGGCAAGGAGCTTGAGAGAGCGCAGGTGAATTTCCTTATAACCGCGCATGGCATCGCCAAGGGCCTTCTTGCTCCGGGTGAAGGAGGGAGGATCGAGAATGATGAGATCGTATTGCTCGTCGCAACTCTTCAGGTAGTCGAAGGCATTTGCTGCGANTGCCNTCACCATGACATTGTTGAGTNCGGCGTTGCGTTTCACGGCGTCAACCGCCTCGCTGGAAATATCGACACTGGTTACTGCCGCAGCCCCGGCCCGGGCNCAGGCCAGGGCAAATCCTCCCTGGTTGCTGAAACAGTCGAGGACGCGCTTGCCCTGCGCCAGCGAGGCGATGCGCTCGTAGGCGTCCAGCTGGTCGAGGTAGAGCCCGGTCTTCTGCCCCGCCAGCAGGGTGGCTTCGAAATGGAGCTTCCCACTTTCGATTCTCACAGGATCGGGATCATCGCCGTGGGCGACGAAGTTGANGGGTTCCAGTCCCTCTGCCTTGCGCATGGGCGAGTCGTTGCGCACAATGACCGTTGCCGGGGAAAGGAGTTCGCAGAGGGCCTCGATGATGATGTCGAGACGCTGGTCCATCGCCCGGGTCAGGGTCTGAACGACGAGGTGGTTGTCGTAACGGTCGACGATAAGCCCGGGCAGCCCGTCGGACTCGCTCCAGACCAGGCGGCAGAGGCTGGGTTCGACNGGGAGACGCTCGCGGAGAGAGAGGGCCAGCTGGAGGCGCCGGAGGAAGAAAGGGAGGTCCAGATCCTGTTTCCGGCGGGAAAAGCGGCGCGCCACGATCTGGGAGAGAGGGTTGTAAATGGCGCTGCCCAGGGGCTTATCCTTGAAATCCTTGAGGGAAATGACGTCTCCGGGCTGCGGGTCCCCGAAGGATTTCTTGATCTCCGAGGCGTAGACCCAGTCGTGGCCGTGGAAGATTCTGGAGCGGGGTTTGACGACGAGACCGGGCATGACGAGNGGAATTGGCGGCGATTTGTCTTGAATGCTGGCGGGGAGACGCTTAGGCCCTGCCCCACCGCATGGGAAAGCAGTATAACAAGGTCCAGAAGCGNCGCCGCCGAAAGCAGTATTTGAAACGCAAGCGGGAGCAAATGAATTCTAGTGCCGCCCGGAAGAAGTCTTCCGGTAGTGCTAGTGCTCCGGCGAAGAAAGCNGCNAANAAAGCNGCNAANAAGGCAGCCGCCAAGAAGACTGCGAAGNNAGCAGCAANAAAGACNGCNAAGAAAGCNGCNAANAAGNCNGCCAAGAAGGCTGCCAAGAAGGNTGCCAAGAAGGCTGCACCCGAGNCNTCCACGGAGAAGCCGGTGGCAGAGGCTCCTGCTTCCGGGGATCCCGCTCCGNNGGAAGATGCCCCTTCTGCCGAGTAGTCTTCGGCNGCGATCTTTCCAGTGGGNCGCGCGGTGCAGGGNCCACTCCGGNACCCCTCNTCGCCTTCGNAAACNGTGCAGGTCATGANGGGATGCGTGGAATACTGCCTGCCGTTCCTGTTCCCGNTCTTCATCTTATGTGGTTGTCAGGAGAACGGCCCGGCCGGCCTNNCTGAAACGGGAGGCATCATGGANCGATTGCAGACCAGGGACTCAATGAATNCCATCCTTGCGATCGCACCGGATGCGGTGAAAGAACTGGGATCGATATCGTCCCAGCCGAATCTTGGCCCCCTTCACGGGTTGCCCGTCCTCGTGAAGGATAATATTCATGTNAAGGGAATGCCGACCACGGCAGGNTCGAAGGCCCTTCTTGAGAACATGGCCGCAGCGGATGCGCCGGTGATTGCCAACCTGAGNCGGGCCGGAGCCATCGTNGTTGGGAAGACCAACCTGTCGGAATGGGCTAACTTCCGATCCACGGCCTCCACCAGCGGGTGGAGCAGCGTAGGGGGGTTGACTACCAACCCGCACGACCCCTCCCGCACTGCCTGTGGATCAAGTTCGGGAAGTGGTGCCGCGGTGGGAGGGGGGTTGGTTGACGCTGCGATTGGCACCGAGACCGATGGGTCGATTACCTGTCCTGCCGCCATGTGTGGGATTGTGGGGCTGAAGCCGACTGTTGGTCTTCTTTCCACGGAAGGGATTGTTCCCATTTCGACCAGTCAGGATNCGGCCGGCCCGATGACGCGGGATGTGCGTCTTGCAGCTCGCATGCTCGGAGCGATGGCGGGGGAAGGAGGGGAAGACTACGAGGCCGCTCTCCGTNCTGATGCGCTCANGGGAGTCAGGCTAGGGATTCTCCTTCCGTTGTGCGGCCGCTACGGGGAGGCAGCTGCGGACACCTTTGCGGAGGCGCGGAGGACTCTCGAGTCGGCAGGCGCAGTCCTCGTTGAGATCACCGAGATTCCGGAACTGGGAAGGATCCGCGAGCTTGAGTGGGCACTGCTGCTGAGGGANTTCAANCGGGACCTCAACCGCTATCTGGCCGCCGTCCCACCGGGGGTGAAGACGAGGACCCTCGCCGACCTGATTGCCTTCAACGAGGCGCATGCCGACGAGGTGATGCCGCACTTCGGGCAGGAGATTTTCGAGCAGGCCGAGGCTACCATGGGCGGGGAAGATCCTGAATTGCCCGCCATCGTGGCCGAAGCCAGGCGCCTTGCGGGTCGGGACGGGATCGACCGGCTTCTGGCCGCGCACAACTGTGAGGCGCTTATTGCACCCACCACGGGGAGGGCTTTCACGATCAGCCTTGAGAACGGGGATTCCTTCCAGGGCTCCGCCACCACCCTGCCTGCGGTCTCGGGCTATCCCCACCTGACGGTGCCCATGGGTGAGGCCNAGGANCTCCCGGTTGGCTTGTCCTTCATGGGGCCGGCNCGATCGGANGCGAGATTGCTCGCCNTCGGATACGCCTTCGAGNAGGCCCGGTGAAATTGAAGGCTGTGAGCGGAANGGTCTCNGAGACCTCTCAGGATTTGACCCGGGGTAGCTGGCGGGAGATGCTCCCNGCGATGTCGAAGAAGATGAGTTGGTTTTCGTTCGCCGTGGTGGCGGCGAGAGCCCTGCTGCAATACCGNGAAACGAGGCGGAAGATTATCTTCTACACGATTATTGCCCTGCTGGTGGTGTTCGCGGCAGGGAACTGGCNGCTGTCTTCCTGGCTGGAGGACAGCCCAGTGCGTTTTCTCTTCTACTGGTCGGGCTGCGTCTTTCTCGCCATGTTCCTCTTTCTGCTCGGGCTCTACGATGCTCTGCGTGTGCTCAAGGAGTTCAGGGATGTCAAAAAAAGCCTGCGTATTGGAGATCGTGACTAGAGTCNGTCGGNCCCGGGGCAGGAGAACCAAGAACCAATTTTTTAGATCATGAATCGCTGGATGGATGAGTTTTTTGAGTTGTTGCGCTTTCCAAGCATATCCACGGACTCGAGCCACCGGGGTGACGTGGAGGCCTGTGCGGAGTGGCTGTCGGCCCGCATGGTCTCGGCCGGGTTGCACAGTGAGATTCATCCCACCCCGGGGCACCCGGTGGTCATCGGGCGCAACAAGCACGAGGCTGGGCGGCGCACCGTGCTGGTTTATGGGCACTATGACGTGCAGCCGGTTGATCCCCTGGAACTCTGGGAGAGCGATCCGTTCGACCCGGTCGTNCGGGATGGCAAGGTCTGGGCTCGGGGAGCAACCGACAACAAGGGACAGTTTTTTGCGCACCTCTGTGGGATTGCGGAGACCATTGAGGAGGCCGGGGACCTTCCGGTGAACNTCATCATGCTGCTGGAGGGNGAAGAGGAAATCGGTTCCCCGAACCTGCGGCCCTTTCTGGAAGAGCACCGCGAGGCATTGGCCTGCGATGTAATCGTGGTCTCCGATACCGGCATGGTAGCTCCCGGGGTGCCTACCATGGGCTACGGATTGCGGGGAATCACCTGCTGCGAGTTCGTGGTGCGCGGACCNGTGCGCGACCTGCATTCGGGCGTTTACGGGGGGGCCGTGGCCAATCCCGCTACGGTGGTGGCCCAGTTGGTAGCAAGCCTGCACGACGAGAAGGGGAGAGTGAGGNTCGAGGGCTTTTATGATGAGGTGGTGCCACTGGAGGACTGGGAACGGGAAATGTGGGGAGGGGTNCCCGGAATGAGTGAGGAGGANATTCTGGCCGTGACAGGCTCGCCCGGACTTCACGGGGAGGACGGCTACAGCTCGGCAGAACGCCTGTGGGCCCGGCCCACGGCCGAGGTGAACGGTATCTGGGGCGGTTATCAGGGGGAGGGGTCCAAGACGGTCCTGCCCGCGGAGGCGTTCGCGAAGCTCTCCTTCCGCCTTGTTCCGAACCAGGATCCGGTTGAAATCATGGACAAGGTCGGGGCGCATCTCGCGAAACATTGTCCGGCCGGCGTNACGGTGGAGGTGGANCGAGGGCATCACGGGCAGGCNTATCATACCGATCCAAACTCAGCGCATGGCAAGGCGGCACAGNAAGCGCTGCGCGAGACCTTCGGGAGGGATCCNGTGCTGATCCGGGAGGGGGGTAGCATTCCGATCATCCAGGACTTCAAGGAGGTTCTNGGAGTGGACACTCTTCTTTTGGGGCTGGCACTGCCCGATTGCCAGATCCACTCTCCCAANGAAAATTTCACGGTGGAGAATTTCGAGGGAGGAATCCGCCTGAACCGGGTCTTGTTTGAAAGACTCGCCAGTTGTTAGATATCAAATCAGGGCCATGAGCGAAGAGGCAACGAGTAAGCGCGACTTCATCCGGGACATCGTGGCGGAGGACCTGGCGAGCGGAAAGCATGCCAGGATCGTGACTCGCTTTCCGCCGGAGCCGAACGGGTACCTGCACATCGGACACGCCAAGGCGATCTGCCTGAGCTGGGGGATTGCGCAGGAGAATGCCGCAACGGGTTCGGACTTTCATCTCCGCTTCGATGATACGAATCCGTCGAGGGAGGAGCAGGAGTATGTCGACAGCATCCAGGAGGATATCAGATGGCTGGGCTGCGACTGGGGGGAGCACCTCTATTTCGCAAGTGACTATTTCGAGTTCTTCTATGACTGCGCGGTGCACCTCATCAGGGAGGGCAAGGCTTTCGTGGACGAGCAGACGGCGGACCAGATCCGGGAGGCCCATGGGACGGTTTCAGAGCCGGGCAGGCATTCCCCCTTCCGTGATCGTCCCGTGGAGGAAAACCTGGAACTTTTCGAGAAAATGCGTGCAGGGGAATTCCGGGACGGAGAGGCGGTCCTGCGGGCCAGAATCGACATGTCCTCTTCCAACATGCACCTGCGCGACCCGATCATTTATCGGGTTTTGCACGAGAGTCACCACAACACCGGGGACAAGTGGTGTATCTATCCGATGTATGACTTTGCCCACCCGCTTGAGGATGCCCACGAGCACGTTACCCATTCCCTCTGCACGCTCGAGTTCGAGGTGCACCGGCCGGTCTACGACTGGGTAATTGAAAACTGTCCGGTGCCGTCGGTGCCGCGTCAGATCGAGTTCTCCCGGCTTACGCTGAACTACACCGTTGTCAGCAAGCGCAAGCTCCTGGAACTGGTGGAGAAAGAGAAGGTTGATGGCTGGGATGATCCGCGCATGCCCACCCTGTCGGGAGCCCGGCGGCGGGGGTATCCCCCGGAAGCGATTCGCAACTTCTGCCAGGATGTAGGAATTACCAAGTTCAAGGGGGTCACGGATGTGGCCCGCCTTGAGAACGAGGTGCGCAAGGTTCTGAATGCGAGCGCCCCCCGACGCATGGCTGTCCTCGATCCTCTCAAACTGGTTCTCGTCAACATGCCGGAGGATCACTTCGAGGAAGTGGAATCCCAGAACAACCCCGAGGACGAAGGTGCCGGGCTACGCAAACTTCCGCTGGGCCGCGAGATATGGATCGAGCGAAATGACTTCGTGGTCGATCCTCCGCGGAAATACTTTCGCCTCGCGCCGGGACGGGCCGTCCGGTTGCGTGGTGGATATATCGTTCAGTATGTTGATCATGTATGCGACCCCGGGAGCGGGGATGTGACCGAGGTGCACTGTGAATTCCTGCCGGGGACGATTGGGCAGGCACCGCCCGAGGGGGTGGTGTGCAAGGCTGCCATTCACTGGGTGAGCGCAGCACACGCCGAGAACGCCGAGGTGCGCCTGTATGATCGTCTCTTCAATCACGAGAATCCCGACGCGGCAGAGGATGGATTCCTCTCAGTGATCAATCCCGATTCGCTCGAGATTGTGGCGGGAGCAAAACTTGAGCCGGGTCTCGGGACGGAACCACCGGGGTTCTGCTGCCAGTTTGAGCGCCTGGGCTACTTCTGTGCGGACTCGCTCCACCACGAGCCGGGGAGCAGGGCGGTTTACAACCGGACAATCGGGTTGCGTGACACGTGGGGCCGGAAGTCATGAGCAGGCCTTGATTGGCGCAGCAAGGTAAGTCCTTACGAGAGGCTTAGCATGCTGGTTAGTCAGCACCTCCTAAGGGATGAGGGCTGTCCCGATGACTTTCCAGATAGTCTGGACTTGTTGAGAAGGTCGGCATTGGCGGCGGTCGTTGAAAGCTTGCGAAGATCCAATGGAGCCGGGTGTTCCCGGTGACGGTTTGGATTCCCCAACTAGCTCCCTTTCCTAACTAACAAATATATGGATGGGCTGATAGTAGCCCGGGTTTGATGGGTGTGGTTTCCCAACTGCATCCTGTTCATGAAAAGAAACTTTCCCGGCCTTGCCCTGACCGTCTTGCTGGCCGCTTCCCTGTCTGCCACCGCCGCTTCTTTTCCTCGTGAGGCGCCCTTCATGTTTCCTGCAGGCGGTGGTGCCGTGGGAGTGGAAGGGAGGCTCTACTTCAGCCCGGCACATCCCGCCCTGGCGCTGGAACCCGCTGAGCCGACAGAAAGCTATCCCCATGTTAACCCCTCGCTCGGGGGAGACCTGTCCGGCGCGGATGGTCCCCCGGTTTCCCAGAATGGGGTGCGGCAGAGGGAGCGTCCCCTCGCGGTGGAGCTGGCGCAGCGCGGTGAGCAGGGCGCGCAGGTATCCATGCCGGCCAGCACTGCTCCGATCCTGTTACTGGCCGCTCCCTTGCTGTTCCTGGGGCGGCGGCGCACCCGGTAGGTGCAGGGGAATCCATTGGCAGGGCAGGGGTTCAGCCGCCGGCCATGGCAGCGGGGTCGAGGGCGCTGGTGAGCTGCTCAGCGGTGATGCCGAGCTCGTCGAGACGGTCGCTACACAGTTCCCGGACCGTGCGCCCGGTCTCGACTGACTCCTTGGCAATCTTGCTAGCCTGGTCATAGCCGATCACGGGAGCCAGAGAGGTGACCATCGACAGGGAATACTCGATCAGTTCATTGCAGCGCTCGACCCGGGCTTCAATGCCGTCCACGCATTTCTCGCGGAAGATGGTGGATACGTTGGTAAGCAGACGAATGCTCTCGAGGATACACTTGGCCATTACCGGCATCATCACGTTGAGCTCGAAGTGACCGTTGGCCCCACACCAGGTCACCGTCGAGTGATTGCCGAAGACGCGGGCNGCCACCATGGTGACGGCCTCGCTCATGACCGGGTTGACCTTGCCTGGCATGATGGACGAGCCGGGCTGGGTCGCAGGCAGGGACACTTCACCGATTGCACATCGCGGNCCCGATCCCAGAAAGCGAAGGTCGTTGGCGATCTTGTAGAGGCTTGTTGCCATCGTGTTGAGCTGCCCATGGAACTCCACCAGGGCATCCTTGTTGGCCTGGGCCTCGAAGTGATTCTCGGCTTCGCGGAATTCGATTCCGGTTTTCTCCGCGATGAATGCAATCGCCCGGGCAGGAAAATCAGGATGACAATTCAGGCCGGTTCCCACCGCCGTCCCACCGAGGGCGAGTTCGTGGATCGATTTGAGGGCCTTGTGCGAGCGGTCGACGGCGCGCTGGAGCTGCATGGCGTATCCCCCGAATTCCTGACCGAGACGCACGGGGGTGGCGTCCATCAGGTGGGTGCGTCCGATCTTGAGGATCCCGTGGAACTCTTCAGCCTTGGTCTTCAGGCTGTCGCGGAGAGCCTCGAGGGCGGGGAGGAGATCCTCTTTCAGGGCCACNCCCGCAGCAATATGCATGGCGGTGGGAAATGTGTCATTAGAGGACTGCCCCTGGTTCACATCGTCATTGGGATGCACAGGCTTTGCNTCGCGTCCCGAGTCCA
The DNA here is from genome assembly GCA_002721695.1 of Roseibacillus sp. Taxonomy (GTDB): domain Bacteria; phylum Verrucomicrobiota; class Verrucomicrobiia; order Verrucomicrobiales; family Akkermansiaceae; genus Roseibacillus_B. The sequence goes on along the minus strand of PBLI01000021.1, from coordinate 13,892 downwards.
CCGCCACCCCGGCCAGCTGGGCACAGCGATTGGCAATGACCTCGTTGGCATTCATGTTGGTCGAGGTGCCGGAACCTGTCTGGTAGACGTCGACCGGGAAGTGCTCGTCGAGTTTGCCTTCGTAAACCTCCCGGGCGGCTTGCTCAATGAGTGCGGTTTTTGCAGNCGGGACATGGCCCAATTCGCCATTGGCCCTTGCGGCCGCCCACTTGATGAGGCCGAACGCCCGCACGATACCCGCTTCGACCGCTTCGTGGGAGACGGGAAAGTTCAGGACGGCACGCTGGGTGGAAGCTCCATAGAGGGCCCCGGCNGGGACAGGCATTTCGCCCATGGAGTCGCGTTCAGTGCGGGTTTCGCTCATGGAGCTAGAACTACGGTTCCACTACGGTCTTGCAAGCACGAGTATTGTCCGCCGGGAGCGGAGTTTCCGGGTCCCNCGTCGCGGGCGAGGGGTGGGGCAGATGCCCCGGGCACAAGGGCTGAAGGCCGGGTTCCGGCCCCAAAACGCCCCGGAAAGGGAAAAAACCCTTGAATCGGGCCGGAATCTGCGTAAGAGACGCCCTCCCATGGCCAAGAAGTGCTGGATTGAGCGCAACAAGCGCAAGCAGAAGACCGTNAAGAAGTATGCGGACCTCCGTCGGAAGTTGAAGGAGGAAAAGGATTACGTCGGTCTGAGCATGCTGCCGCGTGACGCCAGCCCCACCCGGGTTGTTAACCGGTGTGAAGTGACTGGCCGTCGGCGGGCCTTCCTGCGCCGTTTTCAGTTGTCCCGCATTACCTTCCGCGAGATGGCTTCCGCTGGCCTTATTCCCGGCGTGACAAAATCGAGCTGGTAGCGTAGCTACCAGTGCTCGACCTGCGACGGCAATGAACCGCCCTGCCGCTCGCATCCCAGATGCCAATTTACGAGTATCTCTCAGAGAACCCCGATGATCCGGAGCGAAGTTGCATCCGCTGTGCGCGGGGTTTTGAGCTGAGACGGCCGGCCGAGCGNGAACCGTTGGAGGCATNCCCCCTCTGCAAGAACCCNGTCCGCAAGCTGATCAGTAAAGTCAGCTCNCCCAGAGTGGCGAAGCCTTTTTCGGCCCAGGAGGCCAAACGGGCCGGATTCACTGTGCTCGAGAAGCGTGATCAGGGTGTATTCGAGAAGCTCTGACTGAATGGACGGGTTGTTGACAGCGCTGGCGAGTGCNTCGGCAGATGTGCCTCATGAGTTTCCCTCTCTGGCNGAGGCCCTGTTGTTGATTGCAGGGATTGTGTTCTTCCTNCTCCTGAATGCCTTCTTCGTGGCGTCGGAATTTGCAATAGTCAAGGTGCGCCCCACCCAGATCGAGGGGGAATTGAAATCCAAGCCGCGCAGGGCGNGNACCGCCAAGCACGTGGTCGATCACCTCGATGGATACCTTTCCGCCAATCAGCTGGGCATCACGATTGCTTCCCTTGCGCTTGGATTCCTGGGGGAGCCCTTCGTGGCGGCCCTGGTAGGGCCCGCACTCTACAGTATTCCGGACCTGCCGGACTTCGTGAAGAATGCGGTTCCGACCATCTCGTTCATCATCGCGATCATTTCCTTTACCTTTCTNCACGTTGTCATCGGGGAGTTGCTGCCGAAGTCGATTGCGATCCGGAAGTCTCTGGGCACGACCCTNGCCCTCGCCCGGCCGTTACACGGGTTTTACATGGCCTTCAAGTGGGCCATTGCGATTCTGAACGGAACGGCCAACTGGATCCTGAAGAGGATGTTCAAAATCGACCCGGTCGCCGAGAGCGAGGGTGTGCACAGTTCCGAGGAGCTCGCGATCCTCGTGGAGGAAAGCGAACGTCAGCAGGAGGTTACCGAGACGGAGCGAGAGATCCTCATCAACGCCCTTGAATTGAACGATCTCAAGGTGCAGGACGTGATGACCCCGCGCAGCGAGGTCGTCTTCTTTGATCTTGAGGAGCCNTTTGAAAGGAACCTNGAGCGGGCTGCCGCGACCAAGCATACNAGGTTTCCGCTGGTGCGTGGTCATCTAGACAACGCGGTGGGCCTGATTCACATCAAGGACCTCCTCACCCTTGCGGGGGAAAGTGATCCTGACCTCCTTCGCATCAAGCGGGAGCTTAAGATCGTGCCCGAGACCATGCCTCTTGATGTTCTTCTCAACTTCTTCCTCAAGGAGCGCGCACACCTTGCGATGGTTGTCGACGAGTTCGGCGACCCCTCAGGGCTGGTCTTCCTTGACAACGTAATCGAAGAACTGGTGGGCGACATCCAGGACGAATTTGACAATGAGTCCAGTGCCTTCACCCGGGTCAGTGACGAGGAGTTCATCGTGGAGGGAGCCCTCACGCTGAACGAGCTTTCCGATCACGTGCCGGTACTCGAGCTCGAAAGCGGGGAAGTAACAACGGTAGGCGGCTACATCACTCAGCAACTGGGGCATCTCCCCGAGCCGGGGGAGGCGGTCGAGATCGAAGGTTATGAGGCCAAGGTGACCAGTACGGATGGTCGACGCGTGGGACAGGTTCATTTCACCCGGCTGGAGGATCCGGAAGTTGAAGAGAACTCTGCCNGCGATGAAGCTGAGGCGGACTCCTAGGGCTTGCCGGATGCCGGAGTTGGATTTCCCCGTGATTGATCAGATGCCGGNTCTCTCCCGGTCCGGCCAGCCCGGGCTCAGGCGTGGTCGAGCACGATGGAATTGACCGCACGATCGATCTGGAAGGTGTCGGAAAAAATGACAAGGGGAGTGCCCTCTGGAACGTCCCGCCGGTTGCGCAGGGTAGCCACCGCGTCCGTGATGGTATCGCGTGGTAGTTCCCGGAACGGGATTACGAAGGGACGTACGCCGCGGGAGAGGGCGAGGCCTCGGCAGACCGTCTCCTCCGGGGTGAAGGCATAAATGGGCGATCGAGGCCGCAGGAGGGCCGCCTGATTGGCGGTAGCCCCGNTGCGGGTGAAGACCACCATGATGGCGTCCTGGATGGAATTGGCCAGTTGGACGGCAGCCCGCACGGCCCGTTGCCTGGTGGTGGGGAGGTCGGCTTCTTCCCCATAGCCCAATCCCCCTGAGCGTTCGATGCGGCGGGCGACCCGGTCAAGAACCTGGAGACAGCGTTTGGGGTGTTTCCCTATCGAGGTCTCCCCGGAGACCATCAGGGCGTCGGCCTCTTCGTAGACCGCATTGGCACAGTCGGTGATTTCCGCGCGGGTCGGGGTGGGGCTCTCGATCATGGATTCGAGGAGGTGGGTGGCCACGATCACGCGCCGTCCCAGGTTGTGGCAGCGCTTGACGATGCGGCGCTGAATGATGGGCAGTTCCTCGATGTGCACCTCGATCCCGAGATCGCCGCGGGCCACCATGATGAGATCGGAGGCGTGNATGATGTCGTCGAGATTCTTGATGGCCTCCTGGTCCTCAAGCTTGGCCACGATCTGCGCGCTGCCACCTGCCTTCTCGATCTGGGCCCGCAGCTCCTTGACGTGATCAGCGTCCCGAACGAAGGACCCGGCAATGAAATCGGCCTTGCACTCGGTGGCGACCTCGATATCGGCGCGATCCTTGTCGGTGAGAGCCGGGAGGTTGAGACGCACACCCGGGAGGTTGATGTGNCGACGGGAACCGAGCTTGCCGTTGGTGCGCACTTCGCAGGTGATGCGGTCTCCCGAGACTTGCTCGATCTTCATGATCATGGCGCCGTTATCAACCAGGAGAGTGTCGCCCNCGCTCACATCATCGACCAGACTGTTGTAGTTGACGGTCGTCGAATAGGGAATGAGTGCTTCACTGCCCCGGTGCCGGAATTCCACCTTGTCCCCCTTTTGCAGGGTGAAGGGTTCGGGCAGGGTGCCGGTGCGGATGGAGGGACCCTGCAGATCGAAGAGCAGGCCGACCGTGCGGGCCCGGGGCGCGTCGGTGGCCGCTTCGCGCACATGGGCCGAAACCTCGCGGGCCCACTCGTGGGAGGCGTGGCTCATGTTGAGCCGGAACGTGTCAGCTCCGGCGTGCACGAGCGTGCGGATGGCCTCGAGAGATTCAGTGGAGGGACCGAGGGTGGCGAGAAGTCGAGTACGGCGCACGTGGGAACGTTGCAGGGTGAATGCGCCTTGGACAAGGCGGGGGATTCGGCCGGGGTGTGAATAATAATCANGGTCTCGCATCTGATTTTNCCCGGCGAGGACCACGATTGGTCCCGGTGAAGGGATGAGTTGCCCGATCCGGGCGCGCAAAAGTCATTTGCACCTTGGGGTTGATCTGCACAATCGCGGTGTCTTCCATNGCCGGNATGCCCGTGAAGTTGCGTCCCAGAACCACCCATATTTCTCTTCTCGCCCTTGGTGCCCTGCTTGAGGTCGGGGCGGGAGAACAGGAGGGAGCGCTGGATGTTTTCCTCGGGGAGGAAAAGTTTGACACCCAGAGGCTCTTCGAGGGTGAGCGGAACCCGAACATTGTGGTGGCCCTTGACNGNACGGTGGTCGCAAGCTGGGGAGAAGTGNAAGACAACTTCGCACTCGGAAGAAAGGGAATCCGGATACGCCGCAGTGAGGAAGGGGGCGAGTCCTGGGGACCGCTTATTACGGTCGTGAAGCCGTGCTGGCANGGTGGGGGCGTCACAGTGGATGACGACCCTCCCGGTGCGGATTGCGATCCGGCCCTGCGCTGGGAGGCATGGAGCGAGGANGGNGGACCGAGCTGGAAGGACGCTGCCANGTGCCGCATCCTTCCTGATGGGGCGCGCAAGTCGGTTGGGCCGGGATCTGGCTGCCTGGCNGGTCTGGTCCGCCTGCCGGTTTCGGGGCGCGATATTCTGCTCTACAGCAATTGTGACAGCCCGACCACCGAACGGCGTGATGTCACGGTGTGGGCAAGTTTTGACGGGGCAAAGACCTGGCCGCTCAAGCGCAGGGTCTGGAAGGGCCCCAGTGCTTATAGCTCCTTCGATGCGGGTCGCCCGAAGACGGCAAGTGAAGGATGGATTTACATTCTGCTGGAGGGGGGAGAGCGTCACCGGTATGAAGACGGGCACATGGCCCGCTTCAACCTGAGCTGGCTCCTGCNGGGTGANAGGACGGGAGACGGGGAGCTTNCGGGATGGTTGAAGCGGAAGGATGGNTAAAGCGGGTCTGGTTGAGGTATTNTGAACAATGCGAGTGCTGATCACCATCACGGCGGTTCTCGGCGGGCTCTCCGCCTTTCAGGCGGGTGCCCAGCAACGGTCTTGGAAGCAAAGTTACGATGCGGGGTATCTCGACCGCGGTGGGGCCTATGCGGGCGGGTCTGAAATCATGCACCTGGTTGCTCATCGGGGGAAACTCTATGCTGCGAACGGTTACTGGGTGGACGCGCGCTGGGTGATCCCCCCCGAGGGGCAGAAGCAGAGTGCCCAGGTCCTCCGCCTGGATGCCGCCGGGGGACAATGGCAGGTCGACCTCGACACCGGGAAGTCCAACGGGCTCGGGCTTGATTACATGAAGGGGAATGTCCTCAAGTCGGTGACCTTCACCCGGAATGGAACAGGTGGTCTCCTGCCTAGTCCGCGCAACCTGCTGGTCATGGCGGCCGGGGCGAACTTCGAGCGGGGNGGGGCCGTTTCCGTCTGGGTTCGGGACGACGGGAAAGGCACGTGGACGCACAGTCTTGTGCGGCATGGGTCCAGTGCAGGTGGTGTCCGCTGGGTGCCCCGCGACATGGAAGTGCATCGTGACAAGGTCACGGGAATCGAGCGGCTCTTTCTTTCGCTGGGAAATCCGGGGATCGTATCCGGGGTCTACGATGAGGCGGCGGAGGGAAGAATACGCTGGGACCGGCATCTTGAGTTTCCCTTCCTGGTGGAAGGGAGCTTTCGGACCCGACCGCTNGGGATGACAAGGGCGAACGGATCACTTTATTTTTCAGAAGGGGGGGCCATCTATGAGCGGATGGATGGTGTGCAGGCCCGCTACCGGAAGGTGCTGGATCTGCACGCGGACACGGATACGGATGTAGGAGGTATCCGGGGGTTGACGGCGCTAGCAAATCCGGATGGGAGCGGAGATTCGCTGCTTTTCCTCTGGGCTCCCGGGGACCGCTCCCCGAGCCAGATCAAGCGCCTGGATCCTGATGGGAAGGGCGGCTTCACCCTGCACGAGGAAGTGCGGGTGATCGACCTGATGCGCGAGAAGCTGGGAGTTGAGGTTNCCTACACGCTGGGGGCGCACAACATGATGTATCCGGTGGTGGATCCGGTCACCGGTGAGACGGTTCACATCATCGGGTTCCAGGGCAACATCCGGGGGAAGGACGAGTTACGCTGGAAGGGAAGCGCTCTTTACGCNGGCGCANTGTATGCCCTGCGGCGGGCGGACCGGAGCTANGAAGTGATGGAGGTAAACAATGCCTTCTCGCCGGGGATGCCGGTTCTGGTCTCNCCCCGTGCCTTTTGTCTCTCTCCATTTCAGGATGGAGCCCTCTACGTGGGTGGCCATGATGCCAGCCGGAAGGTATCTGATGACATGGCCTGGGTCTATGANGCGCCTCTCGAGGTGGCGTTGGGGCACGAGAAGGCCCGATCGGCGAGGCCGGAGGCTCTTCCCTCGCTTCGATCTCCACGCCTCGCGCGCGGGCCACTTTATGAGTTGCGTATCTATTCCGCCAATGAGGGAAGACACGGTGCCCTGATCCGGCGTTTCCGGGAGCACACCGAANGCATATTCCGGAAACATCGACTGGAATCTNCCGGCTACTGGATTCCAACCGGGGGTCCGGCCAAGAAGCGGCGCCGCTTCGTCTACCTTCTCAAGCACCCCTCCCGCTATGNGGCCTATCGCAACTGGGTGANCTTTTTCAATGACCGNGAGTGGGAGGCTGTTCTTGATCAACCNGAGTTCCAAGGTCTCCTTTCACATCGNCCGGAGAGCATCTTTCTCCTCGANAACGACTACTCGTCTTTCAAGGAGGTGGCCATTGGGCAACCGGGAGGAGTGTACGAGTTCCGGACCTACGTCGCGCAGCCGGGCAGGTTGGAGGACCTCAACAGGCACTTTCGCGAGCATGTCACGCGCTTGTGCGAGAAGCATGGAATCAGGAGCCTCGGTTACTGGACGCCCTTTGACAGGCCAGAGTCCGGCAATACTCTGGTCTCTCTCCTGCACCATGCCAATCCCGAGGAGGTGGAGATGAACTGGCAGTCGGTCCTCGCCGATCCTGAGTGGGACAGGGTGCNCCTGGCCTCAGATGGGGACGGGGGTTTGCTGGCAAAACCACCGGAGGGAATCTATCTGCGTGGGCTGGGGTTTTCGGACTTGAAGTAGGTTTGGCGAACCTGCAGCNAAGGAATAACGGTGACTCGGGCTGGTGCCGGGTCCATGCTGCGTGGCATGGAAGTTGAGTTGGGCAAGCTCACCCGCCGGGAGTTTCGTGAGCGCATGGATGCGGGGACGCTGAAGGCCTGCATCATCCCTGTGGCCGCAGTGGAACAACACCTCGAGCACATGGCGATGGAGCACGACTGGCGCAGCGTCACCCAGGTCGCTCGTGCGGTAGCAGGGCGTCTCCAGCCGGGGGTGCTTGTTGCGGAGGGGCTCATGGCCGGCATCAGCGAGCACCACATGCGGCATCGGGGCAGTCTTACCCTGCGACCGGGCACTTTCCTNGCGGTGGTCAATGACCTGGTGCGCAGCATGCACATGGCTGGATTCCGCAACATCCTCGTCCTGAACGGGCACGGAGGCAACGCGGCCGCCTGCGGAGCAGTCTGGGACCAGTTCCTTCGTGAATTCCAGGTGAACCTTCATTTCCTGTCCTACTGGGACGTGCTTACTGCCGACGATGCAGGAGAGTTGCTGCAAACGGGCTCGCGGCTTCCAGAGGACCTCCCGGGGCACGCTCAGGAGTTCGAGACTTCAATAGGTCTGGCTGCTTTTCCATCGAACGTGCGCACCGACATGTGGGAGGACCAGCAGGACCAGAAACCTGCTGCTGCCACGGCCGCGACGGGAGACGCCTTCCTCGAAAGAATCGTCGACCGGATCGCCGATTATGTGGGAGAGATGATCTCCGGGGTCCGGGGGTTCGAGGTNCCATCATTTTTTGAGTAGTCGAGAACCCCCTGTTTTTTGGGATCTGGAAACAAGCCGTNAATAAAAATTCTGAATTTCGGTGATACGCGAGGAAGATAACTGAAGAGCCTTCATGGACCCCACTGCTGAATTTGTCCGCCTCTGGACCCGGCACCAGGCCGGGGTGGAACGTTACCTGTTCACGATGATGCCGCGCACGAGTGATGTGGGTGAGGTGCTTCAGAACGTCAGTGTCAAGATCTGGGAGAAGTGGGAACAGTTTGACCAGGAGAGGCCCTTCGTNCCGTGGGCCCTCAAGTTTGCCTGGTTTGAGGTGCAGAAGTGGCGGCAGCGGCAGGCCCGTGAGAAACTGGTCTTCTCGGATGAATTGCTGGAGCAGCTCAACGTGGTGTATGAGAACGAAGCGAGCCTTATGGAAATACGACGCCGGGCGTTGGAGGTGTGCCTCGGCAAATTGAATCAACAGGAGCGTAAGTGGGTGCAGCTGCGGTATTCCAGGCATGGTGCGGTCAAGGAGGAGGCGGAGCGCAGGGGAGTGAGCATGCACAAACTTTACTATGCGCTCGAGAAGATCAGGGCTCGTCTCCTCGGGTGTATTGGAGAAACGATCAGGAAGGAGGGCTGGAGCGATGCCTGAAGCTGACTACGGGGAGCTTGACCAGTTGTTGGCCAGACTTGTCGACAGGGTCATCACGGCAGAGGAATTTGCGAGGTTGGAGGNCTTGCTCAATGACGATGTGGCCTCGCAGGAACGCTACATGCACTACCTCGGGCTCCACGCTGACCTGCGGGATGCCGGGGAGCAGCCGGAGTTGCAGACAAGACGGGTTGGAGAGGGGGNCTCTCGAAACGTCCGGGCAGTGCGAAAGGTGGCTTGGCTCTCGGGTGCGGCGGCTGCGTTGCTTCTCTTCGGGTTNTCGGTAACTCATTTCCTGAGATCTTCGGAGGGAGGGACCACGCCGATCCTGCGGGTCGCTGAGTGGAATGGAGCAGTTGGGTGGACCGGGGACGGAGGGCGGTCGGTCCACGGCATCAAGACCGGGGATGAGCTNGGAGGAGGNACGTTGGAAGTGGTTGCGGCTGATTCTTGGGCGGAATTGGTTTTCGATGATGGAACCAGGGTCTGGGCTTCCGGGCCCGCCATTGTCAGGTTCTCGGAAGGGCCGGAGGGGAAACACATTTTCTTGAGGAGGGGAGAGCTTTCCCTCGATGTCGCTCCGCAGTCGTCAGGGTATCCCCTGCTCCTGCAGACTCCCTCTGCCGAGGTGCAAGTTCTCGGAACGCAGTTCAACGTGACCGCCGATGTTTCTGCGACCCAGCTGGCGGTCCACGAGGGACTGGTGAGGGTCACGCGGCTGGCGGATGGGAAAACACGTGATGTTCCTGCCGACCACCATGTGGTGGCCGCGCTGGACCGGAAGACGGATTTCGATGCTCTGCCGCGGGGAGAGTCGGTCAGGAGCTGGAAATGTGACCTGCAGCGTGATGTTCGTCAGGGCTACTGGCGATCGGGTGCAGGAGAGAGGCCCGGTTCCCTGCGGGCGGAGACCCACCTGTTCCGTGGAGACTTCGGGGAACGCAAGGATCCGGTGCTTCTTCACAGTGTGGTGGTAAGGCCATCAGACTCCAATGGAACGCCGGTCCTTTTGACGGAGGGAGCGCGCCTGCGGGTCGCGGGACGGCTGGAGCGGAGTTGTGCAGTTTCGTTCGGTTTTGGTACTCACCGGGTGCGGGGAGTGCTCTCGGGAAAGTATGCGGTTTCACGCAAGATCGAGTTGGCAGAGCAAGCGGAAGGAAAGTTTGAGATAGAACTTTCCCTCGACGACATTACCCGGATGAAAGAAAGTTTTCCTGAATCTCCCGCCGGGCAGGAACTTGGGTGGATGTGGGTCCAGACTGTGTGGGAGGATGCTGGCCTGGAAGTGATGAGCGTGGATTTGATAGGCAGAAGTGATGGATAAGCCGGCCAAACTGCATCTGGTCTGGGGAGCGATTGCTATCGCTGCGTTCCTTGCCGGCTATTTTGTGCTGCCTTCCAATCCGGAGGAAGGGCCCGCCTTTATTCCGCGGCACGGTGAGGGCCCCGGTAAGGCAGCTCAGGCCGCTGGTAATCACCCCGTGAAAAGCGAGATGGCTCTTCGCGGAGAACTTCCCGGGAAAGAAACCGGGAGGATCGGGAAGGACGAGGTCGCCCGGATGCTCGCCGGAAAAGTCATTCTGACCGAGTCGGNGATNGCGGAGCTCGGCGAGCGGTTCAAGACCTCGTCCGATCCAGTGGCGAGGCGCCTGGCCTTCTCACGATTGCTCNGGGGATTGACCGCGGAGAATGCCCTGCTCGTCCGGGAACAGATTGCAGACCAGGATCATCGGAGTGCCGAGTTCCAGGAGTTCCATTACGCATGGGGAGCGGTGGCGGGAGCCGAGGCGGTCCTCTTTGGGATCGATACGGAAGAAGATGACATGAAGCCTGCNCTGGCTGGTTGGGCGGGATCCAGCCCAGCTGAGGCCATGGCCTGGATCGAGGGTCTGGACATGGAAAACGATTCCCGCTTTGACCCCTTGCTCAAGGAGCGCAAACTTGAGGTAAATGGGTTACGCCATCACTTCCTGTCGGGGATTGTCGAAGGGCTGGCAGATACAGACACGCAGCAGGCTGCAGAGTTTGTCGAGAGGATGGTGGCCAGTGGCCAGGCTCATNCGGGNCANATGCACATTGTCACCGGGGAAGTNCTGCGGNCTGCTGATAGNGNNTTGGANGCNTCCTCGTGGGCCGAGGCCCTCCCCGAGGGGCAGATGCGTAATGAAGCGTTAGGAAGAGTTGCAGATCATTTTGCGGGAAGGGACCCGGCCAAAACTGCTGAATGGGCGCAGGGATTTTTGGGTCAGCCGGGGACGGAGCGAATTTTCTGGGAAGTAGGTGCCAACTGGGCGGGCCGTGATCCCGAGGCGGCCCTTGAATGGGTGGGCGATTTGCCGGAGGGGGAGAGCCAGCAGGTTGGGATGAGAGGTAGTTTGAATTCATGGGCGCGCAGGGATCCTACTGCGGCAGGGGAGTATCTCCAGGAGATGGCGCCCTCTCCCCTTCGGGATGCTGCGATCGAGGGTTACAGCGCTATTGTTGCGTGGGAGGACCCCACGGCGGCCATGAGCTGGGCTGAAGCCATCGCGGCCCCGGAACGGCGCCAGGAGGCCATGGTACAGGTTGGCCGCTCCTGGCAGCGGAAGGGCGGACAGGGATTGAACGAGTGGCTTGACACTTCGGGCCTGCCGAGGGAAGCCCGGGAACGGATCATGGCACCACGTCGGGGTCGTAGAGATTGAGGTGCGGCATGCTGAAGCGAAACTTCATTCTAAACTCGGTCTGGCTCCTAGTTTCCGTGGGCATGCTTGCCTCTGGCTCCCGCTTGGGCAGGAGCATGGGGGAAAGCAGTGATTCCGAAGAAGTGAGAATCCCGGTCTCCGGTGGCGGGGTGGCAGAGAGCGCCGGGCCGGAGGAGAATCCCGCCTATATTCCCCTGCCAGGTGCCCTTCGCAAGGAAGAGGGTGCGGTTGCAGAGAATGGTCCGTCCCGCAAGAGTGAAGTCAGCACTGCTCGTACCCGGGAGCTGCAAGCGGCCCGGCGGTCGATGGCTGGTGCGTCCTCCGAGGCCTTGCAGCGTCGTGGCCCGCTGAACAAAGAGCAGATCAGCGGGTTGGTGGTGCAGGCGGTCAGGGCATCCAGCCCGGTGGAGCGAAGAAGGGCCTTCGACCGGATCCTCGAGGAGATGTCGTCCCCGACCTTCACGCGGGAACAGGCTTTTCTGATGCGCTCGGAGATGGCACGCAACGGAGCCGATGGAAAGATGTGGCAACTGTGGGACTATGCCTGGGGGGCAAACGACCCGGCCACTGCGTTAGCCCACCTGTCTGAAATTGATCCACGCTATTTTGAGGGATTTCTTGGGAACATGATCCCTGGAGTGGCAAGCGTTGATGCTCAGGCCGCGATCGATGTGTTCTCGGGTTTGAATCCCGAGGTGCAGTCCCGGGTGAGACGGCGTCTGCTCGAGGGGCTGATTGATAACGATGTGTCCGTGGCGACCAACTACATGTACGACTCCACCGACCTGCAGAACTACAATTGGCGTCCGATGGACACCCTCGCGCGTGAACTTGTGAGGGACCAGGGCTTGGAGACTACCCTGGAGTGGGCTAATGAGTTGCCCGAGGGGCCTTTGCGCGGCAGCGCCTGGAGCGCTGCCTACGCTCATTGGGGGTCCCGTGATCCCCAGCGCGCCATCGAGTCGATCATGGCGATGGAGCCCTCGGTCGACCGGAACCTGGCGATCAACGGGTTCACCGCGGCGTATGCCCACGAAAATGGAGCGACGGCAGTTGAATGGGCGTCCGTCATTACCGAGTCGGGACTCCGGGAGGGGGCTCTGGCAAGGGCCTTCACCCAATACCACCGACAGGATCCTGCTGCGGCTGCCGAAACTTTCCAGGCCATGGATCTTTCGAGAGAGCTCTGGCAAAAGGCGACCGGCCAACCATGGCAGGCCCCCCCGCCGGTGGCCGAGGCGCCCCGGCAGCCGGAGCCCAGAGGGGCTGACTGAGGCATTTGCCTGCTCCCACAGGATCGCTCCGCGCGACTCTTCGGGCATCCTGCGGCCAGCAAGGGCTGATCCAGAGGTGGTAACGAGTGGTGGCCCTGATACGTCTCCTTTGGTCTGGGAAATTGAAGGGTTAGCGAACGGAGTCCTCCGGGAAGGCTGAATCCTCAGGCAGGCACCCCAAGGACCGATGGGAAGGACTGTCCCGTGTGGGCGAATGTTACCCGAGACTCCAAGAGTCCCCCGCACGGTTTCACGGCGGACCGCTTGGGGGGGGAAACGGGCGTCGAGCGAGGTTCCTGCAGGATCGGGGAAGGCGAGCTGATCACCGCCAAGTTTCTCCCGGTGGAAGTGGTGTCATCCATGATCACAGCCGGAGGAGACTGTGAAAAACGTGGTGTATCGAATCGGTCCTGATTCAATTGAAGCAAGCAGGAGCGCTGGGAATGAGTCTACGCCGTGCTGGCTCTGGTATCGATCCTGCGCAGAGTGCCGGACCGCCTTGACCCTTTCCCCGGGATAGGAGAGCCTCCTCCGATCGCACTATTTCCCTCCAGATTGATGACTCCCTCTGTTTTTGCCTTCAGCTCCCTGTTCGTCGCAGTCCTCGTTTTTCTTCCCATGCCGGCTGCGGGAGAGCCGTCGGGACCGGTCCAGGTCTTTATCCTGGCAGGCCAGTCCAACATGGAAGGGCAGGGCGTCGTCTCGATGGATCATCCGGAGCATTACAATGGCGGGAAGGGAAACCTGGTCTGGTCCCTCGCTCATTCCCAGAGCAGGCAGCGGATGCAGCACCTCCGGGATGCGGAGGGGAACTGGGTTGAGCGGGAAGATGTTTCCATCAGCTTCAAGGCACGCGGCAAGGTAAGGAAGGGATCTCTCACGGTAGGATACACTGGATACGGGGAGAGCAGCCATATCGGCCCTGAACTGCAGTTTGGGCATCTTATGGGGGAGCACTTTGACGAGCCGGTTCTCCTCATCAAGACAGCCTGGGGTGGGAAAAGCCTTCAAAAGGATTTCCGTCCGCCTAGTTCCGGCGGGGAAACCGGCCCGTTCTACCGCCAGATGATCGAAGAGGTCCGGACAGCCCTTGCTGGGCTGGGTAATTCCCGTTTTGAACTCCGTGGTTTCGTATGGATGCAGGGTTGGAATGACATGGTTTCCGAAGAAGCCACTGCCGAGTATGCAGATAACCTGGTCAACCTTGCGAAGGACCTCCGGAAGGAGTTCAAGGCCCCTCAACTCCCTATCGT
>PBLI01000020.1 GCA_002721695.1 Roseibacillus sp. | reverse complement strand
ATACAGGACAGGCGCTTGTCCTTGAATTCTCCATTCAGGACATAGAAGTAACCATCATGATAGAGTGGCGTGCAGACGTCGGAGGAAACCTCCTTGTCGCTGCTTTTCCACAGGAGCTCCCCGGTCTTGATATCGACCGCATAAATGGGGCTTTTCTTCGGAGCACAGGCCAGGGCTACACCCTTCCCCGATACCGGGGAGGGCACCAGGCGCCAGTGACCAATCTTGCCGGGATTCCACGTCCCCCAGCGCCAGAGTTCTTTTCCGCTTCCGGGCTCATGCCCGCTCAGAACGTCTCCGCCGGCCACGAGGAGCTGGAGCGCGCTGCCACCATCAGTCGTCGGAGCAATCACTGGCGTGGTGAAGGCTTCGAGGGATTCCGCCACTGCCTGTCCCTTGCGTTCCACTTTCCAGGCTGGCTTGCCGGTCGCAAAGTCAAAAGCTTCCAGGTAGGAGGGGTTGGCTCCCTCCTTTCCCCGTGGCAGGCCCGCAAAGGAAAAGGGCACGTCCCGCTGCAGAACCTGCATGATCAGATTTCCTTCGAACAGGATGGGACTGGTGGAAAAGGTCCACTGGAAGGCGAAATACTTGTCACCCTCGGGGACAAGATTCCGTCGCCAGACCTCCTTGCCCTTCATATCGTAGACAATCAGGTCCGCATTTCCAAAAAAGAAGGCCACGTGCTTGCCATCCGTGACCGGCGAGGGAGAGGAAAAGTCACTGCGGTCGTCGAGGTGGACCCGACCCTTGCCCACCACGTGGGACCAGAGGATTTTCCCGGAAGAGGACGACAGGCAGATGGCATGGATCTCTTTTTTCTCGTGATCAACCGCGTTCACAAAGACGTGATCACCCCAGATCACCGGGGTGGCCGCCGACGTCCCCGGCAGTTGCGCTTTCCAGGCGACATTCTTGGTCGGTGAGAACTTGGCGGGCAGCTTGAGATCCTTATCGCCACTTCCGTTGAAGTTCGGACCTCGCTGGTTCGGCCAGTTCGTGGCAGAAAGCAGGAGGGCAGGGAAGGACAACAGCAGGAGGGCAAGGCAAGAGGTCTTCATCTAGTCAGTTTCGTGGCAGTTGTTGATTTGCAACCGGCTACTGAACATGAATCGTCCGCCTCGAAAAGATCTTTGTCCGGGGAACAGGGAGGCCAGCGGCTCCATGCTCCTGCACCCTCCACCCTCGGGACCAGGTCTCAGGGCTGGCGCCGGAACACCTTCCGCTGAAGATACAGTGCCCGGCGCGCCGCACTCTCCCCCAGCAGGACCTCTTCCCCCTCCTCCATGAGCAACTCGATTGCCTTGTCCACGGCCGCTAATGCTTCCGGGAACCTCCCGGTCTCCGCGTAGGCCGCCGCAAGGGTATCGAGCGTGCGCGCATCCTTCCCCTCCGTCATGCTGTTGGCAGCCTCTGCATGGGAGACTGCCCGCTGTCCGTCACGGATGGACGCATCAGGATCGGTGGCGAGAAGCCAGGCCACCGCCCGCAATGCGGCGTGGTCCCTTCCTGCCGATCGCTCAAGCGCTCCCTCATACGCTCGCAACGCTCCACTTGAGTTCCCCAGCTGCAAAGCTGAATCGCCCAGTGGAACAAGCATGCGCTGGTAGTGCGGATGAGTGGCAAAGGCAGCTCTGTGCTGCTCATAATAATGAAGCCCCTCCAGGTGAAATCCACGCTGCAACAGTTTCAACCCGACAGGAAAAAAGCTGAGGCGCCGGGGAGGGCCGAACCATTTTCCTTCGAAAAGCTGACCCGTCTCCCGGCGTTGCGCATCACTCGCATTCAATTGTTCTACATCCCGGAGAAGGGTGCCAACCTCCACCCGGCCACGATAAAAGACCGCTAGGTTTCCTCCCTGATCCAGCAGGAAACCCGCCGGTAGCGGCAACTCGGTATAAATATCGAAGAGCAAGTCGTGCACCATCTGCAGCTTCTCGATGGTCGCCTCGGTGGCGAAGGCATTGCGGTAGGGAACCTTGAACTTCCGCAACAGGTGCCGGGCCTCTGACTGGTTCCCGTTCGGCGTAATGCCGTCGACTGACAACGCGAGGACATCGCAGCCGGCCTTCCTGAGCTCCGCCTCGGCACGGCCCAGTTCCTCCAACTCGACCAGACAGGGCGTGCACCAGCTCGCCCACAAAGTGACGAGGAGGGGCTTGTTCGTTTCACGGGGAATGGAATCGATCTGTGGCAGGGGAATCCTGCTCAGGGAAACCGTCCTCCCGGCCGGCGACCCCGGGGGAGCAGATACCGGGCCGGGCGTCAGGGGTTCCGCCCCGCTCGATCGCCCAGCCTGCACCAGCTGGCCCTTGCCCGCCCCTTCCTTCAGCCGATAAAAGGCCGTGCCGGCGAGGCCGGGGAAACGTTCCAGCCCGCCATTGGGCCAACGCACTTCGACCGTCACGGCACCACGGTGGCTACCCAGCCCGAAGTGGAGCCACTTGGAGGACTGCGAGAGAAACCCATCGCCTGCGCGCAGCGTCCTGGTCAGCGGGAGGCTCTCCACTCCGTCAAGATGCACGCTCACCCGCGCACCGATTCCGTCCCGGTTGCTCCTGGTACCCTCAAGGCGGACGGCGACAAAGCTGTTCGCAGGTGGAAGATCGTTCCTCAACAAGCGTAACCGGGGCGCAGAGCGATTCGACACGACGAAATCGAGATCCCCGTCCTGATCCCAGTCGACCCGCCCGATTCCCCGGCCATCATCGGGGAAATCCAGTCCGGTAAGGGCCGAGATATCGCAGAACGAACCATTCTGAAGATTGAGAAAACAGTGATTCTGTTCGCGTGCGCTGAAGCTGAGGCCCTGCTTGACGACCTCCAGAAAGGATTCGCCGGCTTCCCCGAGGCCTCCGCCCAGGGCAACCGATCCCGATGACGACCCGACCTGCCGCCAGAAGAAACTTCACAAGTCACCGGTATCCGGAGTGGTGATGTAGCCATTGGCTACGAAGAGATCCTCCCAGCCGTTGTTTTCGAGGTCCGTGAAGACGGAGCTCCATGCCCAGCCGGCCACCATGGCCCCACTGGCCTCACTCTTCTCGGAAAAGCTGCCATCACCCTCATTCCGGAAACTGCTGTTGCCACGCACGAAACGGCGGTAGAGCGAGCGTAGCGGGGACCCGCTCCCGGGAAGGAACCGTTCCTGCGAGGTGATCCGGCTCCCCGCAGACGAGAACATGTTCCCAACGTGGAGATCGACCCAGCCATCGCGGTCATAGTCTCCCCAGCTTACTGACATCCCGGAACCGTAGTCGACTGCTCCGGCCTGCTCCGCCACTTCGACAAATGCAGAGCCCTCGTTCCGGTAGAGGCAGTTTTTCCCATAATCGTTGGCCACATAGAGATCCTGGTCGCCATCATTATCATAATCCTCCCACGCCGCCGCGAGGCTGTGCCGCGTATTATTCACCCCCAGCCCCACCTCCTCGGTCACCTCCACGAACTTCCAGGAACCTTCGTTGCGGAAAAGCTGGTTGCGACCACCGTCATTCGCATCGTGGTAGAGAAAGGCGCGGCGGGGACTCAGTGAAAAATCAACCGTGACATACAGGTCGAGATCTCCATCGCGATCGTAATCAACCGCCGAGAGCGCATGCAGATCCCGGTCTGGCGAGGCCAGCGTGGCCGCAGCTCGAAACCCGGCTCCCGGGGTGTTTTCAAGGACCTGCGTTCCCTCGAAGGTCGCCAGCACGAGATCCTGGTCCCCGTCGTTGTCAAGGTCGACGAACAGTGCGCTCGCCGTATTGTCGAGCCAGTCCACCCCGAAGTCGCGGGAGACGTCGATGGCCCTTCCGTCTTCCTGGTTGAGGAAAAGTTTGTTGGGGAGACCCGCAGGCTGGCACAGGAAAAGGTCATCCCTGCCATCGCCATTCGCGTCACCCACCGCAATACCGTGGCGATGGAAATAGAGCATCCCGTTGACCCGCCCGACCCGCTGCAGCCAGTGATGCATTCCAAAACCCAGTTCGCTGGCAAACGACCTGTTTTTCCCGAAAGCTGCCTCGCTGCAGTCCGAAAACCAGGGTTCCGGTCGCTTTCCAAGGACCGACTCGGCTTGCTTCTCCCGGAGAATCAGCATCTGGGGCCGGCTGGCACCTCCATCCCACCGCCAATGGCATCTCCATGTCGCCCGCTCCTGTCCAAGCCTCTCTCCGGCATAACGCTTCGCCAGCAGGAGGACTGTCGTATCGATCCCACCATCTGCTCTCCTCTCCGTAGAGGTCAGCTTGAGTTTCACTTTCACCTTGGCGTTCGCTGCCCCGCCCTGCAGGGAGAGGCGCAGCCCCCTGAGATCCTCCACCAGATCCACGAGCCCGCTGCGGGTCTCCCCGTTGGCTGCTGGCTTCGCCCTGCGCTCGATGACCTGCAGGTTGCCCGAATCAAACAGGACCTCCCCACCCTGCCGGTCCAGCAGTGTCCCCTCGACCCCTTCGGCAACGAAATCACGCAACTCATCCCAGCTTTCCGATTTTCCTGCAAGGAGCAGTCCCAGACGAACCAACTGCTCCTGGGCCGCATCCGCAAAAACCTCCGTATCCCAGCCATCATCGGCCGGATCGAGACGACGAGCGGTCATGCGGTCCCGCGCGACGAGGCGCACGAGGGCATCCTGCTCTTCCCCGCGCTCAACGCCGGGAGCCTGCTCCTCCTTCCTGCCGTCCCGGCAACCTGCGAGCACAGCCACGAGGGCCGGCAGAAGCAGGAACTGTAATCGGAAGAATCTCATACTGACGGTCGATCGTAGAAGGAGGCAATATCCCTTCTGTTCAAGTCAATATTCCCGTCCCGGCGCATTGGCCTATACAGTCCCCGCCCGGCCTGGATAATTTCGGGCGCATGAACGAGGATCGGCGTGGGCCCCTTGGATTGCTGCTCACCGCGGCATTCGTCCTGGTGGGCTCATGCTCCGAGGAGAAGGACGGAGCCCGGCCTGGAAAGGCTGCCGTTCAAAGCGACGCCCACTCCCTGGAATTTCTCCAGCATGCGGAAGCCCTTGAGAACTCCTCCAACCGCTACTTCGGGCACGAACAACTCGCCCGTATCCGGAAAGAACTGGCGCAACCCTCCCTCTCTCCACCTCACAGGCGGAGCCTCCTCGCTCAGCTGTCCTTCCACCACCTGCGACTCGGGAATGTCAAAGCCGCCCGCCGCTCGATCGATTCCGCCTTTGGAACAGGCTCCGGAATCGCCAATCCGGAACGCCTCCTCCTGCTCAAGACCCGCGCCATGATTTCCCTGCGGGAGGCAGAGGTCGAGAACTGCATCGCACGCCACAACGCCGAGTGCTGCATCTTCCCTCTGCAGGGCGGCGGCCTGCACGAGGTCGCCGCTCCGGCCAGGGCCGCTGCCCGGGACCTTCTCGAGATCCTCAGCTTCAATCCGGAAGACGAGATGGTGCAGTGGCTCCTCAACCTCTCCACCATGGCCCTTGGAAACTATCCCCAAGGCGTCCCCGAACATTTTCGTATCCCCCGGGATTATTTCCAGCGCGGGAGCCCGGGGGCTGGTTTCAAGCCCTTCAAGGACGTCGCGCCCCAGCTGCAGATCGACGCCTTTGATCTCTGCGGCGGAGTGGCCGCTGAGGATTTCAACCGCGACGGCTGGTGCGACATCCTCACCTCGACCTCGGACCCACGCGGATCACTCCGCCTCTTCCTCACCAGCAACGGTCTGCGCTTTGAGGAGTCCACTGCGGAGTCCGGGCTGGCCGGACAACTGGGGGGCTTCAACTGCCTCACTGCCGACTATGATAACGATGGCGATGCGGACATCCTGGTCCTGCGGGGTGCCTGGCTGGGCACGCAGGGGGAAGTTCGCAATTCGCTCCTTCGCAACGATACCCCGGTGGGCGGCAGTCCCGTCCGGTTCACCGACGTAACCGCTGCCGCCGGACTCGCCGATCCCGCCCGACCCACCCAGAGCGCAGCCTGGCTTGACTTCGACCAGGACGGGGAACTCGATCTCTTCATCGGCAATGAATCGGGCCGGGAACTTCCCCGCGGAAAGGAGGCTGACTACCCCTCCCAGCTTTTCCGGAACAACGGGGACGGGACCTTCACTGATGTCGCCGAGGAGGCAGGAGTGCGCAATGACCGCTTCTGCAAGGGCGTCACGGTCGGGGATTACGACAACGACGGCGATCCCGACCTCTTTCTTTCCAACGTGGGCGGCAACAGGCTTTTCCGGAACAACTCCAACGGGACATTCACTGATGTAGCTCCCCGGCTGGGTGTAACGGGCACAGGAGGATTCAATTTCACACCCTGGTTCTTTGACTACAACAACGACGGCTGGCTCGACATCTTCGTCGGCGCCTTCGAGGCAACCCTGCAGCACCACATGCAGGATGCCCGGGGGGCACCCCATTCCGCCCCGATCCCTCACCTCTACCGTAACAATGGAAACGGCACCTTCACGGATGTCGCACAGAGCTCCGGACTGAATCATCCCTACCTTCCCATGGGCGCAAACTTCGGGGACCTCGACAACGACGGCTGGCTCGACATCTTTCTCGCCACCGGGGATTCCAACTTTGAAACCCTCACTCCCAACATCCTCCTCCGGAACAGAGCCGGCCAGCAGTTCGACGACGTCACCTTCGCCGCCCGCCTCGGACACCTGCAGAAGGGGCACGGCCTTGCCTTCGCTGACTTCGACCGGGATGGAGATCTCGACCTCTACCATCAACTAGGAGGATTCTTCCCCGGAGACAGGTTTCACAACGCCCTCTTTCTCAATCCGGGGAACGACAACACGTGCATAGACCTGAGATGCCGGGGGACAGCCACCAATCGTTCCGCTTTCGGAGTCCGCGCCGCCCTCACGATCCTGTTTCCTGACGGCCGCAGACAAACGCTCCACCGCGCCGGCGGCTCCCTGAGCAGTTTCGGCGGGTCTCCCCACGACTCACTTCATTTCGGAATCCCGGCCTCTGCCAGGCCGCTTTCGCTCCGCCTCCAATGGCCGGTGTCAGGCACCAGTCAGGTCTTTACCGAAAACCTTACTCCGGGCTACGTGATTCAAGCCACGGAGGGAGAGGACAAGCTGCGTTTACTTGAAGGGCTGTGAACTCCTTCCCGGAATGATACCGTCAACGACGGTCGGCTCGCTCGCCCACACCCACCGGAGCAATGACGGTGACAGAGTCCGGCGACGTTCCTGCCGGAAGAAGAAGAGCCGAGCGGGGACTTGAGTGGGAGAGATATCCGGAGCCCACGTGAACCTCGCGCAGGATCTTGCGCCCGTCCCGCAACACCGCCTCTATCCTGGCACCAGGGACAAGGGAGCCAGCCTCCACAACCGGCTCCATGAATGAGCCCTCACCCTCGTTGAGAAAGGTCATTACCCCCGTGTCATTGATACCCACTACAAAATCGGGACGACCATCCCCGTTCAGATCCGCACAGGCCAGGCCCTTTGCATCACCAGGAACCACCAACCCGCTCAATTGCGGGGAAACTGGCTCGAAAGTCCCGTCCCCACGTCCCCGCAGCAACATGCTCAGCCCACTGGCCATGCGCCCGGTTTCCAGTTGCGGGGTGTAGTGATTCTGCACGAGGTAGAGATCCAGATTCCCATCCCCGTCGCAGTCAACGAGGGAAGATCCGAACGCGGGAGAGGTCTGCACGATGCGGGGCAGGACGCGGAACTCAAACCGGCCGCTCCCGTCATTGATAAAGACTCCGCTCTCCAAGGTGGAGGCCGTCAACTTGAGGGAGTCCTCAAAGCACTCCGGCCGGTAGATGTCCTTCAATTCGGCGATCGCAAAATCCGAGAAGGTCTTGAACTTTTCAGCCAGGTGGGGAATTGCCCGGGTCGAGCAACTCTTGCCCCGTACGGGATACACGATCCCACCCTCATATTCCGCCTCCACGAGACGCTTCGTGCCATCGCCCTCGAAATCACCGTAGTAGAGTATCGTCGGCTTTTTCTTGCTGGCGTGATACTTTGAGTTGAGCCCGAAGTTGCTCGCCACGTAGTCGATGTCCCCATCGTTATCGACATCACCGGCCGAGAGCCCGCTCCACCATCCGTGGTGCGCTCCGAGTCCAGCTGCAGCCGTGGCATCCTCGAGCGCCCCGTCCCGGTTCCGGAAGAACCTCACCGGACCCCACTCATAACACACCAGCAGGTCAAGCCATCCATCGTTGTCGGCATCCGACCAGACTGCCCCGGTAGCCATTCCGGACTCGAGGAGCTGGGGCGCAACCTCACTGGTCACATCACTGAACTTCCCGCTTCCGTCGTTCCGGAGAATCCGGCTCTTCGGGCTCACCGGATAACGCCCGGGAATCATGCGTCCACCGACAAAGAGGTCGATACTGCCGTCCCGGTCAAAGTCCGCCGCCGCCACCGGCCCGCCACTATCCCGGAGATCCGGGAGATACCCCTCCGCCTTCGCGAGATTTCCCCTTCCGTCATTCAGGTAGAGACGATCCCGCAGCAGCGACGTGCCTTCCTTGGCCTCGTAGCCGCCGCTGACCACGTAGAGATCCTGGTCTCCATCCCCGTCACAGTCGAAGAAAAGCGCCCCCATGTCCTCTGAGATCGCATCGGGATCGAAGGGGCCATCAATATCCGTGCCGTATCTCGTCCCTCCCTCGTTCAGGTAGAGTGCCCCCGGCCATCCGCAGGCTCCTCCAAGGAAGAGGTCCTCCCGTCCGTCCCCGTTGATATCGGCCACCGCCACCCCCGGACCGAGCTGGGAAAGTTTGTTCGGGAGAAGCGGCTGCTTTGAGAAATCGTCGAATTCACGCTCCCGGACCTTTGCGTGGGCCAGCAGGTCCGAAGCGGCGAACAATGAGCGTTCGGGCTTGGGCGGCACACTATCTCGCAGCGGGGCCGCCGCATCCTCGGCAATGGTGTAGGCATTGCCGGCGGCCAGTTCACCGAGGACCTGCTCCACTCCACTCGGCCACCTTACCGTCAGCTTTGTTACTGTCTCCGCTTCTCCGAGCCCGAAGTGCAGCACGGGATCATTACTGGAAAGAAAACCCGTGGCAGGCACCATCTGCCGTATCTGCGGAGAACCGGAGCCCGTCTCCACCTCGACCGTGGCACCGATTCCGAACCGGTTGCTCCTGCTTCCTCGAAGTGCCACGAGGATGCTGTTTCCAGTCCCGGAGTCATTGCGATAGATTCCGACCGCTTCATCGAGGTTTACCGTGACCAGGTCGAGGTCCCCGTCACGATCGAGGTCGCCGTAGGCCGTTGCGTAGGTCATTCCCTCGTGATCAAGGCCCCAGGCCGCTCCAGCCTCCTCGAAGGAAAGGTCACCCCGGTTCACGAAGAAAAGATTCTTTTCCTTCTGGGGAGGGTCGTCCTCGAAGAGATCCCAGTCGGTGTTGCCCACCCGCAGCTCGGAGAGGGGGCGATTCTTGATGATATCCGACTGCGTGAAGGGGCGTGACACCCCGTTGCTTACAAAGACATCGACCAGGCCGTCGTTGTCATAGTCAGCGATTTTGGGCGCCCAGCTCCAGTCCGACTTGGCGAGCCCTGCCATGAAGGCCGCATCCTGGAACCGGCTCGTACCCGTATTGAGCAGGAGTGTGTTGCGCATCAGCTGGCGGGGCTCCGAGGTCGACATGAACCAGCCGAGGCTCCCCATGTCGCCCATGCTGGCCTTCTGCTTGGCATGCGTGGTGGCGGCCATGTCCACCGAGAAGAAGTCCAGCAGGCCGTCACCGTTGAGGTCACCCACGTCCGCCCCCATCGAATACCAGGTCGTATGCGGAACGCTTTCCCTGATCACATCCTTGAAGACTGGCATTCCGTCCCGGCCGACGCCCTCGTTGAGGTAGAGATGATCCGGATCTTCGAAGTCGTTGCCGACGTAGAGGTCCAGCAGGCCGTCCCGGTTGAAGTCCCACCAGGTGGCGGAAAGCCCTTTCCCGGGGCTGCCGCAGAGATCCCCACACGCGTTACTTGCATCTTCGAAGACGACCTGGCCGTCCGGACCACCGGGCCCCCTGTTCAGGAAGAAGAGGTCTTTCTGTCCGACTGGATACACTTCATCCCTTCTGAATTTCTGTCCATCCCGCTCGATGATGCCCACCAGCCGCGTGTCGTAATACTTCCGGTATTCCGCCTTCACCCTCGGAACTCCCCCCTGGTAGGCGACCCGGTCTCCCGGCTGCCCGCCCGCCCGCACGAACTGGTTTGTCAGCACGTAGAGGTCGAGGTCCCCGTCGTTGTCCACGTCCGCAAACGTCGGCATCAGGCACGCACCTACCACGGCCAGGCCAAAAAGCTCGGCCTGCTCCGTGAAGCGTCCCTTCCCATCATTGACGTAGAGTTGATTAGGGGCCTCGTAGTTGCAGACATAGAGATCCAGATCCCCGTCGTTTTCGATATCAACCATCACGGCCCCTGTCCCCCAGTAGTCCCCACCCCCGACTCCAGCCTCGTTGGCCTCCTCGAACTGCAAATTACCCCCCGGCTTCTGCAGGTAGACCGCGTTTTTTCCGGGACCGCTCGTGAAAAAGAGGTCGGGCTGCCCATCGCCGTTCAAGTCCCCGATCGCAACTCCCCCAGCCGCATACCCTAGCCAATACAGCCTTTTCAGAGGATGGCTGGTGTCGATGGGGTTATGAAAACCAACCCCCGTCACGGCCTCCGACAAACTCGTAAAGATGGACCCGTCCCCACCCTTTCTAACACCTAAGTCGCTAACCTTTAAAAGGTTTTCCCTTTCCGAGTTCGCACCCGCACCATCCTGATCACCACCCCCACAGCCAACCAGGCTGAACCAAAGTAAAGACACTCCGATTATTGAACACCCCCGCAGTATTCTAGGAATAAGCGATTTAGAGCAACTTTCTTCTTGGCGCAGCATCCGGACTACCCTAAACGGTTAGTTGGTTAGCGCAATTCTTCTGTGTTTTGCCATTGCAAACTCAGGAAACTCACCACTGCCACTGAAGCCCATGAAAAGAACACTACTGCCACTCCTTTTCGCAACGGCCGCGATCGGGACAACCCAAGCCGCCGTCGTTATTGGCGACGGAGCCGATCGGCCTTTCGCGAGCGCCAACGCTGACGGATGGTCCGGCGTCTCGGTTCTCAACGCCGCTGTGATCGACGAAAACACCGACCCCGGTTCGGGTGACAGCTTTGCAGTCACCGAGGTTTCCATGTGGGCCGCAACCGGGCGCGCTGGGGGAGAAAACCACCTGCAAGCTATTCTGGTGAACGCCTCGGACCAGATCGTATGGGCCAGCCCACAGCTGACGCCGACGATTGATAACGGCCACAATGTATTCCCTCTCGCAGGGACTGACACAATCCCAGCTGCCGGTGGTCCTTACCGTCTCGGCGTGTGGCAGTGGCGCGACGGCGAGGACGATGTCAACGGGGGAACGGTCGCTTTTGGTAACGGGGGCGGAGGAATGTTCCAGATTAACGTGGACGGAAATCTTGGAGCCAATCCAGTACCGCTCGGCACCACCCTTCCCGCGGCGGGACACAACGCCGGCCCGGGCGGCCGCGACTACCATATTGACATCGCGGTTTCCCGTGTTCCCGAGCCCACCATCTTCCCGCTGCTGGCTCTCTCCGGCCTCGGTCTTTTCATCCGTCGTCGGCGCTCGTAAAGTCCTCCCGCGACTTTGCTTCTTTTTCTCAGGAAGCGCGCCACCCCGGCGCGCTTCTTTTTTGTCCGCGAATAGATCTCAGACATATTGACCTGAACGGTATTCCTTCCACAATACCGGCTCTCCAACCCACATCCTCTTGCCATGAACTACATCCGCTCCTCCATCCTGTTGCTCTCTGTATCGGTGGGCGTCGCTTCAGCTGAAGAAATCATTGGCGAAGGGCTTGCTCGCCCCTTCGCCTCCGCCAATGCCGACGGCTGGTCCGGTGTCAGCATTCTCGAAACAGCCATCATCGACTCCTCCACAGATCCCGATGGGAATGGCGATCTTGTCGAGATTACGGAAGTCTCCATGTATGCTGCCGCCGGGCGTTTTGACGGAAGCAACCACCTCATCCCCATCCTGCTCAACTCTGCCGACCAGGTTGCCTGGATCGGACCCGAGCTCACGCCCACCGAGAATGGCCTCAATGTCTTTGAAATTTCCGGCGAGGACACCGTCGACACCAGCAACGAAACCTACCGGCTGGGAGTCTGGCAGTGGCGGGACAACACCGATGATGACGCCGGGGGAACGGTTGCCTTTGGCACCGGCGGGGGGGGAATGTTCCAACACAACGTCAATGGTAACCTTGGAGCCAATGGCATTGCGATCGGAGACAGCTTCCCAGCGGCAAATGCAGGACATTCCGCTGCTCCCGGCGGACGCGATTACCACATCGATGTCGTGGCGGTCCGCACAAATAACACGGACTCCGACGGGGACGGCCTTCCGGACGCCTGGGAAACCGCCAACGGCCTCGATCCGAATGACAACGGGGATGTCGATCCCGACAACGGGGCCGCTGGGGATCCCGACAACGACAATCTCAGCAACCTCGACGAGCGGAGCGCCAGGACCGATCCCCAGGAGCCCGACACCGACATGGATGGACTTCTGGACGGTGCCGAAACCAACACCGGCACCTGGGCCAGCGCAACCGACACCGGGACCGACCCCTTGGAATCCGATACCGACATGGATGGACTTCTGGACGGTGCCGAAACCAACACCGGTACCTGGGCCAGCGCAACCGACACCGGGACCGACCCCTTGGAATCCGATACCGACGGAGACGGTCTCTCCGACGGCGTGGAAAATCCCGACCTCGCCTTCAACCCGCTTGCTCCAGCCCAGCAACCCGGCACGGATCCGAACCTCGTGGATTCTGACGGCGACGGAAAGACCGATGCGGAGGAACTTACCGCGGGAACTGATCCTACAGACGGAAACGATGTCGCCGATTTCGTCCTCGTTGGCGATGGTGCCGAGCGCCCCTTCACTAATGCCGGTGCGGACGGGTGGTCAGGCGTATCAATTCTCAATTCTGCCATCATTGACAACGCTACTGTCCCGGGAGCCGGCAACACCCTCGAAGTAACCGAGGTTTCGATGTATGCGGCCACCGGGCGGGCCCAGGGAAGCAACCACATTATTCCCCTCCTCGTTAATTCATCAGACGAAATCGCCTGGATCGGCCCCCAGCTCACCCCTACCCAGGACGGCTACAACGTCTTCCCTATCGAGGGAGCCGACCTGGTTGACGTGAGCACCGAAACCTACCGTCTTGCCGTGTGGCAATGGCGCGACGGCGTTGACGACGCCAACGGGGGAACGGTCGCTTTTGGTAACGGTGGAGGAGGAATGTTCCAGCATAACGTCGCCGGCACCCTCGGCGCCGGAGGCGTTGCAATTGGCGACATCATGTCGGCGGGGCATTCCGCGGGGCCCGGAGGCCGGGACTACCACATTGACATAGCGCTGCGCAATCCCGAGCCCCCTACTACCAACCCCCTGCGCATCTCGGCCGATCGAGCAAACGAAACCCTGACCATCAGATGGGATAGCGTGGGCGGAGAGCTCTATAACCTCCGCAGCGTGACCGACCCCTCCCTGGGTGCGCGCGGCAGCTGGCCCATCTACACGGACCTTGAGAACATCGAGGCGACCCCCCCCGAGAATACCCTGACCCTGCCCATGCCGCCTGAGCCGGAACGATACTTCGTCGTGGAGAGCTTCCCCGCCCCTCCGGAATCAGTCTTCTTCGCGGACTTCGAGGATGGACTCGGGGAATGGACCGTCGGCAATGATGGGGTGGCAGGCACCGACTGGCAGATTGGCGGCCCCACGGTGGTTGGTCCCGTCTCGGCCTTTGGCGGAGCAAACTGCGCCGGCACCAACCTCGCTGCGAACTACGGCGAGGATGCCAACGTCTGGCTTCTGTCGCCGCCCATAGACCTTACCGCCGCAGGATCGGCAACCCTGAGCTACGCACAGTGGGTCGATGTGGAAGGGCTTCAGTACGACTACGGAACCATCACAATCCTCGATGCCTCCGATGGCGCAACCCTCGCCGTGCTCGATGATGACATGGACGACAATACCAACGACTGGGAGGATTTCACCACTGCTCTTCCCGTTGAGGCTGTCGGAAAGACCATCCAGATTGAATTCCGCCTCTTGAGCGACGACTTCCCGGACACGAATTTCTCGGGATGGTATCTCGATGACGTCAGGGTCACCGTTCCCTGATCGCCTTCCCCTTCCCCGGACAGGTCCGGTCACGAGGGCCGGGCCCGTCCGTGTTGAAAAACCCACTCGGATTGAGCGGGAATACCGGGTTTACTGGAGCCCGACCCCGGGCTCATGTCAAAAAGCCTCAAGCATGCCTCCATCGCCGCGATCTGCCTGATTGCAGTAGGAATCTGGATCATCTCCCGTTCCACGAAAACGGACCGGGATCCCCCGGACGACACCTTCGGTGCCTTGCAGACTCGGCAAAGTATTCCTCACGAGCGTCCCACCCAGGACAATGATGCAAGCGTCCGCCTGACAACGGTTGCTCTTCCCGACGCCCACTCGAACAGCCCCGCCAGCCTCCAGGCCCGCAAACTGGATCCGCGTGTGGATGGATGGGATGGCGAAGTGCACGGGGATTCGGCCCTCGCTCAGCTCAAGACCATCCTCGCCGGGGCACTCCCGGGCGAGAAGGGCTTACCCCTCGCTCCTGACTTTTCCTCAACTGCCCTCCGTCCACCGGAACTTTCCATCACCTACGAGGCTGCCCCCCTTGAAATCCGCCGGGGGATCGTCTCGAACGAGTTCACCATCGACACGGAAGAGGGCCTCCGGAGTGAGCTGCGGGCGCTGGGCACAGGCCCTGGTACGCGCATAAAGACCAAGATCGTCACGGTGGAGCCGGGGGAAAGTGGATTTACCACCGAGGCCCTCGTCGAACTCCTCCACGTGGAGGGCGAAAAGCGCACGCAGGTTACCGCGCGCTGGAAGTGCCAGTGGGAGAGTACAGAAAATTCAGTCCCCGCAAAGGAACCTGTGACCCTTCTCCAGCGGCTCACTCTACTCAGCTATGAGGAAGCCACCGCGGCAGCCGGATCCCTCCTTGAGGATATCACGGCCTCGGTGCTCCCTGACGATGAGAAGTATCACGGCCTGGTCCTGCGCGGGATCAATCACTGGGCGGCCCGGCTCACCAAGATCGACGACCTGCACATCTTCGGGCACCATGGCATTGCCATCGGCGATGCAAACGGGGATGGGCTCGAGGACCTGTATGTGTGTGATGGCGGTGGCCTTCCCAATCGACTTTACCTTCAGAACGCGGATGGGACTGCCCGGGACGCTTCCTCCGCCTCCGGCGTAGACTGGCTCGAGGAATCGAGGGGCGCCCTCTTTCTTGATCTCGACAATGACGGCGACCAGGACCTTGTGCTCACGACGGTTGCGCTCGTCCTTCTGATGGAGAACGATGGAAAGGGGTCCTTCAAGGTTCGCGGCGGTATTTCGGGACAGCCGGACCCCTATTCCCTTGCTGCTGCTGACTACGACAATGACGGGGACATCGACCTCTTCGTTTGCAACTACTCGGCCCGACCCTCCGAGGCAGGACGCCGCGGCTTTGAAGCCACCTCGCCCATTCCGTACCACGATGCCACCAATGGCGGCCGGAACACCCTTCTCAGGAACAACGGAAAATTCAGCTTCACGGACATGACTGCTGAAGCGGGGCTGGAAGCAAGTCCCGACCGCTGGAGCTTTGCGGCCGCATGGGATGACATCGACAACGACGGTGACCAGGATCTCTACGTGGCCAACGATTTCGGCCGCAACAGCCTCTTTCTCAACGAGACCAGCCCGGGGGGACCTCCAAGATTCCGGGAGGCCGCCGCCGAACTGGGCCTTGAGGACATGGCCTCCGGAATGTCCGTCGCCTGGGGCGATTACAACCGCGATGGCAGAATGGACCTCTACGTTGGCAACATGTTCTCCGCAGCGGGCAACCGGATCACCTTTCAACGCCGGTTCACAGGGGCCCGGCCCGATACCGCTGTCCAGCTCCAGCGCATGGCCCGTGGCAACACGCTTTTCCGGGGCGACGAAGACGGTTCCTTCCGGGATGTCAGCGAATCCGCCGCGGTTACCATGGGGCGCTGGGCGTGGGGTTCACTCTTTGCTGACCTGAATAACGACGGCTGGCAGGATCTTCTGGTCTCCAATGGCTACCTGACCAACGAGCTCACCGAAGACTTGTGAAGTTTCTTCTGGCGTCAGGTCGTGGCGCCCTCCCCCACCAAGACGACGGACAAACAGGGGCTTCGGGACTACGGAGCCGCCTGGTCTGCAATCATGAAACTCGCCCGCTCGGGCACATCCTGGAGTGGGCGGGAACGCAATTGTGCCTTCCTCAACTGTGGGGACTCTGCTCCCGGCCCGCGCTTCGCCAACGTTTCTTCCGCCACCGGGTTCGACTTTCTCGACGACGGACGCGCCCTCGCCCTCGTCGACTGGGACAAGGACGGGGATCTCGACATCTGGTCCCAGAATCGAACCGCCCCCCGCCTCCGGCTCCTGCGCAATACCACTTCCCGCTCTTCTTCTCGTGAAGGAAACTGGATCGGTCTCCGCCTTGAGGGTCGCCGCTCCAACCGGGATGCCATTGGCGCACGGGTTGGAGTAACACTCGGGGACGGAACCCGGCTCCACGAAACTGTCCGGGCGGGCACCGGTTTCCTCTCCCAGTCGACCAAGGAACTCCATTTCGGCCTCGGGACAACCGCATCTCAGGTTCAATCCGTCACTGTGCGCTGGCCGGGGGGACGGGAGGAGTCCTTCCAGGGAATACTCTCTAAAAGGCACCACCTCCTGGTCGAGGGAGTCGGTCAGGCCAAGCCGCTTCCCGTTCGCAAGGGCGTTACCGGGCTTGTGTCCGCTCCACCGGATTTACCCGCGCCTGTTGGCGCTGCCCAGGTGATGCTCCCCGGCCGAATTCCCCTGCCCACCCTCGAATACATCCCAACCGGTTCACCAGCCCATAAAAGTAACCGTCTGCAACCTGGCCCCGATCCTCTTCTCCTTCTCCTGTTCTCCGGCCACTGCAACACCTGCCGTGAGGAGTTGTCCACCCTCACGAGTGATGCCGAAACGCTCGGTGCTGCAAATCTCGATGTCCTGGCTCTCTCCCTCGATTCGATTGCGCCGCAAGGAGATCCCGGGAACGTCGCGTCCAGGCTCGTCGAGGAGACGAAATTCCCATTTCCAACCGGATCGATTACGGCCCGGTCGGCCGACCGGATAAGGCTCCTTCTCGCTTCTCTCTTCGACTATCCTCCCCCTTTCTCCGTTCCACTCGNCCTCCTCCTCGACTCAGGACGCAATATCGTTTCCATTTATCGCGGNCCGGTCACCCGTGAAACCCTCGCGCACGACCTGCGCTTNACCACGGCGCGATTCGAAGAACTGCGGGATCTCGCCATCCCCTTCCCCGGCCGCTGGTTCACAAAGTCNATTACCCCGTCAGATCTCAACAACTTTGTCTCCAAGTATTTCCAGCCCACCGATCCGGCCGAATGGCTGCGCTATCTCGAACGCGCCGCCGACAGCGCTGCTCTTCCGAGCCGCGCCACCAGCCTGCGCCAGCAGGTTGTGGCCGGACACCTCGCGTGGGGCAGGAAATACTCGCGGGACCGGAAGCCCGAGGAGGCTGTCTTTCACTTTGAGAGTGCCCTGCGCATCAGCCCTGACCTCGGACCTGCCCACAATGATCTGGGCGCCCTCCTCGCCAACCAGCGAAAATTCGAAAAGGCCGCAGGCCACTTCAGGCGCGCTCTTGAGATCAACCCCGAAGACGAGCTCGCCAAGCGCAACCTCGAGCTCCTCCAGAAGCTACGCAATAAATAGCTGGCTTTTCCGAATCACTCCCGCTTCGTCCGGACTCCCTGCCCGGAATTCCTGTCTCCCGATCCCGCGATATCCTCCCCGTGCGCCGTTCAGAGGGAGTAGCGCATCTTGATCGCTGTATACACCCGGTTGGAAACCTCCCTGATGACATTCCCACGANTGACGATCCAGGAACCATAGGCCTTGTTCCGCGTGCCACAATCAATGATCCCGATCACNGCGTAGGGGTAGGAGCGACCATCGTTTCCCCTCGCCACCAGAATACCCATGTCACCACAGCACCGNGCNGTACTCCCGGTCTTGTTGTAAACGCGGGTACCCTGCGGCACACGCCTCGCGTTCGTATACAGTCGGTCCCGGCCGGGCAAACCCATCAGGCGGAGTATTTCCTTGGAGTGAGGCAGCGCGCCATTCCAAAGAGACTGGAGGAAACGCCCGTAGTCACCTGCCGAGCCAAGATTACGATAGGTCCTCCCGCCCGCCGGGACATACTCCACGAGATGGAGCTGTTTGCACAACGAAGGATAATGCCGCTTGAGAAGCGCCGCGGTGGCGGCAGGGCCTCCCGTCTGCCTCATCACCCAGTTAGTCGAGGTATTGTTACTCCTCTGGATCATCAATTCCATGTGACGCCGACTCGTGGATCCGTAGATCAGTTTGCCGGCCCGGACCTGATGAAAAAAGGCGAGCGCGAGATAGGGTTTGATCATGCTCGCAGCCTGAAGTTGCTGGTTTTCGTTGATGCTCACCAGTGTCTTTCCCGAAGTGAAGTCGTGGACAAGCCANGCCGTCCGCTCATTCCTCTGGATCGCTCCCTTGCTCCGCAGCGTTTTGACATAACTCTCCACTTCGCTTTCCAACACACTGTCCGCTGCCTGGCCGACATGGGCAGGGGCCAGGCAGGCAATGGCGAGTGCGAGGATAGAGACAGGGACGCTCATCAACATCGGATAATCTGTTCGCATGGCTGGGAATAATATTACAGAAAAGTTAAATACTTTCACACCACAAAATTCCAGCCGAGAACCGGCTTGAAAACCGGATTTCCCTCTCCCTGCCAACGGCCTCAGGTATCTCTGGCCTCGCACCGGGACTGCCGGAGCTCACCATACAGGGACCCTATCCAGCCCACTTGCTGCCCGGAAGCGCCTCAGGGACTGAGGGCCCCAAAGGACTCAATGCTCCAATACTGCTCTTCGTCCGCGATCAGGAGACTCCGGTCAATCGCCACGGTCCGAGGGTAGCCATAGTTCGGATCCCACGTAACCTCGATGGACGCCGGTCCCCCTCTCCAGGCATCGCCAATCTCGTCAAAAAGACCATCGATGGTCCTGTAAAGGGGGGGCTCTTCGAAAAATTCCGGTATCGCTACCACCCTCTCATAGGAAGAAAGTTCTCCATCCACCACGTCAACCGTTCCCACCCAGAAAATCATCGTACTCCAACGAAATTCGTAGCGGTAACTTGAGAATCCGGAGGCCCTCCAGAGCGAGCGCGCGGCGAGGTAGTCTCGATAGAAGGGGTCCACCTCAGCATGCTCCAAGACCCGGAACAGGCCGCGCCGCGCATGGGGCACCGGGAGGGCTGCCGCTTCCACCTCCAGTTGCCACGGATCACCCGGCACTCCGCCGCGCTCCAGAAACAGGGTGTCCTCCCAACTCGTTCCGTCCTCCGAAAACTGCAGGAGCCACCCTCCCACATCCTTCTGGCCGGAGACCTCGAACGAAAAGGCCGTCCCAGTCCAGTCCATGCTGAGGGATATCTTCTCGGCACCAAAGGACTTGGTCCCAAATGCAGAAATCCCCGCCCCCACCGCAAGGAGCAACACGCCGAGGGCTCTCTGGTAACTCATGACTCTGCTGTAAGCCGTGATGTGGAAGATCCTAAATCGAAACCTCTCCGGGCTCAACCCCCGGGTCCACGTATTTAGTCTTGTTCGCATGGATCCGCTCAGGGGAAAATAAGCCTTAAAATGTTAATGTGGCGCCCTAGGCTTCTTCTACATGAAACTTGGTCACCTCCAACGCGCCTTGCGCTACGAGGGTGGACTCTCCCGCCGCCTCTTTCTCTCCTACGCCGCTTCCCTGTCCTCCCTGCCGCTTCTAAGCCGCTCCGCTTCGGCAGCAGAGCCTCATGAATTCGACAGTGACCCCTTCACCTGCGGCGTTGCCTCCGGCGACCCTGATCACCAAAGCGTGGTTCTCTGGACTCGCCTCGCGCCCAAGCCCCTCGAGCCCGGCGGCGGCATGCCCAACGCCCCCGTCGCAGTAGACTGGGAAATCGCTGAGGACAGCTCTTTCAAAAAGGTCGTGCAATCCGGCCGGATCAACGCAACTCCCGAACTTGGGCACTCTGTTCATCTTGAACCCCGGGGGCTGAAAGCGGATCACTGGTATTCCTATCGCTTCATGTCCGGAGGCGCCACCTCCCCCACGGGCCGCACCCGCACCCTTCCCTCCCCACAGTCCAACCCGGGCAAACTCCGCTTCGCGGTCACCTCCTGCCAGAACTTCGAGCAGGGCCTCTTCACCGCCTACCGGCAGATGGCGGTTGACTCTCCCGACCTCGTCTTCCACCTCGGCGATTATATTTACGAGTACTCGGGCCAGAACGGCCGCGTCCGGAAGCACCATGGACCGGAGATCGAAACACTAGATCAATACCGTTCGCGCTACGCCCAGTATCGCGGCGACAAGGACCTGCAGAACATGCACGCGGCCTGCCCTTGGTTTGTCACCTGGGACGATCACGAGTTCGACAACAACTGTGCCAACGACATTTCAGAACAGAGACATGTCAAACCGGCCGAGTTTCTCATGCGGAGGGCCAATGCCTACCAGGCCTACTACGAGATGATGCCGCTGCGCACCTCCTCTCTTCCCACCGGTCCGCATATGTCGCTCTACCGCAGGGGACGCTTCGGCCGCCTTGCGGAATTCTTCGTCCTAGACACCCGTCAGTACCGCACTGATCAGCCAAACGGCGACCGCAAGAGCCCTCTGAATGCCGCTGCCCTCGACCCCCGCAATACGCTGCTCGGCCTGGAGCAGCGCAAGTGGCTCTTCGACTCGCTTTCTTCCTCCTCGGGTACCTGGAACATCCTTGCCCAACAGGTGATGATGGCCCTTGCCGATCGCGCCAGACCTGATTCACCTGCCATCTATTCAATGGATCAATGGCCTGGTTACGCGCACGAACGACAACTCCTCCTGAAGCATCTCCAAGGCCGTAGGATCAGCAACCCAGTAGTCCTGACGGGGGATATTCATTCCAGCTGGGCCAATGAACTCCGGGTCGATGACTTTAAACCCGAACAGGATGTCGTGGCCACCGAGTTTGTCGCCTCCTCCCTTGCCAGTGGCGGCAACGGAACATCAAGTACCAAGGGCCTCGATGAATACCTCGCCCGGAATCCATGCACGAGGTTCTTCAACCGCGAGCGCGGCTACATCATCTGTGACGTCACGCCGAAGACCTGCACTGCGGACTACAGGGTGATCGACGACGTGCTCAAGCCCGGCGGCAAGACAACCTCTCGGGCGAGATTCACTGTTGAAGCTGGCACTCCGAAGATCCACCCGGCCTGAGGCCTGTCACCCCCGGCACCTCACCACTACTCTCCACATCCAATGGCCGGGCTGCGAAAACCCTTATTCGCAGGACATTTCCCAGATCGTTTCCCACGCCTTGGGAGCAGGAACAGGACCCCGCCCAGCACCTTGTGCCCGTTAACCATCATCAACCCCCTCTTCAGGAGTAGAACTTCAACTCCTGACAAGCACTTGCGGGTCAGCCCTCAGATTTATCGTGAACTTTTATTTGCAACACATTTTTCGCACCCCGTTTGAATAAAGAGGGCCGTGAGAACTGTTCACAAATTATCCCGCTTACGAAGAGACTGACATTCAGCACATCGTTCCGTGACGACGCTGACTTATCTACATACTCACAGGGAGGAGTTCTTCACAACGGTCCCTAAAATGACCTCCGCGCACAAAAGAGATCGGTTAAGGCCGCTGAACCAACAGGTATCACCTTGACCGATCCGTGCCCGCGAAGAATCGATGACAGTAGTCGGCCAGCCCTTTCGTGCGTTTACTCAGCTTGCGCGTGAGAGGACCGGGTCGGCATGCCATCATCATGAATCCTCGAAAGAAGGCACCCTCAGGATCGCCCCCACGGGACTGCAGTTCTCCCCTCTGGTGCAGAATCTGTGCGCTCATCCTCACTTCTGTTCTTCCATTCACGACCGTGCAGGGAGCAACCCAGGTTTGGATCCCCGGGTCTGTAGACTGGGACACTGATCCCGCCTCGTTGAACTGGGACACTCCCCCGTCTGACGGCATTGGCGAGCCTTGGACAAACGGCAATAACGCCCTCTTTGATTTTGGTACTGGTATCGTGATTGTCGGCACCCCTGGAGTGGAAGCCTCTTCCATAACGATGCTGAGCCCCACAACCATCGACGGAGCACCCCTCACTCTCGTTGGTCCGGCCCGTATCGATGTCTCCCCCGGCATAACTGGCACCTTCGATTCCCAGATTGCCGGATCCGGTGGTTTGCAGGTGGGGGCCTCCCTCCCGGGCAGGGTAATTCTTCGCGCCGAAAACATCTACACGGGAACTACGACCGTCACGGGGAATGCATGGCTTGGGCTTGAATCAGATAATGCCCTTGGCTCCACCGCCGAAGGCACCACCGTAGAGTCTGGATCCACGCTGGCGCTCGGAAACATCGAGGTCGGAAACGAGCCGATCGCTCTCTCAGGCCCGGGGAACCCTGCGAGCTACGGCGCCATTCATGTCAACAATGGATTGAGCCCCATCCTCAATGGAAACGTGACCAACAACGGAAACGCAACCATCGGGTCTGCCGGGGTCCTGACCCTCCGGGGCACCTCGGACCTCGGGGCGACCGGGGATCAGCTGACCCTGAACGCTCTTCCGGGGGGAGCCATCCTGCATAATGGCAGCATTGCAGGGAACGGGTCCCTCGTTCTCTCCGGGGGAGGCTCGGTGTTACTCAACGCTGCCAATACCTACCAGGGGACCACCACCATCACGAATGGCACGGAAGTCGCGGCGGGAGCAGCCAACGTTCTGCCGACCGCCAATGGAAGAACGCGGCTCCTGATGGATACCGCCGGCACGGGTGGCTCTCGTCTGGACCTCTCCGCAGTCAGCCAGGCCGTCTCTTCGCTCACAAGCGTCGCCTCCTCCGAAATTCTTCTCGGAGCTGACGGCCTCATCATCGGAAACGGAACTGGCACCAATACCCCGGGAGATCCCCCTGGAGAATTTGAGGGTGTCATCAGAGGCCCGGGGGGCATCACCAAGGATGGGGCCAGCCTCCAGGAACTCTCCGGGCCGAACACCTACGAGGGATCGACCACCATTCTGGCGGGAGTGCTGCGCATCGCCAATCCATCCGGTCTCGGATCGACACTCAGCGGTAGCAGCGTGGCGGATGGAGCCTCTCTCGTCGTAGCCGGTGTTACTATCGCCGGCGAAGCCCTCNCCCTCGAGGGGAGTGGATGGCAAGCGGGAGAGGGCGCGCTCCTCGGCGAGGGNTCCTCTGCTTCCTTTGACGGCCCCATTTNGCTTTCTGGCGATGCCATCATCCGTGGCGCAAGCGGCACGGAGTTCGGACTGGGGGGNGCNATCGACAAGAGCAATCTCACNCTCACCATCGATGCGCTCGGAACCGTCAACGTCAACGNCNCCATCACNGGCGACACCACTGGATTCGACGATGACATGATCTTCTCCGGCGGAGGAACCGTTAACCTGAACGCACCAAATTCCTATCTCGGGCCGACCTCCATCATCGGGGGCACCCGCCTCAACACGAATGTTGCCAATGCTCTTCCAACGCTGAATGGTCGCACCGCCCTCGCCCTCGATTCCGGTGGAACGGGCGGATCCATCCTTGACCTTTCAGGNAGCGGCCAATCCGTGGCGTCGCTGTCCGGAGCGGCAACTTCCCGCATCCTCCTGGGTGGAAACTCGCTGAGGATGGGCTTTGGTTCGGCGGCTAACCCTGACGGCACCCCTGCCGCCGACTTTGCCGGCAGTATCAGCGGCCTCGGGACCCTCGTGAAGGACGAAACCAGCACCCAGCTTCTCTCCGGCCCCAGCACTTTCGAGGGCCTTACCCATGTCGAGCGGGGGAACCTCACGATCGCCAATGACACAGCCCTCGGCTCAACGACAACGCCCGGCTCCGAGACAATGGTCTCGGGCGAGGCGACCCTCGCCCTGCAAGGGGGCATCACCAGCGGCGAGCGGGTCATCTTTTTCAACAATGCGAGCCTGACAAACAACTCGTCGACAAACACCCTCACCAACCTCCTTCTCGTCGAACATGACATCAATCGCCCCGGGGCTGGTCAGAAAGCCGTGCAGATTGGGGCGNGAGACGGCCAACTCAACCTGACCGGAGGCCTTGATGATCACGCTGCCCGCTTCAGCAGCAATCCGGAAATGAACCTCGCCCTCAATACGGGGGCTGATGACAATGGAACCGTTCACATCAATTCGGTGATTGGTTCGTCGATCCGGGATATCCGGCTTGGACGCCCCGCGAATACCGGCGCCACCTCGGGAACCGTGATCCTTGGCGGAAACAACCAGCACAGCGGGATCACCTACCTCGAAGGCGGNCCTGTCCGGCCAGGCCTCAACGGCAGCAACAACCGTGCGTTCGGGGGCTCGGTGATTACGGTGAGCAATGACAATCACCTTCTCGGCGCAGATGCCGGCCCAGGAGCTCAACTCCTGAATGACATCAATCTTACCGCCGGAGGCACGCTACATACTCAAGGCTCGCTCGGCCTCGGAGGCAACATCTACGGGGCCGGCAACCTTGAGGTCACCTCGGGAACGCTCAGTCTCTTCGGAAACAACTACTACACCGGAAGCGGTTCCATTTCGATCGCCAATGGGGCTACCCTCCGCACCCTCAACGCGCAACGCATCAGTGATACATCACCGGTGGAAGTGGACGGCACCGTCTCCCTTGGCGGNNNNGANACGATCGGNGACCTNAGCGGAAGCGGCACGATTACAAACAACGGGCACGNCCTGACCGTCAACCAGTCCAGCGACCGGAGCTTNAGCGGCAACCTCACNGGNGCAGGCGGNCTGACCAAGCGCGGCGAGGCCGCCCTCACCCTCGCCAATGGCAGCGACTTCACCGGGGAGGCCAATATCGAGCAGGGCACCCTCACCCTCTCCGGCGCACTGGCCACCAATGCCATCAACGTCGCCAACGGGGCCACCCTGACCACCACCGCGGCCGATCTTCTCAGTGACGGAGCCACCCTCACCAATGACGGAACGATTAACCTCGGTGGCAACGACACCATCTCCAACCTGCTCGGTTCCGACACCGGGGCCGTCAACATCGGAGCCAACGACCTGCTGCTCACCGGCGGAGTCGACTACCAGGGCCGCATCAACGGCACCGGAAGTGTCTCCACCGGACCGGGCGACCTCATCCTCGGCGGCGAGAACACCTTCACCGGCGACCTGTTCGTTCTCAACGGCAGCACCACCACCCTCACCGGATCGGTAGACACCTCCTCCGTTTTCGTAGCTCCTGCGGGGGAACTCACCCTCGGATCGTCCGAGCGCATTGCAGACCGTTCACTGCTGCTCGTTTCGGGAATCCTCAATACGAATGGGACAGAAACTGTAGAACTCTTTGATGTCTTGGACGGAACCGTCAACGGGGAAGGCACGGTCACCGCCCTCGCTTATCTCCTCGCTGACGCCACCGTGAACGCCAACCTCGGAACGGGTGATATCGACTCAAATGGAGAAACCCTTCTCCGTGGTAATACGGATGCAGATCGGGTCACCGTGGCCGGCGGGACCCTGACTCTCGATGGCGCACTCACCAACAATGCCGCCTCAGTCACCGTGGAGAACGGAACCCTCGCCGCCAATGGATCCGTGGCAGCTTCCAGCATCGACGTCCAGGACGGTGCCAATCTCACCACCGGCGAGGCTGAGCGCCTCAATGACGGCGTGGCCCTCACTGCTGACGGCACCGTCTCCCTCGGCGGGGCTGAGACGATCGGGGACCTGAGCGGAAGCGGCACGATCGCAAACAACGGGCATGACCTGACCGTCAACCAGTCCAGCGACCGGAGCTTCAGTGGCAACCTCACCGGCGCAGGCGGCCTGACCAAGCGCGGCGAGGCCGCCCTCACCCTCGCCAATGGCAGCGACTTCACCGGGGAGGCCAATATCGAGCAGGGCACCCTCACCCTCTCCGGCGCACTGGCCACCAACGTCATCAACGTGGCCAACGGGGCCACCCTGACCACCACCGCGGCCGACCTCCTCAGTAACGGAGCCACCCTGACCAATGACGGCACCCTCAACCTAGGCGGCAACGACACCATCACCAATCTCTTTGGCTCTGAAACCGGGGCCATTAACCTGAGCGGCAACGACCTCCTTGTTCTGGGAGGCGTTGACTTCCAAGGGCGTATCAACGGAGAGGGAGGCACGGTTTCAACCGGCCCCGGGGATATCATCCTTGGCGGCGACAACACCTTCACCGGAGAACTTACCGTCCTTAACGGGAGCACCACCACTCTCACCGGGTCCGCTGATGGAAATGTCACCATTGCTGCCGGGGGCGAACTCACCCTCGGCTCCTTCGAACGCATCGCAGACAGCGCGACCCTCACGATTCTTACCACCGATGGAGCAAGTCCCAGCGGCATCCTGAACCTCAACGGAACCGAACGGGTCACGACCCTGCAATCCGGCGGTGTCCTCCGGGGCCCGGGCCTCATAAACGCTGAGACCTACAACCTCACGGACGGAGCGATCACCGAGGAAGGCGCTGATCTCGGACATGGAGTCCTGAACAGTGATGGCGCGGTCCTTCTCGGAGGGGATTCCTTCGCCGGAACCGTCAATGTCCGAAGCGGCACCATGACGCTCCATGGGTCACTGATTCACGAACCGGAACTCACTGTGAATGTCGAATCCGGAGCAACCCTCGCCCTCGGTTTTGATGAGCGTATCGGGGACAATGCCACCGCAAACATCAATGGAATCCTTACCCTGAGCGGCACGGAGACCATTACCACATTCAACATCAACGGCATCGGCTCAACCCTCAACGGGAACGGCCTCCTGCTCGCGGAAACCTACAACCTTGCGAATGGCGCCACTATCGCGACTGGGGCAAACCTCGGCAGTGGGGTCCTGAACAGCGACGGGAGTGCTGGCGTCACAATGAACGGCGATTCCGCTGCGGAGGACGTCAACGTAAGAAGCGGAACCTTCAACCTCAACGGCGAGCTCACGGACGTCACAGATCTTACCATATCCTCCGGAGCCACGGTAAATCTTGGTGGCGATGAGCGGGTCAACGACCCCGCCACAATCAATCTTCTGCGCAACGGAACCCTTAATCTGAACGGCACGGAAACCGTCAGATCCTTCAACTCCAACGGAACCCTCGGCCTGTCTCCGGCAGCAACCTCCGGCACACTCGTCATTACCGAAAGCCCCATCAACCTGATGGATGGCCATGTCTCCCTCCGGGGGACCAATCTCGAGAACGTGACCGGAGGAGCCCCTCAGCTGACCAGTAACGGAAACGTCCTGATCAGCGGCACGGCCGGGGACACGAATCCGGGACCTCAAAACGGAACTGTCAACGTTGGAACCCTCGACATTCAAAGTGGCACCCTTTTCCTGGATGGTCTCCTGACCAATCCAGACGGCACGATCGACATCCGCGCCGGCGCGACTCTTGTAAGCGGCAGCTCCCATCGCATCAACGGAGACTCCTCCACCCTCAATATGGAGAACGGGGGCACCTGGACCCTCGGCGGGGATGAAACGATCGGGGTTTTCAATTCCAGTGGCTCCCTGAACGGCAGCGGTACTCTGACTGCCGGTGAATACAACCTCAGCAACGGAGCAACCACCGCGGTTGGCGCGAATCTCGGCAGCGGGATCCTGAGCAGTGGTCCCGGCTCTGTAACGCTTGGAGGAGACGCCGCCGTGGAGACCGCAAACGTGAACAGCGGAACCCTGCAGCTGAATGGTCGCCTGACCAACGTCGAAGATCTCAACATAGCAGACGGGGGCTCTCTTGTCAGTGGCTCGCCAAACCGCATCAACGATACCGCCAGCGTTAATATAACAACCGGCGGAAGCTGGACTCTCAATGGCGACGAAACCGTTGGGGCGCTCAATTCGGGAGGTCTTCTGGATGGCGCCGGCACAGTCACGGCTGAAACCTATGACCTCACGGATGGTGCTGTGACCGAATCCCTCGCCAACCTTGGAGGCGGGACCCTCAATTCCTACGGCACGGTGATCCTCAACGGCAACGCCGCAGCAGAGATCGCCAACATCAACAGCGGCACCCTCACGCTCAACGGCCAACTGACGGCCGTCACAACCCTGAATATCGACAATGGCGGGACCCTCGTCAACGGAGGGGCGGAACGTATTCATGATGCTGCCACCGCCAACATCGTGACCGGGGGCACCCTGACCCTGAACGGAGACGAGACCATCGAGACCTTGAACTCTGGAGGTCTCCTGAACGGGACCGGCACACTGACCGCGGAGACCTACAATCTCACGGATGGTGCAGTCACTGAAACCTCGGCACACCTCGGGACAGGAATCCTGAACTCGGATGGCTCTGTCGTCCTTAACGGCGATGCCGCAGTGGAAACCGCCAACATACATACCGGCATCCTCAGATTGAACGGAAGCCTTACCAGGGTTTCCGATCTGAACATCGCCTCAGGAGCCACCCTTGCCAACGGCTCCGACGAACGCATTCATGATGCAGCCGTCATCAACAACTCAGGAACACTCACCCTCGCGGGAGTCGAGACGGTTGCCATCTTGAATGCTGATGGAGGACTCGTCGATGGAAACGGACTGCTGGTTGCCGAAACCTACAACCTGAGCAACGGGGCGACTACTGCCGCAGGAGCCGACCTTGGAACCGGCACCCTCAATTCAGGCCCCGGCATGGTGACCCTGAACGGAAACACCGCTGCTGACAGGATCAACCTGACGAGCGGCACCCTGGTCACCAACGGCGCGGTCCAGAATCCCGGGGGCCTCATTACGGTGGCCGAAAATGCCAGCTGGAATGTCAATGGCGACTTCACTTACGACACGCTCACGGGAGAAGGCACCATCCTTCCCGGCGGCAGGAATGGAACCACGTTCCGCAATGAGAACACCATCAGGCCGGGCAATGAAATCGGGGTTCTGACCATCGCCGGAAATCATGTGGAGAACGGCATCTACCGCGCCCAACTGGACCAGGCTCCGGCCAGTGACACCCTTCGGGTCACCGGCAGTGTTACCCTCAACCCGGAAAGCAGACTTGCACTCGAGGAGTTCGGCGGACTGCTCAACGGATCCGGAGCGGTGTTGTGCGGCGAACGCTGGAACATCATTGATACCCCGGGCGTCATTAACGGGGGCTGGGGAGAGATCTCCGACATCAACAATCCGGGCTCTCTTGGTCGCACTTTCCAGTCCCAGCTCCTTTTTGACCGCGGAACGGGGGATCTCGTCTCCCTCGGCCTGCTGGCGGGACAGACGGTTGCCGACTATGTCAATATTTCCCCCGCTCAGGCCGACATCCTTACCGCTGTCCTGAACGGCGCAACGGGCAATGATTTGATCGTTGGCAACTTCAACAGCCAGGATGGCGGAACGGGCACTCTCCTGAACGCCCTCTACGAAACGGGAGAACCGGGCAACAAGGCCGCCCTCTACAATGCTCTGGATACACTGTCTCCCGAGGCCTTTGCCGGGGCAGTCGACTATGCCATCACGGCAACCCGGAGCTACGCCGAAAACGCCCTGCGCTACCGCCCCCGGATGGAGGGTGGCGGCGTCATCCTGACGCATGGGAAGAGCGGAGGCATGCCAATCATCAGGGAAGATCCGGGCCTCGAACCGTTCGCAGGATACAGTCACCTCGATGTGGGCTCCTCTTCTTCACGGTCAGGAAATGACTATCGACTACAGAGCGACGGAGCCTACGTCGGAGGCCGCTGGCAACCCAACGAAGACCTCGCCTTCTCATCATTCATCGCAGCAGACGCGGGAAAGGTTCGATCCTCTACTCTGGGACTTGACGTTCATGGTGTTCTGCTCGGAGTTGCCCTTGATTACTCACCCCTCGGGGTGGATTCACCCCTCCGCATACTCGGCACCGCGACTCACGCAGACTACCAGTTTAACGGACAGCGCCGGAGCATCGCAGGGCGTTACAAGGTTCCTGAATTCGACGCCAACGCCTTCGAACTCGGCCTGCGGG
This sequence comes from Roseibacillus sp., assembly GCA_002721695.1. GTDB lineage: Bacteria > Verrucomicrobiota > Verrucomicrobiia > Verrucomicrobiales > Akkermansiaceae > Roseibacillus_B. The sequence goes on along the minus strand of PBLI01000020.1, from coordinate 47,450 downwards.
CCGAGTATGACCTGCTTTATGAGGAAAGCCTCAGGATTACCCCAATCCTGGGCATCCGCCACATCTCTGCCAAGACAGACGGATTCAGCGAATCCGGTGGAGCCGGCGCACTGAGCGTTGGCAAACAGGACCAGAGCGCAACTCTCCTGGACATCGGGATTGCAGCAAACTACCAGGACTTTGGATCGCCACTCGGGTTCCACGCCGAACTCCGCTGGCAGCAAGATTTCGCGGAGGCTCATCGTGACGTGGAGGCCGCATTCGCCGCCTCTGCCTCGCCATTCCAAGTCACCGCCCCGGGGATGGGCTCAGACGCCTTCGTCTTCGATATCGGCTCCTACTACGACTTCAACGAGCGCTATCGAATCGGCCTTTCCTACCGGGGTGAAGCACGGAGCAATGCGGACCTCCTGCACAGTTTCAACCTTCGCTTCATGGCCGGATTCTAGGATCCCATTCCTGCTTGCAGCAGCCCGTAGAACTCTTCTCCGCGACAAATGAACCATCATAAAAAAAACACACGGACCGTTGCCTTGGTTGGGATGATTGCTCTGGTTGCGATTCTGGGGGCCGTTCGGGTCGGTTATCTTCTCGGGAACCAGGGGAAGGGGCCGACCTCAGCCAGTGCGAATGAAGCCCCGGGGCTGCCTGCTGCGCCGGATACAACTCCTCCCCCCGCGGCACCTCAGAGCAAGGGCCTGAGCCCATCCGAACTGGCCACGGCCAAGAATGTTCCGGCCCAGCTTCAGGATCCTGCCGGGAATTATCAACTCGTAGCAGTCATCGAGGGAGAGGAGCCCAACCGGGCCCTGACATCCAGCCTTCAGGTTGTGGGGGCCCAGCGACAGCGCCTTCTCGGCCTCTCCGCCCAGTATGACCGCCTGCCGGCCTCCTCCCTGCAGCAACGGGAGCTGATCGCCGGAGAAATCCTCAAGGCCCGCCAGACCCTCGCAAGCAACCTCCAGTACATGGCTGCAAACTACGGCTATTCCCTGCAATACAATTATCGCCTCGTTCCCCATTCCGCCTCTCTCCTGCTCCTCTCGACTGGCGCAGACGGAACCCCCGCCACCCAGCTGGTTCACGAGTTTGATGACGCTGCATCGTACGAACGCTTCCAGAAAATGCGGGACGACTATCTCCTGCTGAGTGTCAACAGGACCACGCAGGACAAGGCCACTTCCCCGGATGGGGCCCCACCCGCCCAACCCGGTAAAGAACCAACCCCACCTGACACCGACGCCGCTCCCCCCGGGCCATCCGCGGAATCGTCTGACGCTGAGGCTGTGCATCCCGAGCTCAAGGCCATGCAGGAAATCCTGATCAGGGAATTTCAATACGATCCGAAAAAAAACCATCAGATCAAACTCAGGAAAACAGCTCTCTATGGCCGCGCAGGGAACCGGTAAGCCTGAGAACCCATGCCTCCTATTCAATTTCACCTCGGAATCTTCATGAAACGACAACTCCTTATGCGACTGGTTGCGATCTGGCTCGGAGCGCTTCTGGCTACCGGGACTGAAACCGGGGCCACCGGGTTGACCCTGACACCCGTCGCTCCCGTCTCTGCTGATGGGGGCTCACCACCCGTCTTCACGCTCCCTCCGGTCAGGACAAATGCCAATGGCTCGGGTGTCCTGAGGATCTTGAACCAGAATGCATCCGCTGCGCAGCTTACCATCAGTCTCACTACCAGCAATGGAGCGGCCTCTCCGGTATTCACCATCTCCGAATTCTCCCGCCAGGTGACTGTCGGAGGAGCTTTTCAGGGAGAAGACGGCGCAAAGGATATCGTTATCAACTTCTCTCCCCCCGCGACCGGACTGCATGAGGCTTTTCTTACCGTGAGTCGGGACAACGACCCGGCCAACGAGCTGCGCTACAGGGTCCAAGCTGCCGGCATTGCTCCCCGGATCTCCGTGTTCACTCCCTCAGGGACAGCACTCGTCGGAGGCACGTCTTCCCTTGTCACACTCTCTGGAACAACAGTTGGTTCCTCTGCTACAAGCCGGTTTCTGGTTGAGAACACGGGAGACCATCCTCTGACCATTACCGGAATCACGACCACCGCGGGCAGCGACTTCACGGTTACTGAAATTCCAGCCACCATCGCAGCCAGGACCACGGGCATCAACGGGTCGGCGCTTTTCAGCGTCAACTTCACTCCTTCCGCAACCGGACTGCGAACCACGACACTGGAGATTCTCCACGATGACAGCAGCAAGCCCCCTTTCCTCGTGCCGCTCTCAGCTACCGCCAGCGGTCCCCGCATCGTAGTCAGGGACCCGGGCAGCAATATTCTTGCCCCGGATGCCGGAACTCCTCCCGAGGTACACCTCGGCAACGTCATTTCATCCCAGGCATTCACCTTCACTATCGAAAACGGAGGGGACCGAGCCCTCACCCTCAACTCAATAACCACCACCGGCCAGCACAGCTCTGAATTCGTCGTCGGAGGCATCACGGCTCCGGCAACGATCGCGGCAGCGTCCGGCGAAACCACGCATTCCCGCACCTTCACCATCACGTTTACTCCCGGTGCAAGCGGACAAAGAACGGCGACCCTTGAGATTGCGCATGATGATTCGGATGCGTCGCCCTTCCTCGTCAGCCTGCTCGGAGCGGCCCGTAGTCCGCAGATCGTGGTAAAATCGCCGTCAGGAACCACCCTTCCCGCCACCCCCGCAAATCCTCCCGTCGTCAATCTCGGAAACACCAACCTCGATACGCCTTCTCTTCATGTCTTCACGATCGAGAACACAGGGGACGAGGCCCTTGCCATCAGCCGCATCAGCGCCAGCAACATCTCGGAATTTGCCGTCTCAAACATACCGGGCACCGTCACTGCCGCCTCGGGCTCTGAACCAGGGTCCGCAACATTCACCCTGACGTTCTCTCCTGCGGCGATTGGCACCCGAACGACCATTGTCGAAATCGTCCACGACGATTCCGACGACTCTCCCTTTCGATTCGAGGTCTCCGCCGTTGGCACTCGTGCCGATTTCACCGCAACTGGCGTGGAGGTCACTGGCATACTCACCAACACGCCGGCCGGTGAGATCCGGGCGGAAATTTCCACGGACCCGGACTTTCTGGCCACCATCGAAACCCATGCGGGGGCCGCAACTGCCGGTTCTGCCAACGGAACCCGCGGCTCGGCCCGGTTTTCCAATCCGTCCGGCATCGTGTCGGATTCCAGCGGGAACCTGTTCGTGACAGACACTGCCAACAACCAGATCCGCATGATCGGCATCGATGACCAGGTCACCACGATCGCAGGAACGACGGGACTCACCGGATACGGCTTTCGCGACGGGGACGGCTCTCTCGCGCGCTTCCAACTCCCCACCGGGATAGCCCGCGACAGCGGGGGCAACCTCTACGTTGCTGATACCTTCAACCATGCAATCCGCAAGCTGACCGGAGCTCCCGGAGGAAGCTGGACCGTGACCACCCTTGCGGGAGACGGAAGCCCAGGTTACGTGGACGGAGAGGGGCGATCCTCCCGCTTCAACCGTCCTCAGGGACTGACGGTTGATCCCTCGGGAAATGTCTTCGTGGCAGATACCGGCAATCACCGCATCCGGAAGATCACCCCCGATGGGAGGGTTTCCACCCTTGCTGGCACAGGGGCTGCCGGAGCCACGGATGGCAATGCCGCGGTGGCCACCTTCGACTCACCGCTCAGCATCGTCCTTGATACACAGGGCAATCTCTATGTGGCCGATGGCGAGAAGCACAAGATTCGCAGGATCGACTCATCGACGAACGTCTCCACGGTCGCTGGAGATGGTGTGCAAGGCCCCCCGACATCCAACCGCCTGGACTGCCCGACCGGGCTGCTGATGGTCAACGACGACACCATCTATTTTACGGACAAGCGCAATCATGCCGTCCGTAAGCTGACCCGGACGGGCGGCACATGGACGCTCTCCACCGTCACTGGCACCGGTCAACCCGGATTCACGAACGGACTGGAGCCCCAGGCAACCTTCCACCACCCGACTGCTCTCGCTCTGGACACCACCGGGAACCTGATTGTTGCCGACAGCCGCAACAATTCCCTCCGCCGAATCATCCTGCGGAATGTATCCGTTCCCGCCACCCATGTGGGAACAACCGTCAGCGCGTCCCTCGACGCCGGCCTTCTCGGAATCAATTCCTACCTCGATTATTTCGTCCGCTGGGTCGATACGAACTTCGATCCGATTGCAACAACCCACCCGGTAATCTCATTCCGTCTGGTCGATTTCCCGGAAGAGAGAACTCTCGAGGCAACTGGAATTACGGACTCGGAGGCAACGGTCCGAAGTGAGATCAACCCCCGCGGCAGCGAGACCGACACCCGCTTCGAAGTTTCCACGGATCCCGGACTGCTTCCACCCCTCCAGGTCGATACCCTGCCTGGTGTCCGCGGCACCCCGAGGGGCATAGCCATCGACAACGCGGGGAACCGATACATCGCAGACCAGAGCCAGCACCGCATCTGGCTGATCGACGCAAACAACAGCGCCCCTTCGATCCTTGCCGGCTCAGGAGGGGCCGGTTTCGCCGACAGCAATGGCAACCAAGCTGCACAGTTTGACCATCCGGCGGGCATTGCTGCCGATACGAATGGAAACCTCTTCGTCGCTGACACCAGGAACCACCGCGTGCGAAAGATCGAAATCGCAACGGGAGCTGTGACCACCATCGCCGGCTCCGGCGTGGCCGGCTACCTGGACCACGAGGATGCACTACAGGGAAAACTGCTTTATCCCACCGGACTCGCCGTAAACGGGGACGGAACGAAAATCTACGTAGCTGACCGTGGAAACCATCGAATCCGGGTCATCGAGCTGGGCGCCTCCCCGAGCCTTCATACGCTCGCCGGCTCGGGCAGTCCTGGCTCAACCGATGGCCGGGCAGACCTCGCCGCATTCAATTCCCCCACAGGCCTCGCAGCAGGGCCGGACGGAGCCCTCTACGTAGCAGATCGTGGCAACCACCAGGTCCGCAGAGTCACCCCCGGAGGCGACGTGACCACCATAGCGGGCGCCGGTGTCGCCGGATTTCTCGACAGCACCGAGGGACAAAACGCAAAGTTTGATCACCCTTCGGACCTCACCATGGATCAGGCGGGTGTTCTCCTCATCGCGGACGAGGGCAACAACCGGATACGGAAAATCGCCCCCTCCGGAGCTGTCACAACAGTCGCCGGGAGCGGCCGAGCCGGCCACCTGGACTCAACGGGCATCCTCAGCCCTCCCGGCCTGACAACCTTCCACAAACCCTCTGCGATCACGCAGCACGCTGGGACGGTCTATCTGGCAGAATCCGGCAACAATACGGTGCGGCTTGTCTTCCGCGGATCAGCCCAGTTCTTCCCGGCCACGGGCTCCCCCTTGGCGAGCACCACAACCACCTTCCAACCAACATCCACCTCTCTTTCTGCACTTTCCCCGGGCACGCCCTATTTCTACCGGACCATTTCCGAGAACGAAAGAGGCCGCACGGTCAGTACGATTGCCAGCTTTACGACCCTGACCTCGCCTCAGCTTATCCTTGTAGACGACTCGACGCAACTTCGCCTCGAACACGCACAACCCGATGCCGTCGACTTCGACAGCACTCCCGTCGGCATACCTGCTTCGCGCACGTTCACCGTTTCAAATAACGGCCAGTCCGAACTGGTCATCTCGTCGATATCCGCACCCTCCGGCTACACCCTGCAGACCCCGGACACCCTGCCGAACGGCGCGGGAACCCTGCAGGGTGGAGAATCTGCAACCATCACCCTTACTCTCAATGCCGGAGCAAGCGGCACCTTTCCCGGCACCCTCCGCATCAACAGCAACGACACCACCCCATCCTTTGTCATTCCCGTTACCGGGATAGCGCTCGACCCACCTTCGGTTACCAACCTCCTCCCCACAAACCGCACCCTGACCAGCGCCACCCTGCGCGCCCTGGTCAACCCCGAGGGAACCGGCACCACCGCCTGGATTGAATATTCCCGGGATCCCGAGCTCTCCGGCGTCGGGATCACCATCTTTGCAGGATCCACTCCGGGATTCAACGGAGGACCCCGGCAGAACGCGAAATTCGATTCACCGACGGGCCTCGCGCGGTCCGCGGCAGGGATCATTTACATCGCAGATACGGGCAACCATTCCATCCGTGCCATCGACTCTGACGGCACCACCCGGACCATTGCAGGAACCGGCACCCCGGGCTTCAGGGAGGGAAGCGCCCTGCTCGCCCAGTTCTCCTCCCCCACCGCTGTGACCGTCGCCTCGGACGGAACTCTCTACGTCGCGGACTCCGGCAACCATCGCATTCGCTCGATTTCTCCAACCGGGGAAGTCAGCACCATCGCGGGCACGGGCGAAGCAATGTTCACCGATGGTGTCGCCGGCGCAGCCCGTTTCAATACCCCTTCGGGCCTCACCCTCGAGACGGACGACGTCCTCCACGTCGCTGACACACAGAACAACCGCATCCGGACCCTCACCCGGGATCCCCAGGGCGCTTGGATGGTGGAAACGCTCGTGCAACCCGGGTCACTTCAGGCACCGCAGCACATCCTGGTCGACAGCGGCGGCACCCTCTACGTGACCGAGGCTGGACGACACGCGATTCAGCAGATCGACCGCGGCGGCACGGTCAACATCCTCGCTGGACGGCCCGACGCCCCGGGCTACATCGACGCGTCAGGTGCCAACGCTCGCTTCAACCTGCCCCGTGGCCTTGGCCTGGCCCTGAGCGGACACATCCTCGTCGCCGACTCCTCCAACCATGCCATCCGGGAAATCGCCTCCAATGGGAGCGTCATCACCCTCGCCGGCACCGGACAACCCCGAAGCACGAATGCACCGGCAGGATCTCCCGAACTCGAATCACCAGTGGCGATCATCCCCAATGGGGAGGGCAACCTCCTCGCTTCCGAACCCACTTCAGGAACTCTCCGGCAAATTCTCTCCACAACCGTTGTCACCATGATCCCCGGAAGCCTCCAGGGCTCGTCTCCAATGGAGATCACCCTTGATCTGGAAGACCTCGTTCCAGACACGACCTACTATTTCCGCGCGCGTGCGAGGAACTCCGCGGGAACAACGACTGACCAGAACATTCAATCCTTTGTCAGCCGCCCCCTGACTCCCTTTGAGAACTGGCAGGTCAATGAGTTTCAGAATGACGCAATCGATCCCGTCATCGCTGGGGCGCAGGCGGATCCCAACAACGACGGCATCGTAAACCTGACCAAGTACGCCCACGGCATTGCCCCAAGAAGCCCCAGTTGCGAGGGCCTTCCGGTAGTCACTGTCAATCCCGCCAACGCCGTGATCACCTACACCCGGGACCAAGCGGCAACCGATCTTGTCTACTCCATTCAGGAGAGGAACGGAGACGACTGGGTGGCGGTCGCCTCGGTCGTCGAGCAGTACGTCCCCCTGCCCGGCGACGCCGCCCGCCCATGGGTAAACCCGGTCCGGGTGATTGCCTCGATACCCCGACCCACCGACACCTCGGGTACCGACCAGGATCCCCATCCAGCAACCGTCTACCGCTTGCTCGTCTCCTTCAAGACCCCCTGATTCCCAACTCGCTTTCCCCGAATCCATGAAGCCAACTGACATTTCTGCCCTGCTCGCTGCGGTCGCCATCAGCGTGCTCCTCCTCTTCCCCGGTTCCCGGGCAAGCGCAGCCGTGGCCACCCAGAACATCTCTTTCAACGCTGGCTGGAATGCCATCTGGCTCGAAGTCGAACCCGTCTATCCCGAGACGCACGGCAGTAAGCCCGGAGAAATCAAGATGCCCGGCGATGTGTTCACCGATCCCAAGGTCACGAAGGTGATCACCCCGAACCCCTCCGCCGGAACCAACGAGTTCTTCGCCCAGACCCCGGGCGCACTTCCCCAGTCATTCGCACGGGACCTCTGGCAGCAGTGGACGCGCTCAAACCCTGTCACCAACGACAACCTGCGCATGGTGACGGGCAACCAGCCATACCTCATTCACGCATCCGCTCCCGGGGCAATGTCCGTCACCGGCCGGGTCCGGTTTCATCGCCCCGCCTGGATTGCGGATCGCTACAATCTGGTCGGGTTCGGGCTGGCCGGCACACCGGCCTCCCCGGCCCTGCCGACCTTCGCGGAGTTTTTCGAGCCCGTCAGCTCGACCCACCAGACCAGCCGGATCTACCGCCTCAATCCCGATGGAAACTGGGTTCTCATTAATGGGAATTCCTCGATGACTTCAAACGAGGCCTACTGGATCTACTCCAACGGCCCCTCCCGCTACATGGGCCCGGTCTCGATCGAATTCCGGGGCAGCACGCTTGGAAGACTGAACTTCGGGGGAGCATCCGATGCCGAGCAGGTGGGAACCGGGGTGGATGCCCTCGACCTCGACCTCGAGGAAATCGTCTTCACGAACCTCAGCCCCACCCAGCCCGCAGCCCCCACCCTCGACCTCATCGAGTCTGATCCCTCCCCTGGCACCCTCTCCCTGCACGTTGTAAAGCCGAACAGCACCAATCTGAAATACTCTCTAGGCAACCGGATCGATGCCGCCCCGGGCCCCACGGCCTCTCCCAGCAACCTCGACGAAATCATCGCGGGGAAATCAACGCGAGTCCTGACCCTCGGAGCCCAACGGGACTGGACGACAGGCAATATCGGCCGCACCAATGTCTACCGCCTGCAATCGGGCGGCAAGAGCCTCTTCTGGTTACCCGTCACCGCAACGCAGAGCGATATCCTGCCTCCAAACACGCCCCTCTCCGCTTCCGAAAAAGACCGCGTCCGTGGATTGTGGGTCGGGGAGGTGAGCGTCACCGGCGTCAGCTCCCTGGTCGAGGACGGAGCCCCCGTTCGTCAGGCTGCCGCCCCTGCTCCGATTCGAATTCTCCTTCACTCCGACGAGTCCGGGATTGTCCGGCTTCTCTCCCGGGTCACCATCATGAAAACCCGGTCCGCGGACCCATCCGTTCCTTCCAGCCCCGTGCTTGTCGTCGACGACAAGCTTCTGCCCTATTTTGAGGGAATCCAGCAGCGCGACGATAAGCAGGTCGGGATCCGCCTTGAAGCGGTCGCCTTCGAGATGCCCCGGGACACCAGCGCGGCAGCGCAGCAGGATGCGAACCAGCAGGACGGGATCAACGACGACCTGATTGACTTCATCGTCGCCGAATCGAAAAGCCCTGTCACCAAGTGGCTCGACGGGAAGGACCAGTACACGGACCGCAGCNAGGTAACCCGGGCCGCCATTGAATCCTATCTCCTCTTCCGCAACCTGCGCCCCCCTACCCTCAAGGAAACCTACCACTCCTCCCTNCGCNTGAATGGCGGACTCGGAGCGGGCAAGTCGGTGACCACTGTTCCCGGAAGCCTCTCCCTCGACTCCTTCCACCGGTCCAACCCGTTCCGCCACGCCTTCCACCAGAAACATGCGAGGGGCCCTCTGATCAGCAGGGAACTCAGCATTGTCTTCGACGCCCAGCAGGGAGTTCCCGACCGCCTCGTAGGGACCTACCGGGAAGACATCACAGGCCTGACAAAAAGCAGGGTCACCATGACCGGGCGCATCAAGATCCAGCGAGCCTCGCCAGTCGGCACCCTCGAGGGGGCCCAGTAGACCATGAGCCCTTACCCGAATTCTCATCAGCACCTTTTACCGACAGCATTCATGAAGAAGTTTCCCAGATCTTCCTTCCTCCCTGCAGCTCTTAGATGGTTCCCGTTTCTCCTGTTCACATCGGGCCTCCAGAACGCCGATGCNCAGAACGCCATTGTGGGACCGGGGCAGGATGTNGGCGCAAACTTTTCTACCCCGGNGTCCTACCAGTTTCCCAATACCTCAACCAGTATACCCACCACCAAGACCTTCCGGATCAGGAACTACAGCAACGAATTCACCCGTATCATCTGGCAAATCAGAAGTCCTGACGATCAGCTGACCAGCGCNCCGTTCGCAATCGTAATCGACAGCAATAACAGCCTCAGTTCCGCCGCCNCAACCGGGATTTTTGGCGCCACGAACACNTCTCAGGGGTTAAGTGGCACAGATCAGGCGGGAAGGAATTTCAACTACACGAATGTTCAGGTNCGCTTCACCCCCTCTAACGAGACAAACCACGATGGATACTACCTGATCATTCCCAGCACGGGGGAACGCTTCAACCTCTCAGGCCGGGGCGACAATTCGGCCAAGATCTCCGTTGAGGATCCCACTGGATCCACCCTCGACTACGGAGCAGACGCAGCCTCCTTTCCCTTAAGCCAGCTCCCGGCCTCCGGGATATCCAACTCCACTAGTCAGCAGGTCTTCACTATCCGGAACTCCTCCACCGAGGCGTTCTCCGTAGCCTCCATCACCACCACGGGAGGAAACAGTGCGGAATTCGCGGTGACTGACATTCCAACTTCGGTTCCCGCCCTCGGTTCAGCTACGTTTTCAATCACTTTCACTCCTGTCTTGGGTGGAAACCGTAGCACCAAACTGGTGATCACCCATGGCGACTCTCCCCGGTCACCTTTCAGCATAAACCTGCAGGCAACCGGGCTGGCCGGGGAAATCGAAGTCAAGGATCCCGACGGGGCGACCATGACCCACAGTGCGACCGCCGCGAGCTTCCCGAGCCACTCCTTCCCGCAGACTCCGGCCAATGCCACGAGTTCTCGCCAGTTCACCATTGAAAACTCCGGAAACAATCCCCTCAACATCACCAGCATCACCAGCAGCAGCGGGGACTTCATCGTCAGCGCCGTTCCGCAGACCGTCGCGCCCCCGGAAGGAGGCAGGAATGGTTCCGAGACGTTTCTGGTCACCTTCAGTCCCTCAAGCGGGGGCACGAAGAGCGGCATCATCACCATCAACAGCAGCGATCCGGAGGAGGGCACCTTCAGAATCAGCGTGACCGGCACCGCGGTGGTGCCTGACATCGTCGTCAAGAACCCCGCGGGAACAACCCTCGGCGCAGACGGGAGCCCCACGGTCACGCTTCCAAGCACCTCCGTCAATACGGCCGGAAGTCCGCAGACCTTCCGCATCGAGAACAGCAGCTCCGGCGCTCCGCTCTCAATCACCGGCATCACCTCGAGCAGCACGGAATTCGAAGTCGCCAACATCCCTGGCAGTGTCAACCCAAGCGCATTCCAGGAATTCAGCGTGACCTTCCGCCCGAGCGGGGGAGGGCCAAGAACTGGCACCCTGACCATCACGAGCAATGATCCGGACGAGGGGACATTCGCCGTCAACCTCTCGGCGACCGGACTTCAACCCGACTTTGCCCTGAAGGGTCCCAGCGGCGCAGCGCTTCCGGCCGGCGCGACCATCAGCCTTCCTGCAACCGCCGTCAATGGCACCACCACCCGCACCTTCACAATTGCAAACTCCGGCGGCACACCCCTCACCATAAGCAACATCCAGTCCAGCAACACCGCGGAATTCACCGTCGGGGGCACAGCCCTGCCTGTCACCATCGGAACCGCCAATGAGCAGACCTTCACCGTGGCCTTCCAGCCTGACTCCCAGGGGACTCGTCAGGCCGATCTTCTGGTCACTCACGACGATCCCAGCAAACCCAGCCCCTTCCAGATCTCCCTCACGGGCCTCGGCACATCCTCGAGCATCGCGGTCAAGGATCCCGACGGGCAATACATCCCCTACCGGCCCGCGGACGCACCCAATATCGACCTCCCCGCAACCTCAGTCGGCACTCCCTCAACCTCGACCTTCACCATCGAGAACGGGGGCAACACTGCGCTCACGATTCAGAGTATTATTTCGTCCAACAACACCGAATTCAGCATCCAGAACGCCCCCTCCAGCATCCCTGCCGCCAGCGGAGGAAACCCGGGGAGCGCCACCTTTGATATTGTCTTCACGCCCGCCGGCTCCGGCTCCGCCAACAGCCTCCTGCAGATCCGCAGCAATGACGGATCGAAATCTCCGTTCCCGGTCCAACTGAGATCTGCCGCCCAGGAACCCCAGGTTCAGGTCGAGGTCGACACTATCCTGCAGGATGGAGTGGGAACCGTCGACTTTACCCCGGGTGGGACCACGGTCTTCGTCGGAACAGCCAGCACCAAGACCCTGACGGTGACCAACACCGGGCTAGCGGACCTCACCGTCGACGAATGGAACATCACCGGTACGTTCAAGGACGTCTTTTCAATCAGTCCGGAGCCCGGATCCTTCGTCCTCTCCCCGGGGGCCAGCAGGGAATTCACCATTCGGTTCTCGCCGAATTCAGCCGATGCGGCCTCCGCCCGCCTGCAGTTCACGACCAACGATCCCGATATCACCGGCCCCTTCGACATCAACCTCGCTGGATCGGCCACAACAGTCCCACCCGACGCTGATGCCTTTGGGTACCAGCTCTTCAAGGGTACTTCGCAGGGATTCCAGGACATTCGAAACACGGGCCAACGGGCTTCCGGACTTTCCGGCGATGACGTGGCGACCGAGCTCCCGCTCGGTTTCAACTTCCAGTTCTACGACCAGACCTACAGTACGGTCTTCGCCAACTCAAATGGGCTTCTCCGCTTCGGAGGCTCCTCCACAAGCTACATTCCGCACGACATCGGCAGTGGTTCTGCGCCCAGGAATATTATCGCTCCGTTCTGGACCGACCTCCGCGCGGACTACGGCGGAAACGTGTATTACCAGACGGAGGGGGAACCCGGAAACAGGGTCTTCCTCATCCAGTACCAGAACATGCCTCTCTACCAGAACCGGAGCCGGGCCTATACCTTCCAGGTCAAGCTCACCGAGGGTTCCAACACGATCGAGTTCATCTACAACAGCATTCCTCATCCCGAGAACCGCGTTTCGTCCCGACTGCTGATTGGAATCGAAAACGCGGACGGCACAGGCATCCGGGAGCGCTTCGGATTCCTGCGGGAAGCGGCCCCGATCAACACGCCCTATTCCGTCAAGTTCACCCGCCCCGCCCTGATCGACATCACCAGCACCTACGAGCAACCCGCCGTCGCAATTCAATCCCTCGCCTGGGACACGAACACCCTGACGGTGGAAACGTCCACCCCGAATGGGGCCAAGGCCGGCGACCAGATCGTCATCTCGGAGGCAGGTTCCCCAGCTTACAACGGCTCCTACACCGTCGCGAACCGCGTCAATTCCCGGCGCTTCACGATCTCCGCTTCCCGACAGGCCGGCGTTCCCGCAACAGCCAGTGGAGGAACCCTGCGGAATCCCGAAGTCAGGATTGGATCCGCCGAACTGGGCTTCCTTCCCGACCCTTCCGTCCCGCAGGCACAGCGAACCGTGGAGGTGGGGAGCCTCCAGAACTTCGAGGCCCCTGAGTATATTTATCTCAACAAGGACTTCAGCCCCCTCAAGGTCATGGGCGACTCGGGCGTCGGTTACGACGACCCCTCCCTCGCAGTCTACCGGCTCAAGAATGAAGGCTACGCCATCGACACCGTGGTAACGCAGGGAACCAACACCTTTTTCCAGCACACGGTCAACAGGGATATCTCCATCGTCTGGAAGTGGAAGCTCGAGTATGCGGTGTTCATTGATGCAAGGGCTTCCACGGGAGAAAACCTGAACGGGGGAACTGGCAACCCCGATCCCGCTATCGGCAGAACGTGGTGGGATGCCGACGAACCAGTGAGCCCATCCATCGACCGGGTGATCGGCACGGACTTTCTCTCCTCCGACATCGAGGGAGTGCGATTCCAGACAAAGTCATACCAACTCGCCACCGCTCCCTCCTCGGAATCACAGATAAGACTCATTCCGGCCACCTACCTCCAGGCCCGGCAGGGAACCCGCATGCAGACCAGCCAGCTCACCATCAACAACTGGACCGTCATCAGGTGGAACCTGCAGATGCAGGTCCGCTACTCGTTCTCCGCGCTGGCCGGGGACGGGACCGATGCCTCCAACCTCCTCCAGCAATCCTTTGTCAAGGTCCTGGGCCAGGACCAAAACGGGCAAGAGATTGAACCCATCTGGTCTACGAACAAGACCGCCAATCTCGCCTGGGTGGATGTCGGCCGCCGCGTCAAAGTCGGCAGCTTCCACCGAACCGCCGACCGCTGCCTCACCCTTGAGGACTTTATCAACGCCCCCAGTGGAGACCTGCAGGAACTTGGGACCGACATCTCCATTTTCGAGGATGAGTCCTTTGATGATACCGCATCCCCCTCCCGCAGCCGGATAGCGCGCGTCAGGGAAGTCACGGCCACGCAACCGACCACCATCAACTTCATTTACGGACCCACCGTCTTCCGGGCGGAAATACCCATCGGCCAGGGATTTGACGCACTCAATCCTAACGGCCAACTCGTCCCCGACCTCTGTGACGGAGCCAGCCTCCGTGCTGGGGCACTCGGCCCCGGGGATACCGGGGCCGCCATCACGAAAGGACAACGTCCGGATGGCACGCCCACCGGATCTCCCCTGCGCTGGGACCAGCTGGCCAAGCGCCTCTACCCCGTGCGCCCGGGAACCTATCAGCTCGACTGGCCGGACGAGAACAATCCCGGAACTACCTACCGGATCGAGTTCGTAACCGGTTACCCCAGCGACACCGTTTCCCTGATCTCGGAACGGGAAGAGGAAATCGGAGACCCACTCAAGCAGACCCGGCGCGAAACCAATGGAAGCGCCTACGTGCTTTCAACAGCACTCGCCAGCGTAAGCGATGACTTTCCCGGCAGCTCAACCACTGCCGGAGAGGACGCCCATTATCGCTACCTTCATGACCCCAACCCGGCCCGACAGGCCCCTGCCAAGCTGGATCTATTTACATCAGACCAGTGGCACTTCCGTGAAATGCCCTTCTACGACCGGTCAAGCCGGGCCCAAGCGGACTCCAACAGCAGTGGAGCACCCTTTGTCGCCCGCGGCGAAGGCCGTTGTGTTCTTCTCTACAGTCGCCGCGCCAACCCCGACGAAATCGCAACCGGGGATGACACCAGGGAAAACCTCGTCGTGCGGGTCGTGCGCTCGGAGATCAAGCGCTCCATTCCGGTTACCGACCCTGCCCTCGTCCTCGGCTCACGCGGACTCCTCCTCGATGACAGCAAGTCCATGGGCTTGGTGCAGTCCGGCACTCCATCCAAGAACCTCAATCCCGGCTCCGGATCCTTTTCCGTCGATTTCTGGCTCAACGCCAGTGACCTTCGCGCCGAGGACGGGGAAACCGATATCTTCCACACTCCGGGCGGCGCCCTGAAGGTGACTCTCAGCAACAATATCGGATCGGTCACCGCAGCTGTTTCCTCAGGCAGCGCGACAATCAGCACCCCCTTCAGCTTTTCTTCGACCGGGGACATTGAGGTGACCAACCTGACCACCGGGCAGGCTCTCCTCGCCGGCACAGATTACTCCGCGACTCCCGGTTCGCCCTCAGGCTCTGTGACCATTCTTCAACCTGGAGACGGCGACTCGATTTCGGTCACCCTGACCGACCTCCCTGATCCCCAGCCACGCATTACCGCAACCTTCCGGGGCGTTGAGGTTTCCCATGATTTCTCCACCAGCGGAAGCGACTGGCGCCACTACATCATCCACGTCTTTTCAAAGACCATCTTCGGCACGGACTTCACCGTGGTAAACTTCTATGCAGATGGGATCAAGGCCGAGAAGGCAATCCGGAAGGCCACGGTCGCGGGTGGAACCCCTTTCACCATCGGCCAAACCGTGGACCCCTCAAGCTCACTGCGCCTCGGCATCGGCGCTGCCCCGGAAAGCCACCTGCAACTCGACAATTTCCGCCTCTTCAATATCCCAAGTGGTGCATGGCTTACATCAGGGGAGATCAGGGACCTGCGCTCGACATCCGCAGCTTCCCAAACCCTTCGGACCCGGACCCCCGATTTCCTTTTCGACTTCGAACATTCGGGCACTCCTGCCCTGACACAGTTCGCAAACAAGGCTGCTGCATCGAGCTGGGGCATCGGCCCCCTCACCGGAACGCCGGACTCTAATTCCTATAACGGGGCATGGGCCCGGGTGGGCCTTCAGGAAGTGGCCACCCGCATTACGAGCACCCTCGACAATGCCGGGTTCCACGGGAACGGCTACATTCTCAACAGGGTCTCCAATTACAACGCGACCCTCTACGACCGGACTGCCGAAATCGGCGGCTGGGGCCCCCTGTATCCCGTGAATGACGGATCCCTCTATACGAGTGCAACCCGACTTCTCGAATCCGCATACTACGAGAATCCTTTCCGGCAGAGCGAAGTCCTCCATCCCAATGTCGCCTGGCCTTACATCGCAGTAAAATACGAGGGAGTCACTTATCCGACCCATGGGCCTCACCAGGACAAGAGAATCTACATCGCCAGCCGGATTGGCTCCGAGGGGGTCGATTCCCAGGGGAAACTCCAACAGGTCTACCGCCTGGAAGACTACGAGGGCCTCACCGTCTACAACCAGCCCCGCAAGACCGATCCGGGATACAATCCAAACGAAGAACACGCCTTCACCGCAGCCTCCAATCGGGCCGCCCTGAAGATCAAGGAACTTGACGAGAGCATTCCCAACAACCCTCCCCTGGCAGCCTTCGCCCTGCAGAAGGACATCAACCAATCCACCAAGGGGGCGACCTACACCTCGGATCCGTGGGTCCTCGTCCAGTTCAAGGATCTCGTGACCGGGGCATTCAAAATGGCTGCCTACAGGGTGGAAGGCACTCGCAGCGGGAACATCCCGTTCCCCCGTCCCACCGACGGCAAGGCCAACCAGACTCCGGGCCTTGCCTATGAAAGCGCTGCGAACCCGGAGGACCGGTTCCTCACCATGGACCCGGAGAAGACCTTCAACTTCAGTTACCAGTTCCTCTACCCTGCAGCCGCCGGCGATCTTCTCATTCCGCCCTATCCCCTGAACCTTGTGATCGGCAATGCCTCGATGCCCGATTCCCGGGGAGGAAACATCCAGATTGCCAAAGCCGATGGCACGCCCCTTTCACAGCGCACCCTCTGGCGCGACGTCAACCGGAACGCCTGGGTCGTCTCCGGAAATGGGAAATTCTTCTACCAGTATTTCTATCCCTTCCGACAAGACTTCTATCTCCCCGGGGTTACCCCCGGAAGCCCGGTTGCCTTCCTTCCCCCCGGTGCGACCTCCTCGTCGACAGCTGCCAACTTCCGTGGCGATAACAAGACCGCCACCTCCGACGACGACCTGCCGGTGAAGATCACCTACGAAACCTACTGGCGCTCCGACTATCCCAAGCTCAAGCGGGGAGAGACCCTGACCTATCAAGGCGGGGAATACTTCAATGAGAACCCGGGATCCCAGGGCCTTCCCGCCCTCGTCGCCATGGCGGCCTCCGAGATCGTCTACGACAGCGCAACCCCGAGCATGGTCCTCAAGAAGACCGGGGTCTCCCCGGACTCCCATGGTTTCGAGGACTACTCGGCCCGGATCATCCGGCCTCTGGATCGTCGGGAAAAGCCTTTCAGGGTCTCCCAGATGGACGCCGCCGGGTTCACTCCGGCCTCCCCGAAGATTCTCATCATTGCAGAGCGGTGGTACTTCAAGGACCTCCCCGGATCCCTCCAGAAACGGTTCTACTTCAACTCGCTCAGTGAGAGGCTCGTGCTCCGGGGCTACCTGAATGACAAGGACAGTGGGGACCCCGATCTCACGGCTGGCCCCGACCCCCTGAACATCCTTGAACCCAACATCCTGACCGCCGACGAATACTCCAAGCTCTACACTCTTTCCAACGATTCTACCTGGCGCTCTACCGTCGAGGCCATCTTGCAGGCCTCCCGGGCTCCGGACCCGGTCCGCGATGCCAGCCTGGCGACCCTCAATACCGATGGGAAATACTACGCCGGAGTCCAGGAGCCGGCCTCGGTCACCAAGGACGACACCTCGCTCAGCCCGGACGATCGCAGCAGGTTCAAGAGGCTCTCCGACATCCAGGAGGAAATAGATACTCACTGGACCGGAACGAGTGGGAGTTACACTTCCCCCGACCCGTCTGCTCCTGCCGGACAGTTCGCACACCTCAACAGCTTCGGGACGGGTGCGGCACTCGTGGGCGGACCGGGAAGCCTCCTCANGACAACTTCCGAACCCACCTATATCACGATCGCCGAGAACAACCGTGAGGAACTTGATGGCGCTCCAATTTCCCTCCATATCATCGAGCTCATTCCCGACCGCTACCGGGGTGCTCTCAAGGTTCTCGAGGGCGCGGACGCCTTCAGCGAGAAAGTGACTATCCAGCACAACGGGGAATTCGGNGCCAACACCGACGACCTTTACTACGAGTGGTGGATCCGCGACGCGGCTCCTCTTGATGTCGTTGCCAATGAAGTGAAAGCAGATGGCACGCTCCTTGAGAGCGATCCGGCGACCGGCCAGTCCCTCTGGCAGCAATACATTCCCAAAAACAGGGCCAGCNTGACNGGGAGCCAGAAACACCTCGGCCTGCATTCCATCGTCTTCGAGGGACGGCCGGATATCACTCTTGCCGACAAGATGGTGCTCATGCGCTATCGCCACAAGCTCGAGAGCGACTGGACCCTGGTCCCCTTCGAAATCACCAATCCCCCGGCGGAATGGAGCCCGGGAGTCTCCATCGAGGCGGGCACCCCACGTGCTGTGACCTACCAGCGGCCCGCCCCCTTCCAGTGGGCGGGCGCAGCCAACTCCCCGCAGCTGCAGGCTGATGGATCGAAGCGCTACATCCCCCAGCTCGTCATGGGCTGGGTCAAGCGCGTCCTCGACCGCATCAACCCCTACGAGGCCCGCTACACGGATTTCTTCAGCAACGAAACGCCAGCCACCTACACGAGCCAGATCCAGATCGCGGGAGGGCCCTTCGCAGGAAAGGTCGCCTTGAACCCGGACAAGAACGTGATCGAAAACACCGGCCTGATCGAGCTCTACGAAACCGTTCTTGCCCGGGCACGGGAACTCTCCATCGACAATTCCTCCAACCCGGTCAGCACGGATGGCATCAACCAGGCCCTGCTGCTCGCCGCCACCCGCCTCGCGGTTCTCTATGAACTCCTCGCCCGCGAGGCTTACAGCGATGCCCAGGACTCCACCATCACCGTCACCGACGACGGGGGCCTCACCAATGTAGCCTCCTTCACCCACGCGTTCCAGAACTCCGAGGCCTCGCTTCTCCACGAAGAACTCTCACTCCTGCGCGGCACCGATTTCCGCAAAAGCTACCCGGTCTACAACCGGATGTTCTGGAACTTTGCGAAGGGCCTCGGCGAAGCCGCCTACGCAGTCAACTACAACGTCTACGACGAGAACACCGACGGCTTCATCAACGAGGATGATGCCCGGGCCCTCTATCCTCAGGGGCACGGGGATGCCTGGGGACACTTCCTCTCCGCCCTNGGCATGCACTACGAACTGCTCCAGCAACCGGTTTTCCGGTGGAACTCCCGCCCCGAACTCTACTCGCTGATGGAGAACGTCCTCGAGGTCGACTACCTGGACGAAAAGACCTTTGCCAAGCTGGCCGCCGGCAAGGCCCGAACNGGCAGGGATATTGTAAGAAACACCTACCGCCTCCATTACACCCAGGATCCGGACGGCCAGTGGCAGGGATACACCGACGGAGTGGATTCCGCCCGGGCGTGGGGCGTATCCGAGTGGGCGCACCGGACCGGGCAGGCAGCCTACTTNGACTGGGCCGTGGCCAACGCTCTCCTCCCCGGCGAGGCTGCCAATGCCACCCCCGTCGAGAACCCTGAGGGCCTCGANCGGATCCAGCGCTCCACCAACGCGGCCGAGATCGGCGAGATTGCCACTGGATTACTCGAAATCCAGACCGCGATGGACGAAGCCAACAACGGCATCAATCCGCTCGGATTCGATTCCAATGCCATGTCCTTCGCCATGAATGTGGAGATCGCACTGGGCCTCGAGGCCTCCCACTTTGAGCAGGTCTACGACCGTGCCGTCGCGGCTTCCACAAACGCGCTGGCGACCCTGAACTTCGCAGCGATGGCCGAGAACAAGCTCCGGCGTATTGCTGACGACACCGAGGGCATCATCGTGGAGGCCCTGAGTCAGGACATCGATTATCGAAACAGGCTGATCGAGATCTTCGGGCGCCCTTATGATGGAACGATCGGTACNGGGAAGATCTACCCCGAGGGCTATCTCGGACCGGACACCCTGCTCTACGCCTATCTCGANAAGACCGAAATCTCCCAGATTGTCCCTCAGCTCCGGGGAGTGCAGGACGACCGAACCGCCAACTTCAACAACATCTACGCCCAGGACACCCTCGGGATCATGGATAACGCCCAGGTCGTCCGCCTCTACAACACGACGGGTGGCTACTGGGGAGGCCTCTCAAGCGATGGCTCTGGCAGACGACCACAACGCCTCAAGGATTTCGAGACCCTGATCGGCGACAATGACTACGACCTCGAGACACAGGTCGGGGACCTCAGCGTTCCCTATGATACCGCTTCGGAGTACGGCTTTACCGCCCCTGCCAACTGGGGGGGACGGACCAGTCATGGCCGGCTGCAGTCCATCCTCGAGGAGTGGCTGCTCGCGGAGATCGCGGTCGACGAGGCCATCATTACCTATATCGGATTCCTCCAGGACTGGGAGGTCAAGACCGCACGCGTCCAGAGGGAGCTGGAGATTTTCGAGGATATCGAACAGGTCCGGGATGAGATTGACCGGATCAGGCGGGGTATCAACGGCACCATCCTGGCCGCGGAAACAATCATCGGCATAATTGAGATCATCAGCAATGTCACCGGGAGCGTCGCGGAAGGGGTAAAAGAAGCGCTCCCGACCTCGATTGGCTTTTCCAATGACGTTCTTGCACCCGCCCGGGGAGCAGCCCTCCTTGCCGCAACAGCTGCGCGGGAGCCCCTTCAGGTCGTAAAGGACATCAAGGACCTCGCCAAGGCCGTTCTCGAAATGACCAGGGACGAGACGATCATCAATAACGAGCGCAACATCGCCCGCCTCGAACAACTCTCCGCCTTTCAGGGAATGGTCGAGGAACTCGTCAATCTCTCGGGGAGCGATCAGCCAATGCGGGATGCCATCGGGACGGCCCTGCACGAAATGGAGCTCAAGAAGCACGAGTACAAGACCACCCTTGCCGAGGGCTTCCGCCTCATGAGAGAGCGCGAGGCCTTCAACAAGGTTCTCGCTGCCAGCGTCCAGAAGGACCGTTACGAGGACATGCTGTTCCGGCTCTCGCGCAACGAGGTCACAAGCAAGTATCAGACCGCCTTCAACCATGCGGCCCGCTACACGTGGATGGCCGCCCGGGCCTACGACTACGAGACCAGTTTTGACCCCGGCCACCCTGCCTCGCCCAAGACCCTCCTGGATGCCACCGTAAAGGAACGCAACCTCGGGCTCTGGGTTGACGGGAAACCCTCCGTCGGACAGGGCGGCCTGGCCGAGATTCTCGCCCAGTTGAAAGCTAACTTCGACGTCCTCAAGGGACAGATCGGCATCATGACTCCGCAGATTGAGAACGGGGAAATGTCTCTCCGGCGAGAGCTCTTCAGGATCCAGCCCACCGGGGATGGGACCGCGGCCAGCGATGACCTCTGGAAGGACGCACTCCGTGCCCGCATTATCCCGGATGTCACGGACATGCCTGAATTCGTCCGGAACTGCCGTCCCTTTGCCCCGGCTTCGGCAGGCCCTCAACCAGCCCTGGTTATTCCCTTCAGCAGCCACATCGAGAATGGCCGCAATTTCTTCGGTCGCCCTCTCGCAGCAGGGGATCACACCTACAGCACCGCCAACTTCGCCACCAAGATCCGCGGTGTCGGGATCTGGCTGGTCGACTACACCGGAGCCGAGCTCGCCGCCGCCCCAAGGGCCTACCTCTTTCCGGTAGGCAATGACTACCTCCGCACCTCCAGCGCTCCAGAACCGATTACCCGGATCTTTACAATCCATGAGCAGCGCGTCCCCACTCCCTTCGTGATCAATCAGTCGAACCTGCGGGACCCCGGCTTCATCCCCAGCCTCAACGGCATTGACGGGGAGTTTGGAAACCTGCGCCGGCATGGAGACTTCCGGATGTATGGCTATGACTCCGAAATGGACGGCTTTCTCGGCCAGTTCGACGCAGGCATGGATGCCATCTCCTTCGACACCCGGCTCATGGGACGCTCGGCCTGGAATTCCCAGTGGTACCTGATCATCCCCGGCACCAACCTTCATCCGGACGGCCAGTATGGCCTTTCTCGCCTCATTGAAACCATCAGCGACATCAAGCTGCACTTCGTGACCTATTCCCACCAGGGGCAATAACCAGCACTCGTTCCGGACAGCTACTCCCTAATTCTTCTCCCTGATGAAAACAACAACGAGAACCCTCCTGATCCTCCTCAGCCTTGCGGGCATCACCTTCGGCCAGGGATTCACCGATGGCTTTGTCACATTTTACGGGGAAGTCCGTAAAACCGGTGGAGCGGGAACCGTTCTCCTGCAGGAAGGCAAGCTCGAGGTCACCTTTTCGAACCAGGCTGCACCAGACAACAAGGTCACGGTCAAGACGTCCCTCTCCCCAACGGGAAGAGGTGACGCGAAACCCTATTCCTACGCCCTCCGCGTCCCCCTCGCCTACCTCCCCGAGTCTCCCCGCCTCGGGGATTTCCTGTCCATCCGGCGGACCCCCGCTGATTTCCAGGTTGAAGGCATCACCATCAATGGCCAACCCGCAACGCTACCCGATGGAAGCGGGGAATTCTTCCCCCTCAGCTTTGCAAGCCGGGGAGAATCCTATCGCCTTGATCTCCTCGTCCGGGGTGACAGCACCGATAGCGATGGAGATGGGCTTCCAGACTGGTGGGAGCGCATGGGCGGACTCAATCCGGATCTCGCTGATTCTGAGGACGATCCTGATGGAGACGGCTGGAGCAATCTCTCCGAGTTCCTGCGGGGAAGTGATCCGCAGGCAAGCAACCTCGACCCGGAACTCGCCACCCTGGAACTCATGGTTCCCGAACTGGGAACGGCTGGCTGCCTGCTTCAGTTCCACGATTCAGACAGCGCAGCCGCCGAGATCTCGCTTACCCTCGATATCTCCGCCCTGCAGGGTTTCCAGCCCAACCTGGATGGCAACCCTCTGGAAGCTGACAGCACCACCCTGACAGCCTCCGCACTCCAGTCCGGTCGCCTAACAATTTCCCATCTCGATACCACCGTCCGCTCCGCATTCCTGCCCCTGACCTGGACTGACGGCGGAAACCAGCAGTCTTCCGGCGCCGTGCGCCTGCTCGTAGGCAGCCCCAGCAGCGCGGATGGGAATGATGCCGCCCTCTGGCTCGATGCGGCGGACCTCCCTGTTGGCGGGGCACTTTCCTCATGGAATGATCGCTCTGGAAACGCGCGGAATGCGATGCAACCACTCGCCGAACACCAACCCTTGGTCGTGCCCCTCGGCAATCATCACAGCGTTTACTTCCATGCTCCCACGACTCACCTCTTCTTCCAGGACGAAGCTCTACCAGCCGGGGAACACACGATTCTCGCAGCATGGCATGCCCCGGACTCCACCGACGGCGCTCAGTCTCTCCTCTCCTCCAACCGCGGCTTCCTGCGGCTCGAGCCCACTACGGAGGCCGTCTCCTACCCCGGCGCCCCGGTCTACCAGGCGGATGACCTCGCTGTTCGTGGATACGAATCCTCCCCCGGCCACACCTCTACCAGCATCTTCCGCCGGGAGAACTCCACCCTGCTGAACATCTTCGGGCTTTCCTACAACGGGGAGCAGATCCCTACCGAGAGTCTGGACCCGGTTCTACCGACTATTGGGGCCCGACGGCTGGCGGTCCCCGCCGAGAACTCCATCAGCCAAGGTTTCGCGGGCAACCTGCACGAGCTACTGATTTTCCCCACCGCCCTGCCGGAGCAGAAACTCCGGGATGTCCACGACTATCTTCAGTCGAAGTGGAATGACCATGTCATCTGGGACTTCAGCACGAACCTGCGTTCCGTCCAGCTCGCCGCTTCCACGATCGAAAAGAACATCATCCGCGGAGGACATGGGAACGATGACCTTGAAGGAGGAAGCGGACAGAACGTCCTCTCGGGCGGCCCCGGATCAGACATCCTGCGCGGCAGCCCGGGACGGGACACCTTCGTCTTCGGAGCCATCGATACCGGCAGTGACCTGATCGTCGACTTCGACCCCTCCAACGACGTAATCGACCTCTCTGCACTGTTCTGGGGGAAGACAGGAGATGCCCGCGACTTCCTTTCCACTCGTCTCGACACCCGCTTTGACACGGAGATTCCCACCCTCGACACCGTGCTGGTCCTCCTCCGTCCTGATGGAGAACGCCAGGAGATAGCCCTCAAGAATACTGTCCTTGGCGCCCGGCAGGTCATCGAATTGATTGTCGAGGGTCACATCCGCATGGGGGGACTGAGCATTCCGACCGAGGTTCACTTGGCGCTCGCTCCGGGGTCCCGCGAGGACACACCTCTGTCTGAGTCTCTCGAGAACTCCTTCTCGGTGGAAGTAACTCGCACGGGCGACGGTAGCGCCGGAGCGCTCAAGGTTCCCCTCGGGCTATTCGGAGAAGCTCTCGGTAGCGAGGTCGTGCTTGAAGGAGATGTTCGCAAGGACGGCCAGAGGGTGGTCGTAAACTTTGACCGGGGAGAAACCAGGAAGCTCATCACCTTCCGCCCTCTACCGGATCTCCATACGGAGGGACTGGAATTGTGGCGGACGGCCCTCCTTCCTCACTTCCGCTACACCGTGTCCGGGGGATCCGTGGCCCGCTCAGTGAGCGATGACCCCATGGTCCACGTGGTCGTCACCGAACCCAACGCCCTGACAAACGGCCAGCCCGGCCTCATCCGCATCGTTCGTGACGGGACACCGACGGAAGCGCTGACAGTGCGCCTCGAACTGGACGGCACCGCCCTCGAAGGAACCCACATTAACCCCGTCCCCCGGGCGATCACCATTCCTGCCGGGCAAGTCAGCACCGAGGTCCCCATAACGACCCTCGATGGCTGGAATGGCACCCCGAACCGCATGGCCATGCTTCGACTTGAGCCCGGTGAGGACTATCTCGTTGGCAGCCCCCACGAGGCCACCGTCTATACGG
Source organism: Roseibacillus sp. (assembly GCA_002721695.1). GTDB lineage: Bacteria > Verrucomicrobiota > Verrucomicrobiia > Verrucomicrobiales > Akkermansiaceae > Roseibacillus_B. Next base: position 22,389 of record PBLI01000020.1, on the reverse strand, counting down.
CAGCGTCTGCCCCGGATCCACAGGAGAGCCGCTTCGATCGCTGGCTCACCGCCGCCACCGGGGGGGAGATCTCGAGTCTCACCGGCCTCCTGCAGAGTGACCGGTCCAGTCAACTCGGCAGCCTGTTGCAGGCCTACGCCGCTGGCCGTCCCGCAGATGACATCCACGCCACTCCCGGGCTCACCTTCCGGCTCGTGGACAACCGACCTGTCCTGACGGCCCCCCTCTCGAAGTCTGCCGCCGACCTGAATTGGCAGGTCCAGGATGCCGACCGGGAAAACGGGTGGCGAAACGTCAGCGACTCCTTCGCCCGGGAACTTTCCGACGAGTCTCTCACCCTCATTGGCCCTCCCCGCGACGAAAAGGACGGCACCCGGCTCTACCGGCTGATCTTTACCGTCACCCGGGAATCGCGACTGGGCAAGGGCATCGAAGCGATCTCCTCCTCCAGTCGCTATGGGCTCAGGGGAAGTTCCTCATGGCGCACGGACCCCACCTCCGGACATCTCACCGGTGAAGCAGGTGCGGACGGCTCACCCTCCCGCCTCATCGTCGAAATCGACAAACCCACGTTGCTTGAGTTCGAAATGACCCTCGAGAACGGCGGAAAGTCCGACTCCCTCACCTTTTTCATCAACGGTGAACAGGTAGCCCAGACGTCAGGGCACCCCACGCAGTTCCGCCGTCAGATCAATCCCTCACGACCGGTTTTTCTCATGTGGGAATACCGGGGTCACGGGGGACGGGCCGTGATCGGCAACCTCAATCCTGCTTCGGCTGCAGGCCAGCAGTAAGCCGGGGGGACTCAGGAGATGAATCGTTTCAGGGCAGGCGCAGGAATCCCGTACTCCTTCGTCGTTCTGATCATGCTCATCGGCCTGAACGCCTGCAACGAACCTGCGGAAACCAACCCGGTAGCGAAACACCAACCGGGAGAACTCTTCCGGGTCGGCTCCGTCGTCATTCACCAGGCGGACCTGACCCATCATCTCCAGCAACACTACGCGGCGCGCTCGGACGAAGAGACCCGCAAGGCGGCTCTTCAGGATCTGGTCCGGAGAGCCCAGTTCGCACAGGAAGCGATCGACGCCGGACTCGCATCTGATCCGGTGATCAATGCCGAAGTCCATCGCCTCCTCGAACTCCGTCTGCGCGAAAACAGGCTCTATCCGCGGCTCCAGCAGGACCCGGAAGTTTCTGAAGGACAGCTTCGGGAAATTTATGCGTCACAGGCCAGTCGCTTCCAGTCTCCTGAAACCAGACAGGTTGCTGTCCTGTGGCTCGACAGCGGCCCCGACCCGCAGAAGATCCGCCGCTGTGCGAAACGCCTTTCCGAGGCCCGTCTTTTCGCCCTTGAGAACAAGGCCATTGCAGACCATCCCGAGAAGGGATTCTCGGTTCTCGGCGCAGACTACTCCGAGCATTCTGCCAGTCGCTTCCGAGGAGGGATGGTCGGCTGGCTCAGCAGGGAAGGCACCTTGGATCCTTGGAGCAAGGCCCTGGCGGAAATCGCCTTCAAAATCGAAGGAAAAGGAGAGATCTCTCCGGTAATCAGCCGGAAGGAAGGGGTCTTCCTCGTCCGCCTCGTCGATCTCAAGCCAGCCGTGAAAAGGCCCTTCGAAGCCGTTGCCGCCTCCCTGTTAAAAACAGAACAGGCTAGACTCCGGAAAGAGCTGGAGCAGGAGTTTGAGGAGACCATCCTGTCGCAACAGCCCGTCGAGTGGGCAGACAGGGAGTAATCTGCAGAACCCGGGCTAGCGGGCAGGCTTGGGGTCCTCGATGCGGATTCCATTTGGCACGATGGGCGCGAAGCTGGCGCCTTCCCTCGATGCCACATGGATGGTTACGACCTGCCCCTGCCGGGGGATGGGCCAGTGCCCCTGAGGCCCTGGCAGAGGAGGAATACGCACTGCGGGCTGCCAGGCCACAATCACCACCTCGCCTCCGGGCTTCACGCCCGCCCCCTTCGAAACCTCCGCAACCTCGAGCCTGATGGTGAAGAACCGGTCAAGATGGATCCCGACGGCNCTCTCNACTTTCGANCCCCGGGTCTTGGCTTTCACCTCCAGCACCTTCCCCTTCAAAATGTGGGTNGCCGTGATTCGGAGCCTTTCCGGNCTCATCGGGGCAACCGCCGCCGGGGCAAGCCCTCCCANGCCACATAGGATGAAAACAGTGAACACCGGCAATCGATTGAACATGGGAGNCCTCATTTTTAAAGTGCTNTAAAAGCAGCATGAGAAGCGCCTTCTGTNAAATNTTTTGTGCTAATTTTNCAGCAGGACGTGGTGCGCAAGCCGGGAGATNAATCCCTCNCTGGCTTATTNCTCATCACCCTCGGGACCAGAATCATCCAGCCCAAGCAGCTCAGTCGCCCTGTCTTCGGGAAGACGCTCCACGTCCCGGAGCTTCCGCGCCATGACGCGCGTCCTTGTTCCTGTCTCCTCGATGGAACGACTTGCCGTATCAAGCTGGCGCTTCACCTTGTCGAGGACCCCGCCAAACTTGCCAAACTCTGTCTTCACCGCCGCGAGGACCTGCCAGGCTTCGCTGGCCTGCTTCTCAATTGCGAGGGTCCGGAAACCCATGCGCAGGCTGGTCAGCAGCGCCGTCAGGGTCGTGGGACCGGCTATGAGGATCCGGTGATCCTGCTGGATCTCTTCCAGCATTCCGGGCTGGCGCAGGACTTCTGCATACATCCCCTCGGTGGCGAGGAAGAGGACTGCGAAATCCGTGGTGGCCGGAGGATTGACATACTTCGTCTGGATTTCCTTTGCCGAGTTGCGCACCGTNCTCAGGAAGGCATTCAGGGCCTTCTCAACCGCTTCCGCGTCTGCCTTGTCGGCGGCCGCCTGCAGGCGCTGGTAATCCTCGGTAGGGAACTTGGAGTCAATCGGGAGCCACAGACTGCTCCCGGGATCTTCTTCCGGGCCGGGAAACTTCACCGCAAATTCCACCCGCTCATTCGAGCCTTCCCGGGTCTGCNCGTTGGACGCGTACTGCTCCGGGGTCAGGGTCTGGTCGAGAATGTCCGCGAGCTGGTATTCCGCCCACGTCCCCCGNGCCTTCACGTTGGTGAGCACCCGCTTGAGATCGCCCACCCCGGAAGCAAGGTTCTGCATTTCACCCAGCCCCTTCTGCACGTTCTCCAGCCGCTCACTGACCAGCTTGAAAGACTCTCCCAGGCGCTTCTCCAGCGTGTCCTGCAGTTTTTCGTCCACCGTCTTGCGCATCTCCTCAAGNTTCTTCTCATTGCCTTCCCTCAATTCCTTGACCCGGTGNTCCAGGTTTTCCCTCACGCGATCTATCGCCCTCCGGTTCGACTCCGAGAGATCCTCGAGCTTCTTGGTAACCCCCTCCAGCCGGGCGTTCTGGACCTTGCTGGNCTCGGCAAGGCTCCGGTTGAGCGAATCATTCCCATCCTTCAAGCCCTTGNCCAGCTCCTCCCGGAGCTTCTGGGCCGTCTCCTGGCTTTCTCCCCGTCCAGCCCGCAGTTCCTCCCGCAAAACCCGCTCCGCCGCCTCCGGGGAATCCACCCTGAGTCGGCCTAGCATGAGGACGAGGAGAACCACGGCTGCCACCGTGCCAAGGAGAATTGCAATCTGGATAATCTCAGGCATGACGTGTGCGGGGGCTGACCATACCCTGCGCTCCGCCCGGTCTAGCGGAAGAGCGTTCTCACCGCCAGTTCCGATCCACCCTTACTCCAGCCTGCGCCCTCCATCCTGTAACTGGAGAGTNGCCNCAACCACCTTGCCGGGGTCGGGAAGCCCTTCGATCTCAACGGTGAGGGGATACTCCTCGTCCCGCCCTGGAACGAACCGGGAGGGACCGCAGGACGAAACCAACCGTAGCGCAAGCCACGGGCAGGCCAGGCTGAGTGCCGTCACTATCGGTTCATATCCATACGTGCAAGATACAGTGTCTTCGAACCCCGGATGGGACCTACTTCGGTGTGGCCTCNCCATGAGGGTAGCGGTAGTCGGCCTTGTCGTCCCTGGAGACCTTCCGGGTCGTTTCATCCTCGAGGGTGTATAGAAACAGCTTGCGGCCCGCGTGATAGACGATGGCGGTCTCATCCGGCGTCCAGCGTGGATAGGCGAACCAGACCGGCTTACCCTCCGCATTGGCAAAGGGCCTTGCGTTGCTGATGAGGCGCTTGTCAGCATCAAACTCCGCGAGGTAGAGCGTCCGGCCCGCCACCTTGCGCTTGAACCCCCTTGTGTATTCGAAACAGATCTTCCTCTCACTTGGGGAAAGGCTAACCCGGTCCAGNGTGCCCCGACTNNCAAGCTCGCAGGACACCCGCTCGAAGCGGGGCGTTCCCTCCCGGTTGGGAGTCATGAGAAAATAGCCCCGCTGCTGGCCGGGAGGGTTGCCCCCTACGAGGATCCGACCATCAATCAGGCAGGTATAGGCCCAGCTGTGGTAATGCTTCCCGGTGAGGGGATACTCCTCTCCCGGCTCAGCCCCCACCCTGCTCGCCATCACCCGGAAGGCCCCCGTCTGGGAATTACGGCGATTCCAGATTGGCGTATTCGTCCCGTCCCGGGTCCANGTCTGGTTAAAATCAGTATGCGTTCCGTCGGTGAGCCTGTGGAACCCGCTTCCATCCGCCTTGATGATGCAAATCGCCGTCTTCCATTTGAGAACGTCCGGNTCGTTCTTCAGACGCCGGAAGAACACCAGCATGTCCCCGGTCTTCGACCACGAGGGCTTGAAGTCCCAATGTCCACTGGTAATNGGCTTCCCCTCNCGCGTCCCGAGGACATTCACGTGGATCTCCCCGTCCTTGTAATAGGACGACCGGTAATCCGTTTCAATCCCGGCTGGCAACGCCCCCGGTAAGACTGCGAACAGGCACGCCCCCAGAAGTTTTNTTGGNCGGGAGCGCCCGCGATCAACGTCCCGGACTCCCCGCGGGGAGGAACCGGGCCGGCTGCANCACTGTCGGGCACCGCTATCAGCTGCTGATTTACCACGCATCTCTATCGACAACCTAGGCCAATCCCCGGCCGTCTCCAATTCTCAATACACTCCTCCGCACGTCGCAACCGAATCCCGGAGTCAATGCCGTCAAAATGCCTCACGGGGGAATTTNCAATTCCTCGCGGCAGCAGGCACGGACCAGGCTCCCGGGGGTCAGTCGTTCACCGCGAAATAGAGGAGCGCACAGGCCGTTCCCTTGCTTTTCGGGTGATGACTGGAGAGCACCTTCAAGCTCAGCGTGTGCCTGCCACGCTCCAGTCCGTCCGCGAAGATCCGGGTCCGGGGATAATGCAGCCCCCTGCTGTAGGGGTCATGGTAAAGGTCCACGATCCGCGGCTTGCCACCATCTACCCGGACCTCAACCTGCCCCGCATCAGGCCCGGCAAGGAGGAACGCCCCCACCGCGGTCCCCTCGAAGTCCAAGGTCAAGGATGCCCCCGGCTCGCTTGCTACCGCCATGGGATAGGACTGGTAGTCTTTGCGGAAACCACCGGCTACCAGCAGCCTGCGATCGGCCTTTCCGACCTGCCAACCGGGTGAATACGTGGCCCCGGCAGGCTCCCGCCAGGNCCCCCCCACAAAACTGGTCATCTTTAACCGACTGGGAAGGATGGTCCGGATCCGCGCAGGCCGCTTCAGTAATTGCGCAGCAGCCTGATTCACGTAGTCGCATACGAACCGGTAGCCGTCCCTGTTNGGATGCACCCCACCGTAGGCCTTCCAGTCCATCCTGCCCTCTTCGATAGCCCGGGCCAGTGCCTGCGGCACATTGACAGTGGGCACTCCGTAATGGTCAGCCACCGCAAGGTGCGCTCGCACGGAACTTGCGGCCTTTCCTGACTGNGCGGCTTTCAGGAGGTGGTCGTTCACGAAGAGAATCATCAAGACCGGCACGTTGTCGGAATGGGCGTGACGAACGATACCTTCCATGCCCTTGACTGCCTCATCATACGGGTGGCGGGCATCCTGGTCGTCATTGACCGAGAACTCCACAACNAGCAGGTCCGGCTTCCGGTCCAGGACGTGTTTACGGAGGCGGAACGCCCCGCTGTGCGAACAGGTTGAAGACAACCCGGCGTTATGGGATNTCACTTTTGCACNCGGNAACCGCTGCTGGAACCAATCCGGAATCATCCTGCTGTGCCCGTCTGCCTTCTGCGTAATCGANCCTCCCAGNGTGACGATGCAGATCTCATCGCCNGCCGCAGCCTTTGCTGCCAGCTCCCCAAGCGATCCCTGNCGNAAATCAACAATGCTGCCGGCCCGAAGNNGCGGACCCATCAACAGCAGCAGGACAATNAGGCCTCTCATCCGGAAAAAACCGAGGAACTCTGTATCCTNCGTCATTGCACGCGCGGGAGACGCTTTGAGCATGCCGCACAACCAGCGGGACCTATGGCACCTCATTGAANTCTTCTATATTGAAGCGCACCGAAGAAATTGCGGTATCCCGGTACTTCGAGCCACGATACACCGAAACAATCTCAAGCCGGACCCANGGAGCCCGCAANCCGCCCTTCTTCAAGAGAATCGATTGCGAGCCCTTCATATCCCTCAGGAGAACCGTTTTCTGGCCGGCCGGCCACGTCAGNCGCAACTCCTTGACCCGTCCGTTCTCCCTGAAAGCCTTGTCGGTCCGTTGGTAGCCGTTCCTGATAATGACCTTCGAGAAAAGCTGGGGATAGTCCAAGTCAAAGTGCAGCCACTGCCCGATCCCATCACCAGCCACACCTTCCACCCANGCGCTCCCGGCCCCGGTGAGAAAGACATTGCCCGGGCCATAAGTGAACCTCCCCTGATTCGCCAGCCTGGAACTTGCGCTGATCTTCCAGTTNCCAAACTGAGCCTCCCCCACCTGAAATTTCAAGGGGGTCAGGTATCCCGCCTCATTGCGACCGAGACCCTGCCCGCACAGCTTGTCACCCAGACTGCCCACCCAAACNCNACAGACTANCGCAACCAGAACACCTTTCGTTTTCATATTTCCCGCGCGAATTTTCCCGGCAAAGGCCCCGCGNGCCAAGAAAAATCGGGTGGTTGACCCTTGGCGCAGGGCCGCTCCATGCAACAAGAACGCCCCCCGGAATCTCGACCGGCATGTTTNCCAGGACCGACCAGGGGACGATGCGGCTTTGATTTGCTGCACACACCNCCGGGCGGATCTCCAGAGCCGCATCGGGATATTTTTGGAGATCCAGCAGGNACAGATCGCCGCCGCCGGACACTCTGACGTCCACCGGGACATGTCATCTGAATGCATCGGCGAGTTCATCATCAAGCGCACCCCGGGCGCTCCCGGAACAATCGACTACCCCTGGGCTGGTTCTTAGAGCTGCTCCCCATCCATTCCCCGATGAGCCCCACTCACGGTTCTGCTTGCTAATTACCCCGCGGGACTCGATCAACCACGACGTTATCCCGGAGGCCATTTCAACTGGCGACGCTGGATACGCACGATGATGATCTTTCTTTGTGTNCATGCACTTGCGACAATCTACATGACCGGCGTGATCTGGTTTGTCCAACTCGTTCACTATCCGCTCCTGGGAAGGATTGGCCCTGCGCATTTTGAGCAATACCACCAGGCGCACACGGCCCGGACCGGGTGGGTTGTCGGACCATCCATGCTGATTGAACTGACCTGCAGCATCGGACTCGCCGTGAGCCCTCCGGGAGATCTCGGCCACCTGCTCCCGNCTCTTGGCCTGGTCCTGCTGTCCCTTATCTGGGTCACGACCGCTCTTTTCTCCGTGCGCTATCACCGGAGACTGAGCGGGGGGTTCACGAATTCAGCGCACCGGCTTCTTGTCCGGACCAACTGGATCCGGACCATCCTGTGGAGCATCCGGAGCATCCTCGCCCTATATTTTCTCTTGAGGATCTCTGCATCGTAGGGAGGTTGCGCTGACATGCCACCAGCGGACCGTCCGGTAACCCTTCTCATCTTTCCCCACCAGCTCTTTGCTGACCATCCTGGTTTGCAGCTCCAGCCGGCCCGGGTGATTCTCGTGGAAGACAGTTTGTTTTTCGGAGATCCCCGCTACCCAGTCGCGTTTCACAAGCAGAAGCTCTGGCTCCACAGGGCCTCCATGAAGAAGTATCAGCGGCTTCTCGAGAACGGCGGATCGGAGGTTGTTTATTTCGAATATGAAAAGGGGCAGTCCACGCTCGAGCGCCTGTTTTCNGGACCTCTCCGGGGCACGAGCCATCTTGTCGTCACTACGGACGTTCACGACTTTGCCCTCTCCAGCCGCCTCCTCCGTCATTGCCAGTCCGGCTCCATCGACCTGGAGGTCCTGCCGTCTCCCATGTTCCTCAATGATACCGCCACCAACGCCGGATACCGGAGTGGNAAGAAACGGTGGTTCATGGCCGATTTCTACAAGTTCCAGCGACGTCGACTGGATATCCTGATGGATGNAGACAAGCCCGCCGGTGGCGAATGGAGCTATGATGACCAGAACCGGAAGAAAGTTCCCAAGAGCATGCTGGGAGCCATCCCTGAGATCACCTTCCCGACCCCCGACGAAATAGACCTCGCCGCCCGCGAGTTCGTCCTCCGGAACTTTCCTGAAAACCCCGGGACCCTCGACCGCCTCTATTATCCGTCTACCCATGAAGAAAGCGCTGNCTGGCTCGAACGCTTCGTCAAGGTGCGGCTGGAGTTGTTCGGGGCCTACGAGGATGCCATCGTCGACGGGCAGAACTGGCTGTGGCANGGCGTTCTCACCCCCGCCCTGAATATTGGACTCCTCACTCCGGACNAGNTCGTGCGCGCCGTCCTGGACTACGCAGCCGGANAGGAGACGCCCTTGAATTCCACCGAGGGNTTCATCCGGCAGATCATAGGCTGGCGGGAGTTCATGCGAGCCACCTACGTCGACATGGGAGTCCGCATGAGAAACTCAAACCACTGGGGCCATACCCGCCGGATCCCGCGCTGCTTCTATGACGGAACGACCGGGATTCTCCCGGTCGACGATGTCATTTCCCGGATCAACGAAACTGGATACTGCCACCACATCGAGCGACTCATGACGCTGGGCGGTTTCATGTTTCTCTGCGAATTCGATCCGGAAGAGATCTACCGGTGGTTCATGGAAATGTTCGTGGACAGCTATGACTGGGTCATGGTTCCCAANGTCTACGGGATGAGCCAACACGCCGATGGAGGGGGNGTGGCAACCAAACCCTACTTTTCGGGGTCATCCTATATCCGGAAAATGAGCAATTACCCGGCCGGGGAATGGACCAAGATCTGGGATGGGCTCTACTGGCGCTGGATCCTGAAGCATGCAGATGCTCTCGGCAGAAATCCTCGCTGGGCGATGATGTGCGCCACTGCCAGAAAGATGACTCCGGAAAAAAAGTCCGCTCACGTCAGTGCGGCCGATGCCTTTCTCGCCCGCCTGAATCAAAACAGGGCGCCTGCAGTCCCGCCGGCGCCACGGGGGTAGCCTTGGTTCCGGGCACCCAAGGTGCTCCTTGCAAACCGGGACCAGTGNCNCCCATCAAGANNCTCNNNCCTGCTTNGNNCNNANNGNTTCTTTCCGGACTTGTCAATGNCNTGTGCCCGACCAGAATCTCCCNGGCTTTCTCCNNCNGNAATCATGCATGANCTGGCAATCTGCCTNCAGTTANTNATCGCCCTNGGCGTGATCAACGTCTGGTGCGTGCGANCGACGAAGCCCTCCCNCTGGCGGGCGNCCAATGCCTCCAACATGAAGGAAGAGTTCGCGGCCTACGGCCTGCCCCCCGCGGTAATGTATGTCGTTGGTGGAACAAAGGTTCTGTCCGCCATCGGACTTGTCCTCGGGNTATGGATNGCNTGGNTGGTTCCCTACTGCGCCGNGGCGATTGCTCTCCTCATGCTCANCGCGATCGTCATGCACCTCAGGGTCCGCGATCCCNTTCACCGCTCTCTTCCCGCTCTTCTCATGCTCATCTGCTCGATAGCGGTAGTNAGTCTGGGTTGAGCCCTTCCCATCACCTGAAAGCGGGGCGACNGAAACTCGGGACCGNTCGCCCGGATAAGCCTGCCTGCACAACGGAAAACCGGTCTCGANACAACGNCCTGAGCNCGGNCNGGTGTTTCANCTGCTTTGTGGACGTTGGCCCGGGAGTCAGAGCCGGGGTTGGTAGTTCTTTCCAGTCAACCATCGCATGGCNGTAAAAAAGAGGTAGTTGGCCGGCTCTTCCCAGTTCGGGGAACTGTAAAGGTTAGTCAGGACGATGATAATGGTGTCGGAAGATCGGTGATAGGCGACGCAGGCCTGATAGCCCGGNATGAATCCGTTGTGCCCCTCGGTATCCTCATAGGCGCTGAGGGCAAATCCGTAGCGATAGTCGACCGGATATCCGGTATCGCGAAAGCGGCGTTGCTCCTTTCTTGACGCCTCATTGAGCAGCNTTCCACGGAAGAAGGCCTCTGCGAACTTACGCATGTCCTTGAGGTTGGTTGTCAACATGCCCGCCGCGCCCCACTTGGAGGTNGAGTCGGAGGTCACATCGTGCAGGACACTCCCCTGGCCTTTCCAGCGGATGGGTCCTTCCTCAGTGCCNTACTGGTAGCCCCGGGCCAGGTTGGATGGGCTGACTTCCTGAACGCTGCTGTGTTGCATGCCNAGGGGCTCGAAGACCTCTCGCGTGGCGATCTGCGCCCAGGACTTACCAGCTGCTTTCTCCATGGCTGAGGCNAGGATGATGAAATTGGTGTTGGAGTACATCCACCCGCTGCCCGGCGGGCTGAAGTGGGGTCCTTCCTGAAAGCTCAGGGCCAGGAGTTCCGCGCGCGTCCAGGCCTGCTCGGGGTNCCGGTCAAACTTTTCCTTCATGTGCTCCAGCCCAATCAGGTTGCGGTAGCCGGCAGAATTGTCACCGAGCATGCGGAGGGTGGCGATGTCCCCGTCGGGAACATCGGGCAGGTATTTCGAGACTGGGTCGTCGAGGTCGAGTGAACCCCTTTGCTGCAAACGCAGGGCCGCAGCGCCAAGGACCAATTTGGCCACACTGGCCGTGCGAAATGACGTTGCGGGAGTCACCGGGCGGCCGCTCTCCACATCAGCTACCCCGAAACCCTGTTCCACCAGGACTCTCTTGCCCCGATAGATCCCGATTGCGGCCCCGGGTACTTTCATGTGCTGACGGGCCATTTCGAGGTTCTCGACCAGCGGCTTGGAGCGGTCCATCGGCAGCGACGGCGAACTACTGCAGGCCACCATGAGAAGGGCGGGAGCGGCAAGGGAGAGGTAAAGGCAGGAACTGGAACTCACTGGATCTGGGGACACGACTCCCTGAGATCGATAGGTTGTGGAACCACTTATTGAAACAATAAATCCCCCGGCGACAAAAAACGGCATCAAGGCGGAATACCACTTCCAGGCTGATGAGATACAGGCACAGGCCGGCTGGTATATCGATTTCTTCACCGTCACCACTCCCGGGCCATAAGAACGCAGGACCGTTCGCGCGAGGACCCCACCGGGCAGCCGCGCTGGTGGGTAGCAAGACCTCATTTTCCTTCTCCCGTGCCGGGAGCGCTCGCGCGAGCCTTTGCAGCTCCCGATCAGAGGGAAGCCACCGGCTGCTATTTACCCGGGTGGTGCGGCCAGAGGGGTATCTCCTTCCGACCTCCCGCCCTCTGTTCCCACCCCTAGGCAAGCCCGTCTTCCCCGAATATCCTGCAATACCCCTTCAGGCGGGAAGATCCCGTTTGCTCAATGGCGCGAAGGACCGATGATCGAAGCAGAATATGCTACGGACCATTATCCTGCTGGCCCTACCNTCCGGGTACCCCTGCCAGCAGAATTGGAAAACCGATCTCANGACAANGGCCTGNGAGCGGGCCCTGGTGCCAAGACGATGCCTCTCCGAAAACCCTCTCNCCTAAGGCGCGAACTCGCTGCTCGCTCTCAAAAAGAGGCGACCNGCTCGAGGAGTCCTTCCGGCAGCCTCGAAGGTAACATCCTCGAGGCACCCATCCGCCGAGATCACCTCGGAACGAATTTCCTGCCCGTCAAGCGGGCTCCAGTCAGCCAGATTCTCAGACATCTCGACCCGATAGCTCAGTTCATGGCTCCCTGAAACCCGCCTCCGGAAAGTCATCTCCAACTTTCCCGTTTCACCAACGTAGACTATCCTTGGCAGAATCTCCGTCCTGGAGGCACGAAACGGATTTCCGCCGAACGCATACTCCGCAAGGCGGCTCAGCCGGTCACCATCCCGATCAGCCGACCAATCGATTTCCGCACCCCCGAAGTTCCGCCGGTGCCATGCATCGGCAACCTCATTACCCGCCAACATCTGTGCCCTCACTTCCGCCGCGCTCATCGCGACCGGGAAAAGCCGCAACTCATCGATTTCTCCCNCGAAATTGTAATTCTCCGAGTGGTTTGATCCCCCCAGCCTAGCGATTGTCCCTGCCGCAGTATTCATCACCCGTGGAGCCGACCCGCTCATCCTCTCAAGAAAGCCATCCACATACAACTTCACCTCATTCACATTGAGCGTGCCATCATTGTTGAAGTCATCACACACCGCCGCAACATGATGCCATTGCCCGTCATCCAATGCGGTCGTGCCCCTTANACTCCCTCCCTGNACCTCCANCCGCAGCTCCTGGTCAACNGGGTCGCCGCGGCTTCCGTTCAGTCTGAAACTGAAACGCTGCCCGGGAACATTCTGTCCATACCCGAACATCGTTTGGTTCTCAAATGCCCGCCCGGGCTCTACCCGCACCCAGCACATGATCGTTCGCGGCGCATCACCTGTTGGAAGCAGCTCTTCAGAAAGCCCTGCCAGATCCACCTGGTCATCCACTCCATCCAGCATCAGGGCCTTGCCATGGCGACCATCCACGCGAGTCACCCCAGCCCCACTCAGAACGCCCAGTCTCACTCCCCCCGCTTCGTGCACTGCGTCCCCGGCACACTCATTGAGTGGAATCCACAAGTCCGCCCCCTGATAGTTCACCGCCACCGTCACCGTTGCTCCCGCCGTAAATTCCCCATCGGTGATCTCATAGGAAAAGGCGTCCGTGCCGAAGAATTCCGGTAGCGGGGTGTAGCGGATCTGAGACCCGAGCACCCTCACCACGCCCCCGGCCGGCGCGCCCACCCTCCGGATGCTGAGATCCGACGGGGCACCGTCATCGCTATCGTTTGCCAGTATCGGAATCACAACCGGCCCTCCGGTCGTGGTTGCGAAGTCGTCCAACGCCACCGGCTCCGGCGAGGGCACGCCCTCGCGGAAGAGAGCCTCCTCCGGCACATCTTCCTTCAGCGTTCCCGGGCCCGACCACGAAAACCCGAGCCGCGCGACCCCTCGTCTCGTTCGGTAATACAACCGAAACGGATGGAGCCCCGCCTCCAGGCGGATGGTCCCCGATTGTTCGGCACCTTCATAGTTGAAATCCCCGTCGATCACCTGCGAATCGTGAATCCGCAAGTGCGTCCCGGCATCCGAATCAAGATAGAAGGTCCACCACCCCGGCGAGGGCACACTGACGAAACCGGTATAAAGCAAGCCCGCTTCATCCGTCCGGGACAGGTGCGCCACATCCAAACCCGACGCCATCCCTTCACCCACCGCCCCCAGGCTCTCGAACTCCGGGAGCCACGGCCACAGGCCTTCATACTGTTTGTATGAAATTCCGGGCTCCACCGCCGGACTGATCGCGGGAACAAGCTCATTATCATAGGGACGAGGCGCCGAGCCATCCACCTGCCGGATCCGCAACACCGTATCTTTCATTCGCTGCTGCAGCTCATTGAAGAAAGTCGAGGTTCCAGCCAGGTCATTTCCTTCAGACACGTCGGTCGCCGGGTCGTAGATACGAAAGTCGGTCGCGTGACTCCTGACCGCATTGCGCACACCCTTGTAGCCATCGAGAAAAATGGCCTGCGCCTGGCCCCGGGCATCACCCCCATGGTTGGCGAAATCACCGTAGTTGCTCGTCGATCCCTCCTGAAAATACTCCACATAGACCAGTGGTGGATCCTGTGGCCCTGCGCCCGTGAGAAGAGGTACCAGCGAGGTTCCATCCGTCCGGCTCGGCGCCGTCCATCCAGCCAGCTCGCAGAAGGTCGGCATCCAATCGTGCATCTGGGACGGGGTGGTATCCACGGTGCCCGCCGGAATCGTTCCAGGCCAGACAACCAGGGCAGGCATCCGGATCCCTCCTTCCCAGCTATCCCGCTTTGTGCCCTCGAACGGCCCATAGGAATCGAACGAACGCGGGGAGTAGGAGGAGCCGTCATTCGTCTGCGCTGTCGTCAGATAATCCTCGGTGTGAGGCCCGTTGTCGCTCGTGAAGACGATGATGGTGTCATCTGCGATGTTCAGGTCCAGCAATGTCCTCCGCAGATCCCCTACGCAATCGTCCAGACGACGCACCGAGGTTGCAAAGCGCTCCTCCACATCGGTCCAGCTATTGCCCACCCCGCGGGTATAGTCTGGATGACGGTAGGAATCGATTGTCCCCACCGCGGTGTTGATCATCCGGCCCGGGATTCCGAGCCACTGCAAGCCGCCCGCCGTTCCACCCCCCGCCGGATAAGCTACCGTTGGCAGCTGCAGGGCCGCGTGTGGCGTGTCGTAGGCGAGACAGATGAAGAACGGCTGGCCCCGGTTCCCGTTCTGGTGATCGATGATCAGCTTCTTCGCACGTGCCGTGAAGAGGTCTGCCGTGTAGCACCTGTCCAGGCCATCCCTCACCATCGTATTCTGGTCGTAGAGTTCTTTCCTCCCCCGCGAATCAGTCACGTGTGCCGGGTAATGGGTATGGCCGTCGGAGTGCCGGACGTAGCCATAAAAATAATCGAATCCTCGCTTCGTGGGGTACGCCTCCCAGGCCGCCGGCGTACCGCCATTGCCCTGCAGCCCCCACTTCCCAACCAGGCTCGTGGCGTAGCCCGCCTCCCGCAATGTTGTCGCCAGCGTGTGATTATTCTCCAACGCCTTGTCGAATTGGTTGTCCCTGACGTTGGCATGGCCCTGGTGCACGCCCAGCATCAGGGAGGAGCGGCAGGGAGCGCACACCGGGGCCGGCGTGTAGTGGCGTTCCAGGATCATCCCATCCGCCGCCATCTGGTCGAGATGCGGAGTGCGATGCTTCTTGCCCGGTTTGCCGTTCTGGAAAAGCACCCCGAGATCACCGTAGCCGAGATCATCCACCAGGATGAAAATGATGTTCGGGCGTTCCATCCGCTCACCCGCATTCGTTGGATCCAGCCCACGGGCCACTTCCAGGCCATCGGGCGTTCCATCACCATCGCTGTCGCGGCTGAAAGGATCCGTGCCGTGAATGGTCCGTTCTTCCGAATCGGCCAGCAGGTCACCATCACTGTCCTGCCCGTTCCCCGCGGAAGCCAGCGAGACCAGCGTTCCGGCCGCTGCGTCGCCCGCCAACACGATGTTCATATTCTCCACCGCGGGCTGTCCTGCTACCCGGAACTTACCAAGATGCTCATTGCGGACATCCGAGGGAGACTCATTCACAAAACGAAGCACCGCGGTTGATTCTCCGGCGAAATTCAAGGTCACGTTGCTGAGCGGGTTTTCCTCCCCATGCAACTCAAGCACTCCGGCGTTAAGGACCACCGTGGAATCTCCCAGGAAGTGCGCAATGATCACTCCCCCGTTCTGCGTGAGCGTTCCGTTGGAAATCCCGGCACCATTGCCCGTGTTGAAACGGAGAGTTCCCCCGTTCACGAGTAACGAGCCCCCGTTCAGGTCGAGTGTTCCCACGCCTCCGGATCCACCACCCGGCGTCCCCGAATTCACGACAAGATCCGACGACTCTGAGACCGGCGTGCCGGGATTGATCAACGGGATTGCAGTTCCCGCGCCGTCTTCACTCGTCGTCCAGTTTGCCTCCTGATAAATCGAGACCCCGTCACCTGAGCCGATCCCGGAATTCCAGTAAAATGGTGCCCCCGAGGCAGGAAGCGCAGCGAACAGGCAGACCGAAAGACTACATCGAATCATGGCAATCTCAGGAAGGGGACCAGTAAAATTATTTCCCGGGGGGGGAGCCTCACCCCACCTCCCCAGGGCTCGATGAGCTGGATTAGGCCAAGGGGGTAGCAATAACACGACCCAGCCGTCAACGATGTCCTTGGCTTCCACGACACTCTTCGTCGTGCAAACAACTACGTGACGAAATTTCGCCCCGACTGCGCCAGGGGCTCCTTGCTACCCAGATCTTGATGCCCTCTTTCGTCATGAGCCTTCTTCTCCATGCAGTCCGGTGCCGAGTGGGCCCGGAATCCCAGGTCTTCGGCGTCCCTGCCCACCGGATTCACATCACAACGCAAACACCAGAGCTCACAACATTTCCAACGTGAACGACTGACGAATTCGGCAGGCAAGGAGTCCCTTCCCTCATAAAAGGGTTGCCGGGGATACGCCATTTGCTTCAATGATTCCCCTCACCAAAAGCGCGTGAACCAACCCAGCCAGAACGTATCATGAAGAATCTAGCTGCCACCTTTGCTACCCTCGCTGCCTCTCTCTGTGTCTCGCAGGCCACCGTCGTCTGGACCGGAGCCGCCAGCGCAGACCCCTTTGACGACGGCAACTGGGACCTGAGCGGCTCCGGCGTTACCGCGGTAGACTCGAACGTCAGCGTCAGCGACGATATCGTGGTCACGGACGGAAACATCGCGATCCCCAACCTTGGTGGACAGGTCCGACTGCAGGTAGGGAACGGATTCTCCATCACGCTCGACAACTCGACCCTCAGCCTCGTGGGTGGTGGAAATGACGGCGTGGGCGGAGCTCCGGGGAGCACGGGCGTCGAGGTCTACCTCACCAACGGAAGCCAGTTTAACCCCTTCTTCATCGTCAACGCCGTATCCCTCTACATCGACGGCACCAGCTCGGCCATCTTCGGCGGAGGGGGCAACCCGGTCAACATTTCCACCATCGATCTCACGCGTGGAGCAGAACTCTCCTTCCGCAATGAGACTCCCGCAGCATTTACCTCGGAGCACCTGAGCAAGATCACCGTTGATGGCGAACCTGCCGTCGCCGGGGTCAATATTCTGATTAACCCCTTCAACGGGGCGGCTGGCTCCGCTATCACAGTCATCCCCGAACCTTCAGCCCTTGGACTCATGGGGCTCTCCGCCTTGTTGCTTTTCCGCCGGCGCCGCCGGTAACCCGAGGCTGGCAGTTGACTGACTGTTTGAGCGGACTGCGAAGCGGTTCGCAAAAGCTGTTACACTCCCATGACACCCCCAGGAACACTTCTGCTCTCGAGCGTTCCCTGCTTTCTGCTGGCGATGGTCCTCGCCTCCTCCCCTGCGCCAGGCGCTGATGCCGTCATTAGCGAATTTCTTGCCGTCAATACGGCCGGACTCACCGACGAAGATGGAGATGATTCCGACTGGATCGAGATCTCCAACATCTCCGGCAATGCGCTGGACCTCACCGGATGGCATCTCACCGATGACAACGAATCCCTCGATCAGTGGACTTTCCCTGCTTTCACTCTGGCAGCCGGCCAGAAAGCAATCGTCTTCGCATCCGGCAAAAACCGGGCGAGCGCGGACACCGAAATGCACACCAACTTCAAGCTCAGCAGCAGCGGCGAATACCTCGCCCTCGTGCGCCCGGACGGCGTGACCGTGGAGTCCGCCTTTGCCCCGGCCTACCCCAACCAGTATCCAGACATTTCCTACGGGGCTGGCGATCTCGACGGCACGGGCGTCCAACTGGTCGGGCCCGGGAATGATCTGCGCTTCTGGGTTCCCACCGGTGGCTCCAGGGACGTGGGCGGCCCGAACCCGTTCAACGACACGGATTTCGACGACAGCGCCTGGACCCAGGCTGCACTCGGGGTCGGCTACTCCACCCGGGGCCCGGATCCCTTCGACGACTTTATCGGAACCGGGGGGAATCTCCGGGACACTCTGTTCCAGAGGGGCACATCCGTCTACCTCCGCGTCCCCTTCATTATCGAAGACCCTCGCGAGCTGACCTCACTGACCCTGCGGGCCCGTTACGATGACGGCTTTGTCGCCTACATCAACGGAAGCCCCGTGCTTGTCTCCGCCAATCCACCCACTGACGGCGTTCTGGACTTCCAGGCTGCCGCTGGCACCGAGCAGGACGCCATCGCCGCCACCGCCCTTGAGCCGTTCCCGATCGAGCTCAGCAGGGTTAACCTCCTTCCCGGAGCGAACACTCTCGCCATTCACGCGATGAGTGCGGGCATCTCCGCGAATAACATGCTCTTCGATTGTGAGCTCGACGCCCAGGTTACGCCAGCCTCGAGCCGGGCCGACCTCGTCTACATGACCTCCCCTACTCCGGGGCTGAAGAACTCCGCCGGCGTCCCCGATCTCGGCCCGGTCATTGGCCGGGTTACCGAAAACCCCGAGCGCCCGGACATCACCATCCAGAACGAACTCCTCATTACCGCTGAGGTCTCATCCTTCCGGGCACCCATCTCCACCGTGACACTCATCCACCGACGGGGGTTCGGCACAGAGAACCCGCTCAGAATGAGGGACGACGGCCGGCCTCCGGATCTGGCCGCAGACGATGGGGTCTTCAGCGCCAGCCTGCCTCTGGCCGGACTGGGACCTGGCGGCATGGTGCGCTGGCGCGTCGAAGCTACCGACACCAACAGTTCAACCTCAGGCAAGCCTTTCTTCGGTGACCCTCTGAACTCTCCCCGTTATTACGGCACCGCCGCCCTCGACCCAGCGATCAACTCGCGGCTTCCCGTCCTCGAGTGGTTCATCCAGAACCCCGGTGCCGCCAACAACCGAACCGGCACCCGTGCGGCATGCCTCTTCCTCGGAGAGTTCTATGACAACATCTACTACCGCATCCGCGGCGGCTCCTCGGCCGGCCTCGCCAAGAAAAGCTACAAGTTTGATTTCAACACCGGTCACCATTTTCGTTTCAGTCCGGACCCCGACGCAGTGCGGGCCGAAGAGTTCAATCTGAACACGACGTGGACCGACAAGGCCTACATCCGCCAGCCGCTGTCCTACGAGTTCTATGACCGTGCCGGCTCCCCCGGACCGGTCTGCTTCCTCACCCGGGTACAACAGAACGGTGAATTTTTCAGCGTAGCTGCCTACACTGAACAAGTCGACAGGCGTCTCCTGCGTCGCGAGGAACGGCTCGATGACGATGGCGCTCTCTACAAGATGTTCAATGGAGGCACAAGCAGCACGAGTGGGGTAGAAAAGAAGAATCGCCGACACGAGGACAACGCCGACCTCGCCGCCTTCCTCTCCGGCATCAACAGCAGCCGCGCTGCCCGCGAGAAGTTCATTTTCGATCACGTCGACCTTCCCAGGCAGCTCAACTACCTCGCCGCCACCGTCTTGACGCAGAACAACGACAACATGCGCAAGAACTACTACCTCTACCGGGACAGTGAAGGAAGCGGTGAGTGGACCCAGTTGCCGTGGGATGTCGACCTCACGTGGGGAAGCCATTACATGACAGGTGACAACATCTCCCATGACGGCATCTGGGCGACCGAGGACTATGTGCTTGGCGGACGCAACTCCAACGCACCGATCTCGCCTTCCCATCCATTCGTCGGCATTCAGGAGCTCCCCGGGAACCGCAGCTGGAATCGCATCATCGACAGGCTGCTCGAGAATCCGCGCTTCAAGGCCATGTTCCAGCGGCGCCTTCGCACCCTCGTCGACGAGCTGCTGCTCTCCTCCCAGCCCAACGACAGCATCGCAGCATACACCGATGCTCTCGGACGTGATGCTGCCCTCGACGTGAATAAATGGGGGCAGTTTGGCCAACCGCAGTCACTTGGCCGCGCGACAGCGATCCTGCAGCGGGAATATATCAACCCTCGCCGCAACCACCTGTCGGTCACCCATCTTGCCAGTAATGCAGCCAGCTACACACGGCCACCCGGCGCACCCTCCGCCGTCACTTCCGCGCGTTTGCCGGATGCCCAGGTGGCAAGGCCACAGATCAGCTTCGGCACTTTCGAGGCGCGCCCTGCCTCGGGGGATCAGGACGAGGAATACATCGAGCTGCAGAACGCCAACGCCTTCGCAGTCGACATCAGCAACTGGCGACTCGCCGGCGGAGTAACCTTCACCTTCCTGCCTGGAACCATCATCGAGGCAAACCGCAGCCTTTATGTCTCTCCAAGGGTATCCACGTTCCGCACTCGCCCCACCAGCCCGAGAGGAGACGAAGGTCTGAACGTGGAGGGTGGTTACGAGGGGCAGCTTTCTGCCCGTGGTGAAACCATCGAGCTCCTTGATGAAAGCTCTATCGTAGTCGACACCCTTACCACGCCCGGCGCACCGTCTCCTCAGCAAACCTCGCTGCGCATCACCGAACTCCACTACGCACCTCCGGGCGGACGCCCGTTTGAATTCATCGAGCTCAGGAACATCGGCATCAGCCCGCTCGACCTCACCGGAGTCACCTTTACCCGGGGCATATCCTTCACCTTCACCAGCGGAAACCTGGCTCCTGGCGAGCATGGACTTCTCGTCACCGAGCCCGCCAACTTCCCGGGCCTGAACATCCTTGGCGTCTACTCCGGATCCCTGAACAATGGAGGAGAACAGGTAACCATGCGCGATGCCACCGGCGAAAACATCCTCTCGTTTGAATTCAGTGGCAACTGGTTCTCGCCCGCCCGGGGCGGAGGATACAGTATCGATATTCTCGATGAGAATGCCGAATGGAGCTCCTGGGACCTCATCGCAAGCTGGGGACTGAGCTCGGGCATTTCCGGGTCTCCCGGGGTGGCCAATCCCGTCCCCCGAAGCAATACCTACCGCGGCTGGAGCGCCCGGTTTTTCACTCCTGCACAACTCGACGACGACTCCATCAGCGCACCGGGAGCCGACGCCAGCGGTGACGGAACCCCAAACCTGATCAAATACGCCCTCGGGCTTGATCCAACTGTCCGGACAACAGCAGGCCTGCCGGCCATCTCCAGCAAGGGCGGATTCCTCGATATGAGTTTCCGCCGCCTCGCCAAAACTGCTGATCTCATCCTTGAGGCAGAGATCTCTACCGACTTGAATACCTGGAGTGTCCTTACGACCCAGGCCACCACCGTCGACAATGGAGACGGCACCGAAAACGTCATCCTTCGTTCCAACACTCCAGTTTTTTCAGACCCCCGGCAGTTTATTCGCTTGCGTGTCACACAACAGTGAACGTGAGCTTGCAAATCAGGCATCCGCCCTTCCAAGGAAATGAATTCCAGCTCATTGATCGCCACCGTTCTGCTCATTTCAACAGGCTCCGCCACAATGGCTGACTACCCGGCCGTCGTGATCGCAGACTCTCCTCTCGCCTACTACCGCTTTGAAGAGTCCCCGGGAGCAACCACCATCTCCGACTCCAGCGGAAACGGCCGCAACGCCGACAACAGTGCCCCGGCCGGCACCACTCTCCTCGGCGAACCCGGGGCCGTGGGCAGCGCTGTTCTCTTCAACGGGGACGGAAGCATCCTTACCCCCCTCAACTTAAACCCCTCGGCGGGTGACTTCACCATTGAGGCCATAATCAGCCCGACGATTGTCCCCGGCGACGCAGGCATCATTGTCTCCAACCAGAACGGCGCTGGTGTCGGGAGAAGTAACCTCTTCGTCCACAGCACCTCCAATATCCGCACATATCTGGGCGGCGCCCCGACCGATGGAGCCACCTTCGAGGCGGCAACATGGTATCACGTGATCATGACGTATGATCAGAGTGGAATCGGTGGCGCCGGCCCCACAATACGGTTTTACGTCAACGGGATCGAGGGGGCTACCGGCCAGTCAACCGCCGAAGCCGCGACAGGAGGCTGGGTGCTTGGCTCCCATAAGCTCCGCGACCGCCAGTTCTACACCGGCCTGCTCGATGAAGTAGCAATCTACGACAAGCGCCTCGACGACCCAGACGGAGACGGCGACACCTCTGACTCCCGCGTGGCTGCGCACTATGATGCCTACCTCGAGTCCACCCTCGGCAGGTCTCCTGTCCTGAACATTTCCGTTTCCGCAGCCGGGCAGGATCTCATCTTCGAGTGGGAAAGCACTCCCGGAGCGACCTACAACCTGAGCAGCACGGCAGATCTCTCCGCTGACGCCACCACCTGGGAGCTCGTGCAGGGCGATATTGCGGCAACCCCTCCAACCAACACCCTCGCCCTCCCAAGACCGGAGGACAACACTCGCTTTTACCGCATGGTAGAATTCCCGCCTCCCCCTGTCACGGTCTTCTCCGAAAACTTCGACAGCGCCACCATGCTCCCCGGAGGCTGGCTTAACGGAGCCAACGCTCCCGGAGATACCGGAACAACCATCTGGGAGGTTGGGAATCCAGGCGCTGACTCTCCGACCGGGCCGCCCGAGGCGAACAGCGCTCCCAACTGCGTCGGCACCAACATCGGCTCCG
>PBLI01000019.1 GCA_002721695.1 Roseibacillus sp. | reverse complement strand
GTCCCCTCCAAAATCCCCTGACTCATATTGCCCTTGATAAAGGAGATCCCAGGCAGATTTTGAAATTTCAAGACATGCGTCCGCACAATTGATCGCAGTGGGATCGGAAACATTCTGTCGAATCCAGTCGTGAATGTCTTCCATGTTGCCGCGATACGAGGAAAACGACCGGGAGGTAGCGACTATGGCCTCGCCCCGCAGATCGGGTCCAAAGACCTGCCCTACGTCCAAATCGGTATTTATCAAATACAGAGGACTCCGAGCCACCCTTAGATAATATTCTGTTTCAACAACTGCCCCCTGCCTGTCATCAAGCCAGATCTTCAACCCACGCGCCCCGATCGCCCGCGCCAGCTCCGGGTCGAGGAACTGCTGGATCCCGATCGCCGCATCTTGCGAGAAGACCCCGGCGGGGATTCGCCTGTCGTCGAAATCCTGTTCCAGGAGGGCGAAATCATTGGCGCCGCTGGTCCCCAAAGAGAACACCGTGAAGAAAAAGATGGAAAGTGCTGTGCTAAGATTCCTCTTCATCGTGCGTCCTCCAGATTCGCAATTTCTGCCTCGGTTGATCCAGCTAGAGTTCGGCCTTCCTCACTCTCCCCGCAACCCCTTTCCCTTCCGCAAGGCGGAGAGCTGGGCCGCGAGGCGCCTGGCAACCTCCGGGTGCTCGGCCCGAATGTTGTTCTGCTCGCCAACATCTTTCGACAAGTCGTAGAGCTGGGCCCCTTTTTTCTTCTGTCCGGGAATGAACTTCCACTTCCCCGAGCGGATAGCCACCTGCCACCCCGCCTCCTCCAAGGTGAATGGCACTCCTTTCTCACTCTCACCCAGAAAGGCTGAGAGAGTACTACGGCTGTCACGGGCCTCTCCATCCTTGAGCTCGATCCCGAGCAGGTCGGCGAAGGAGGCGACAAAGTCAATCTGGCTCACGAGGGCCGAGGACACCCCGGGCTTGATTCTAGCTGGCCAACGGACGAGGAAGGGCACCCGGGTCCCGCCCTCGTAAATCTGGTATTTCCCTCCCCGGTAGGGCCCGGATCCATCGTGCCCCTGGTCTGACTCCTCCGTCGACTTGCGGACCGTGGATCCGTCCGTATAACCGTCGTCGTAGACCGGCCCATTGTCAGAAGAGACGATCAGGATGGTGTTTTCCGCAAACCCGGTGTCGTCCAGCGCCTGGGCTACCGCGCCCACCATCCAGTCAAACTGCACCATGGCATCACCCCGCTTTCCCAGCTTGGTTTTCCCTTGGAAACGCGGATGCGGGGCCCGGGGCACGTGGATGTCCTGTGACGACACGTAGAGGAAGAATGGCTTCTCCCTGTTCTGCCGCTCAAGAAACTTGCGGGCCTGCGCGACAAACTCATCGGCCATCGTCTCGTCATTCCACAGCGCCGACTTTCCTCCCCACATCTTACCGATCCTTCCAATCCCATTGATCACGGTCTCACTGTGCTGATGATCCCCGGGGTAATAGGTTTCCGCCTCCGGATTGGTCCGGCCATAGGGATACACCGTGCTCTTGTGCCCCTCCGGAGCCGTGTTCACATAGAGCGGATCCGAAGGGTCCAGATTTACCACCCGGTAGTTCTCAAGGTAGACACAGGGTACCCGGTCATTGGTCGATGGCAGCAGGAATGAGTAATCAAACCCGATCTCGAGAGGGCCGGGCTTGACCTCCCCATTCCAGTTCACCCGCGTTCCCTTGGCTCCCAGTCCGAGGTGCCACTTTCCTACCACCCCGGTGCGGTAACCCGCCCGGCGGAAGAGCTTGGGCAGGGTCAGGATATCGGTCGGGATGCACAGGGGGGCGTTGGGGGGCAGGATCCGCACCCCTTCCCTGAACCCATAGAGCCCCGTCAGCATCGAGTAGCGCGAGGGGGTGCAGGTCGCGGCCGTGCAGTGCCCGTCAGTAAAGCGAAGCCCCTGCCCCGCAATCCTGTCGATGAAGGGAGTGGGAATCTTGGTGGCTCCATAGGCTCCTACGTCCCCATACCCGACGTCGTCTCCATAGACGATGACGACGTTGGGCGTCTCCCTCGCGAAAACAGCATGGATACAAAGGGCGGAGAGAGTCAGAAAGAGGGACTTAAAATGCACGACGTATTCTGGGAGCATGCAGACCCCGAACACGAGCAGGAAGTTTCCGGCCCGGGGCCCAGCGCCCCCGGGCTCAAAGCGGAATTGTTGGATTGCTGCACCGTGATGACGAAGGCTCTTTCAGATCCTTGGATTCCGGGTGTGATCGACGCATTTCCCTGCAACGGACCAGCTGCCCGCACCATGAGGTGACACGTCCAGACAAGGCCCTTGCCGCTCCAGCACGGGAGATACCCGGTAATGAAAGCGTAGTTGTGCCCAGCCCCCGCGCAGCTATGCTACGGTATGAATC
This sequence comes from Roseibacillus sp., assembly GCA_002721695.1. Classification (GTDB taxonomy): domain Bacteria; phylum Verrucomicrobiota; class Verrucomicrobiia; order Verrucomicrobiales; family Akkermansiaceae; genus Roseibacillus_B. The sequence continues at coordinate 25,057 of PBLI01000019.1, read as the reverse complement.
TGGAACGCGAACCTCGCGACCTGTTCAAGCACGTCCTCACCCGCCGGCAACTGCTGCACCGGGGATCGACCGGTATTGGTGCCCTGGCCCTCGGATCCCTGCTCGCTCCTGAGGCCTTCGCATCTGGCCTGACCAGGGACAGCGCGAAGCAGTTCGCCCCCAAGGCCAAGCGGATCATCTTCCTCTTCATGAACGGGGCTCCTTCCCAGCAGGACCTCTTCGACTACAAGCCGAAACTGAACGAATACCACGGTCAGGAGCTCTTCAAAAAATTCGATGCAAAGTCAAAGACCTGGAGCAAGGACGGGTTCATCGAGAGGACCCAGCGGCTCACCGGCATGACCTCGGGACAAAGCTCGTTCCCGGTCGCACGGTCAAACTGGGAGTTCAGGCAGCACGGTGAGTGCGGGGCATGGATCAGCGAGATCCTCCCTCACACCGCCCGTGTCGCCGACGACCTGTGTTTCGTGAAATCCATGCACACCGAGGCCATCAACCACGACCCCGGAGTGACTTTTTTCCAGACCGGCCACCAGCAGCCCGGCCGTCCCAGCATGGGGTCATGGATGAGCTACGGCCTCGGCTCCGAGAATGAGAACCTCCCGGCTTTCTGTGTCCTCATTTCCAATGGGACAGGACGCCCCGGCAGCCAGCCGGTTTACACCAAGCTCTGGAGCAGCGGATTTCTTCCCAGTGTTCACCAGGGCGTTCAGCTGCGTGGCGGCAAGACCCCCGTCCTCTACCTCAACAGCCAGCCAGGAGAATCGGTCGCGGAGCGCAAACGCATGATCGAGCGCATGGAAGCCCTGAACAGGATGCAACTCGATGCCTTTGGAGATCCGGAAATTGCCACCCGCATCGCACAGTACGAAATGTCTTTCCGGATGCAGATGTCCGTCCCGGAAGCCACCGATATCAGCAACGAGCCCCGGAATATCCGCGATCTTTACGGGCCCGAGTGCCAGCAACCCGGCAAGTTCGCGGCGAATTGCCTTCTTGCTCGCCGCCTGGTCGAGCGGGGGGTCCGCTTCGTCCAACTCTACCACCGCGGCTGGGACCAGCACGGCGGACTCATCGGCGCACTGCCCAAGCAGTGCAACGATACCGACCAGGCCTGCGCAGCCCTCGTCACCGATCTCAAGCAGCGGGGTATGCTTGATGAAACGCTGGTGGTCTGGGGCGGAGAGTTCGGACGAACCACCTACTCGCAGGGCGGTGCCGGCAAGGCCGCCAACGGACGGGACCACCATCCCCGCTGTTTCACCTACTGGATGGCCGGGGGAGGCATCAGACCTGGTATCTCCCACGGAGAGACCGATCCCTTCGGCTATAATATCGCGAAAGATCCCGTCCACGTCCACGACTGGCAGGCGACCGTGATGCATCTCATGGGAATCGATCACGAACGACTTACCTTCAAACACCAGGGTCGCCGGTTCCGTCTCACGGACGTACACGGCGAAGTGGTCCACCCCATTCTCGCCTGATGTCCCGTCCCTTCCTTACCGCTTCCGTCCTCCTTGGGTCGAACCTCCTCGTTCCTGCCGGGAAGATATCCTTCAACAAGGACATTCGACCCATTCTCGCGGACCGGTGTTTTTCCTGCCACGGACCCGACTCAGCCGCTCGCAAGGCCGACCTGCGTCTCGATCTCGAGGAGGAGGCCAAGGCCGCTCTCCGCGAAGGAGTCACGCCCATTGTCCCCGGCGACCCGGACGCCAGCGCAATCATACGTCGCCTCACCCACGAGGATCCGGAGGAGCTCATGCCTCCGCCCGATTCCAAGCTCACTGTCACTTCCGGGGAAATTGAACTCATCCGCCGATGGATCTCGCAGGGAGCGAAATGGGAACGCCACTGGGCCTTCCTTCCACCACGGTCGAACCCTCCCGCCTCCGGGCGCGATCACCCTTGGCCCCGCAACGAGGTCGACCGCTACATCCTCGAGACTCTAGGCACCCATAGCCTGAAACCCTCGCCACCTGCTGACCGTGCCCAGCTCCTGCGCCGGGTAACATTGGACCTGACTGGGCTGCCCCCCACCATCACGGAGCTGGACACCTTCCTGCTGGACAACTCCGGCCGGGCCTACGAGCGCGCTGTCGACCGCCTTCTCGCCTCGCCCGCCTTCGGAGAACGCATGGCGCTCGAGTGGCTCGACGTGGCCCGCTACGGTGACACCGATGGGCTCTTCGAGGATCATCCCCGGAGCATCTACGCCTGGCGNGACTGGGTCGTCCAGGCCTTCAATGGCAACCTGCCTTACGATAAGTTCATTACCTGGCAGCTTGCGGGCGACCTCCTGCCAGCGGCCTCGCACGCCCAGAGAGTTGCTACCGGATTTCTCCGTAATAATCCAACTTCCAACGAAGGAGGCATTATCGATGAAGACTACCGGATCAAGTATCTCATCGACCGCGTCAATACCACCTCCACTGCATTCCTCGGNCTTACCATGGAGTGTGCCCAGTGCCACGATCACAAATTCGATCCCATGTCCCAGCGGGAGTACTACCAGCTCGCCGGATTCTTCAACAGCCTGGTCGGCCGGGGCAACACCAAGGGAGCCACCTCACCCACCCTCCGCCTGCTCTCGCCCGGCCAGGAGAAGCGCATCACCGAAATCGNCTCCGAACTGAAATCGGTGGACGAGACGCTGCAGGACAACCCACCTCGTCTCACCGAGGACTTCACGAAATGGCTTGCCGAACTCGAGGAACCCATCACCTGGACTACTCCTCCCGTGATCTCCAGCACCCGCGCGGCGAACCAAGCCAGCACGGCAGGAGTTCCCCTCGATCAAGAGTCCAAGACCCGGGGCCGGTTCGTTCGTATCACCCTCCCTCCGGAGTCCTCCGGTTATCTTACCATTTCAGAGGTGGAGATCTACTCCGCGGGCAGAAACGTGGCAAGGGCCGGCAAGGCGAGCCAGTCAAGTGACTATGGCAGCAGCAACCTCGCCTCCAAGGCGATCGATGGGACCCGGGGAGGAGACTTCGCTTCCTGCTCCTGCACCAAGGAAACAAGGAACGGCTGGTGGGAGGTCGACCTCGGCAGCGAGCTGCCCATCGACCACATCCTTATCTACAACCGCAATGACTGCTGCGCGGAGCGACTCGACAACGTCTCTGTCAACGTGCTTGACGCCGCCCGAATGAAGATCCGGAGCGAAAAAATCGGAGATGCTCCATTCAAATCGGAATTCACACTCAATCCGAAGGCTCCCTCCCCTCGCCCCGAACCCGAGGCGGGAAACTATGAACTCGTTCTCGATCCCGGCAAGCTGGCTGGTCCCCTGGCCGCCCTCCGGATCAGCGCTACCCGTGCTGGACACATTGAAAAACTGCAGGCTCACGTCGTCGGCCGGAAGACGCGGGAATTGAAACTGCGGNNCTCTGACAGGATCGTGGTCGGCNCCGCCAAGGAGCCTCACCTCATTGGCCTCGAGACACCTGCCGTCCTTGATGCAGGCGAGCAGCTGAAGCTCACCATAGCAGGAGACGCCGTCCTCGTAGTCGAGCTCACCACCAAGGCCAACGCCTTTGTCCGNACTACCCTGCCCNGGGAGCGCGACCGGCGCCTCGCCCACTTCAAAGCCTCCTGGCCCGGCTTTGCCNCGGCCCGCAAGATGCGGGCAGACCTCACGAGGGAGAAGGAAGAGATTGAGAAGTCNGGCACGATCACCATGATCGCCGGAGAGGAAGGGAAGCCCCGCAAGACCCATATCCTCATGCGCGGCGAGTATGACAAGCCTGGCGAACTCGTTGAACCCTCCGCTCCCGGAAGCATCCTGCCCTTTTCCAAGGACCTCCCGCGAACCCGCCTNGGGCTGGCCCGGTGGATGACCGATCGCTCCAATCCCCTCACCGCCCGCGTGGCTGTCAATCGCTACTGGCAGATGCTCTTCGGGGCCGGAATCGTGATCACCTCCGAGGACTTCGGAACACAGGGGGACCGGCCCAGCCACCAGGCTCTCCTCGATCACCTCGCAGTCGACTTCATCAACTCCGGNTGGAACGTGAAAGCTCTACTCCGCAAGATCGTGATCTCCTCCACTTACCGCCAGTCCAGCGTACGCAGTGCCGGGTTGGCCGAGCTCGACCCGGATAACCGCCTTCTCGCCCGAGCCCCCCGACAACGGCTCCAGGCCGAATTCATCAGGGACCACGCCCTGGCGGTCGGAGGCCTNCTCGTGGATAAACGGGGAGGACCCGGGGTGCATCCCTACCAACCCGCCGTGCTCTTCGGTCGCAACGCCATCGGCGCGGCAGGCGCCTCTTTNAAGCAGGGATCCGGCGAGGACCTCTACCGACGCAGTCTCTACACCTACTGGAAGAGACAGATACCAGCCGCCAACATGCGTATCCTTGGAGCCGACGGACGCACTGCCTGCCGCACCCGCAGGGAGCGCACCAACACTCCACTCCAGGCGCTTGTTCTTCTTAATGACCCTCAGTTTGTGGAGGCGGCCCGCGCCCTTGCCGAGCGTTCCCTGAAAGAGGGAGGCTCCGACATCCTGGAGTGCCTCGCCTACGCCTTTCGCCTCTCCACCTCGCGCCGCCCCAGCCGGGCGGAACTGGATATTCTCCACGCTGAGTTTGCCGATCGTCTTGAAGGCTTCAGGGCTGACCCCGAACGCACTCGCGCCTACCTCCACGGTGGCGGANCGCGAAAACCCGATCCCGCCTTCGACCAGTCTGAACTCGCTGCGTTCGCGGCCGTCGCGGCGCTCATTCTGAATCTCGACGAGTCGATTTCCCGGAGTTAGACAGCGCTCAAGGCCTTACTCGCGATGGAACCAGGCTTCCGCGGGAACGACCTGACGGGGCAACTCCGGCCCCTCCCACGAAACTTCCAGTTTCTCGCCGCCACCCTGCTCGAAGAAGGATACCTCGACCGGATGCAGGCCCTTCTTCAGACGGATGAGGCCTCCCTTCTCCAAGACGGCGTGCAAACCATCGTTATCGACGACCACCTGACCTGCAATTGACAGCCTGCTGCCATCATCGGAACTGGTATAGAGCGTATAGAGACCCTCTCTTGGCACTTNCAGGAAACCACGGAAGCGCAGGCCATAGTTCTCACCATCCTCCGTCTGGTAGGCTGACTCGGTCGGCTGCTCCGCCCGGCCCGTAGCGACCGAATCCAGCTCTGCAAAATCCGGGAGGGCGTCCCACTGTCCGTTGTAACCCTCAAAAGTCAGGCCNCGCTGCATCCCCTTGTCTTCCANCGGCTCGGCAAGNTTCAGTTTTCCCAGAACCAGTTCGGAAGCTATCTCCTTCTCTCCGCGCCGGTGAACAATCTTCACCTTCTCGCCGGCCGCCCGCTCGACGAGAGCAAGATGGAAATCCAGTCCCTGCCCAACCTTCATTTGCTCAATTGCAACGATTGCATCGCCCTTCCTGATTCCCGCCTGTTGCGCCGGAGAGCCCATCTCTACTTCCGTCACCCTGGCCTCGGAAGCAGCCATGTCCACCTCAAGTCCCACGTGGAACGCGTAACGCAACTCTGCCGAGATAAGAACCGGAAACATTTCGCGCACACGATCAGCGGCAATCGCGAAACTGATATTTTCCCCATCCAGCTTCTTGGAAGTCACTACCCCGATCTGAAGACCGAGGGCGTTGATCAGGGGGCCTCCGGAATTCCCGCCACTCACCGCCGCGCTCGTCTGGATCATCCAAGGGAGAAACGTCCCCCCCACCGACGTGGAGCGATTGAGACCACTTACGATACCGGTTGATACCGAGTGTGTGAGCCCACCCGGATTTCCGATCGTGATAACCGGCTCTCCCAGCATCAGATCGTTACTCCGCCCGAGACGCATGGGTTTGAGCGGCTCNCCCGCGTCCACCTTGATCAAGGCCAGGTCTTCCGAGCTCATCCGGGCAATGACCCGGAAACCCAGGGGTGGACGGTCCGGCAGCAGCGCCTGCCCCTGGTGCATCCTGCTCACGACATGCTCATTGGTCAGGAGGTAACCCGCCTCGTGAATCACCGAGGCGCTCCCCACACCCATATGAAAGGATCCCGGACTTCCTTCCTGGACGGTCTGGATGGACGCTACCGATGGCAGGCTCTCTTCGATCAGCCTGACCGTGGGAGTATACCTCGAGAGCTGCTTCGGGGTGGAGGCAGGCGTTTTCCCGGATTCCTGAGCCTGCACGAGCTCCCCGGGCAGAAGTGGGGCCAGGATGAGGAGGGCTGCTGCTTTACGGCTCATAAGCTCCCGAAAACGCGTCGCGGGGACACGACTCAGGAACCCATAGCGCCAATTTGGCCCCACCCCAACCACCAATCTCGCTGACCCTCTTGACAGGGCAGGCGGAAGGAGAACAATAGGCCCATCAGCGACATCGAAAAACACCTCTACGTCATCATGTGGCCGAACTACGCCCTGGTGGCTTCCAACCTCCGCCCCGAGGAGTTTGGCAGGCATTACACCGTGGGCAGCTCGCGTTACTACAACGGACAAGTCATCTTCGCCCAGATCCAGGATGATTACCGGCACGATTACTTCCAGATCGACGAATTACTCAAGGATGTCGTCCCCAACAAGGCGGGGCGCCCCAAGCGTACCAAGTTCATCTCCTGCTACCGCGTGCTTGAGCACATCGACCTCTCGGCCTTCATGGACCTCTACATTACCTCCGTGTCAGGCCAGGTTCTCCGCCTTGAGCAGTCCCCCTATGAACGCGCCCATGAACCGGGATTCATCCGGACCTACCAGGAAATCTGCCCCTTCAGCGCTATCGTTCTGAGCCACATGGCTCCTCCTGAGTTCGGCAAATACATCACCGACCTTTCCCTTCCCAAGAGCGCTCCTGAAGTCATGTTCACGCAAATCCACTTCGTGATTGATGATTTTCTGAATGCGATTGAGACGAACCCATTTCACACCTCTCCCATTCCCAATGTCCATCCGCACAAGCTGAAGGAACAGATCCTTGAGATCCGCGGTAACCCGGAGAAGTCGACCAAGGCAATCAGCCTCGACTCCGTTCTCGGAAAAATTTCCTTCCTCCAGTTGCGGACTGGCTTCTGGATCGCGGCCCAGGACCGGGAAATCTTTTATCCCATTCCGGACCGCTCCGTCCTCGAAAACGAGCACCCCGAGTTCTTCCGGTCCATCATCTCCTGACTCCACCGCCCCCCCAGGGGTGGTGGCGGTCATTGGCCGTCCCCCGCGTCACTCGCTCAGTGCGCTTCGACCCTGGCCCCTTTCGGCTGGCCAATCTGCCCGAGCATTTCCTCGAACCAGGGGACATCTATGTCGAAGGGCTTGCCCCCCTTGATTCGCGGGAAATCGATACAGGCCATTTTCCCACCGTTGTCCTCGTCCAACCCGGCAACTCCGCTTCGACCATCGAGCGCGAATTCTGCCGCAGCAAACGCACTACGCTTGATAAGCTCCAGGTCGCGTTCGTTGGGGGCGGCGGACCTGCCGAAGTACCCGCTCTTCTGGACCAGAACCTTGTCGGCACTCAGCTTGTCCTTGAGCTGCGTGGCAAACCACTTGCCCGGATTCAGCTCATCGAGCCGGGCATGCCCGAATGCATCGCGTCTTACTTCCTCCCCGGCCGCCTCCTTTTCGCGGATAATGGCGTCCATCCCGGCACCTTCGCTCAGGAACAGATTGACGCAATCGTGCTCCGCCATCACCCCGTTCAGACGCTCAACCTCGGCCCCGAGATCCAGCTCCATCTCCGGAAGCCAGACCGCGTGCACATCCCAGCACGCCCGCGAAAGCCTCATCCCGGGCAGGAATTTCCAATCGTCCAGGCGCCGGCGATAAGCCTCCGCGGTTGCGCCCGTGAGCCACCCGCAGTGACGCCCCATCACCTCGTGGATGATCAGGTGGCGTGTGCTGGTAGTATTTTCATTCGCGATGTTCTCAAAGAAAACCGCTCCCTGCTCGGCCGCAGTCCACGCCCCCAGAGTCTGCTCAATCGGAAAGACATCGTTGTCCACCGTCTTGGGCAGACCCACCACCGTCAGGTCGTATCCATTCTCGTGCAAATACTTGGCAAGATCTGCAGCCGTGGTGTTGGTGTCGTCCCCACCAATCGTGTGGAGAATGTCGATATCGTCCTGCTGCAGCTGTTCGGCCGCAACCTTGAGAGGATCCTGCCCTGCCTCAACAAGTCCTCGCTTCTCACAGTCCCCCACGTTGGTGAGTTTCACCCGGCTGTTCCCGATCGGACTGCCCCCGAACCCATACAGGGTCGCATACCTCTCCTTCACCTCGGTTGGAAATGGCATTCTCCGGCCAGTCAGAAGGCCCTGATAGCCATTGAGGTAGCCACTTAGCTCCGCATCAGGCGCAATCTCGTTATATTTTTCAATGAGCCCGCCAATGGAGGACGAAAGACAGGGGGCAAGCCCTCCTGCAGTCAAAAATGCGATCTTCTTCGGCATGAGGGAGCGCAATCTGCCGTCCGCCCCGCAGGCCTGTCAATCGCAACCGTGGGGANNATGCNCCCTTCACCGCCNTACTGGCACCTCCNCACGCNCGCTACCCCGTTTTCGCAGCCAGAAAGGCCACGAGGGACACGNACTCCCCGATACTCNGGGCGTNAGCCNGGCCGGAGGGCATCATTNANATTTCCAGATCCTTGCGGCCGGTAATGTTGCTGGTCTTGATCCTGCTCGCCTTGCCGGTGATGTCCCGGATCTNGATCGNNGCGTGGCGGCCATGGCGGGGAGAAGTCACTCCCAGCATGGCGGNCCAGTGCNTGGTCTCTCCCGGGATNNTCCAGTGGCNGGAATGCNTCGCACNGTGCATAACCACGGCGGCCTTGCCCTCATNATNCACCTTGCTCAATCCTTCGACGAANGCACCNTCGGTTTCGGGGGCATTGCAGNGGTTGTAGGCAATCACCTCATAGTCCCTGGCCCAGCCCCCTTCATGNCACNTGGTCGCACNCATGGATCAAGGNGCCGGGGACGAATCCGCCCTCCAACGCTTGTTCTCNAGGCGGCGGTCGAAGGCGAAGGGCTTCCCCGGATCCGTGCTCACGGTGACCCGCACCGGTGGAAACTGCGCATTCACGACATCCAACTGGACGTGGGTCACGTTCGCAGCCCACTCGCCGGGCCTTACAAACCACTTGTGTCCATCCGCATGCAGGTAGAGCACCGGCTTCTTGAAGGACAACGCGTGCTCCCGGAACTTGCCCAGAAACCTCGGAGCNTTCCGGTCGGCCGACGCCTGTGCGAACACCACTGCAGCCCGCACCTTGTCCCGATGTGCACCAAACTGCNGGCCGATCCACCTGGCGTTATGGTGGTGGCGGGTTTTCCACTCCTCGGCGTCGTGGANCCGTCCNCCCACATGATTGATCCCGATGAAGAGAACCCCCTTCAGGACGAACGCAAAGTTTTCCTCCCGGTCCTCCTGTCGTTCGGTCCTTCCCCCTCCCGGGCCGGGCCAGTTTGAGTCGAATCTGAGGAAATGCTTGGTCCAGTAGCTCCAGTGCAGGTCTGGATCATCCTGGTCATTCCACTCATTGTCTCCAGGAACGATAAAGGTCGGAATCCTGTTTCCCCTCCGGAGCAGATTCGCAACATTTTCATAGCGTTCCTCAGGCCAGTTCTTGTTCCGGCTCGTAACGATGTCCCCACAGTGCACGACGAAGGAACTTGCGGGTCGCTCTCTGTTTTCCAATTCCATGTAGCGGGCAAGGGCCTTCTCGGCCTCCAGGGTGTAGGGTCCGCAACCCATTGCCGAGAAGATCACCTCCTNCGNCTTGCCCTCTTCTCCCCGGGCCAGGAGGACGAAGGCAAGAGACGCNCCAATTCCGATCAACTTTCTCATGACGGATCACTGGTAGCCGGAATGAGAACAAAGGCAAGTCCTCCTCAGTCCAGCACGCCCNGCACTACTTTAGCCTCTTCCACNCCGGTCAGCCGCGCATTGAGTCCCTGNAACTTGAATGTGAATCTCTCGTGGTCGATCCCCAGGCAATGCAGGATGGTGGCGTTCATGTCATTGATGTGAACAGGATCAGCTGCAACATTATAACAGTAGTCATCGGTAGATCCGTGCACATGACCACGCTTCACGCCTGCCCCGGCCATCCAGATACTGAAGCAACGACCATGGTGATCACGACCGTTTCCAAGGCCACCCTGCGCATAGGACGTCCGCCCGAATTCTCCACCCCAGATGACGAGTGTCTCCCCAAGGAGGCCCCGCTGCTCAAGATCGTGTACGAGCGCTGCTGAACCCTGGTCGGTATCCCTGCACTGGGCCCCCAGCTGGGCCTTGAGAGACCCATGCTGATCCCATCCACGATGNAAAAGCTGGATGAAGGGAACGTCCCGCTCAGCCAGCCTGCGGGCCAGGAGACAGTTGTAGGCGAAGGTTCCCGGCTCCCGGGCACTCTCCCCGTAGAGCTCGAAGGTGCTCTCCGGCTCCCTCGAAAGATCAACGATCTCCGGGGCGGCCACCTGCATCCGGAAGGCCATTTCATACTGTGCTATACGGGTTTCAATCTCCGGATCGGCGAAACGTGCGTAGCTCTCCTTGTTCAGGGTAGCAAGGTCATCAAGCATCTGGCGCCGCGTGCCCCGGTCAAGACCCGGTGGATCATTGAGGTAGAGAAGCGGGTTGTCTCCACTCCGTAGCAGCACTCCCTGATGACGGGATGGCAGGAATCCACTGCCCCAGAGCCGGGAGAAAATTGGCTGCCCTGGATTCTTCCCACTGCCCTGTGACAACATCACCACATAGGCCGGCATGTTGGAATTGCTACTACCNAACCCATAGCTCGCCCAAGAGCCTANACTNGGTCGACCGGGAATCTGGGACCCGGTATTGATGAGGGTAATTCCCGGGTCGTGGTTGATGGCCTCGGTGAACATCGAGTTCAAAACTGTAATCTTGTCCGCCACTCCCCCGGTGTAGGGAACAAGATCGCTCATCCAGGTTCCGCACTCCCCCCACTGCCTCATTGGGGAGATTGGCCCGCTGACAAGAAATTTCTTCTGGCCCGCTGTCATCCCGGTCAGTCGCTGCCCCTGTCGCACGCTGTCCGGCAACTCCGTCCCATGAAGTTTTNCCATCGCCGGGGAATAATCGAAGAGGTCGATGTGGGAAGGCCCCCCAGACTGAAAGAGATAGATCACCCGNTTGGCCTTGCCCGGGAAGTGAGGGAGATCGGCACGCCCCGCNTTGGTCGCACCCCGCACCGATCCGGACAGCAGGCCCGTAGCCGCCATACTTCCCAACCCGATCCCGGTTTGCCCGAGGAATCCCCGTCGGGAGATTGCGTCTCCGATGGCATGTCCATTGGCTTCCTTCATTGCCTCGTCATTGCCTCGTCCATATTCAACAAGGTGCTTGCAACCANAGCCCAGGATGCCAATTCCACGGCNNTATCAGAATCTGCGACCTGCAGTTCCCCGACTGAAAGNAGGGCCCGCGCCTCTTCCCGACTNCCCTCGAAGCGCTTACGGTAACGGCTGTGCGCGGCAGCAAGCACGGTAGCCTCAATCCGGCTCGGGGACCGCCCCAAGACCCGCCAGACACCCTCCTCCACGCCCGCTCCAGTCGATCCGGCCTCCGCCATCAGCGCACCAAGGGCACGGGCTGCTTCGAGGAACTGGGGATCATTCTGAAGCACCAAGGCCTGCAGCGGAGTGTTCGTGCTGAGTCTCCGTACGGTGCAGGTCTCGCGGTTGGGCGCATCGAATATGGTCATGGTCGGCGGTGGCGAGGTGCGCTTCCAGGCCGTATACATGCTGCGGCGATAATTGGCCCGTCCGCTCCCCGGAAGATACTTCTGGGAGGTAAAGCCGGCCGGATACCCGTAGTGGCTCACTTCCGCCCATAACCCATCAGGCTGATAGGGGTGAACGCTGGGACCACCGAGATCNCGATTGAGCAATCCACCCGCGGCCAGCGCGCCATCACGCACGAACTCCGCAGCCAGCCGGTAACGTGGTGCCCGCGCCAGGAGCCTGTTGTAGGGATCCTTCTCGAGCAGGCCGGGCGTCACCACGGAGGATTGCCGATACGTCTCGGACATCACGATCTGTTTCAAAAGGCGGCGGACGTTCCATCCATTCTTAACAAAATCGTGTGCCAGCCAGTCCAGCAACTCGGGGTGCGAGGGGAATTCACCCTGCGCCCCGAAATCCTCCACCGTCTTCACGATACCCGTTCCAAAGATCATCTGCCAGTATCGGTTCACGATCACCCGTGCAGTCAAGGGGTGCTTCGAGTCAACCAGCCACCTGGCCAGGTCAAGACGGTTTGGCTCTTTCCCCTTCTCGCCCTCCAGGGGGGGGAGCACCCGCGGCCCACCCGCCTTCACTTCATCCCCATGCTGGTCATAGGCCCCGCGGATCAGGATATGCGTTTTACGCGGCTTGTAATCCATCACCATCACCGTCCCCTTGCCCGTCTCCGCCGACTTACGAATCACCCGCTCTTCAAGATTCAACTGGTTGGTGTAAATCTTGAACCTGTTTTCCTTGGCTGCGAAGGCCTCATTGATCGTCTTCCAGTCCGCGTCGCTTCTCCCGGGCTTTGGTTTCGCCAGAGCGATCTGCAACGCACCATTTGCCGGAGCCTTCCCACCATCAACCCGTCCCCACGGCCTGTCACCATGCTTCCCGACAACGCCCGCGCTCTTCCACTGCTTTCCAGGCAGACGCGCCTGCCACTTCTCGTCGGTAAGGATGTGGCGCACCATTCCGTCTGCCCGGAACGCCACGCTCATGAGCAGGCCTGCCGGACTCGCGGCGGTATTGTTCCCCCTCACTTCCAGGACGTTCTTCCCGCTGGACAGGGTAACCTCGAACATACCGGGTCTGTTCCAGTGACCAGACTTCTCACCCACTTCTTTTCCGTTGAGCGATATCGCGCATCGATCGTCACATGTCACCCAGAGCTGCGCCGGAGTGGCAGCACCGGCGACCTCGAACTCCCGGCGAAAGTCCACCCGCACCGCCTGCTTGTCCTCGGACGCCCAGATCCACTTCGCAACAGGCGCTGCCGGCAGGATCGGCAGCGGGCCAGCAGGTTCCGCACTCTTCAGTGGTCGCGGGCTGGGCAGCATTTCGCGCTCCCATGCGTCCCGCAAAACAGCCATCGCAGGCTCGGGGTTCCGACGCATCTGCTGCAACTCCGCAAGCCGATATCCCACGTCCCGTTTCACCCGCTGCGGGTCACAAATCAAGGAGCCGGCCTCGATCAACGGCCGGGTATTCGCATTGACCGCACCACCTCCCGGCTCACTGGAGGCATTGAAGAAGGCAAATAGCTCGTAGTATTCCTTCTGTGTTACCGGGTCATACTTGTGGTCGTGACACTGCGCACATTTCATCGTCAGCCCCATGAAGACGGTCGAAACCGTATCCACCTTGTCCGCCGTGTAGGTCACCCGGTATTCCTCCGCAATCGTCCCACCCTCGTGGGTGTTCATGCTGTTACGCAGGAACCCGGTGGCCACCCGCTGCTGTTCGGTTGCCTGGGGCAGAAGATCCCCCGCGAGCTGCTCCACCGTAAACTCATCAAACGGCTTGTTGTGAAGAAACGCGTGGATGACCCAGTCACGCCAGATCCACATCTCCCGATGGTCGTCGATCGAGTAGCCGTTCGTGTCTGCATAGCGTGCTCCATCCAGCCAGTCGAGCGCCAGGCGCTCGGCATGAGCAGGCGACTTGAGCAGCCGGTCCACCGCGCGCTCGTATGCCCCGGGATCTCTATCATCAAGAAAGGAGGCGGCTTCAACCCGGGTTGGAGAAAGCCCGGTGAGATCCTGGGTCAACCGACGCAACAAGGTCTCCCGATCAGCTCGCTTTGAGAACTCGAGCCCGGCCTCCTCTAACTCGGCCCCGATGAAGTCATCGATTGACCCACCCTTGCTGGCATCCACCGGCTGGAAGGACCAGTGGCCCTCGTAATTCGCCCCTTCATCAATCCATCGCCCGAGCAAATCGATCTCCTCGCTGGTAAGGACGAGATGGGAGTCCGCCGGCGGCATCTTTTCATCAGGGTCACTTGCGCTGATGCGCGCCCAAAGTTCACTCTCCTCCCGCTTCCCGGGAACGATCGCAAAGCGATCCCGTTCCTTGCCCAGGCCAGCCATCGCCGCCTCCGCGGTGTGCAGCTGCAGGTTTGCCTTCGCATCATGGCCATCCGGTCCGTGGCAGGAAAAGCACTTGTCCGAAAGAAGCGGACGAATGTCCCTGTTGTAACGAACCTCCGCACCCGAACCGAGTCCGGACCCCAAAACGAGGGCCAGCAGCCAGCCTGTCGAGCGCTTCATTCCTCCCGTGCTTTGCTCCCGTTACTTTTTCTTCTGGTTGCCTCCGCTCACGGGATTTTTCTTGGAAGGCACACCCTTCTCCGGAATCTCGACCCCGGCCGTCCAGGCTATTGCGTTGAGAACAAGGGTCCGCCAGTTGTCATCGTCCCAGGTGGCATGGTAGTGGCCCCCGGTCGTCCCGAACCCACGACCCTTCCCGTTCGGNCGCTCATACGCCCACCCGATGTGCTGGATCTCCCCTGCGGCCATGGACTTGCGGACGTGGGGATTGTTCGAGTGCGGGCCATCGGGACGNTTCATCGTCTCCTTGGGCGGGTGGGCCGANAGAATAGGAGTCACCCCCTTCATGTCTGGCGCGAACCGCATATGGTAGTACCACTCATCATTCTGCACGAATGGAGTGCAGCCACGTGTGATGGGATGCTCCGGAAGTTTCTCTATGGTTGCCACCCAGTGCGGGTTGACCGACCAGTGTGTCTCGAAATANCCACCCATTCCCNTGAGCATGAGGTTGCCGGCCTTGCCCTTGGGAACCTCCACCCCGTAGTGCAGGCAGACGAGNCCNACCCCGCTGTCGATGAGCTTTTCGAACTGCTCCAGATTCTTCATCACGAGATGTCCCCCACCTCCATTGCAGAAGATGACAATGCAATCGGCTCCCTCAAAGGCATCGGCCTCCTTGGGCCACCCCTTGAACTGGGCCGTCTCAAANCCCAGCCCACTGGCTTCAAGGGCCGCCGACAATACGGCATTGCCCTGCACATGATTGTGGGTCTTGCTGTTCTTGCCTCCATCCGCGAGGAAGACGACCTTCTTCTTATCGGCAAGGGCCGAACCCGCCAGGGTGAGAACGGTTACGAAAAACACTGCTGGGAAATGGGAAAGGATCCGTTTCATGATGACCAATGCTCCCCGAAGCTCCTTCACTTGACAAGGTGAATGAGGCCCGGTCCGGGAGAACTTCCTCAACCCCCACCCGGATCGTCACTTGTCCATTGCGCCGAGGGCATTTTGAAGCTCAACTGTAAGACGTCCACATGAAGAAATCCTGCCTGTTCCTTGTCGTTTTCATTCTTCCCGCAGCCCTCCCCGCTGTCCCCCGGAGCGTGCCCGAGGGCTCCCTGCCCAAGGACAGCCGGCTCGGCCCACTGCGGGACCTGAACGGCTACTTTCCCTTTGATCCTCCTGCCTCGAGGGAAGCGTGGAAACGGCAGGCGGCCCGGATCCGGCATGACCTGCGGGTTGCGGTGGGGCTCTTTCCCGAACCGAAGCGTAATCCACTCAATGCCGTTATCCATGGGCGGATTGACGGTGGCGATTTCACCGTCGAGAAAGTCTACTTCGAGACCCGTCCCGGCTACCTGCTCACCGGTTCACTCTATCGCCCCAAGAAAATCACGGGAAAGATTCCCGGGATCCTCTGCCCGCACGGCCACTGGAACGAAGCCCGCTTCTACGACTGCGGGGAAACCAATGCCCGGAAACTTGTCGACGAGGGAGCGGAGGCCCACGTGGAAAGCGCGCGAAACCACATCCAGTCCCGCTGTGTCGGCCTCGCCCGCCTCGGCTGCACGGTCCTGCAATACGACATGATCGGCTACTGCGACAACGACCAGCTCTCCTATCACCTCGCCCATCGCCACGCCAAGCAACGACCCGAAATGATTGGTGAAAAGAACTGGGGACTCTACAGCCCACAGGCCGAATCGCACCTGCAGAGCATCATGATGCTGCAAACGTGGAACTCTGTCCGCGCCATCGACTTTCTCCAGAGTCTCCCCGAGGTGGATGCTGAACGGATCGCGGTGACCGGCGCGAGTGGAGGAGGCACACAGAGTTTCGCAATCTCAGCCCTCGACCCCCGGATCAAGGTGTCCATGCCCGCCGTCATGGTAAGCACCGCCATGCAGGGAGGGTGCACATGTGAGAATTCCACGCTCATGCGCATTAATGAGGGCAATATCGCCTTTGCCGCTCTCTTTGCCCCGAAGCCCCTCGGGCTCACCACCGCCAATGACTGGACCAAGGAAATGGCCACCAAGGGATTTCCCCAGATCAGGAAGACCTACGAGGTCCTCGGTGCGCCCGACCGGGTCATGCTCCACGACCGCATCGAATTCGCCCACAATTACAACCTCCCCTCCCGTCAGGCCATGTACAGGTGGTTCAACCAGCACCTCGGACTCGGGGTCACCAACCCCGCGCAGGAACGGCCCTACAGGCGCCTCACCGAAAAGGACCTTACCGTTTTTGATGATGCGCACCCAAAACCCGCGGGCGGGGACGATCTCGAGCGCAGGCTCCTCGCCGAACTCACTGCCGAGTCCGATGCCAAGGTCGCGGCGGACCCCTCGATCGCAAGGCGAGGGTGGCAGTCGATCCTCGATTCCTCCCTGCAGAGCGTGGGCAAGGTCGAGTGGCAACTCACCAGCAAAAAGGACCGGGGCACCTATCTTGAAATGCCGGGCTTTCACAATAATACGACGCACCAGCAGCAGGTCCCCGTGGTCTGGCTCTATCCCAAGAAATGGAAAAACCGTGCCACTATCTTCCTAAGCCCCGAAGGCAAGGCAGGCATCTACGGACCGGATGGCAACCCGCGCCCCGAGGTCGCCGCTCTCCTCAAGGCTGGAGTCTCGGTCTGCGGGATCGACCTCTTCATGCAGGGAGAATTCCGCCCGGCTGGCAAGCCCCTCACCCAGACCAGGCGCGTCAAGAATACCCGCGAAGCCGCCTGCTATACCCTGGGCTACAACCGGCCCCTCTTCGCGCAGCGGGTTCATGACATCCTCGGCGCGATCAGGATGATCCAGGATGACCTGCACGCTGCGCAGAAAATCGACCTGGTGGGGCTCCGGGGTGCCGGACATTGGGCTGCCGCCGCAAACTTCGTCGCTGGAAATAAACTCGACCGTGTGGCGATCGAGACCGGCGGGTTCAGATTCATCCAGGTCGACGACATCCGGCACCCGGACCTCATGCCCGGTGCCGCAAAATATGGTGACATCGACACCCTCCTCAGTCTCGCCCCCACCAAGGCGTGGAACGTCGATGAGGAGGGTCTACCTGCCTGGCTCCGGTAGCATCGCTCACTTCACGACCACCGGACTGCTTGCAATCAGCCCCCGTTCGTCCCGCACTTCGACATACCAGGCGGTCGCATTACCNGGTGGCGCTGGACCACTCGCATCCTTACCCTCCAGCTTGAGAGCTCGGCTCGTCCACTTGCGCCTGTGGTTGTCCTCGTGTGGACCGGTCGTGAAATGAAGGCTGGCTGAATCCAGGGCCGTCACCGAATTCACCTCCGCGCGGACACTGCCCCGGCCCAACTGCGGCTGTCCCACAATGTGGAGCGGGGAACCTCCCCTCAGGAAGTGGTCCGCAAACACGAAGAACTCCTTGAAGTCGAAGATGTGTCCGTGCCTCATGTTTAGCTGAATGCTGTAACTCTTCTTCGTCTGGACCAAGGCACAGGACCTGGCGTAACTGTCCATCGGATAAGCGAAGTCGTTTGTCCCGTTCAGGAAGGCCATCGGCATGCGCACCGATGCAAGGTAGCTGGCAGGATCCCACAACCTGTGCCACCTGTCAGCCTGCGGTCGCGTCATCCTGCCGAACTCGGATTTCGTCCACACGCTGTTGTCGCGCAGGTAGCCGCACCCGTAGACCGGCATCGCAAACTGAAATCGTTCGTCCACGCCAGCCACGATACAGGTCAGATAGCCCCCCCAGCTGATTCCGGTCAGCCCGGTCTTGTTGCCATTCACTTCTGCAAGGCTGCGCACAAGCGAGTGGGCCAGTATTACGTTGGCCACCGCATGGTAGCCCCACTGGTTCTCAACCGGCTCGTCAATCGTCGCAAACTTCTCTCGGTGCCCCTGGTCGGGCCCACCGTCAGGAAGGCGCTTCTTGCCGCCCGCCCCCTTGCCGGCGAGATCCATTGCGATCGCCGCGTAGCCGCGCCGGGCCCAAAGTTCGACCCACTTCTCGAACGCACGGCCACCGCCGCCGTGGACCAGCACCATTGCCGGATAGCCTTCCGGGCTCCCGGCCTTCTGCCCGAAACCCGCGGGGCTGGCATAGTAGGCAAACACGCTGGTCGGCTTTCCGCGGTAGGGCAACCCACGGTAAGTCAGAGACCTGACCGACTCTGTCCTGCTACCCCACTCCACCTCTGGCGCCCTCTTCAAGGCCTCAAGATCCCATGGCGTCCAGTCGGGCAGCGGCCGGGGTTCCCCGGCTTCCAGGGCNGCAANACCGAGGAGCAGCAGCAGGACGACNCGGTCATTCATGAGCATCTCGGGAACACCTGTGCCTCATCGCCTTCAGGCAATGATTTCGTGGATGACATTTCCGAAGACGTCCGTCAGGCGAAGGTCCCGGCTATTGTGGCGATAGGTAAGTTTCTCGTGGTCGAGCCCGAGGAGGTGCAGGATGGTGGCATGCACGTCATGGACGTGCACGGCGTTCTTCACTGCACTCATCCCAAAGTCATCTGTGGACCCGAAACTGAGACCTCCCTTCACCCCTCCACCCGCCATCCAGAGAGTGAACCCCTTGTGGTGGTGCCCGCGCCCCAGCTTGACCTCGCGATTGGCTTCCTCGAAGGGAGTGCGCCCGAACTCGGTAGCCCAGACCACCAGGGTCTCCTCCAGAAGACCCCGCGCCCTGAGGTCAAGAATCAGCGCCGTCATCCCTTGGTCCGTACGCCCCGCATTGTTCCGGTGATTGTCGATCAGACCCCCACGATTTCCGTGCGCATCCCATTTTCGACCTGTAGCTCCATCGAAGATCTCTACGAAACGCACGCCCCGCTCAACCAGTCTCCGGGCCGTCAGGCAGTGCCGGGAGAACTGGTTCTCTCCGTAAAGCGCACGGATTACCGGGGATTCCCGCGAAAGGTCAAAAGCCGTCCTTGCTGAATGCTGGAGACCGATCGCCATTTCGAGAGCCTCGATCCGGCCGGTCAGCTCCGGTTGGGTCGGGTGCCGGTCACGATGACGGCGGTTGAGCGCGTTCAGCACCTCCAATTGTTCGCGTTGCCTCTCCGGGGTCATCCCCGGAGGCAGGTCAAGATAAGGAAACGGAGGCCTCCCCTCCTCCACCCGGGCGACCGCAGCCTGGTGCCGCCCCGGGAGCATGCCCTGTTGGAAGACCACGTCTCCCGCAGTGGATATACCATCTTTCATCACGACGTAGGAAGGCAGGTCTGCCGTCTCACTCCCTAGCCCGTAGGTGACCCAGGACCCCATGCTCGGGAAACCTGCCCGGACGTGACCGGTATGCCACATGGTTTCGCCAACCGAATGAATCGCGGAGTCCGTGTGAACCGCCTTCAGGAAGGCGATTTCATCCACGACTTCCGCGAGGCGCGGATAAATCTCGCTGACCCACGCACCAGACTCACCTCGCTGCCTGAAATCGAATACCGGGGGCAGGATCTTACAACCCTCCACCGTTTTCTCCGGATTAAACCCCTGCAGCTCCTCTGCGCTGAATATATCATCCGCACGCTTCCCCGCCCACTTCCGGAGCTGCGGCTTGTAATCAAAAGTCTCAAGGTGGCTTGCACCCCCGCACATGAAGAGCAGGATCACGTTCTTCGCACGAGGCCGGCAATGAGCCGGCCGAACCGGCAGCGCTCCGCGCGCCTGCGCCGCCATGGCGGCCCCACCCAGACTGAGCTGACTCAGAAACCGGCGGCGCCCCGAAAAGGAACCCCTAGTTGATGTAGATGAACTCATTCAATCCAAAGAGCAGGTGACAAAAATCAGTGAGCAGGCGTTCGCTGCTGCCTCCCAGGAAACTCATTGCTGTTTTCAGTTCGGCCTCGTCAGGCGGGCGGGAGAGTGTGAGGAGGTAAGCCCTCTCAGCCTGCTTCCTCCGGTCGCTGCCCACCTCACCCTCGACACGCTTGGCCAGACGACCTGCGAGATCCCATCCCAGCTTTGAATTCAGGGCAAAAAGCGCTCCAACCGGGTCCGCGCCAGTCGTGCGCGCCCCCACGCTTCGCTTACTGTCGGCCGGATTGAAGAGACTCAGGGTCGGGTGCTTCGCCGAGCGGTGCGCCTGCAGATAGATCGAACGCCGCCAACTCTTCGGTTCATCTCTCACCCCGGTCTTGTAATTTCCGATGGAGATACTGGGGCCAAACATCTCGGGCCGCAGCACACCTGCAGCCATGAGCAACTGGTCGCGAATTCCCTCCGCCTCCAACCGCTGCGGCCGCCGGTGCCACAGGAGGGAATTCTCCGCATCCCTGGCTACAAAGGCGGAATCGGCGGAAGACGCCTGCCGGTAGGTCGCGCTCTCCACGATCATTCTCTGGATTGCCTTCAACCGCCACTTGTTGGAGATGAGTTCACGTGCCAGGTAATCGAGGAGGTCAGGGTGGCTGGGAGGTTCGCCGAGGGCCCCGAAATCGTTGGGCGTACGGACAAGCCCCTGCCCGAAGTGATGGTGCCAGAGCCGATTCACGATCACCCGGGCCAGCAACTCCCCAGCCCCGGCCTCGGCATCCGTCAGCCAGGCTCCCAGAGCCTCCAGTTCACTCCGCCCCTCCCGGCGCCAATGACCGTCACTCTTCTCCATGAGGATCTGAAGGAAACCGGGGGCCACCCGCTTTCCCGGAGACTTCCAGCTCCCGTTGAGCAGGACTCGCGGCTCCCTGATGCGCAACTCGATCCTCTTTCTTGAGGCCTGCGGCGCCTCCCGGAACTGGTCAAAGTAGAACGCCGTGAACTGATAATACTCCTCCGTGCTCATCGGGTCGACCGGGTGATCGTGACAGCGCGCACATCCAAAGGTCATTCCAAGAAAAGCTGTCCCGGTGGTGGAAACCATGTCGTCCAACCGGTGGAACTGCTTGTCGTTCGGATCAGAGTTATTCTGCAATCGCGTTCCCAGGTGCATGAACTGCCTCAGTTCCTCGAACTTCCCACGATCAGAATCCTTCCCGGCAGGCCCATGCAGGTGATTACGCACGAATTCATCGAAGGGCAGGTCCTCATTGAAAGCACGGATCACGGCGTCACGAAACTTGAAGGCGTTTTCCCGAACCTTGTCCTCATTTACGGTCAATACCCCGTCGCTCTCCCCGAAACGTACTACGTCCAGCCAGTGTCTCGCCCAGCGCTCACCGTAGTGCGGACTGTCCAGCAACCGCTCGACCAGGCGCTCGTAGGCGTCTTTCGACCTGTCGCTGGCGAAGCGCTCGATTTCCCCCACCGAGGGCGGCAATCCGGTCAGCCCGAAACTGAGCCTCCGGAGCAGGGTGTTCCGGTCTGCACTCGCCCTCGTCGGATGCAATTTATTCTCGCGCAGCCTGGCGAGGATGAACCGGTCGATTGGATTTTTCACCCACACCTCATTCTCGACCGAGGGAACGGCCACCGGCGAGGGCAGGGGTTGCACGCTCCAGAGGTCCGTCTCCCGCAAGCGTTCGGCAGCCACACTTCCGAGGGGCAATCCCGCTCCGCAGAAAACGATCAGGAGGTGGCGGGTATTCCTCAAGGCCCCCTCAGGCTACCCCTGCACTCACCGGACCGTCAATCCCACCAAGGGATGTTCCTGATCCTGCGGAATCTGGTCCTTTAATTCGCATACAGGGAGACACCTCCCGGAAGCAGCCTTCCCTCCCCGCGAAGAATGAATGCTCGACAGGGGAACTCAAAATGCATGGGAATCTGGCGCCCCATAATATTATATCGACGCCCCCGGCATGCCATCCATGAAGACCTCCCCCGACGATTCACCGACCGGCCCTCCCGCCAAAATGACGCGGGCACGGTTCCTAGGGATCGTGTCCCGGATCGTCCTCCCGGCAGCTCTTCTGGTCCTGGGGGTTGTTGGCTACCAAAAACTGTCCGTGGAAGTTCCGGAGGAAGCCCGGCCCCGTCCCGAGAGGAAACCCGTTGAAACCCGGGTCATTGAACTGAAACGCGAAGATTACCAGGTCACGATACCTTCCCAGGGGAGCATCAGGGCGCACGGTCTTGTGACCGTTACCGCTCAAGTCGCCGGAAGAGTACAGGCCATCCACCCTCCCTTCGAGGAAGGCGCCTTTTTCACCAAGGGCGACGTTCTCCTTGAGATCGACCCGGTCGATCTGCAGGTCGCCTTGATCTCAGCNCAGGCGCAGGTNGCATCGGCTCAGCTCAATCTTGAAAAAGAAGAAGCACTCGCGGAACAGGCCCGGCTCGACTGGAAAGATCTTGGCTATGAGGACGAGCCCAGTTCCCTCGTGAAGCGGGAACCTCAACTCAAGGCGGCCCGTCAGGGATTGCTGCTCGCCCAGGCNCAGGAAGAAAGCGCCCTTCGCGATCTTGAGAGAACCAAGGTNACCGCTCCATTCGACGGCCGAGTCCTGAAAAGAACGGTTGGCGTCGGGCAGTCCATTGGTGCCGCAACGGCGCTGGCAGAAATCTTTGCCACTAATTACAGCGAAGTGCGACTTCCGGTTTCTACTCTGAACCTTCGAGACATTACCCTCCCGGAAGACGCTTCCGATCCGCCTCTTACCGTGACCCTGCGAGACGGCCTGGATGATCAATCCTCGACGGAATGGACCGCTCGCGTCCTCCGCACCGAGGGCGCATTGGACTCCAACACCCTTGAGCTTTTCGCGATCGCCCGGATTGAGGATCCCTTCGCCTTGCATTCTGGACACCCGCCCCTGCGCGTTGGACAGCCCGTCATTGCAGCCATTCCAGGAAAGACCCTGGAGGATGTCTTTGTCATTCCCAGGGCGGCTGTTTCCCAGCTGAGCCGCATCCGGATCGTCAATCCCGAAACCCTGACGCTCGGATCTTCCTACATCCAGCCACTTCATTCGGACGATGATCACATTATCTTCCGGGATCCTGCCCTCGAGGATGGAACCCTCCTCGTGCTTACTCGCCTGGTATACGCCCCTGATGGCGGCAGAGTCATCATACTCCCGGAGGACAATGAAGAGACTCCTCCTGAACCGTTACCCGGAAAAACTACCGCTGCGGATACGGGCAAGGGAACCCTTCGGAGCCTGAAACCATGATCTCTTGGTTTACCAGGAATGGCATTGCCGCCAATCTCCTCATGGGGGGCATCCTGCTCGCAGGCATCTATGTCGCTTTCTTCAAGATCACTCTTGAGATGGAGCCGGACCGGGAGTGGGGAAGCGTCTTCATCGAGAAAAAATATCCCGGTGCGACCCCCACCGACATCGAGCGGGAGATCCTCATCCCGGTGGAAAACGCACTCGAGTCTCTCAACGGCGTAAAGCAGCTGAACACCGATGCTGAGCGTGGCGAGGCAAAAATATGGGTGGAGGCCCGGAAAGGCACCGACCTCCGGGAGCTCAAGGAGGACATCGACTCCCTCCTCAAGACCCTGAGCAATATGCCCGCTCCGAAAGAACCATTTCGCATCAGAATCCCCAGCCAGAACGACCGCCGTTCGGTAATCTGGGTAGTGGTAAGCGGCAACCTTCCCCGGGAAGAACTCCATGAGGTCTCCCGGCAGGTTCGTAACGACCTTCTTTCCATCGATGGAATAAGCAAGGTAAGGGCCTTCATCCCGGAGGAGCATCGCATTGCGATCGAACTGAACACTGAGAAACTGGAGGCCTACAACCTCACCCCGGATGCTGTCGCCAATGCGATCCGCCAATCTTCCATCGATCTCCCAGCCGGGGCGATTGACGGCCCCACGGGGCGTCTCGACATCCGGACCAGGGGCCAGGCCTACACCCTGGAGGAATTCGCAGCCATCACCGTGCGCTCCTCCAATGGCTCCAGGCTGACGCTCGGCGAAATTGCCACTACGATCACGGATGCCGACAACGAGGGAAAGTTCATCTCCGAATACAATTGGCGGCCGGCAGTCCGGATCGATGTTGGCCGAACCGGAAATGAAAACGCCCTCGATATCGCACGCAAGGTCCGGGATTACGTCGCCAGTTCGTCCGAGCGGTTTCCCGAGGGTGTTGTCCTGGGCACCCATGCGGACCGGGCTATCGGCCTGCAGTCACGACTCGAAACCATGGCCAGCTCCCTCCTCCAGGGAGGAATTCTCGTCATGATCGTCCTTGGCCTGTTCCTGAGGCCCCAGCTGGCCTTCTGGGTCGTTGTGGGAATACCCGTAAGTTTCGCGGGCGGGATCGTCGTGATGCAGCTTTTTGGCATCTCTGCAAACATGATGAGCCTCTTTGGCTTCATCATTGTCATAGGAGTGGTTGTTGACGATGCGATCGTAACCGGCGAAAGCGTCTATACCCGGCTCCAGCGCGGAACGAATCCGCTCGACGCGGCGATCGACGGGACTCGAGCCGTCACCGTTCCCGTGACCTTTGGAATCCTCACCACCATTGTCGCCTTTCTACCCCTCCTTTTTTTTGAGGGCATGACTGGCAACTTCGCGAGGCAGATCCCCTTTGTGGTCGCCCCGGTCCTGCTCTTCTCCCTCGTGGAGTCCAAACTGATCCTGCCCGCTCACCTCAAGCACGTCAGGATAAAGCCAGAGAGGAAGTGGAATCCGCTCACCGCGATACAACGACGCGCAGCATCCGGCCTCCAGTTGCTGATTGATAAGGTCTACCACCCGTCCCTGAAAACAGCCGTATCTCATCGATTCGCAACGATTGCCGTCTTTGTATGCATGGCCCTTCTCATGCTCGGATACTTCGCAGGAGGTCGTCTGGGATATGTCTCCATCCCCTCGATCGAGCGCCCGGAAATCTTCGCCACGCTGAAACTTCCAGAACACGTCTCGGAGGAAACCCCCCGCCTCTACGCTGATCA
>PBLI01000018.1 GCA_002721695.1 Roseibacillus sp. | reverse complement strand
AGAGTTCAATCCATTCGCCATTCTCCCCGGAGCCCGCGGGATTGTAGTGAATCTCGTTGAAGACGACCACGCAGTCCGGGGTGTCTGCGCGGGCGCTGACCGCGCACAGGGCGGTAAGGAGGAGTGCGCAGAGCCTCGAGGCCGGAGTGGGGGATTGATCTTGCACGAGGGGAATGGACCATCGCCTTTCTTCAAGAAAGGGTCAAGTTTACAGCGGTCCGGCAGGACTAGGGCTCTCCGGTTGAGGCAGGGGGCAGGCCCGGGATTTTCTGCGGTGGTTTGATCGCGAGGAGAACGAAGGCCATGACGCCGAGATGGAAGAGGCCACAGACGAGGTAGACGGAAGAAACGGAGGGGAGAGTTTCCCGAACCCAGCCTGCGATCCTGTCTCCAATGAACGTGGATAGATTCAGAAGAGCCATGTAGGCGGTAAACTGCGAAGCAGCAACCTGCCGGTTGGCAACGTTCATGAAGAGGGTGAACATGGAGACACGAAAGAGGCCACTGAATACGGCCAATAGATACATGTTGGTGGCGATGAGCCACCTGGCGTCCCAGTATGCGTGCAGCTGGCTGAAGATAATCCAGGTAGAGGCGAGCAGGCTTCCTGCAATCAGGATTGCCCGTTTTCCTCCAAGTTTATCAGCGAAGAATCCGGCGATGAGGCAGCCTCCAAGACCGAACCAATAGCCGAGGCTTTCCAATTGACTGTAAACCTTTTTGTCCCACCCGCCCTCCTTGATGAAATAGGCGGCAGCGACGTTCCTGAGAATGGCTTCGGAAATGGAAGCGAGGACAGCCAGGCCGGCAGCTGCGAGTGCCACGCGGCGCTGAAAGGCGACGTAGATGTTGCCAAAGAGTTCTCCCGATGAGCGGGCATGTTGCTCCCCGCTTTTGAGCTGAGACGACCCGGAGGTCCAGGGCAAGAGCTTCTCGCCCGGTCGTTCCCTGATAAGAAGAGGGAGCAGCATGATCGCGAACACGCAGGCGGCGAGCACGATAAGAGCTGCTTGCATCGACCCACCGTCCCGGAGCAGGAAGTTGCCGATAAAGGAGGCTCCAAGGAAACTGCCGAGATAGGAACAGCCATACATGAACCCGTTGATCTTTCCCCGATCCTTTTCAGGGATGAGGTCTACCGCGAGGCTGTCGGTGCCGACATCCTGCAGTGCGATGAAAATGTTCATACCGAGAATAGCCCAGCCAAGAAGCTGAAGACTGGTGTCGAGATCCGGGATCAGGGCCAGCCCGAGAAGGACGAGAACCGTCAGCCCCTGCGAGAGGATCAACCATGGTCTGCGCTTCCCCATGGCGGCGAATCCGAAGCGATCGATGACTGGCCCCCAGAAGAACTTGAGAGACCATGGCAGGCTGATCATGGAAATCATTCCTCCAACCGCGACCAGAGAGTGTCCCTGGGCGTAGAGGTGATTCTTCAGCGAGATGGTGATGAAGCCCTGAGGAAGGCCCTGTGACACATAGAGCGCGCACATGGTCAACAGGCGTAGTCGCCTGCTGTGGAGGAGGGAGATGGGGTGAACCCGGGACAACGGTATTGCGGGTTGTGGTTTCAGGGGGCTTCCAGCAGCAGCATGTAGCCCCGCCGGGTCCAGACAAGCAGGTCGGTCCTGCCATTACCATCGAGATCGGGGCGGAGCGGACCGGCGGACTCCACTCCCATGGGCGTGGCCCCGGTGCCGGCAAGGGCATAGAGGCGCTTGCCGGATCCGGTCCAGACTTCGAAGCCGTTCTGGCCCCCGATTCCTCCACTGAGAAGGATTTCCGGATGCTTGTTGCCGTCCCAGTCTCCCCAGGTCACCCAGCCCGCGGGGATGTCCTTGTGCCAGCGATGGGTCTCTCCTTCACTCCAGAGGACCAGGCCGCCACGGATCTGGCGCTTGCCCACCGCCACGAATTCGAGGCCCGGTTGGGAGAGGTCGAAGTCTCCGAGGGTAGCCCGTTGCAGATGGTCCACTCCCGGACGGCGATACTTCCAGGTCTTTTCGGGTTTGCCGGTACGCCCATCGACGCAGGCGACCGGCCCCTTGAGGGCATCGCAGCCGTCAAGGTCGTAGACAATCTCGAGTTCCCCGTCCCCGTCAACGTCCCCACAGAGGATGAAGTCGGTGTGGTTACGGACGGTGTCGTCCGACCAGCGCAGGGTGCCGTCGCCATTGAGAACGATGAACTTTCCGTTGAGGGAGATGTAGACTTCATCGATGCCGTCCCGATCGGCATCGTAGTGAGCCATCTCGTGGCCATAGAGATTCCGGTGCTGGATCCGGTAGTTCCACTTCTTCTCGCCTTTCGCGTCATAGCAGCTGACCTCGGCTCCGACCCGGCAGACCACGGATTGCTCCTTTTTGTCGAGGAAGTTCCCCACCACGGAGACCTGGTAGTTGTCGTGGGAGGGTGGGAGCTCGATTTTCCAGCGGCTTTTTCCGGTCGCAGCATCAAGGCACCAGAGTTCCCGGCTGAGATTGAAGACAAGTTCGAAGGAGCCGTCGGCATCGAGGTCCACGATGGCGAGACCGCTCTCGCCCCCAAGGGGGTTCCCGATCGGGACGCTTTCCCAGGCCCGGGATCCGTCCTGGTTGTAGCGGACAATACGGCGGGTGTCGTCCCGCGCGGCGCAGAGGAAGAGTTCGATGGTGCCGTCGCCATCCACGTCCCGGGCGTTGGCGAGCCAGCCGTTGAGCTGGGCACCGTGCTGGTACCAGGCGACCTTGACGCCCGGGATGGCGGTCAGGTCGCGGGGGGAGCGGACCTGTTCAAAATCGATATGGTAGACGGTTCCGTCCTGGTCCTCGCTGGTGGTGAAGGCGGGCTTGGCACCGGTGGCGGGCACCCATGAAGCTCCGAGGAGAATCACGACTGCAAGGGGCAGGGTCCGGATGAGGCGCATGCTGACGATTAGTGAGGCAAAAAGGAGCGGGCAATCCCAATCTGCACCTTCCGGGATCTCCCCCGCCCATGATCAGATGATGATCTCTTCATTGCCACGGTGGGCTGGTCCTGAATTAATTCCGAGTCGGATGAGACTGCGTCCTTTCCTGCTCCTGCTCATGATCCCCGGCGGCCTGGCGACCGCCGAGGCCGAGGTGAGCTACAACCGGGAGGTTCTTCCAATCCTGGCCAGTAAGTGCCTCGCATGTCACGGAACGGATGCGGCGACGCGGAAGGCCGAGCTGCGACTTGATGAGCGGGAGGATGCCTACGTGGACCGGGATGGGATCAGAGCCGTTGTCCCAGGTAAGCCGGGTGAAAGTGAGCTGGTCCGGCGGATCCTCTCGCAGGATGAAGACGAGATCATGCCTCCTCCCGGGAAGGGGGTATCCCTTAGCAAACGGGAAAAGGAGACCCTGCAGCAGTGGATCAGGGAAGGGGCTCGCTACGAACGTCACTGGGCCTTCCGGACCCCGGTGAAGGTTGAACTGCCGGAGGCGGGTGGCTGGGGAGCGAATGCCATCGATTCCTTCGTCCACCGGGGGTTTTCCGACGCTGGGCTTGAACCACAGCAGGAGGCCACCAAGGAGGAACTGATCCGGCGGGCCTCGATCGATCTGACGGGATTGCCTCCCACCATCGAGGAGGTGGAGAGCTTTCTCTCGGATGAATCGGGGGAGGCCTATGGGAAGGTCGTGGATCGCCTGCTGGCTTCTCCCCGTTATGGGGAGCGCATGGCGGCGTGGTGGCTGGATGGGGCGCGCTACGGGGACAGCCACGGGTATGATAATGACCTGGAGAATGCCCAGTGGCCCTGGCGCAACTGGATCATCGAGTCGTTCAACGCCAATCAGCCCTACGACCAGTTCGTGACCTGGCAACTGGCGGGGGACCTTCTGCCGGATGCCAGTGATGACCAGATCGTGGCCACCGGATTCAATCGCAACCATCAAATCCAGACCGAGGGAGGGGCGATCGAGGAGGAGTGGCGGACGGAATACGTGATGGACCGGGTGGAAACCATGGGATCGGTTTTCCTCGGCCTGACCCTGAGTTGTGCGCGCTGCCATGATCACAAGTATGATCCCATCAGTCAGAAGGAGTTCTACCAGCTCTTCGCCATGTTCGATGGTCTGAATGAAAAAGGCTTTATCAACAACCTGAGGGGCAGTGCCGAGCCTCGTCACCGTTACCGGAAGAGCGCATTTGAAGCCGCGGTCAGGAAGCTCGAGGAGGAGATCCCGGATGGGAAGTCGCGGGGGGGCAGGATCAAGGAGCTGGAGGCAGCTCACCCCCATGTCATGGTCATGCGCGATGAAGTAGACCGGAAGGCGTTTGTCCTGAAGCGGGGGCAGTATGATGACAGGGGAGAAGAGGTGCCTCCCGGGCTCCCACAGGCCTTTTCTTCCACCCCGGCAGACGAAAACCTGAACCGGCTGCACCTCGCCGGGTGGCTGGTGGACGGGCGGCATCCCCTGACCTCCCGCGTTTTCGTGAACCGCCTCTGGGAACAGTTCTTCGGAACGGGTATCGTCAAGAGTTCGGAGAACCTCGGCCGCCAGAGCGACTGGCCGAGTCACCCGGAGCTCCTCGACTGGCTGGCGGTTGACTTCGTGGAATCGGGCTGGGACGTGAAGAGGCTCATCAGGTTGATGTTGATGAGCAGGACTTATCGGCAGAGTGCGGTCGTGGAGGAGGAAAAACTGAAACGGGACCCTGAAAACCGACTCCTGAGCCGGGGACCACGAAACCGTCTTCAGGCCGAAATGCTGCGAGACCAGGCGCTCTTCGTGTCGGGGTTGCTGGTGGAGCGACTGGGTGGACCGAGCTGGTGGGTTTATCAGCCGGCGGGACTCTGGCTGGAGGTGGAGAAGAGGGGAACCTTCGTGCAGGACCACGGGGAGAAACTCTACCGCCGCAGTCTCTATTCCCGGATTCGCCGGACGGTGGCCCCGCCCAGCATGCTCCTTTTCGACATGCCGAGCCGGGAGATGTGTAGTGTGAAAAGAACCCTGACCAATACGCCCCTGCAGGCCCTCGCCCTCATGAATGAGGTCACTTATGTGGAAGCGGCGAAGAAGTTCGCGGAGCGGATGATGACCGAGGGAGGGAACCCGGCAGAGCGGATTGCCTGGGGATTCCGTTGCGCGACTTCCCGGTTCGCTGATGAGCAGGAGCTCGGAATCCTGGTCGAGGGTTATGAGCGCCGGGTCGAGCACTATCGGAAGAACGGCAAGGCTGCCGATGATCTGCTCGCCCAGGGCGAATCAAAGGTTGCGGGCTACCTGCCCAGGCCGGAGCTGGCAGCCTTGACCACGGTGGCGAATGTCATTCTAAATCTCGATGAAGTGATCAATCGATGAAGAGCCGCAACCAACAGGTAGCAATCGCTTCGATAGCAGGAGAGGTGCCGGACGGGAATGGGGGGGTGATTGGCCGGCGTTTGTTCCTCAGGAATTCCGGTCACGGCCTGGGGACGCTGGCCCTTGGTTCCCTCCTCTTCGACGGAGAAGGCAAGGCAGCCAGCGTCGTGCCGGCAAACGCCAAGGTCCGGAGGGTTATCTCCCTCTTCATGTCGGGCGGCCCGTCGCAGATGGATCTTCTCGATCCCAAGCCGGGCCTGGAAAAGGAGCGGGGCAGGGAATTGCCGAAGTCGATCCGGGGCGAGCAGAGGATCACGACCATGACCTCGGGGCAGAAGAGCCTTCCGATCCTGCCCAGTCCCTTCAAGTTTGCACCACACGGACAATCGGGCCTCGAGTTGAGTGAGTTGCTTCCTCACTGGGGCGGGGTAGCGGATGACCTGTGCGTGGTCCGGTCGATGCAGACCGAGGCTATCAACCACGATCCGGCGATCACTTTTTTCCAGACCGGGTTCCAGCTGGCGGGACGGCCAAGTGTCGGGTCCTGGGTGTCCTATGGCCTTGGAGCGATTAACAGGGACCTGCCGGCCTACGTGGTCCTGACCTCCCGTTCCACCGCCGGGGGGGCACAGCCGCTCTACAGTCGCTTGTGGGATTCAGGTTTCCTGCCCGCGGAGCACTCGGGAGTGAAGTTGCGCAATACCGGGGATCCGGTGTATTTCCTGGAGAATCCCCCGGGAATTGACCGTGGGATCCGTCGTGACATCCTGGATGACGTGGGAGCATTGAACCGCAGGCGTCACGCTGCGGTGGGCGACCCTGCCATCGAGTCACGCATCGCCCAGTATGAGATGGCGTTTCGGATGCAGGCCAGTGTCCCCGAATTGGCGGACATTTCGAAGGAACCGGAACACGTGCTGAAGTTATATGGGCCCAATGTCGGCAAGCAGGGCAGTTTTGCCCGCAACTGTCTGGTGGCCCGGCGCCTGGCGGAAAGGGACGTGCGTTTTATTCAGCTTTTCCACATGGGCTGGGACCAGCATGACAAGCTGAAGGAACCCCTGTCCCGCCAGTGCCGCGATACCGAGCAACCGGTGGCTGGTTTGATCCAGGATCTAAAGCAGCGGGGTCTCTTGCAGGATACCCTGGTAGTCTGGGGTGGAGAATTCGGGCGCACCACCTATGCTCAGAAACCCGGGGACAAGGCGGGACGGGATCATCACCCGGGCTGCTTCACCCAGATGCTGGCGGGGGCCGGGATCAAGGGAGGGCATGTGCATGGGGAGACGGATGACTACTGCTACAATGTGACTCATGATCCCGTTCACGTGCATGACCTCAACGCTACCCTGATGCATCTGCTGGGAGTTGATCATGAGAAGCTGACCTTCAGGTTCCAGGGGCGAGACTACCGGTTGACTGATGTTCATGGCAAGGTGGTGAAGGAAATTCTCACTTGAGACGATTTCATGTCGAAAACGATCGCGCTTATATTTTTCGGTGCTTTTCTCCAAATGGCCCATGCCGGGCTTGAGCTGAAACAAGGGGACAGGATCCTGCTCTACGGGAACTCCTTTATCGGGCGCCTGCAGGAACACGGTCTGTTCGAGGCCAATCTCCAGCTGGCTCATCCGGGTAAGCAACTTGAGTTCCGCAGCCTGGCGTGGACCGGTGATGAGGTTGGTTACCGGCTGAGGCCGGAGCGTTATGTCAACCATCTCAAGAAACTGCTGGATCGGTGGCCGGCCCAGGTAGTGCTTCTGGGATTCGGGCTTAATGAATCGTTTGCGGGTCCGGCGGGGCTCAGCGCATTTCGCTCGGACGTGGAAGGTTACCTCAGGGAAATGCGGCGCCGTCACCCCGGTGCCACCATCGTTCTCCTCTCGCCGATCGCGACTGAGGACCTGGGGCATCCCCATTACCCTGATGCGGGCAGGAGAAACGAGGAGATCCGGTCTTACGTGGAGGCCATGCGGGAGTTGGCCCAGCTCCAGGAAGTGCATTTCGTGGACCTGTTTGGCCCCAGCCTGGACGCCTACGCAGAACAGGAGCAGCCTCTCACTTCCAATGGGATTCATCTCAACGATTCAGGACACGAGTTGATCGCGAGGCATCTGGCCCGGGAGCTTCTCGGATCCGGGGCGTATGCGGGGGTCGACCACGGGAGGGCAGAACTGGTGGCGAAGGCCGTGCGTCGCAAGGCGGGCCATGTGGCCACCGTGGTACGTCCCGTGAACACGGTCCTTTACTTCGGGGTGCGGGGACGAGCCCATGAATACAATGCTGAGATACCCCGCTACCATGAACTGATAGCCCGTTCTGATGCCCGCATTCATGCCATGGTGCAGGATGGCTCGGTGGGATTTGATCCCCGGCCCCTGACTCTGCCCCCGCTCGTCACGAATGCCCGGGCGGAGCTGCCCTCTCCGGAGGAGATGCTCAGGAGCTTCCGGGTTGCGGAAGGCTATGAGGTCAACCTGTTCGCCTCGGAGCAGCAATTTCCCGAATTGCGGAATCCTGAGCAGATTGCCTTCGATGCCCGGGGTCGCCTCTGGGTGGTCACCATGCCGTCTTTTCCGGGAACGATTCCGGGAGATGTTCCCCAAGACAAGGTCATCATCCTGGAGGATACGGACCGCGATGGCCGGGCGGACAAGTCCACGGTGTTTGCGGACCACCTGACCGTTCCCGACGGACTCGCCTTTCATGAGGACGGGGTGATTGTTTCCCATCAACCGCGGCTGGTCTTCATGAAGGACAGCAACGGCGATGGGAAAGCGGACGTGAAGGAGGAAATCCTGCGGGGGATCGATGTCACCGACGCACACCACGGAGGAATGATTGCGATGGGGCCGATGGGACATGTGATGTTCTGCGACGGGGTCTTTCATCGCTCCCAGCTGGAAACCCCGCACGGGGTGACCCGGGGGGTCGATGCGACCACCTACCGTCTCGACCTGCGCAGGGGCACAGTTGAGCGGGAGTACCAGACCCTGACGCCCAATCCATGGAAGATTACCTGGGATCGCTGGGGAAACCTCTTCCAGATGTACGGGGACGGATTCGTGCAGGACAGCCATGCCGTTCCCTGGACTCCCTTCGGGGTCTACCATCCCTTCCGAAGGGCCATCACGGTTGCCTATGGCAAGGGCTCCGCCGCCTGTGTGATTTCGAGTCCCAACTTCCCGGAGGAATACCAGCAGGGCATGGCCTCGGCGGTTCTTTTACGGAAGTGTTTCGTGTCCCTTTCGCGGCATGAGGCGGAGGGGGCCTATTACAAGGCCAGTAAGCGACTGGATGTGCTTTCCTCACCCAGCCAGTTGTTCCGCCCCGTGGATATCGCCTTTGGCTTCGACGGGGCGATGTATGTCTCGGATTTCTGTACCCGCATCATCGGGCATGCCCAGAACTCGATGCGGGATCCCCGCTGGGATCCTCACACGGGCCGAATCTTGCGCGTGACCTACAAGAAGAAACCAGTCGTCCGGGACTGGCCACGCATCGAGGAAGCCACCACCGCGGAACTTCTGGCCCTGCTCAAGCATCCCCAGGACCTGATCCGGGATCACGCGAGGCGGGAACTGCGGCAGACCGCGGGGGTGGTGAACGCGCTCGATGGGTGGTTACGGAAGGAGAAGAAGGATGAGGCCATCCTGGAGGGGCTCTGGATCCTGCATGACCAGGGGGAGGTCCGGCAGAACCTGCTGGAGAAGTTGATGGGGTCGCCGGATCACCGGATCCGGGCGGCGGCAACGCATCTGGTACGTTTCCAGGCGGCCCAGTTGAAGAGCCCCCTTTCCTTGCTCCGGAAAATGGCCCGGGATCCGCATCCGCGGGTGCGCACAGAGGTGATGCATGTGGTGTCTCACCTGCAGCAGGGAGACCAGGCCTATGCCGCACTCCTTGGTCAGATTGACGTGTCCGGTGACAAGAGTCTCCAGACCATCCTGGGAGATTCCAGTTACGGCGTAAGTTCCGGCATGGGCCCCGAGATTCCCGTCCTGCAGAAGCCTGAAGACAGCAAGTTGAGTCACTGGCTTCTCAAGGAGGAAGGGAAGGCGGAGCGTTTCTTCTCATTCGGGTCCAAGGCCGGATCCTTCGGGACGATGCATACGTATGTGCGTTCGCCGGCAAAGAGGAAGGCAGTGCTCTCGATCAGGCACAGTTATGTGAAGGTGTTCCTGAATGGGATCCCGGTCATTTCCTCTGCGAACTGGTGGAGCTCCGACTGGAACGTCCAGGTCGAGCTGCAGGAGGGAATAAACCGGGTCGAGGCCCGCTACGTCAAAGGGCGGGGGGCGCGGGGATATGCGCCCGTCTACCTGTACGACCCCCTGGGGACCAGGGTGGAGGGACTTGTCACGCCCGGGGCGGAAGGAGAGATCCTGGAGATGGCGGCCGAGCATGACCGGGATCACGGGGTGAACGATTCAGTCATTACGATCAGCGCGGTCCCGAACCAGCTGGCCTTTTTTCCGAGGGAGTTTCGTCTCCCCGCTGGGAGGAACGTGCGGATCTCCTTCCGGAATCCTGATCTCCAGATTCACAATCTGGTGATTGTGAGGCCCGGGGCGGAAGAGGAGGTTGGCCTGCTTGCGGACCGGATGGCCCAGGATCCCGATGCCTTCGAGAAGGCCTTTGTCCCGGACTCTGAAAATGTGCTCTGGGCCAGCCCGCTGGTGAATGGCAAGGGACAGGTGGACAAGGAATTCACCGCTCCGGACCAACCGGGGCGCTACCCGTTCCTCTGCACCTTTCCGGGACACTGGAGGGTCATGAAGGGAGTGCTGGTCGTGGAGTAGACGAAGGGGCCTGGCAGGACCGGCCTGCACCGGCCGGGGGACAGGGCGACGGTATCCAATCCGCGCCTTACGGGCTCGAGATCCCGATGCGGACAAAGCGCCGGGACAAGCCGGAGAGAGGTGTGTCATCTGAGATCGTGACCGTCTGGGTGCCGTCCCCGTGGTTGAGCACGTTCTCGACGGTCGTAACTTCCGTCCACTTCTCAAGGTCGGAGCTCATCTCCACCACGTAGGTGACATCAGGGGACTTGATCCAGCGCTCGAAGGTGATGGCCAGTCTGCCGTTCACCTCGGCCACGGTGGGAACGTCCGGTACCATTTCAAAAACCCGGGGGTTCGTGTTGAGGGCGTATTCCATGAAGTTGCTCAGACCGTCCTCGTCATAGTCGCTCCCGGGGCCGCTGAGAGCTGGGTCCAGTAGTTCCTTCGCAGTGAAGACGTCGGCCTGCCAGAGACCGAATGTCTGCCCTCCGTAGATCTCAACGCGCTTGATGAGGGTGTTGCTCCACTGTCCGGCGCCGTCCNGGACGCGGAGCTNGATGGAGTGGGTGCCGGTGCCGAGGGCGGAGAGGGACAGGGAGGCCTCGTCGAAGAGGGAACTGATGGAGGNGAGGGCGGTGGTGGTGAGGGGCGTGGCATTTCCCTCGCCGGGATCGGGTCCGATAAAGTATTCAGCGCCCACGATGCTGCCCCGGGAAGGAGGGCAGATCGCCAGGGCGAGCCCCGCGAGGAGCCAAGCCGGGAATTTGACAGGGCAAGACACTTATGAATGGGTTCCGTTAAAAAGGGACCAGCCTCATGGCGCGCTGATGGCGATTCCATTGCTGAGGAGAACCTCGGCGCCCTGGCCCGCGACCTGCGATTCGGGACTGAGATCGAAGGAGATCACGACCGGCTTGGAAGTGAGCCATGCCTCGCGGTCAAAAGAGGGGCCACCGCTGGGTCCGAGGTTGTTCCTGCTGCCGTCCCGGTCGTTGTAGAGGGGATTGGGAGAGGAGAGAGCCTCGACGTCTGCCGCGGCGCCCAGGTAGGACCACCACTCGGAATCCTTGAGGAAGACGAGATCGTTGGCTCCCGGAGCCTTTCCGGTGTTGGTGTCCACGAGACCGCCATTGCCGTCCGGGGCAAAAGTCGGGACACAANCCCCGGTCAGGGGAAATCCGAGGTCCGCATTAAAACGGTCGTAGTGGTAGTCGTTGGAAGCGTAGTTGTATTCGATCACCGAGTTCCCGGGGGCGTTGATGGCCACCACATTTCCCTTGATGACGTTGTTGCGCACCGTGATCGCATCCCCGGAGAGGTGATAGGCTGCGTAGCCCCGGCTCACTGCGTCTGATCTTAGCAGGTGGATAGTGGTTCCCACANGGANCAACTCGCTGTAATTGTTCTGGATTGTCAGGCTGCTCGCGGTCGCGCGAATGCTTTCGTGCTGGCCGGAAGGGGAGACTTGGGCCGGATTGACACGCTGTATCTTGCTTCTCAGGTGATTGTTGTAGATCTGGGCGCTGCTGCCCGCGTTCGTCCGGTGGTTGATGTTGATCGCGCCCTGCAAATCCATGGTGACGTTAATTTCATTAGCCACCAGCACGGTAAGGGCGTTGGTCAGATCGGGATCCTCCAGGTTGCTATGCTGAAAGGGGCTGGCCAACGTGCTGTAACCAAGCCACCCTTTCTTCAGGGAGCCCCACAGACAACCTCCGACAATGTTGAGCCTGAATCCCACGGCCCTTTCAGCTTCAGAGTAAAGAAACCGTGATTTGCCGCTATTGTCTGGGTGATTTGCAGGAAGCTGTAAATTGTAGTCGGGGTTGGGAAAGCTGTAGGCGTCGANCGATCCATCNNCCGTTGATGNTGGAGTCACTCACGTAGACGCTTCCACCAAATTGCAGCAGGTNATCCATGGTCACGCCGCTGATNGCCAGCCCGGTCGTGTTCTCGACGGTGAGGGTGGTGGTCCCGGCCCCGAGGTCGAATCCCCGGAACGGGGGAGCGTCGCTCACTCCGCTAATGGTCACGTTTCCGCTGATGATCACGTCCTCGCCGACTGCCTCAGTGAGATGGACGGCCTTGTTGATGGTCAGTTCCTCGCTGTAGGAACCGCCGAAAATCACAATGAGGTCCCCATCGGCGGCGTTGTCGATCGCGTCCTGGATGGATTGCCCGGGCGTGACGCTGAAGGTGGCAGCGAGGGACNTGCCACAGGCCANGATCGACAGTAGGNGCAAAGGTAATATTTTCGGTTTCATCTTAATTCGNGGCTGGCGCTATCAAGTGCCAAGATGACGAGAGGTCAAGAGGCAACCTGATAACCCTGCCTTTTCCTTTNCTNACTGACGAAAGGGGACGTCGGTCGCTCTCATCTGACCGGGGGAGCGGATGGAGCCGCGCCGCTGACTACCACTCCCTGCCGGCCATTCCTTCGCGCAATGAGATGTCCATCAGAAAAAACGTCCTGGCTGGTGCGAGCCCGAAACTCCGTTGCTTCCTACCTTCGGATCCCGAGCCCCCGAGCTTCCAAGCCGTTTCCCGGGCGGTCCAGCTGTTCGACGGAGCCCATGCGTGCGTGGCCGGGAAGTTGCCCTGCTGATTCCCGAGGCAGGTAGGCTGCCGCGNGGGCTTGNGGCTTGATGGGCTTCANTNTCTGCGAGAGGGTCATNTCATGGACCGGCTTACGCATGCGGAGCTCCTCGAACTGAAGCGGTGGAATACCCCGACGATTTACAACGGCTGGGAACAGATCACGAAGCGCGATGTGGCGGGTGAGGGAGTCAACCAGGAAGAGTGTTGTGATTTCATGCCGCAGATGGGAACGATGGTGGGCTATGCAGTCACCCTGAAGGTTGAACCGAGCGTCGAGAAACACAAGAAGGTAAGCAGTGCCTGGGCGGACTACCGGGAGTATGTCGCCTCGGTTCCGGGACCGAAGATCGTGGTGGTGCAGGACCTGGACAAGCCCCGGGTGGCCGGGTCTTTCTGGGGTGAGGTGAACGGAAATACCCATCGCGCACTGGGTTGTGTGGGGACCATCACGGATGGGGCGATCCGGGACCTCGATGAGATGTGCAACGCCGGGTTCAAGGCACTCGCCCGGCGGCTCTGTGTGGGGCATGCCCACGTGGTTCCGGTGGAATGGAACGTTCCCGTGGAGGTCTTCGGCACGGCGGTGGTGCCGGGGCAGCTGCTGCACGCCGACAAGCACGGGTTCCTCGCGGTTCCCTCCGAGGATGAGGGTCGCTTGCTCGAGGCAGCGCGTTTCATGGACAGTAATGAATGCCAGACCGTGATCGCGGCGGCGCGGAATGCGCATGGGAAGCGGCCGACAGAAATCCTGGCAGAGGTGGAATCGGCGGGCACAGAATTCGCGCGGCGCGCCCGCGAGCAATTTGGAACACCGGGCGAGTGGTAGGGTTCCCGGAGGCTGCCATACCAGTAAGGGAGGATGCCGATATTGCCCATTCTCCTAGAAAATAGAAGGATCGTGTGATTCCGCGGGTGGGCTTGGCGCTTGAATTGCGCCGTGGCAGGGTTACCTATCTCTAACCCATCCATGAGATTCTTCATCGCCGCCCTCTGCCTGCTTTCCAGCCTGCCGGGTTCCGCGCGGGAACTGAGCTCGGAGCAGATCGAATTCTTCGAGAACAAGATCCGGCCGGTCCTTGCCGAGAGCTGCTACGAGTGCCACAACAGCACGGGCAAGAAGAAGGGAGACCTCGCTCTCGACTGGCGCGAACCGCTTTTGGCCTCCGGGGTGGTTGTGCCGGGCAACCCCGACGAGAGTCCCCTGATCAAGGCTATCCGCCACGAGGAGGATTACGAGCCCATGCCCTCGAAGGGTCCGAAGCTGGCCAAGCTCATCATCAAGAATTTCGAGGACTGGATCCGGATGGGGGCTCCCGATCCCCGATCCAGCAAACCCACCAAGGAGGAGCTCGCCAGCCAGGTGGACTGGGAGGCTGTTCGAGACAAGCGCGCGGAATGGTGGTCCTTCCGGCCTGTTGCCAAGAAGAATCCTCCGCCAGCGGCTGCAGCTGAATGGAATCGCAGCGCGATCGACCGATACGTCTACGAGGGATTGCAGAGCAGCGGTCTGGTCGCCCAGAAGGAAGCTGATCCGGGCACACTGGTGCGTCGTCTCCACCTCATTCTGACCGGGTTGCCGCCCAAGCCTTCGGTGGTGCGGGACTTTGTGAGAAATCCGAGCGAGGAAGTGTATGCCGGCATGGTGGACAAACTGCTTGCCTCCGAGGCCTATGGTGAGCGCTGGGGGCGTTTCTGGCTTGATTGGTTCCGCTACGCGGAGTCCTACGGCAGCGAGGGAGATCCCGGTGTGCCCCACGCCCAGCAGTATCGTGACTATGTCATCCGGGCAATCAATGCGGATGTGCCCTACGACCAGCTTCTGCGCGAGGCAATCGCCGGGGACCTTCTGGAGAACCCACGAGTGCACGAGGAGAAGGGCCTCAACGAGAGTGCGATCGGACCCGCGCACCTGCGCATGGTTCCCCACGGGTTCGGCGTCACCGATGCCTACGATGAGCAGATTACCTTCACCGACAACGCAGTGGACGTTCTTACCAAGGCGACCCTCGGGCTGACGGTGTCCTGTGCCCGCTGCCACAACCACAAGTTCGACCCGATCAGCCAGAAGGACTACTACAAGTTCTACGGGATCATGGTGAGCAGCCGACCCGCCATCGTGAACGTTGACTCGCCCCGATTTCGTGAAATGCACAAGAAGGAGCTCCGGGAGCTCAAGGAGAAGATCCGGGCTGGTCTGGTGACTCACTGGCGCGGACAGATTGACGAAGCGGTCACGAAGTTGAAGGCCGACAAGCTGGACAAGATCCCGGACAGTGATCCGTTGGCGGGTATGGCCAAGCTGCGTGGCAAGCAGCCCCCGGAGATTGGGCGTGAACTCGCTGCCATGCGGAGCAACCACGAGACGGCACTGGCCCACAACGAGAAGGTTAAGGCAGGAGCGACCTACTACGCTGACCTGAGGGACCAGGCAACCTACGACAAGTGGTTCAGGAGCGGAAGCGGGCTCAGTGACAAGGTAAGCCCGGCGGGATCCTTCGTGGTGGCGCGGGAAGGAGGGCGGGCTCTCAAGGCGATTTACCCGTCGGGTGTCTATTCCCACATGCTCTCGGACAAGCACAACGCCACTCTGAGTTCTGCCTTTCACCTGGCCAAGGGCGGGCGTAATTCGATCCGGGCAATGGGGGAGGGCGCCATCGCTCGCTTCACGTTGCGCAGTTACCCACTTTCCCATGGGGGTCTGCATCCCACGCCGGGCCTGCGTCCGCAGGGTGGCTGGATGAATCTCAACAAGTATAGTTACTGGAACGGAGAGAAGGGCTATTATCACATTAATACCGGGTCAGATTCGACCTTTCGGCAGGGAGGCAATGCGCGCTCGTGGTTCGGGGTGTTCGAGGTGTATGCCGGGGACGAATCATTGCGGGACGTCGGCTTCCCGGTAGTGACCCTGGCGGGCACCGAATCGATCCGGGATGAGGCAACGCTGGAACAGTTTTATCGGAACGCGCTGGCGAAAGCCCTCAAGGGATGGGCGGCCGGGAAGCTCAGTGACGCCGAGGCGGTCTTGCTGAACTCGATGTTGAGCAGAGGATTCCTGACCATGGACATTGCGAGCCTTCCTGCCGCGGTCGGTGAACTCGTGGAAGGCTACCGCAGGTTGGAAGCAGAAATCCGCAATCCGGTGCGGGCTCCTGGAGTGATGGACGGTGAGCCGTGGGACCAGCCACTCCTGACCCGGGGTGACTACAAGAAGGAGGAGGATCCCGTGGAGCGGGGCTTCCTCGAGGTATTCGGGGGAAGGCTCTATTCCAAGCAGGCGAGCGGGCGACTCGAACTCGCCGAGGACCTGGTGAGCGAGGAGAACACGTTGTCCACCCGGGTGATCGTGAACCGGCTCTGGCACCATGCCTTCGGACGGGGCCTCGTGGCTTCAGCGGATAATTTCGGAAGGCTCGGCAGAGAGCCCAGCCACCCGGAGCTTCTCGATTACCTGGCGGCGGACTTTCGCGAAAACGGATGGTCCATGAAGCGGACGGTACGTCAGCTGGTGATGAGCCGGGCCTTTCGCTCGGCTTCTTCCGAGCCTACCGCCAATGCCGGTAAGGACGATGCCAATGTGCAGCTGGCCTACTACACGCCGCGACGGCTCGACGCGGAGGCTGTTCTCGACACCATCCGTTTCGTGGCGGCCAACGATGCCGGGCAGCGGGCGGTCTATACCGGGCAGAAACGCAACGGCCTCAACCGGTTTCTCACCGCCTTCAATTATCCTATTCCCACCAGCACGGTGGGAGTGCGTAACGTAACCAATGTGCCAGCCCAGGCGCTCATGTTGATGAACGGTGATACTACGAGGAAAG
>PBLI01000017.1 GCA_002721695.1 Roseibacillus sp. | reverse complement strand
CGTCTACAGGGGGTCTACGACGACTCCGGAGGAAGATGACTCGGATCAGGAGCGTGACGAGAAGTAACCCCGACAGAAGATGGGCAAAGCTATTTACAGGAAATTGAGCGCCGAGGAAGCGTTGAAGGAGTTCGGGAAAAGCTCATTCGTCTTCGTGGGAGGTACTGGACTCATCCCCGAGCAAGTCCCTGAGAGTAATGACGCGCCGGACCAGGAGCAGGTAGAGACAGACGAGGACAATAATCCCCACTCAGACAAAAAAAGTTCAGGGCGGTAAAAATCTGTTGCCAGTTTGTTGCCCGCTCAGGGTGCATTCGGGTGCATTTCCCTGCGTTTCCTGTGAGAGACATGAAACCCCTTAATCTCAGGGGATTCCTACAATTAAGGCAATTTGCAGGAAGTCGCTGGAGGCGGCGGTCGGATTCGAACCGACGAATAACGGTTTTGCAAACCGTCGCCTTAGGCCACTTGGCTACGCCGCCATCCCTGAAGGGCCTGCTAACTATGCCCGTAGCCCTTGGCTGTCAACCGTCCAGTCATGGGAATCCCGGGAGAAGCTGAGCAGCTGGTCAGGGTGTGTAATTGTAGGAACTGACCGCCCTGTAGACGCGCGTNGTACCGCCGGCTCCGGGGAAGGTGACTGTAACGGGGTGAGGTCCCTCCCTGCCGGCCTGGTCAAAGCCGGCGGCGACTGGATCAAAGTTGAAGGTGATCCAGAACCGGTCCGGGGCGGCGGTGGCATCGATGCGGGAGGCTGCGGTCCCGGTCCCGTTGATGCTTTCGTCCCAGGTCGCGGCGGCCCCGCCAACCGTGATGGCCCGCGGTCGGACGATGTTCCCGTTGTTGGCGTTGATCAGGGGCGGCACGTTCTGCCCCTGCTCGTTCGGGCTTTGCAGCTGGAAGGAGAGGGTCACGGAACGATCCACCCCGGGGACTTCCCCAAAGCCGCCCCCGAGGGCCTGGTTCTTCGCGAGCAGGGACNGGTAGGCTGCCTCCTGCCCGGCGTCGGGCCCGCCGGCCTNGCTTAGCAGCTCGTNCTGCTCATCGGGGTCATCGACAATGTTGTAGAGTTCGAAGGAGGGGGNGTCGAGGGAGTCGGCGGGGTCATCGAGGACGAGGAGCTTGAAGTCCCCTTCGCGAATGGCACGGCCCGGGGAAGTNATCCCATTACCGAATGCCTCGCTGACCGTGCAGCCGCTGACCTGGCNCCCGGCGAGGGCAGGGTAGAGATCGCGGCCGTCGATGATCGTGCCGGCCGGAGCGACCCGGGAAACATCGATCCCGGCAAGCGAGAGGATCGTCGGGTAGAGGTCGGCAACCTGGACCGGGTTGTCATTCGTNCCGCGGGCGGGCACGTCGGGGCCCGTGGCGACGAGAGTCACCCGGGTGCCGCCCTCGTAGAGGGTNCCCTTGCCGTGGCCATTGCTGAAAGGAGCCTGCAGGAGGTTGTTCGGGGTCCCGTTGTCCCCGACGAGGAGGATGTTCGTCTGGGCGAGGTCGACGTCCTGGAGCAATCGTCCGATTTCCGTGTCGAGGGCTTCCAGCATCTGCTCGAAGCGATCCCGGTTGCTGGCCGGGGGAGAGGTGCCAGCTGGAAGTAATCCGGGCGGGGGGACATGGATCGGGGTATGGGGGGCATGAAATCCAACCCAGCAGAACCACGGGGTTCCGTCCGGCTGGTCCCGGATGAAATCCAAGGCATCGTCCACCTGGTCGGTGGTCGCATAGGTGTCGGTCACTGGCGTTGTCGTGCCGTCGACGATCTTGTCCCATGCCCAGTAGTCGGTGAGATTGGCCGCTGCTCCCGCGAAGGAAGGCCAGCCCCCGCGGGACCGGGCCCCATCTACGCCGCCGCCGAGGTGCCACTTTCCGATCGAGAATAACGCGTAGCCGGAGGCAGCGGCCTCAAAGGCCTCGGGGAGGGTGAACTCGGTCTCGGGCAGGCTCGCTCCGGCGGGACTCCCGATGCCGTGCCGGAACGGGTGGCGACCAGTCAGGATGGTCGCCCGGGTGGGCGAGCAGGTTGCCTGGGCATAGGCGTTGGTGAAGTGGAGCCCGTTGGCAGCGAGGAACTGCAGGTTCGGCATGTCGGGCACGCGGGCGTTGCGCGGGCTATCGAGCGGGCTCCAGTCGATTCCCCAGTCGTCGAGGATCAGCAGGAGGATGTTGTTTCCGCCCGAGGGTCCGAGGGTCAGGTCGATATCGAAGCCATTTTCGTCGAAAGGAGCGACCTCGATGAGCCGGGAGCGGTAGAATTGCCGGGAATCCCTGTGGAGAGCCCCCGGGTCCCGGGCGATCAGGGTGCGGTCCTCGCTGAGGGCGGGGATGACCTGCCAGTCCTCAAGGTCCGCAGACCGCTCGACGAGGTAGCTCCCACCCTCCACCACGCTCCATGTCACGGTGACATCTCCGCTTTGTTGACCAGTTGAGATTGAGCCACTGGAGAGCCTGCTCTCGGGACCTCCCTCGAAGACGATCTCTGCTCCGGCCGGAATGGTCGTGGCTGTGCTGGCGGTGGGATTGCCGAAGTAGCTGGGGCCGATGTTGTATGGAAACTTCGGGGTTCCATCTGCCTCGATGGAGACGAAGTAAGCATATGTTCCGTCCGGGAAGTCCGGGGTCACACAGAATCTCCCGTTGTGCTCATCGAGATCGAATTCGACGCCGAGGACCTGGCCGACGTCTCCCAGGTATTCGTAGTCCTCGATATAATGACCAATTTCATACTGACTACCCGCACCAGGGGTGACCCCGGGGCCGCGCAGGTCTTCAGTTCCGCCCGTCCCGTCGGGGAGGACAAACTCTGCGGTGTCCCCGGCCGGGGTGAAGCCCTGCAGACGGGCTGCGTGGGCGGGAAGCCGGGTCCGTTGGGTGATGGAGCGGGTGCGGTATCCGGAGCGCATGCGTGCGACCGGGCTGGCAGGGTCCTCCGGGTCCGAGTAGCCATACGGGCCGTAAACGGGGTAGCCGTCGCGGACCCAGCCCAGGATGGGTGAATGGTGGCCGTTGAAGTTCTCGGTGTATCGATTCGTGTCAGGGTCGTAGTCCACGCTGTCGCCCAGCAGGTGCCGCAGCCCGGGGGGATTGGCATGATAATGG
Organism: Roseibacillus sp.; assembly: GCA_002721695.1. Taxonomy (GTDB): domain Bacteria; phylum Verrucomicrobiota; class Verrucomicrobiia; order Verrucomicrobiales; family Akkermansiaceae; genus Roseibacillus_B. The sequence continues at coordinate 13,870 of PBLI01000017.1, read as the reverse complement.
TGGGTCCCCCCTGCCTGGTGAGCATTGCCGCGGTCAAAGGTAACGCCCTCGTTGACGTAGGCATCGCGGTTCCAGACATCATCCCCGTTGATCCCGGCCCCGGAGCGGGGCCGCTCATCCTCCCCGGCCGAGGTGTCGTAGGAGAACGCATCCCGGGAGTCGAACATGGCAACCCCGTCGACGAAGAGACCGATCCGCCCAAGCCCGGTCGCTTGCTTGCTGGTGGGAGGGTTTCCCGGATTGCGGGGGATCCGGTAGAGCAGCGCCCGGTTGGACGGCCAGTTCCCGAACAGGTTGGTGCGCGCCTCGTTGCCGTACCACGGCCCCATGATATGGCCGGCGAGGCCGGTGGCGCGCACGTAGACATCAGTCGTGGTAACAGCCACTTCGCTCACGCCGGCGTAGGTGGGCAGCTCCTGCACGCCCTGCCCCCGATTCCAGGTTGTCGCGTAGTTGCCGGCCGCCTCGTCGGCATCGGTGCCGTAGATGCGCGCATACTGGCCGGAGATGCCGATCTGCCAGCTCGTCACGAGAGGGTCGGCATGACTGCTCACCAGGGTTGAGAAAAGGGCAAGCAGGGGAAGGATGGATCGGGACACTCGTCCGGTGCAGTTTGGATTATCAGGCTTCGAGCTTCGGGTGCACCAGGTTCGTGGCTGGTGCCCCGGCACCCGGGCAATGGATTCAACCCCATGGCAGGGACGTGGTTGCACCAGGTCTGGAGCACATCCCCCGGACGGGTGCAGAGCGGGGCGGTGGGGGACGACGGGCGACAGGACAATCTCCGAACATGTGGAGACCGCTGGGCGGGGAGCCGGGTGCACGGCGATTCTACCAGGTCACCTTCCCGCCGAAGATGGCATTGATGCCCGGCTGGTTCACCCCGGAGCCATGAATACGGTAGTCCTCGTCCGTGATGTTCTCGAGGGCGGCGTTGACTTCGAGGTAGTCAGTGACCTGGAACCCCCCGCGAATGGAGGCGACGAGGTAACCGGGGGTTCCCCCGGGGGGTATGCGCTGGGTGTCGCGCTCATCGCGGGCACTCAACTGGTCCTGCCTGGCAGCAGCGCTGACGCGGCCTTCAATCCACCAGCGCTGGTCCGGCGATTCGTAGCGAAGGGCTACGCTGCCTGTCAGGGGAGACAGGCGGCTGACGGGGGCGTCCGCAGTGGGTCCGCCGATAAAGGTCGGGGTGGTGGTCTCGCCATCCTGCCAGGTCAGGTGGCCGGAGAGCGTGAGGTTGTCGAGGAGGCGCACGGCGGCTTCCAGTTCGAGGCCGACGATTTCGGCCTCCTGGGAGTTGCTGGCGACCACGGTATTGCTCCCCCCGGCGACCGGGACGCTGACGATGAGGTCCTCGACCACGGTGTAGAACGCGGCTGCGTTCAGGCTCACGATTTCATTGTTGAAGCGGGAGCCCACCTCGAAGGTCCACGACTGCTCCGGTTCGAGGTCGAGGGAGCCGAGCTGCTGCTGGCCGCTCCGGCTCGTGATGTTGCCGCTGAGGTCGTGCGCATTGGGAGTCCGGAAGCCCTGGCTCGCTCCACCGTAGATGTTCAGTTCGCCGGTGAGCTTGTAGAGCGCACGTAAATTGAAGACGACATCGCTCCAGTCGTCGCTGGCTGCGATGTCGGTCGCGGAGGCGGGGTCCCAGACTTTTCCGAGATCGGCCTCGGAGTGGGTGAAACGAGCACCTGCCAGCGCCTCAAGCCGGTCGTTGACGGGGCGACGGTACTGGGCGAAGGCCCCGAAGAGGCGAAAGGTGGAGTCGTCGGCGACCGGGCGTCGGCTCCGGGGGTCCCGGTTCGTGCGGGCGCCGACGGCATCAATCTCGTCCTGGTAGTAGTCGGCTCCATAGACCAGGTTGCCGCCGAGAAATTCGCTCTCAAGGGTTACGTCAATGCCATAGGTGTCGAGGTCGATTTGCTGGCTGCGAATATCGGTGGGTTTGCGATTTTGAAACTCGCTGTCCCGGGTGCGCTGGAAGGAAACGGTGGCACTGTATTTCTGGACCGGCCCCTTTTGGACCTCGCTGTCAACCCGGAGGTAGGTGAGGGAGCGCTCCTGGTTGTAGATGCGCGCAGGGAAAGTCCCGGTGCTGGTGCCGTTCCATGGAGTGTCGTTGAAAATCGTGCTGTGCCAGCGCCAGACATCGTCCTGGTCAACATGCTGGTGGGCGAAGGTCAGGGTGGTGTCGGGGTTGAGAGCCTTCTCAAGTTTCACGTCATAGTTCTGTTCCGGGTAGCCGGTGTTGGTCATGCGACCCACTCCGCTGTCCCGGATGTCCCCGAAGTCCTTGGCGGTGACTCCGATCATCGCGCCCCAGGTCCCTCCCTGCCCCAGACGGGTCTCCACGCGGCCGATGTTGCTGCGGCTGTTGGTATCGAAGCGGTAGAGCAAGCGCCCTCCCCAGAAGAACCCGGGATCAGCCTCCTGGAATCCGCTCCCCGGGGTCAGGACGTTGAGGGTTCCGCCCAGTGCGTCGCTGCCAAACAGCACGGATCCCTGGTTTCGGACCAGTTCGAGGCGGCCCATGGAGAAGCCATCCACCGTATTCCAGTATTGGACCGGCCCACTTCGCCAGGTGCTGTTGTTGATTCGGACGCCGTCGACGAGAAGGAGATTCTGGCGCCCGGTGAATCCGCGGACAAAGGGGCTCCCGTGGCCGTGGGTCGTTTTCTGGACCATGACTCCCGGTGTTTGGGCAAGGGCCTCCGGGATGGTCCGGTGGTTTTGCTGATCGAACTGCTCCCCGGTGACCACGCCGATGGAACTCATGGCCTGGAGGGAGTCCTCGTTGGCCCGGCTGGCGGTGACCACTGTTTCGGGAAGGAGAAGCGTTTCGGCTGCCAGCAGGGCCGGTCCCCCGGCCGCGGCCAGGAGTGTGCAGCTGAAAAGGATCTTGGCTCCTGCCATTGGAGCCAGGCGAGGAGCGGGATTCTTGCGGCGGGGATGGGTGGGTAGCAGGTAGTGCACGCCCGGGAGGCTGCAAGACGGAAAAAGTCCCTGCAAGGATCGCTTTCCCCGGAGAGGCAGCTTCTGTGGATCGCTCAGGATCTGGTCAGCTGGTGGGCAGGGGGCGACCAGTCAGGTGTTCTGGAGGCGTCGGCGCAAGGTGGTTCGGTTGGCCTGGAGGGCCGTGGCAAGGCGCGCCAGCTTGCCGTCGTAGCGGGTGAGGAGGCGGCGAATGAGAGTAGCCTCAAGGGATTCGGCGAGGGTGCGGTAGACGGGCTCCGGGTTTTCCTGGAGGCGGGCATCGAGCCAATCGTCGAGGGCCTGCATGAGGAGAGTGGGGGCCTCGTCGACGGGCACTGGGCGGTCCTGCTGGAGGTGGGTGGGGAGGTCGTTTTCCTCGATCGCGGCGGCGCCGGTGTTGACGGTGAGGGCAAAGGCGATCGAATTGCGCAGTTCGCGGAGGTTCCCGGGCCAGTCGTGGGCCATGAGACGGCTGAGGGCTCCCCCGGTGATGCTGAGGTTGCGTTCCGGGATCAGCTGGCCGATGAAATAGGATACGAGGGCGGGGAGGTCCTCCATCCGTGAGCTCAGGGACGGAAGGCGCACCTCCAGGACCTGGAGGCGATAAAAAAGGTCGCTGCGAAAACGCTCGCTGGTGACGAGTTCGCGCAGGTCCTTGTGAGTCGTGGCGACGAGGCGGGGGAATTCGCCCTCCTTTCCCGCCTCGATCTGGCGTACGAGTTCGGCCTGGCCCTCAGGTTTGAGGGAGGCCACTTCCTCGAGAATGAGAACCCCTCCGGCTGCTCGCTGGAGGGCGTCATTGAGCTCCCCGGCGGTGGTCGAAGGGCCGATCACGAGCGTCCCGGCCGGACCCTCGCGCAGGCTGTTGCCCTGGATGAGGAGGGCCGCGTGGGACTTGCCCGTCCCGGTGTCACCCCGCACCAGCACGGGATCGTCGGAGGCACAGGAGTGGGCTATCTGCTGGAAGACGGGACGCATGCTCGGGGCGGCTCCCACGAAGGCGACCGTCTCGGTTGCGGGAGAGGCAGGATCGAGCTTGCCGCCCTGCGGCTTGATGACCCGGTGAAGAATGGATTGGAACTCGTCGAAATCGAGAGGCTTGGTGAGGAAGTCGATCACCCCCAGCTTGCGAGCGGCGATGGTATTCTGGATTTCACCGTGTGCTGTGATCACAATGGTGGGGGGGCGAACGTCTTCCGGGAGAGACTCCAGGAACTCGAGCCCGTTCTGGTCAGGCAGTCCGATGTCGAGGATCATGGCCTCGTAACGTGTGCCGGAGTGGAGCTGTTTGCGGGCCTGTGCGGCGGTGGGGGCGAGCTCCCCTTCGGCACTGCCCTGTCTAACGGCAGCACCGAGGGCAAGGGCGAGGGCGTGTTCGTCTTCGACGATGAGAACGCGAGGGAGGTTCATGACTGCGTTTCTGCTGTTTCTATTTCTGCTGCAGGGTCCTCTCGGGCAGGGGTGTGTCGTGGAAGTGAGATGGTGACCACGGCCCCTCCCCGGGGAGAGTTTCCGGCGGAGATCGTTCCTTCGTGGGCCTGCACGACCTCGCGCGCGAGGGTGAGCCCCAGGCCCATGCCTCCCTCGCGCTCCGAAAAAAACGGTTCCCCGAAGCGGTCGAGGGCTTCCTGGCTGAAGCCCTTTCCCCCGTCGCGGATGGTGAGCTCGACCCGTCTTTCGTCGCTCTTGATTCTGGCTGAGATTTCCCCGCCTTCGGGCATGGCCTGGCTGGCATTGACGATGAGGTTGCGAAGCACCTGTTCGATGCGGAGCTTGTCGCAGGAGATGATGGCGGAGCCGTCGTGGTTGGTGGTGAGATGGCAGCCGGCGTGCGCGAGGGCCGATTGTTGGCGGCGGGCGACAGCCTCGAGCATGTCGCCAAGCTGGCGGGGTTTCCGCTCCGGTGGAGCCGCGCGGGCAACGAAGAGCCACTGGTTGACGAGGTCCGTAATGCGTTCCACCTCTTCGCGAATGAGATCAAGGGATGCGGCCCCGGTGACGGTTCCCTGCGTGGCTATGAGGTCGGCGTGCATTCGAATAGCGGCGGCGGGATTGCGAATCTCGTGGGCAAGGCTGGTGGCGATTCGTCCCAGAGTGGCGAGGCGTTCGGACTGGTGGCGCAGATTCTGTTCACGGAGGAGTGATTGATGGGTGTCCTGCAGGGAGCGGGCGAGTTGCCCCAGCTCGTCGCTGCGGTCGGACAGGGAGGCGGGTATAGGCTCAGCCGGTTCCTCATCGTGCTTCAGATTGGGAAGCCATCTCGTGAGAGCGGTGAGGGGACGTACGATACGATGCGCGAGAAGAAAAACGAGGCAGCCGAAGGCGGCGGTCATGACCAGGGTCGGAGCAAGAACCCAGCCGCCGAGGCCGGTGAGCCCTCCTTCCTTTTCGCGGACGAGGACGAAGTAATCCTGCGATCCGGTCAGGGGCGTGATGGCGAGGTCATGGCTGTCGACCTGGATGGCGGCGGTTTCGCTTCCAGCCTGCTTCCTGAGAATACTCTCGAGATTGTCCGGCCACCCCTCGTCGGAAGAACGGGCGATGGTCCCGCCAGCGAGATAAAAAGCCACCTTGACCTCGAGGATGGAGGAGAGTTTCCGGGCCATCTCGGAGGTGCGCGGAAGGGGGACTTCAGCCACCATGAATCCGGCGTTCCGGGCAGCGGTTTGCTCGAAGCGCCGCATCGATTCCTGCCGGTGGAGGGAAGAGACCCAGATTGCCAGCCCGAGGGAGGCGAGGAGGACGAAAGCGGAGAGAGGAATGACGAGCCTGCGGTAGAGGCTTCCGCGCCGCGCTGGTGGCTGGATGGACACTGGGTAATGTAATGAGCAAAAAGTGACCACCAATGAAGTCAAAACAGGGATATTTGATCAGGATTACGGGCCAACTTGCCAGTCCTGAGGGATTTTGTTCTTATTCTGGTGCCATGATCTCCGTGTTCCGGGGCCTCCTGATCACATTCTGCGCCGTGCTTTGTGCAGGCTGTGGAAAGGATGGCGACGGGGGGAGCGCCCAGGGGGAGGATGGTGAACCACCCGGGATCGCGGTAAGGGCCCCCGGAATTCTGGAGCCGGGCGAGGTCTCCCGGCAGCCCCTCCTGGAGCGAGGAGGAGGGGGAGCCGCCTTGTTTTCCCGCCTCTCGCCGGAGGAGTCTGGCATCGACTTCCTGCACCGGTGGGATCCCCCCGAGGCCGAGAAGGATCGCATCGCCACTTCCTTCGCGGGAGGGGGCGTTGCTCTCGGCGATGTGGACAATGACGGACTCCCTGATCTGTTCCTGACGCGGCCACATGGTGGATCCCGCCTCTACCGCAACCTCGGGGCTTTCAAGTTCGAGGACATCACGGAACGGGTTGGGCTGTCGAAGGCTCTGGCGGATCATTGGTCGATCAGTGCTTCTTTCGTAGATATCCAGGGTGACGGCTACCTGGACTTGTACGTGTGTGGTTACCGGTCCCCCAACAAGCTCTTCGTGAACAGTGGGCGAGGGGTCTTTGAAGAGCGCGCGGAGGAGTTCGGCCTGCGGTATGCCGGGGCGAGCCTCATGATGAGCTTTGCCGACTACGATCGCGACGGAGACCTTGACGCCTACCTGCTGACCAACCGGCAGTTCGGGGGAAAGCGTCCTGAGAAGCTCGATTTCAAGTTGCTGCCGAGTGGGCACGTGATCACGCCGGCGCCTTACGAGAGCGAGGTTGGCGCCATGATGAAGCCGGATGGGGCGCTGCACCAGTTTGACGCGGGCCAGCGCGACATCCTCTACCGGAATGAGGGAGCTACTTTTGTCGACACTGGTGAGAGCGCGGGAATCCGTGGCCATTTCCAGGGCCTTTCCGCGACATGGTGGGATTACAATGAGGACGGCTGGATCGACCTCTACGTGGCCAATGACTTCGAGGGCCCCGATCACCTCTACAAGAACAACAAGGACGGAACCTTTTCCGACGTCATTCATGAAGCGTTGCCGAGCACGCCCTGGTTTTCGATGGGAAGCGATGCCGGGGACCTGAACGGAGACGGTCGACTCGACCTGATTGCTTCCGACATGGCCGCCACCACTCACTACAAGCAGAAAATGAACATGGGCGACATGGAGGAGATGGGCTGGTTTCTTGAAATGCCCCTGCCCCGGCAGTACATGCGCAACGCGGTCTATCTCAACACCGGAACTTCACGCTTTCTGGAGGTGGCGCATATTACGGGGCTGTCCAGCACGGACTGGACGTGGGCCGTCAAGATCGCGGATTTCGACTGCGACAGCCGCAACGACGTCTTCTTTTCGAACGGGATGACGCGGAACTATTTCAATTCTGACCTGCGGACCAAGCTGAAGAAGATCGCGGACGAGACCGGGGTCAACCAGTGGGATGAGTATCCTCCCCTCAGGGAGCGCAACCTGGCATTCCGGCGAGAAGGAGAGGGGTTGGCCTTCCGTGAGGTCTCGCGGGAGTGGGGCATCACGGAGGAGACGACCAGCTTCGGGGCCGCGGTGGGCGATCTCGATGGGGATGGTGACCTGGACCTCGTGGTGAGCAATTTCGAGGAGCGGCCCGGGGTCTTCCGTAATTCCAATGCGGAGGGGGAGCGGGTTGTGGTGGTCCTCCAGGGCCGGGACGCGAACCGGAGTGCCCTCGGGGCGGAAGTCCGTCTGACGACGGCTGCCGGGACGCAGGTGCGGATTGTGCAACCGGTGCGCGGCTATCTCGCCAGTGACCCGGCGGAAGCTGTCTTTGGACTGGGGGAAGAGCAAAAAATCGTGGAAATGCATATCCGGTGGCCCTCCGGGGTGGAGCAGCAGCTTCGGGACTTGGACGCAGGCTTCCGGTATACCGTCGCCGAGCCCGGGAAGCCCCCGGCGGTCGCGAAGGCTCCAGCCAAGCCCTGGTTCGGAATACTGGCTACCGGGGCGAAGCATGAGGAACGCGGCTACGATGATTTTGCGATTCAGCCGCTGCTTCCGAACAAACTTTCCCTGGAAGGTCCGGCCCTCGCCGTCGGGGACTTGGACGGGGACGGACGGCAGGACTTCTTCCTCGGGGGCGCGGCGGGAAGCCCGGCCCAGCTCTGGATGCAACCGGAGCCTCGCAGCCTGAAGCAGCTGCAGAAGGATCTTTTCGAGGGGGCGACCCGGGCGGAGGACGTGGATGCCGTGTTCTTTGATGCGGATGGTGATGGCGATCTCGATCTCTACGTGGTGGCCGGGGGCGTGGAGAGTCCAGTGGGGTCGGCGGCGCTGCAGGACCGGCTCTACCTGAATCGAAAGGGAAAGCTGGAATCGGCTCCGGCGGGGACCATGCCCAACATGAAATTCAGCGGAAGCTGTGTGACTCCAGGCGATGTCGACGGAGATGGCGATCTCGATCTGTTCGTGGGAGCGCGGGTTGTGCCGGGCCACTATCCCACCTCGGAACGCAGCCGGCTTCTGATCAACGACGGCAAGGCGATCTTCACGGACTCGGAAGATGCCGCCCTCGTTGAACTTGGGATGGTCACCGATGCGCTCTGGTCTGATGCGGATGGGGATGGGGATGCGGATCTCCTGGTTGCAACGGAATACGGACCGGTCCGTTACCTGCGCAACGGGGGGGGGAAACTGGTGGAAGCGACGGTTGAAGCCGGGCTGGCTGATCGGCAGGGCTGGTGGAACTGCCTGGCCGTTGCAGATGTCGATGGAGATGGCGACCAGGACTATGCGGTCGGGAATTTCGGGCTCAACACGAAGTACCACGTGTCCAGCAGCAAACCACAATTCCTTTACTACGGGGATTTTGAGGGCGACGGTGCGATGCACTGCGTGGAGGCTCATCCCGACGGGGACCGGATTGTCCCGAACCGGGGCCGGAGCTGTTCGAGCGGAGCGATGCCCTTCATCCGGGAAAAGTTTGCCACCTTCCACGAGTTCGCGATTTCAGACCTGGTCGGGATTTACAGCCAGCCCCGGCTTGATGAGTCCCTGCGTCTGGAGGCCAACGAGCTGGCGAGCGGGTTGCTCCTGAATGACGGGACAGGAAAATTCCATTTCCGGGCGCTGCCGGAGCTTGCCCAGCTCGCTCCCTCCTTCGGGATGGCCTTCTTTCACGCCAACTCTGATGGTATCCCGGACCTTTATGTTTCCCAGAATTTCTACGGACCGCAGCGGGAGACCGGAAGGATGGCGGGAGGGTTGGGTGCGCTCCTGCTGGGTGACGGAGAGGGTTCTTTTCGTGAGATCTGGCCCAAGACGAGTGGAATTGTAGTCCCGGGGGATGCCCGCAAGGCGGTGGTGGTCGATCTGGACGGAGATGGGAAGCAAGACGTGGCGGTGGCGGTGAATAATGGGCCGGTCCAGATTTTACTCAACCGGGTCCCCAGGTAGATGGTCGCCGGGGGCAGGATGTCAGGGTTTCTGAAGTAGATTTCGGTCCGATAAAGTGCACATAATCAGTAGTTTGCCGTTGACGAGGCTGGCCCATTTTTGGCTTATTTTCCTTCTGCGAAGCTCCTTCTAGTACCAATGAAAAAATTTCTCCTCCCAGCCGCCATCCTTTTTGGAGCGGCCAGCCTCTCCGATGCCGCCAATTTGGTCGGCTGGTGGAACTTCGATGATGGAACAGCGAGCGACAGCTCGGGCAACGGCAACAACGGAACTTTTCAGAACGGGGCAGGAGCCTCGGCCGCAGTGCCGAATGCCACGGCTGGTAGTCAGTCGCTCAGGGTGGGAGGGGGCACCCAGCATGTGCTGGTTCCGCACGACCCAACGCTCACGATGACGAGTGAAATGACGATCACTGCGTGGGTAAGACCATCAGGGACGGGCTGGGGAGGAATCGTGGCCAAGAATCCCAGCGCAGGTGGTGCTGCCAACCAGGCGGGCAATTACGAGCTGCGCCTGCAGACCGGCGGGAATCAATCGGTGCAGTGGCTCTACGAACAGGGACCGGGCATCAACTCGACGGTAACTCTCACGGCCCCCGGCGCTGGACCGGCGGTAGGACAATGGAGCCACATTGCCCTTACTCATGACACGGGGGGGAACTTCACCTACTATCTCAACGGAGCGGCCGTTAGTTCTGGAACAGGGCCCACCTTCGGTATCCTGACCAATACCAATCCTCTCTACCTCGGGAGCCGGGCGGACCTCTTTACGACATTTACGGGTGATCTCGACGAGATCTCGATCTGGGACGGAGCCCTCACGGGCGGGGAGGTTGCCGACATTTTTGCCAACGGTATTCCCGAGCCGTCGTCCGCTCTTCTCGGTCTCGTCGGTCTTGCTGGTCTCGCCTTCCGCCGTCGCCGGTAGGAGCGGCACCAAGGATCTGAATCTTGACCCTGCCCGCGTCCGACGCTGGCAGGGTTTTTCTTAGAAACATACCCAACTTCGATCATGAAATTCGCCTTTTGTTTCTCACGCGTGGGGGTCATCGCCTCCCGAACCGCCCTGACCATTCTGGTAATGGCCGTGGCCATGCCCCTGGGCCGTGCCGAGGTCACGAATGGGTTGGTGGGCCTCTGGAGCTTCAATGGTGATACCACCGACTCCTCGGGAAACGGGAATGATGCCGCTCTCGTTAATGGGGCCTCCCTCGACGCGGACGTTCCGGCAGCCCTCGGGAACGGGCAGTCCCTTCGGGTTGGAGGAGGAACGCAACACGCTCTCGTTCCTCATGACGCTTCCCTTGACATCACCGAGGCCATTACGATCGCGGCGTGGGTCAAACCGGCGGGAACGGGATGGGGCGCCATCCTGGCCAAGAGCCCCAGCGACGGTGGTGCTGCCAACCAGGCGGGTAATTACGAGCTGCGCCTGCAGACCGGCGGGAATCAATCGGTGCAGTGGCTCTACGAACAGGGACCGGGCATCAACTCGACGGTAACTCTCACGGCGCCCGGCGCTGGACCGGCGGTAGGACAATGGAGCCACATTGCCCTTACTCATGACACNGNGGGGAACTTCACCTACTATCTCAACGGAGCGGCCGTTGGTTCTGGAACAGGGCCCACCTTCGGGACCCTGACCAATACCAATCCTCTCTACCTCGGGACCCGGGCGGATCTCTTTACCACCATTAACGGCCACCTCGATGAGGTGGGTCTCTGGAACCGNGCTCTCTCAGGTCCGGAGGTTGCCCAGCTTGCTGTGGGACCCGTCTTCGCGGGACCGGCAGTTGGATTGACCCAATTGGAGTTCTCCTCCTCGATCAGCGAGGGCGGCGCAGTCTCAACGATTTCGACTTCCGATCCCGGGAATCCGGATGATACCTACACTTACGCGCTGGTGGCGGGAGACGGGGATGCCGACAATGACAAGTTCCAGNTTGTGGGCGGGGAGCTTCAGGCGGGANNACATGACTTCNNAGCCGATGCCGATGGCACAACTTTCGNGGTGCGGATCGAAGCCACNGGAGCCCCGTCCGGCGAAACAGGATCCGCTTCCTTCACGCTGACCCTGAGTGCGGATTCCGATGGCGACAGCCTGCCGGATGAGTATGAGCTGCAATGGGCGGCAGACCTGACCAGGCTCTCGGGCTTGGCCGACGCCGATGCCGACGCCGACGGGNTGACTGATCTGCAGGAATTCAACCTCGCGGGTCAGTTTCCAAGTCTTGACCCCACTGACGAAGACAGTGACGACGATACCCTGACTGATGGTGATGAAATTTCCGGNGCAGGGGCCCGCCCTCCTACCGATCCGACTAACGCCGATACCGACGGGGACACCCTGAGTGACCNGGTTGAAACCACTACGGGNAGTTTTGCAGGCCCCGACGATACGGGAACGGATCCNACCCTNGTNGATTCGGATGGCGACGGCTTGGANGATGCCTCCGAGGTTGCGGTGGGGACTGACCCGACCGACTCGACCAGTTTTCCTCCTGTCCAGATGGTNGGNCTGTGGCGATTTGAAGGCAANGCGGACGATTCCTCCGGCCTGGAAAACCANGGTGAGTTGGTGGACGGAGCGTTACTCAGTGATGACGTCCCGGACGCACTCGGTGGTGGAGAATCCCTTCGAGTGGCGGGAGGGACGCAACATGTCCTTGTCCCCCATGATGTTTCCCTTGACCTTGTCGAGGGGATCACGATTGCGGCCTGGGTGAAACCGGCAGCAACGGGATGGGGCGCNATNCTCGCCAAGAATCCNNGCNATAACAGTGNAGCCAACCANGCAGGNAATTATGAGCTGCGGCTGCAGAACAATNCGAANCAGACGCTGCAGTGGCTTTACGAGCCGGGNCCGAACGCNAATAGCACCGTNACGCTGANCGATTCCAGTGTNACCGGGCCCGCGGTGGGAGAGTGGAGCCACGTTGCCGTGACCCATGACGAGGAAAACAACTACACCTATTATCTCAATGGAGTNGCTACCAGCACGGNGTCNGGACCGGCCTTCGGTCAGCTTCTGAATNCCAACCCACTCTACATCGGATCACGGGCCGANTTTTTNACTACTCTTGACGGCTATCTGGACGANGTGGCGCTCTTCAACGGAGCGCTTGGGNAGGTGCAGATCCAGGCGATCATGGATGGGGACTTCAGTGCCTTCGGANTGTCGGGGAGCAACAAACTNCAGCTCGATATCGACCTNGCAGGAGGGGAGCTCGAAATCAAGTGGCCNAGCCAGTTTGGNAAGCTGTACACCCTGCGCAGTTCAGTGGATCCCGCGAATGACGGGGATCCGGCAGGCTGGCCCGTTTTTGACGGCTANGAGGATCTTGAAGCCACGCCCGATCTCAACACTTTAACAATCCCGCTGCCGCCCGGACCAAAGCGCTTCTTCGTGATCGAGGAATTCCCCAAGCCTCCCACCACCCTTCTCGCGGAGGACTTCGAGACCGGTGCCCCGGGATGGACCATGGGATCGGATGGAGCAGNTGGGACCATGTGGGAAATCGGAGTNCCGACAGCAGCTTCAGGACCGGCGGCCGCCAATGCAGGTGANAACTGTGCGGGAACGAACCTGTCGGACGATTACCTGCCGGGAGCCAATGTCTGGTTGCGCTCACCCGCCATCGACCTGANCGGAGTGGGAGGGGCCACTCTTAATTTCGCCCAGTATCGTGACATCGAGGATTTCGGAACGAGCTTTGCGAGCATCTCGGTGGTCAGTGCNGCCGATGATGCCCTGCTGGCCGAGATTGAAACCGGTATCAACGGATTCCCGTTCCAGTGGGAAAGGGAGAGTTTCCCGGTGCCGCCGTCCGTGCTGGGGCAGCAGGTGAAGTTTGAGTTCCGCCTGATNAGTGATGANTTCGCAGGGCAGTTCTTCGGAGGATACTACATCGACGATTTCCAGCTGACCGTTCCCTGAGGTTGATGCTGATCAGGGTCAGGCGGGTAAGACAAACACCCTCCTCTTCCCTCGCTCAGACGAATTTCCGCAGGCCCCCCTGTCCGGAGAGCGAATCTGGAGCAGGCCGCAAAAGAATCAGGCGGTGAAGGACGAAGCCTCACCGCCTGCGAAATACGCCGGCTGGTCCGACGATTCTCAGTTGGCGCTCAGGCTGACATTGTCGATCGAGAGGCCACTGTAGGGATCTGGCGAGGCGTCGCTGNNNAANTTGATCTCGATNAGGATACTCTCCCCGATCGCCTCCACCGGGACGGGNATTTCCACCTTCTCGTAGTCGNCATCGAAGATAGTCATGTCGATGGGAGCATCTGCCCCGAGAACAACCTGGTCGCTGGCGCGCAGGAAGCGGACAGTCGCGGTCTCACCAAACCCGTCGCCATCACGGTAGGCGTCAAAACTGAGGACCGCTTCGCCCACCGCAGCCAGGTCGATGGCAGGAGACCGGAGGGAGATATCGGAATCCGGCCCGTAATCCCCGAGGTTGGTACTCCACGCATTGGCCGATCCGTCTGCCCCGGAGGTCGGGCCCGAGCCATTGGGCGTCCCGAACTGCCACTCGGT
>PBLI01000016.1 GCA_002721695.1 Roseibacillus sp. | reverse complement strand
GCGAGACGCAGCAGGCGGATGGGCTCATCCAGAGAAAAGGTTTCCACGGTCTCAAGTGGCCGCGCCGCCTCCTCACCCCGGCCAGCCCGGATCAGGGCACCTCCGTAAAGCGCCAGGTAACGCAGGTTGGTCGGCTCATTTTCCAGGATCACCCGGAACCCTTCGATGGCCTTGTCCCAGTCGGAGATATAGGCATGGTAAGCGGCCAGCTTCTTACCCCACTTCCCATCATCATCCAGCTCGGCTATCTTCGCGAGGAGCTGCAGCGAGACAGCAGCATCGTCGCGGGATTCCGCAGCCTCGAGCAGGTCAGCCAGGACCTCCACACGGGGCTCCTCTGCCTCGACAACCTTTTCCAGTTCCTCGAAGAACGGGACCAGTCTCTCTTCCTCCAGGTGCACGAATCCATAAAGAGCTCCAAGCAGTATGATCCGCTTGGCCTTGTCCTCCTCCAACCCGGAGAGCAGCTCCCAGAGCCGGGGCGCGGAATCCCCCTCCCCGAACAGATGCGAGACAATGCGCAGTTCATCCCTTTCCTTGATTTCCGGGTCGAGCTTTTCGGCTGCAAGATAGAACGCAAGTTCATACAGGCTGCCTCCCAGGTCGTTGAGACGCCCGATGAACTCAAGCCAGTTGGAGCGTCCCTCTCCCCAGGCAATCTCAGATAGGTCCTTCATGATCTGAAGCCCTTCCGGACGCTCTCCCCGGGTATAGAGGAACGAGGCGATGGTCAGCAGTTCGTAGCGCTCCTCCTCGGAGTCCCCCCAGTCACCCCTCAATTTCCCGTAGCGCTGGGCCAGCCACTCGGCTTTTTCCTCCTCGCTCCCGCCGTAATCAAAGACCTTCACCGCCTTGCCCGGGAGTTCGAGGGTTTCAAAGTAACTGAACGCGGCGTCCTTGTTGGCCCTGAAGACCAGCGGGAGGCCGGCATCGAGATCGCCGTTGAGAAGAAGTGAGAGCATCGCCTCGCGGCCCTCATCCTCGCCTCCGGCCGCATCATTCGCCATCTGCCGCAGAAGCCGGGCGGCACCCTGGTGGTCAAGCTGCCAGCGCTTCAGGACAATCTCGGCGTGCGTCCGCACGACAGGAGAATCGTTGGGACGCTCCATGTACCACTGGAGGTAAGGGCCAGGATCCCCCTCGAAGAGCGCCATCACGGCCACGATGTCGTTACGTCCGAGCTTCTCGGCCAGGACACGTGCTTCCGCGTAGCGCCCCTCGGAGCGCATGAGCGAAAGCTGCCGATCGGCAAGCTCCCGGGTTTCGTCAGTAACACCTCCGTCGGCTCCGTAGACGATGCCCGGTGACACCTCGGCCATCTCCGCCTCGAGCTTGTCCTGCACGCGGAGAAGACAGGCCAGGCGGCGGCGGTTCTGATCGCTGGCAGGGGCCAGCCGGAGAACCTTTTCGGCCTCGAGAAGATTGCCCTCGGCCAGCTCCCTGATCGTGGCCGGGAGGACGGCCTTCTCAGCCAGCTCGAGGCACCGTTGACGGGTATCCTCATCTTTTTCGAAGCGGTGAATTCGAAGCATCTGCAGATAGGCCTCCGACTCAAGGAGCTCCTGGAACACGGCCTTCTTCGCGTTTGCCCCTGAATCGAAGTACCGCCGCACGAGGTCAACCACCTTGGCCGGCGTATCGGGAGTGATACCGGTCATGATACGTCGCAGCAGTATTCGAGAACGGTAGGCTATCTCAGGGTCGTCACTCGCCTCCCCTTCCTCGATCGCAAGAATTCCAGCCTCTCCAAGATCCCAGAGCCCCTTCGTCGCATCTTCCCGCGCCCGGAAGGACTCATCCCCCAGCTGGACGACCAGCCGGCGAGCCTCATTCAGCAGCCGCCGTGCCTCTTCCTCCGCCTCGTCCAGAACAGCTTCCTCAGCCGGAGCGGCCGCCGGATCAGGATCTTCCGCCTGTTCATCTTCCTGGGCCCGGACCGGCCCACCGGCTCCCAGGGCAACTGCACCCAGAAGAACTATGAATCTCTTGTAGCGCATGAAACCTGCTCGCGGCTTACCAAGCCACAACCCAACGATTCTTCAAGCTTCTCCTCCCAGATTCTATCCGCGGCAACCGCCAGCCTTCTCCGGGGAACAAGCCCTACTTGCCGATGCAGAAACGCCCGAAAATCTCCCCGAGCAGCTCTTCTGTCTCAACTTTACCGGCCACCTCCCCCACGGCATCCAGCGCAATCCTGAGATCGACTGCCGAAAACTCGGGGCTCTCACCCTGGCTCAACTGCTCACGGGCCGCGAGGAGCCCCTGCCGGGCCCGCCGCAGGCAATCCTGATGGCGGGCGTTGACCGCAACCGCCTCCTGCCCCCATCCGCCCGCTCCAAGGGCCAGCTCCTCCCCGATCATACGGGTGAGATCCTCCAGACCGCTTCGCTCGAGGCAGGAGATAGCCACCCCCTCCGATTCCTTCCAGTCGTCATGCCGTGGCAGGTCGCACTTGTTGCATACCAGGAGGTGATGGGCATTTTCCCGCTCTTCGCTGGTCGTAATCAACTGGCGGCTCGCACTTGCATCTACCACCTCCAGAATTAAGTCCGCTTCGGCAAGATGGCGCCTCGCACGCTCCACTCCCCGCTGCTCGATCTCATCGCCAGCCTCCCGCATGCCCGCGGTGTCAATGAGGCGTACGGGAATCCCTCCCAGGTTGATAACCTCCTCCACGGTGTCGCGGGTGGTCCCGGCCACCTCACTCACGATTGCCCTCTCGTACCCCAGGAGCAGGTTCAAGAGGCTCGATTTTCCCACATTGGGTTTTCCGTAAATAACCGTCCGAACCCCCTCTCTTAGAATGCGCCCCTGATCAGCCGTGGCGAGCAAAGCATCGATCCTTTCGCCCACCCCGTCCAGACGCCCCAGAAGCCCGGCCCCGGTTTCCGCATCAATGTCTTCCTCCGGGAAGTCGATATAAGCCTCAACGTGAGCCAAAACCTCCAGGAGTTCACGCCGCAAGGCCTCGGTCTCTTCCCCAAGCCTCCCATCGAGCTGGTGCTGTGCGGCCTTCAGGGAGAGCTCGGTCTGGGCGGAAATCACATCCATGACCGCCTCGGCCTGTGTCAGGTCCATCTTGCCGTTCAGAAAGGCGCGCTGGGTGAATTCTCCTGCCTCCGCCAAACGTGCCCCGCAGGCGAGCANCCGCTGGAGNACNNGCTGCGTTACCAGCACACCTCCGTGACAGCTGATTTCGACAACATCCTCGCCCGTATAGCTTCGGGGACCNGGAAATGAGGTTACAAGCACCTCATCGAGGACATCACCCCCTGCGCTCATTACCCTGGCCAGCCGGACCTCGCGGGCTGGGAGAGCTTCTGGCGCGGTCCCGNTCGCGCGTCCCGCTACGAGNCTTGCTTCGGCCCCGGAAAGACGCACCACCGCNATTGCCCCCTCCCCGAAGGGAGTTGCTAGCGCCGCGATGGTGTCTTTCACGGAGTTTCGCCAATCCCGGGGGTTTCCCCGGAATCCCCGTTCCTCTCTCCTACCCCGGTGGAGACCGCACCCTTCTCCCCGGGGAAGGCGCCCCTTTCATCACCTGTGCCCGGGGCTTGACCCGGCTGGTCCTTCGCCTCCAGCGGAAGTCCCTCCTCGGGCTCTCCAATAGGGTCTGCATTCCCGGCGACCCCGCCCAGACCGAGGAACTCCCAGCAAACCACTTCCTCCAGCTGCACGCGACTCTCCTCCTCCCGGCTCCACGACAGGCGCACCGTAGCGTAGCGGTTCTCGGCGCGACGATCGGGAATATTGATCCAGGCCAGGTCGGAAAGGATCCGGCCGGCCAATCCTTCACGGGGCACTGAAACGGTGAGCTGGTCCTTGTAGAAGGCCGGATCACTCAATCGGAAGGAGCGGTCTCCATCTCCCACCTCGGCCCCATTGGCCGGTGGCGCCTCCCGAACCATCACCCGGAACGTTCCCTCCTGGCCCGGGCTGGGCGCGGTGATGAAATGCTTGAACTTCCGATACTTCGTCTGCGTATAGACATCCCAGTCGAGAAGGAGCCTGTCACCCTCCTCCTTGAAGAAGGCCATCACCCGAACCGGATCCATGGCGAATCGTTCGCGCGCTGCAAAAGCCGAGAGAAGGAGCCCGGGCTCTTCCAGCTTGTGCTGGATTTCCAAGGGAGCCACGGGGCGAAAAAATTCGGTCATCTTCAATTGGGGAGGTCGCTCGAAGCGCATCAGAAACAGGCCCCGGCGCTTGTCCACAATATCGAGGTCAAGGTGGCTGAAGGCATCAACCGGCGTGTCCGACTCGTCGACCTCCGCCACCCCGGCGTAAAAATCAGCCATGTCCTGCAGGCGGCTTTCCCCACCGATTATATACCGGGCTTTTTCAGCATGGCTCTGCGCCTGCAAGAAGCCTGCAAGAGTCTTGGTAGTTGCGCTCTTCCAGCCGTCTTTAAGGAAGTTTTCCCGCCCCCCTTGCCGCTCTCCTGCACCGGAGTCCTCAACTCGATCGAGAACCGATGCCACGGGCGCAGCCGGATCAAGCTCCTTACGATTCGTTATCACCAACGCCATCAGCACGCCGACAATCAGGACCACCGCAGCGAGGAATGCGATCGCGGGATGAACCCGCTTCCTTGCCGCCGCGCTGGGCGAATCCTCCAGTTCATCGATCAGGGGCGGCGTGGGGTCCGGCCCCGGCTCCTGCGGCCCCGGCGGCGGCGCCATTCCGCCTGGCGCACCCTCCTCTACCCGCTGAGCGGGCCCGGTCGGAACCGGGTAGCGACCCGTTCCCTGCACCCCCGGGGCAGCTGCGGGCAACTCGCCTGGGACTGACGCAAACGGCTGGGAACCGTCTGCCTCAGACCCGTGCTCCGGGGCCGGGGAGGTAATCGTCGCGCCACAGTGGGGACAGGGAGCGGTCGTGGGCGGCAGGTCGAGAGGAATCTGGATCCAACCTTGGCAGCAGGCGCACTGAAAACTCCGCATTGCCGGACGGGTAGTTTGAGGCATCAGATATTTAAGAAGTCTTAAAAGAATACGCCCCTGTCCCCGCTGTGTCAATCCATGAGGAAGGCTTCCCTCAATCGGCCAGGGCCCGGTCGAGGACCTCCAGGCAACGCAGATTCTGCGACGGGGTCCCCACTGAAATGCGAACCCAGCCAGCCAACTTGTAGCCCCGCATGGCTCGCACGATCACGCCCTCCTTTAACATTTTCTGGAAGACGGCATCGCCGTCTCCCACCTCCACGAGAACGAAATTTGCCACACTGGGAACATGGCGCAGTCCGCGTGCCTCGAAGGCCTGGTGGAACAGTTTCAAACCCTCGTTGTTTGTCTCCACCGTGCGGGCCACGTGCTCATCGTCGCGAAGCGCGGCCAGCGCTCCGGCCTGCGCGATCGCATTCGCGTTGAACGGCTGCCGGGCCCGCTGCAGCAGGCCGGCAACCGGGCCGGAAGCCAATCCATATCCGATCCGCAGGGCCGCGAGACCCTGCGCCTTTGAGAAGGTTCGCATCACGCATACGTTGCGACCCTCCCTGACGTACCTTACCGTGTCGGGTGGCTCTTCGAGAAACTCATGGTAAGCCTCGTCGAACACTGCAACCACGTGTCCGGGGAGCCGGTCGACGAAACGCTCGATGGCTTCCTGGCTCACCAGAGTTCCGGTTGGGTTGTTCGGATTCGCAATGAAGACCAGCCGGGTCTCCTCATCGATCGCATCCGCCATCGCCTCGAGATCGTGCACGAACCCGGGGTCGGGCACTTCAACATACCTCGCTCCGAAGAGGGTTGCCATCAGCTTATAGACAACGAAGGCGTGTTCCGCCGCAATGAGGGCCGTCCTGGGATTGAGAAAGGAGTGACAGAGAAGCTCGATGATCTCGTTCGACCCATTCCCCAGCACAACGTTCTCCATGGCCACATCGTGCTTTTCGGCGATCGCGCTGCGTAATTTCCATCCGCCGCCATCAGGATAAAGATGTCCTTCCTCGAGGGCAGCTCGCATAGCCGCCTTGGCCCTGGGTGACGGGCCAAGGGGATTCTCGTTACTGGCCAGCTTGATGATCTCCGCGGGCTGGAGGCCCAGCTCGCGCGCTGTTTCCTCGATTGGCTTGCCGGGCTCGTAGGCAACGAGGTCGCACACGAACTGGTTGGCTGATCCCTGGATCGGCATGGGGAAAGTCTTACGCGGGAAAACCACCCGCACAAAAGTTTTAAGTTGTTTGCGAGGTTCCTATGTAGACCGAAGCAATGCCTCCGCTCAACGGAATCCACTCCGGCTCAACCAGGCCGGCAGCCTCAAACAGCTGCAGCATGCCTTCCCCGCTCGGAAAACGGTCGATCGATCCGGCCAGGTATTCGTAGGCCCCGCGCTCCCCGGTGATCACGCCGGCTATGCGGGGCAGAACCTTGTTCAGATAAAAGAGGTAGGGCTTGCGAAGCAGGCCACGCGGAAGCGAAAAATCCAGCACCAGCACTCGACCTCCGGCCCGGACGACTCGCCCCATTTCACGTAGTCCGCCATCCCAGTTCTCCATGTTGCGCAGACCGAAGGCAGCCGTCACCACGTCAAACACGCCATCCCCGAAAGGCAGGTCCATGGCATCGGCGACCCTGGTCTCACGCAGCCCCCGCTGCTTCGCGTGCGTGAGCATCTCCTCGCAGAAATCACTGCCGACTACGGTCGCTTTCGGACAGCGCCGCTGCAGTTCGAGTGCAAGGTCCCCCGTTCCGGTGGCCACGTCGAGAATGCTTCCCGGGGCCCACTTTTCGACCATCCGGCCCACTTTCCGCCGCCAGAGGATGTCCGTTCCTANGCTCAGGACGTGATTGGTGAACACATAATCGTCCGCGATGCGGGCAAAAGCCCCTTTTACATAATGCGGGTCCTGCCCGCCCGCTTTTGCTCGTTCCAGCATCGGATGTGTCCTCGACTCTAACCCCACTTTAAGGATCCGGCAACAGGTCCGCAAAGATCCCGGGGTCACTGCCCGGGATCTCAATCGCCCCACAGGCCTTCTCGTAAAACTCCCGGGGTCCGACCCCCCCGATAATGGCATAGGCGTAGCCCTCCTCCCTCAGTGCCTCGAGGGCTTTGAAAAGAAGGGCCGTTCCAAGACCTGACCCCCGCTCACTTTCCGCGACCCCGGTCGGACCGAAGTAACCCTTCAAGGTCGTCTCATAACAGGCAAACCCGAGGATCTCCTTTTCCCGTGTCGCCAGGAAGGCGCTCACCGGGTGTCGGGAGAAGGCCACCTTTGCCTCGCTGACCCACTTGGGCGAAAAATGCTCGCCGACCCAGTGCGAGAGAATGTGCCGCTCGTAGCCGTTGGGCCGCCGCAGGGTGACCCCGGCATCCCCGACCCTCCGGTAGATATCCGCAGGATCCGGCAGGTCGTATAGCCGCACCAGCATGTCGATCATGTCCACAGCCTAGGGAGTCTTGGCGCCTGACTGCAAGAACCCAGAGCCCGCAGGACCGAAACGATTGGCCCCCGGCGTTCAGGATTCTTCCACAGTCTTCCCCTCAATCACCGAGCAGTCCCTTGATCGCATCTCCAACCTGGTCTCCGAGAATTTTTTTGCCTGCTTTCCTCACGATCTCCTTCAGGTCCGGAAACTTGTTCTGCAGATCGATGCTGGGCCGGCTCAGTTCACCTTCCGTCGTGATCTCTGCCAGCAGACGTCCGTCGCGGAACCAGGTCTCCTCCACCTCGTCCATCAGGATCGGCCTCAGCGCCTTCGGGACGATGTCCACTCCCCGCCCGATCTGCCCATAGAACTTATTGCTCAGCTGCTCGGAGGCGATGACCTCCACCCTCGCACGGTGCTCGGCCGTCCCACTATGCACGCTCGTTCCCTCAAGAACTGCCACCTCCCAGTCGTTATACCAGATCGAGATGGGCTCTTCGACTGTGAACCGCTGGTCGTGATAATGAAC
The DNA here is from genome assembly GCA_002721695.1 of Roseibacillus sp. GTDB lineage: Bacteria > Verrucomicrobiota > Verrucomicrobiia > Verrucomicrobiales > Akkermansiaceae > Roseibacillus_B. The sequence goes on along the minus strand of PBLI01000016.1, from coordinate 170,183 downwards.
CGCAACCGTCCTGCTTCTCCCGGGAAGGGCCTTCTCGGGGAGGTCGCCTATCTTGATCCCAAGGCCCCTGAGTTTTTGCATCGCGGCCCAGCCCCTCTGCACCAGCGGAATCCGGGCGTTGATATAGCTTCCTTCTCCCAGCTCAAAGCCTCCCCGGATGTCGAGGTCCAGGTCCCCGCTCTCCGGATCAAAGAGGCTGGCCTCGGCGGGCCCCTCAAAATCGAACTCGGCGTAGCGCACTCCCGGGGACTCCACCGCATCAATCCGCACCTCGGCCTCAATTTCAGCCCGGGCCGTGTTGGTTTCCTCAAGCGCCGAGGGATCAATTTCCATCCTGTCGAAACGCATGTTGACCCTGCGTGCCTCAACGACCATCCCGGTTTTCTCAATGATAAAATCGATCGATGCATCCTCGAAGCGAACCTCTCTCATCTCCCCCAGGAAGCCCTGCGCGTAGACGTTCAGAGACTTGGCATTGAGCTTCCCCCCCATTTCCCTCAATCCGCCCCCTGTTCTTCCAGGGCCAGGCAGCTCCGCCCCGTCTCCCGCCGGCCCCGGCTTGCGCAGTAGTTTGTCCAGCGACATTCCACCCTCTTCGTAGAGGGTGATTGCGAGGCGTGGGTCATGAAAAACAAACTCCCTGACCTGCACCCGCTTGCGCAGGAGCGCCACGAGGCTTACTGACAGACTGATCTCCCTGACGTGAACAGGAGCGCTTTCCGGATTGAGAGGCGTCCGTTCCGACGGTGGTTTCGAGGTTTCGGAATCCCGCTCGGACAGCGCGACATCCTTCAGGGTAAGAGTGGCTGGAAACTTGAACAAACTCAACTCCGCCTGCCCGACATGGACACGGCTGTTGAGTTCTCCCTCCGCCATCAGGATGAGAGATTCAACCGTGACGTGCTTCCGGGCCAGGATGCTCAGGCACACTACGGCACCCATCGCCAGGAACGCCACGACCACGACCGGGAGAATCATCTTGCGGACCAGTCTCTTCATGGTGCTGGAGCCAGCCTGAGGGTATTCCTTCCCGGATTCAAGATTCCCGCCCGGACATCTCCTCCGATCCCGCGTGACCGGAACCGTCAGGTTGTGTTTTCTTCCCGCCACATGTCCCTCCTGCACACTCTCAGCTTCCTCCTTGCAGCAGTCCTTCTTGCTATCGGGATCGCCGGGCTGCAGCAAAGCTCCTCCCCCGAAGAATTCCGTGTCGTTGCCATGCCCGGCATCTTTTTTGGCGGGGCCGTGCTCATCGCCTCTCTGTACGCCATCAGGGAAACGCGCCATGGACTGGCCGGCGCCTCCTTTCTCGCCTTTCTCGCCTTCCTGACCAACGCCGCTTCTTTCCTGGGAGCGCACTTCAACGGCAGCTACGACTGGCACGCGCCGGCGGACCGCAATGCCTTTCTCATCGCCCTCACCACCCTTTGCTACCTCGTGATCCTGTTCACGAGGTGGAAGCGCAGCCGCAAGCTGCGCTCCATGGGGTAACTGGAGGGAATCGTGATTCGGGGACGGACCGACGATCCCCCCAACAGGATTCGGCGCCGCTAAACGGTCATCAACTCCTGCTCTTTTTCACCGAGTTTTTCGTCGATCTGCTTGATGAAGCCATCGGTGATTTCCTGGATCTCCCGCTCAAGATCGTGCATCTGGTCCTCGGTCAGGAGATTGTCAGCCTTCATCTTTTTGGCCGCGTCCATACCGTCCTTCCTGCCGGCCCGCACACTGATGCGGGACTCTTCAGCCATGTTCTTGATGACCTTCACCATCTCGACTCGCCGCTCCTCGGTGAGCTCCGGAATGGGAAGACGGATGACCTTTCCATCATTCACCGGATTGAGCCCCAGCTTCCCGTTCTCCCGGATCGCTCGCTCGATATCTCCTACCACGCTGGGATCAAAGGGCTGAACCATGATGGTCCGCGGTTCCGGCGTAGTGATCACTGCCAGCTCCTTCAGGCGCATGTTGCTGGCGTAGGCCTGGACGTGCACATCCAGGTTTTCGACCAGGCTCGGCGATGCCTTGCCCGTCCGCACCCCTGTGAAGTCGTGCAACATGTGGTCGACCGCCTTACTCATTGCGGCGGTCACTTCGTTCTTGGTGGTTTCCGGGTCCATGATCGGTCAGGTTGTTTCGCTAGTGGTGTGTGCTTGCCGTTCTAATCGGCGCGGACGATCGTGCCAAGCTCTTCGCCACACAAGGCGCGCTCTATATTTCCCGGTTCACCGAGGTCGAAGACGATGATGGGAATGTCATTATCCATGCACAGGCTGAAGGCGGTGGAATCCATCACCTGGAGCCTCTGGGTGATACACTCATGAAAGCTCACGGTCTGATAACGGGTCGCGTCAGGGTCCTTCTTGGGATCCGCGGTATACACCCCGTCCACCATGGTCGCCTTCAGGATCACGTCCGCGCTCATCTCGCTGGCCCGCAGGGCAGCAGTCGTATCTGTCGAGAAAAACGGGCTCCCCGTGCCAGCGGCGAAAATGACGACCCGCCCGTGATCGAGGTGGCGGCTGGCCTTGCGNCGAATNAAGGGCTCAGCCACGTTCTTCATCTCAATTGCAGACTGCACGATGCACATCACGCCCTGCTCCTCGAGAGCGGCCTGGAGGGCAAGGGCATTCATGACGGTAGCCAGCATCCCGACATAGTCGGCAGTCGCCCGGTCCATCCCCCGCGCACTGGCAGCCGCCCCACGCCAGAAATTCCCTCCTCCCACCACGATTCCCAGCTCCACTCCGGAAGCCATTGCTGCCGAAATCTCGGAGGCGATCCGTCCCACGATCTCTGGAGAAATGTTGTCCCTGCTTCCAGGCTCCCGTAACGCCTCTCCGCTCAACTTCAATATGGCTCTCTTAAAAGAGCGTCCCTTTTCTCCCATACAATCAGAAGGTTGCGCCATTGAAGCAATCCCTTCCCTGCCTGCAAAGCGAAAAGGCGGCCCCCGGGGTGTGAATATCAGGGCACAAGCTGAGACCCGCCCAGCTCTGCTGGCGGACACCTCCATCACGCCACCGCTTTCCTCAGGGGCTCTCCCCAGCCTCCTCTCCGTCATTCAACCTGCCCACCTTGAACCTGCGGGCGACATCCTTGAGGGATTCATTCCCCCGGGTAGTTCCCTTCAGTCCGACTGACACCTCCAACGGCTCCCCAGGGATACTTCGGAAGTAGTCTTCAAGCGTGCGCTCGATGGCAAGGATCGAAAGAGTCAGCACCTGCCGGATGGTCATATCGAGCTCTTCGGGCAGAACGAAGCTACTTACATCAAGCCGCACGCGAAGACGTGACTGGCGGAGCTCCGCCGTCAGGCCGATTTTGCACAGGATGAAGAGATTGACCTCCTCGACCCCATAACCGTCCGCGTTGGTTCCAATGCGGTGGGGGCTCGCGACCGCCTTGACCAGGTCCTCGGGAATCGCCCCGGCCAGGGCATAGGGACGGGACATCACCACAGCCTGAACGGGATCTCCCGCTTCCAAATCCTCCCCGACCCCGTCCGTCCCGTGAAGGGAGAGCGGTTGATACAGTTGCACTACTTCCACGGTCACGCCGGAAGCCAAACCGGCCGAGGCCAGGACCCAGGCAGCAACCTTTGCAAGCATGACCCACTGTGCGTCCCTCACGATCCGCCCGCCAGCGAAAAGAGATATTCACCCGCAGCCAACTGGTGCCCCCGAAGAAACTCCCTCACCGAAAGGCGCTTTCCTCCCTCCCCCTGCACATCGCCCAGCCAAAGACCTCCCCGGCCACAGGCTACCAGTATCCCGGAGGAACCGACCTGACAGAGCTCCCCCGGTTTGCCGGGGGACTCCCCCTGCATGACCACCCCTCCGGCAAAAAGTTTGAGCCGCCGGGCCCTTCCCCTGTTATCACGGTAAGCGGTAAAGGATCCCGGCCAAGGCTCATGGGCCCGGATCCGTCTCTCCAGCTCGTCGGCTGGCAAACCCCAGTTTACCTCCCCCTCTGCACGTTCCAACTTCGGGGCGTAGGTGGCGAGGGAATCGTCCTGCGGCTCCCGCCTCATCTCACCAGTCGCGATCCTCCTCAGGCTTTCAGCGAGGGCCTTCGGCGCGAGTTCGGCCAACCTGTCATGCAGGGTGCCCCCAGTCTCGGCGGGATGCAGGGGAATTGCCCTCCTGTTGATGACTTCCCCGGTATCCAGCCCGTCATCCATGACGATGATACTCACTCCGCTCTCCTTGTCGCCGGCCGCAACAGCGGCCTGAATGCAGGAGGCACCCCGGTGCCGGGGCAGAAGGGAGGCATGGACATTGATGCAGCCATGCGCTGGTAATTCCAGCAGGCCGCCGGGAAGGATCTGTCCATAGGCCATCACCACGATGAGGTCAGGATCCAAGGCCTCGATTTCGGCAATAGCCTCTTTCCCGCGAACCCGCGCTGGTTGCAGGACGGGGAGCCCGGCCTCTCCGGCGAGCTCCTTGATCCGCGGTGGACGGAGCCGGGAGCTGCGGCCCACGGGACGATCGGGCTGGGTCACCAGTCCAACCAGCCCACCCGCTTCTACCATCATGCGGAACGACGGCAGGGCGATCTCCCCCGTTCCCATAAATACGATTCGCAACGCTGCTGTGCTCAATGGTGCAAAACTTTAAGCCTTGGCCATGACGCAATACACTGCAATCAGACGATCACGTTGGCCATGTCCTTGTAGACGTCCATGTTTACCAGCTCCGCAATCATGTCGCTCAGCACTTCGATGGGCTGCTTGGTGGCATCGATATCGGCTACCTTCCCATCGTAGAATTCGATGAGAGGCTTGGTCTCCTCCTCATAGGTCTCGATCCGCTGGGCGATGACCTCGTCGCTGGCATCGTCATAACGACCCTCCTTCAGGGAGCGTTTCCGCATGCGGCGCGCGAGCTCCTCCCTGTTGGGACAGGTCAGATGGATCACGCGATGCACCACCACGTGATCCTCGAGAATTTCGGCCTGTCGCACATTGCGCGGAATTCCATCGAGGACCAGGATGTCGATGTCTGGCTTGTAGCGGGAGGTATCGATCCAGTTGTCGATTTGTACGCTCCAGAGATCGACGGTCAGCTCATCGGGCACCAGTTCACCCTTGCTGGAATACGCCACGAATTGCTGTCCCAGTTCCGTCCGGGTATCGAGAGACCGGAAGACGTCCCCGCAGGCACAGTGGAAGAAACGCGGCACGGTGCCGAGGACCTTGCCCTGTGTTCCCTTACCGGCACCGGGGGCACCTACGATCAGCACGGCGTTATGACGATGTCGACTTTCTTCGCTCACGGCCACTAGCTACCGACGGATCACCCGGGGACCAAGCCCCAAATCGGACTCTGTCCATCTACCCTCCATCGAGCTGGCCCGGGGCGGTCAGGTTCCACGAAAAATGCCCGAACTCGATGATCTCATAATCCACCAGGTAGAAATAGAAAAACGGCAGCGGGAGCACCATCGCCACATCGGCCAGCACCCGGAGAAGGTCGGAGGAAAACAAGTCCCGCAGAAGGACCAGGAAACCAAGCCCACCGGCCCCCACGATGATGGAAAGGTAAAAGGCCTTGTGAGTCTGGAGCGTGTAGTCCTCCGCCCGCACCGCGAGGAGGTAACTGGCCACGATCAGGACCAGCAACAGACCGAGAAGCAGCGCCCGGTAAACCTCGCGGTGTTCCCGTTCCTGTTCCCCGGGTTCTTCCTTCTCGTTCTTCCCCCGCGACGAACTCTCCCAGTGATCGATCGCGATCATGTTGATGATGCACAGCCCCGCGAAGACTACAACTTCCGGGGAGAGCGCGAGATCCCAGAAAGGCCGTTCGCGACGGAAGTGCACCCCCACCGCGACTCCGTAGGCAAAGGCCACTCCCGCGAGGATATTCTTGAAAAAGGAAACATTGCGGCCCCCGTCGCTGAAACTCACTACGAAATAAGCCAGCACCGGCAGAAGGATGGGCAGACCGTGGATGTGCAACCCGCGCGACTGGATGGCGAGCAGGAAGAGGGCCCCGAAGATGCCCATCGCGAGCGCTAACTTGAGCGATCCACGATGTTGCCGATGGAACCCGTGCCGGGCAGTCGGGCGTCCTCCGTCCCTGCCGGCGAGGCGTTCATCCATGAGACGATCTCCAACATAAATGCACCACACCGCGAGAGCGAGGAACCAGGGAAGGGTCGGCTGGTGGTATTTCACCAGCCAGACCTGCTTGTACATCCAGAACCAGACGAGCGCTACGATCGGCGCGTCGAGACTCAGCAGATTCGGCCAAAGCCAGAGGGGGCGTCTTGCCATGGTCGCGTTGGACAATCCCCGTAAGACTCCCACAAATCAAGCCCGTTCAGCTCGCTCACCCCTTCTGGCAGGATCCCCCTGTCAGTTTCCGCCCGTCTCAAGCTCCCGGATAAAGGGGGGAAGACTGGCCCCAATCGCATCTCCCATGGCGCGAAGCAATTCCGCCTCACGGCTCGTGAGCACGCCGTCTTCAGCGGCTGCGAGCCCGCAGAGCCGCAGGATCTGCTTCTTCACCGGAGGAGTGGCTGCCTCGAATTCGGCCAAGGCGGAGCGCAACAACTCGGGAGCGCACTCGTCCTCATGGAGGAAACGGGGAGTCCATCCTTCCGCATCCCCCCAATCCTGACTCGCGGCGCGAAAAGACGCAATTGCCAGCTCATCCTGACATCCCGTCCTCGCAGTGACGGTGAGAAGGATGTCCGCTTCCGCCGCNAGNTCACTCATCCGCCGGTGCCGGANAGGCCGGAAACCACTCCTCTCGAAATGGCTGGCCAGGTTTCGAGCGAGCGCATGCTGAAGCATGAACTCAAAGAGGTCTACCTTGCCATCCGTGGAAATCAACCAGCGGGTCGTTTCCATGAAACGCTCATACTCCGGCGGGCTCATGTGCCTGAGCGCGGGCAGGCACAGGTCGATGAGGACAATCCGGTCGGTGGAGTGCAACGCAGCCAAGTCCACCCTCCATTCCCCGGCCAGCTCCGCCACCTCGGAACCCATCGCCTGGCGCAGCCCATCCATCCCCATTCTTTGCAACTCCTCGTCCGCGGAAAGCAACATTGAGAAAACCAGGGCCTTGGCTTCGTCCCGGTTCTCTGAGGCCTTGACCCAGCGTGGAAGGATACCCTCCCGCAGGTGACGCCCTACTTCCAGCCGACAGTGCTCCTCGGAACCGAGGCCACTCAGGGCAGTCTCGGCACTCACTCCAACCGACTGGCTGGCCAAGCCCCCTCCCCCTCGACCCAAACTGGCCAGCCCGCTCACCGGCTCCTGGGGACCTTCGCCAACGGGAGCGGGATCGACTTCGTCCCAGCCTCCTACCCAATGTGGCTGGAGCGCCTGGATACGAACTGCCAGGGGTGGGTGCGTGGCCAATCCCCAGCCGAAGATCCCTCCTTCCGCAAAAAACATGTGACTGGCCTCCAGTGCACCCGGGGACCGAACCCTCGCCCCATCGTCCCAGCCTCCGATCTTCTTAAGCGCCCCCGCAAGCCCATCCGGCTCTCTTGTGAACTGGACCGCGCAGGAATCAGCGAGAAATTCACGCTGTCGCGACACTGCAGCCTGGAGAAGACGCGCAAACAGCGAGCCCACGGCACCAACGACAAAGAAACCGACACCAAGCAGCAGAATCACAAGGATCGCTCCGCCACCATCCCGGCTGCTGCGACGACCGAAAGCGACATGCCGCATGGAGTAGAGGATCGTGCGGCCGATGATGGTGAGGATGAGGATCCCGAAGATCACTTGGATCAACCGCATGTTCAGCCTCATGTCTCCGTTCAGGATGTGACTGAATTCATGGGCGACCACGCCCTGCAACTCGGACCGAGACAGAAGATCCATGCACCCCCGGGTCACGCCAATCACCGCATTGGAGGGCTCCGTGCCGGCCGCGAAGGCGTTGATCCCCATTTCCTCGTCCATGACGTAGACCTGCGGCACTGGCATTCCGGACGCGATCGCCATCTCCTGCACGACGTTCAAGAGCTTCCGCTCGCGATGATCACTCGTCCCCGGATCCACCAGTCGCCCGCCCAGATCTTCCGCCACCACCACCCCACCCCGAGCCAGTTGCATGGACTTGTAAAGGGTCCCCCCGAAGATGAAAAGGCATGTCCCGAGCGCATTCACCGCAAGCAATGCAGGCTGCAGGAGCATCCCACGCATTCCCGACAAATACAGCGACAGGCTGACCACGAGGTGCACCGAGAGGACGATCCCGATCACTGCGATGACGAAGTAGAGCAGAAGCCACCTCGTCTTCCGTCTCGCCTGGTCCTGCGCCTCAAAGAAGTCCATGCTGCATCGCGCGGTGCGCCTCTCCAATCACTGCCGGGGATACGGTCCGTGACCCGGAAAAGACCCCTAGAACTTCACGTCAACCGGCTCCCGCTCAGCTTCCTCACTGACCTCAAAAAGAACAGCCTGCTGGAAGTTGAACATTCCTGCGATGATGTTGGTGGGGATGGTTTCGCACTTCGTGTTGTAGGCCGTGACCGCATCGTTGTAGGCTTGGCGTGCAAAACTCACCTTGTTCTCCGTGCTGGTGAGCTCTTCACTCAATTGCATCATGTTCTGGTTTGACTTGATATCCGGGTAGGCCTCCGAAAGGGCAAAGAACTTGCCCAGCATGGACCCAAGCCCGGCCTCCGCAGTCATCAGGGTCTGCATCTGCCCGGCATCATCAGGACTAAGCCCCTCAAGGGCTCCCTGAGCCGTATTGCGCGCTTCGATCACTGCTTCCAGCGTCTCGCGTTCGTGCTTCATGAAGCCCTTGGCCGTTTCNACCAGGTTGGGAATGAGGTCATGTCGACGCTTGAGCTGGACATCGATCTGCGCGAACGCATTCCGATAGCGGTTCCTCAACTTCACGAGCCCGTTGTAACCTCCAATCAGCCAGAAGATGAGCAGGAGGACGAGGACAACGAGCACAATCAGGGTGACAGTCACGCCACTGAGAGCCAAAGTTCCAAAAAGAGATTCAATCATGGTTCGATAATCCACATCCTAACTCGCTTCNTCCAACGCACCATTACAAAAGAAGGTCCAATCTGCAGTGCATCGCCTCTCAATCTGACTCTCTCCCATGCCCACCTCTCCCCCCGCNATCACGGANCTGCAATTTGCGGCCATAGACTTTGAGTCTGCCGGGACGGGNCGAGGGCGCAATGATGTNCCCGTGCAGATCGCCATCTCACTCTGGTCTCCAGAGACCGGGCCGGGCGAGCACCTCTGCTCGTTTCTCTCCACTGACCAGGAGATAACGTGGGCCGCGCAGCAGGTTCACGGGATCACCCCTGCAGACCTCGTGGACGCCCCCTCCCTCCTTTCNCTCTGGCCGGAAATCAAGCGCCTGCTCTCCGGCCGAATCATNGTGGCCCACGGGCATGGCACCGAAAAACGCTTCCTTCGCGCGTTCCCGGGGCATCCCTTCGGTCCCTGGGTCGACACCCTCCTCCTCGCCCGGGCAGCCTGGCCCGGACTTGTCTCCTACAGTCTGGGAGATCTCTGCAGAGAGCTGGGCCTGGTCTCCGCTCTGGACGAAACTCATCCGGGCCGCCGTTGGCACGATGCNCTCTATGACGCTTCGGCCTCCGCTTACCTCCTCGCCCACCTGGTCGCCAGNCTGGATTTGGCGGACAAGCCGCTGGACCTCCTGCTCCACCCGGATCTTGCCCCCTGGCGCGCCAAGCGCCGCCCGTAATGCTTGCCAAGGCGGCATCAAGCGTCCAGAAAACCGCCCNGACTGCCAACTANTCCGCATCCGTGCCTACCGTAACCGCCAATCTCCNGGACCGGTCCTATGAAATCCTCGTTGAACGCGGAATCATCAAGNGCTCCGGCGCGCTCATCAGGACCAGTGGGCTATCCGGCAAGGCCGCCCTCATCACGGATGAAAACGTCGCCCCGCACTATTCCGGGACCGTGCGTCAAGCCCTCGAGGACGCCGGATACGAAGTCAGTATCCACACCATTGCGCCCGGGGAGGGGTCCAAGACNATGGGACAGGTCGAGACCCTCTGCCGCTCCCTGATCGAGCACCAGCACGATCGGGGCAGCTTCGTGGTTGCCCTGGGAGGCGGGGTGGTCGGCGACCTTGCCGGTTTTGTGGCAGCCGTCTTTTACCGGGGAATCCCCTTCGTCCAGATCCCCACCACCATTGTAGCGCAGGTCGACAGCTCAGTGGGAGGCAAGACCGGAGTGAACACCCCGGAAGGCAAGAATCTCATCGGCGCGTTCCAGCAACCCAGCCTGGTCCTCGTTGACCCCGAAGCGCTCACTACTCTGCCGCCCAAGGTCTTCCGGGAGGGATTCGCGGAGGTCATCAAACACGCCGCCATCCGGGACAGATCCATGCTCTCGGACCTCGAGAGACTGGACCCCGCAGAGCAACGGGTCGCCCCGGAACTCATCGCCGCGAANCTGGCCATCAAGGCCCGCATCGTGGAGGAAGACGAGAAGGANACTTCCGGAACCCGCGCCCTGCTCAATTTCGGGCACACAATCGGTCACGCCATTGAAGCAACGGCCGAATATGGCACCCTGCTCCACGGGGAAGCCATTTCCCTCGGCATCCGCGCTGCGCTCCATCTCTCCGAGAAGAGATGCGGACTCTCCCCGGAGGAGACCTCGCGCCTCCTGCACCTTCAGGAGCAGTGGCAACTTCCGCTCGTGCTGGACCTTGATCTCGATACCGACGCAATCATGGCCGCCCTCGCCCGCGACAAGAAATTCTCCGCAGGCAAAATCCGCTTCGTGCTGCTGCCCATCCTCGGCGAAGCCTTTGTCTCCGACGAGATCACCCGGGAAGACCTCCTGGAAGCCATCGAGCACATCCGCACCCCNGTGCGGCAGNCTTAGNACCCNNCCCTNCNCTTCTTACTCCTTCTCCTCGTCCGCAAACGCCTTCCGAGGGAAACGCACGCGATCGACAAGACGCTGAACTTCCGGTGGCGGCGGCTTGGTCGCGAGCGAAATACCGATCGCGAGCNCGAAGTTGATGACCATCCCGAAGGTCCCGATTCCCTCCGGGGAAATCCCNAACCACCAGTCCTCCTTGCCTGCTCCCGTGTTGAGGAACTTGAAGTAGATGATGTAACTCCCGGTGAAGAGAATACCTACGATCATNCCCGTCACCACCCCCTGCAGGTTCGCCCGCTTCCAGAAGATCCCGAGGATGATGGCCGGGAAGAAGGATGATGCGGCCAGCCCGAAGGCAAACGCCACCACCGCCGCAACGTAATCAGGGGGATTCATTCCGAAATACCCGGCCACCACCACCGCACCCCCCGCCGCGATGCGAGCAAGGAGCAACTCCTGCTTTTCGCCAAGGTCCGGCTTCATCGTCTTNTTGACGAGNTCNTGCGCCACCGCAGTTGAGATNACCAGCANCANCCCNGCAGCNGTCGAAAGCGCAGCGGCNAGGCCNCCCGCNGCCACAAGTCCNANNACCCAGTTCGGCAACTTCGCGATCTCCGGGTTAGCCAGCACCATGATGTCACGATTCACCGTCAACTCATTGGTCTCGAGATGCGGGAACTTCGCCGCATTCTTCTCCGTCTTGCCGGTGTACTGGATAATTCCATCACCATTCTTATCATCGAAGGTAATCAGGCCCGTATCCTCCCAGTTCTTGAACCACGAAGGCATCTCGGCGTAAGGCTTGTTGGAAACCGTATCGAGCAGGTTTGTTCGGGCAAAGACCGCAACCGCCGGAGCCACCGTATAGAGGATTGCGATGAACAGGAGGGCCCAGAACGCAGAGGTTCTCGCCGCCTTCACCTTCTTGACGGTGTAGAACCGGACAATGACATGCGGCAACCCGGCAGTCCCCAGCATGAGCGCCGCCGTGATACAGAACATGTCAAACGTGCCCTTTTGGCCCTCGGTGTAATTGCCAAACCCAAGTTCCGTGGACATCCCGTCGAGCCGGTCCAGCAGATACANNCCACTNTCCTTGTATTCGCCACCAAAGCCAAGTTGCGGGATCGGATTCCCTGTCATCTGGATTGCGATGAAAATNGCTGGCACCGTNAAGGCNAAGATNAGGACNCAATACTGNGCNACCTGGGTGTAGGTAATCCCCTTCATCCCCCCCATCACCGCGTAGAAAAATACGAGTCCCATCCCGATCAGCACCCCGGCCTCCTTGTCAACTTTCAGGAAACGCGAAAAGACGATTCCAACCCCCTGCATCTGCCCGCAAACGTAGGTGAAGGAGACGAATATCGCACAGAGCACNGCNACCAACCGGGCAATATTAGAGTAGTANCGATCNCCGATGAAATCCGGCACCGTNAACTTCCCGAAGCGACGNAAATAGGGNGCNAGCANAAGNGCNAGGAGNACATACCCNCCNGTCCANCCCATNAGNTANCGGGCNCCATCACGCCCCGCGAACGAGATNATNCCCGCCATCCCNATGAATGAGGCGGCGCTCATCCAGTCGGCCGCGGTTGCCATCCCATTAGCAACAGAGGGCACTCCCTTCCCGGCGATATAGAACTCCCCGGTCGACTTCGCCTTCGCCCAGATCGCAATCCCGATGTAGAGGGCAAAAGTAAGAACCGCAATTCCCAGCGTCCACTTCTGGACCGGATCCATCGCAGCGAGGAGCAGGTTATCAGAAAACAGACTATGCATCATCCCCCTCCTCACCAAGNANCTCCCGGTCCAACCTGTTCATTACAAACACGTAGACNGCGATAAGTCCCAGAAAGACGTAAATGCTTCCTTGTTGGGCGAACCAGAACCCCAGCTTGAANCCGGTNCCGGGAATCCGGATCTTATCCAACTGGTCCACAAACAGGATCCCACATCCGTAGGAGACGACAAACCAGACCACCAGCAGGCCTGCCAGCCAGCTCAGATTCTTGCGCCAGTAGGCGGCCCGGGAATCTTCTGTGGTAGGGCTGCTCATGGAAGCGGATCTAACAATGCCCTTTCAGCGTGTGAAGAACAATCCCCCGGNCCCTGTGAGTAACTGGGGGCAAACTCGACCTTTCGTGCTTTCATTCAGGCGGCCTTGTCGCCAATTTTCACCCTAGAANNANTCCAACGATGCCCTCGGCTTCCGTCAAATTCCTCGACTTCGAGCTCCTGTCCGCCGACGGGGCCCTCCTCATTCCGGGACGCCTCGATCACCGGGAATTACAGGCCCTCGCTTCCCAACTGGCTCCGCGGCCGGTCACATGGCTTGTCGAAGAAGGGGCCATGGTCGAGCCACCTACGCGGGAATACCTTTCCCGGGAGGATATTCGGGCAGCCACTTTTTCCGATCAAGACCCGGACCCCGAAGCTATTGGAGAGGCCCTGCGACCCAAGCTCGAGAATGGCGGCCTCCTCGTCTTCATCCCCGGGGATGTCGCCACCCGTGCCGGGACAGCCTGCCAGATCCCTCCTCACCAGCTGGCCTTCCTCTGCGCCCTCAAGCTACCCACCTTTCCTGTGGCGGTCTCCCTTCCGGCCGAGTCCCGTCTCTCAACCGAGCCACCCTCCGGCCTTCCGGCTGCGATCTTCGNGCTGGGTGGACTACTCGACGAGAAGCAGGTTTCGGTGCCATATTTTTATCAGCACCTCCTCGAGGCTTCTGAAAAGGCATTCAGCTCCCGCGCCTTCCTGAACGACTCTCTCGCCGAGCACCTGCTGCGCGGTCTCAAAAAACACGGCAGGACCTTGGTTCACGATGGAACAGACGACAGCTCGCTCACCTACTCCAAGCTGCTCGGAGCTGCCATTGCCCTCTCCCGGGAAATCCGTGCCGCTACGGACAAAAAGCGTGTCGGCATCATCCTTCCGCCCGGCAAAGGAGGCCTCCTCGCGAACCTCGCCGTAGTCTTCGCCAACAAGATTCCGGTCAACCTGANCTTCACNGCCTCCCAGGANGCCGTCCAGTCCGCCATCCGGCAGGCTGACCTTGATAAGTTCATCACTGCCGACCCATTCGTCCGCAAGTTCCCGACCTTCCCGTGGCCGCCCAACCGCGACCTGATGCTCGTCGAGCGGATCCTCCCCGGNATCAAGAAACGGATCATCAAGTGGGTTCTCCTNGCCAAGATCCTCCCCNCCGGCCTGCTGCAGGGATTACTCGGACTGCGAAAAGGAGGGCGCGGTGANGACGAAGCCATCCTTCTCTTCACCTCTGGCTCTTCCGGGGAACCGAAGGGGGTCCCTCTCACCAATCGAAACGTCCTCGCCAACGTCTGCCAGTTCGGCACCCGTCTTTCCCTTCCTCATGGTGGCGGCATTCTGGGATCCCTTCCGCTCTTCCATTCATTAGGCTGCACCGCTACGCTCTGGTTTCCCATCATCGAGGGCGTCAAGCTCGTAACCTATCCCAGCCCACTGGAGACGAAGCGGCTGGCAGAGCTCATCCACGCCCACAANCTCCTTCTTCTCCTCGCCACGCCCACCTTCCTGCGGGGATACATGCGTCGCATTGATCCAGAGCTTCTCTCGTCCCTTCAACTGGTTGTTACCGGGGCCGAGAAACTCCCCTCCAATCTCGCCCGCTCCTTCGAGAAAAAATTCGGCATTCTTCCTTTCGAAGGCTACGGCCTCACCGAGACCTCGCCAGCCACCAATGTGAACCTCCCGGACGCCCCGGCCCCGAACGACGAGACGCCGGTGCTNCCAAACAACAAACTCGGATCGGTAGGACCATTCCTGCCGGGGATCGCGGTACGAATCACCGATCCTTCCACCGATGAGCCCAGNCCCATCGACGAGAGCGGAATCATCTGGCTGAAGGGAGCAAACATCTTCCCCGGGTATCTCAACCGGGAGGATCTTACCGCGGAGGTCATTGAGGACGACTGGTTCAAGACGGGTGATGTGGGACGCATCGATGAGAACGGATTTCTCTACATTGAGGGCCGCATCTCCCGCTTCTCCAAGATTGCCGGTGAAATGGTCCCCCACGAAGCACTCGAGGGGCACCTCAACAAGATCCTCGGTCTGGACGGNGAGGAAGAACGCAAGATCGCTGTCATCGGCCTGCCGGACGAGCAGAAGGGCGAAGTGATCGCCCTNCTCTCGGCAGTGGTCAGCAACACTCCTGAACAGGACGTGACCGACATGCGTTACAAGCTCATGGACATCGGCATCCCTTCCCTGTGGTGTCCTAAGTTCATTATCCCGGTGGACGAGATTCCNATGCTCGCGTCCGGCAAGCTCGANATCAAGGGATGCGAGCGCCTCGCCCGGCAGATTAANGATGACAAGGGCAGGCAGTGAACGCGGGTTGATCCCCGATCCGACGGCAGCAGCACCCTGAACACCTGGCTCCAATCCCACTTCGCATCCGAGGGGAACGTCCTCCGCTTCGATCGTTTCATGGAGCTCTGCCTCTATGACCGGGAGCACGGATACTACACCCGGGAAATTCGGGGCATCGGTTCGACCGGCGACTTCTCGACCGCGGCAAGCCTGTCTCCGCAGCTGGGCAGATCCGTCGCCGCGTGGATCAACGATCACGCAGCCGCCCATACCCAGCTGATCGAGCTGGGCGCCGGCACAGGTGAACTGGCTCGCGCCACCCAGAATGCTCTCCGGCGCAACTTCGCCTTCACGAGCTGGGAAAGGATCAGAAGGCCCCGCTCCGGGCTCCTTCGCTATCACATCATTGAGCGCTCGCCGTCCCTGCAGTCCCGGCAGAGGAAACTTCTGGGCCGCAGGGCGCGCTGGCACGAGAGGATCGAGGAGGCCCTCATCCACGCGAAGGGACAGGCCCTCATCTTTTCGAACGAACTGGTGGATGCCTTTCCAGTTCGCGTCTTCCGCAATGACCTCCCGTGGTCCGAACTCTTTCTCTCCCTGGAACGCGGTAGCATCCAGGAGCAATGGCGACCCGCCGCAAGCCTCCCTCACTCCACGGTTTTCAGCCACCGGTGGGAGCAGGGACAGGTCGTCGAAGTCCACGAGGCCTACCATCACTGGCTCCGCGAATGGCTCTCCGCCTGGGACTCCGGCCAGCTCCTGACTATCGACTACGGAGGTTCCGCCAGGGAAATCTACCACCGCCGGCTTACAGGCAGCCGTCGCGCCTACTATCACCACGAAAGGCTTTCCGGAGTCGACCTCTATCGGCTTCCCGGAAGGCAGGATCTCACCGCGGACGTCAACTTCGACGACCTCATTACCTGGGGCGAGCACCTCGGACTGCGAACCGTGAACCTGACCACTCAGCAGAACTGGCTCGCGCCCCCTGCCCCGGATGATGCCGAGTCCCTGTTCCTGACAGCCCCTCAAGGAGCCGGCCAGGCCTTCAAGGTCCTCCTGCAGGAAAAGGCTCCGGACTCCTCCGAACCCCGGATTTCAGGGCCCAGTCGCGATTAACCCCTTGACCGGAGGACTGCTCCCGACTATTGCCAGCGCCCCGCCGAGACCTCTTTCGGCTCCGAACCACTCCATCCTCATGGCCACTACCGAAGTCATTCTACGAGAGAAGATCACCGGACTGGGCTCCGAAGCTGACGTCGTCAAGGTGAAGGCGGGCTACGCACGCAATTACCTCATTCCGACTGGAAAGGCTTATGAGGCCACCAGAGGGAACCTGCGCAACCTTGAATCCCTGCAGGCCAAGCGGGCCCAGCGGGAAGCCGAGGAACTGAGCAACGCTCACGACCTATCCGGCAAGATCAGCCGCCTGCGACCCAAGTTCACCCTGGAGACCGGACAGGGTGGCAAGGCCTTTGGATCCATCACAAGCATGGACATCCAGAAGGAACTGGAGGGCAACGGGTTCACGCTGGAGCGGACCGCGATCAAGCTCGACAGGCCGATCAAGCGTTCCGGCAAGAGNGAAGTCGAAATCAAGCTCCACCCCGAAGTAACCGCCATTCTGACCGTGACNGTGGAAACCGAGGAAAAGGAGCGAGGAGCCAGGAACGAGGACACCNCACCCGGGTCCTGACCCACGATACGGGACTGCNNGCTCATCCCTGTGGCTGGCCNCCGCAGGCGCGGGAGAAGCATTTTCCCACGTTCTCCGTTTAGCGGCTCCCCTTGAGGAGGGATATTTAGCACCGCTCAACGGTGTGAAGGAGGCCCACTCCAATTATTAAGTCAGTTCTCCCCGGGGTTCTCCACACAACATCGCCTGNCCTCGCNGCCCGGGCGGCCTTGAAAAGACGTCCGAAACACGCCGTNCGCGTNTGGTCCACATTATTTAAGATGTACTAAATAAATCTTGTGTGCAGTTAGATTGGCGTGATCCTGCCCGGACCGGATTTCCTCCCGCCATGCCCTCCGAGCCCTCCCAGCAGAAGGATCAGGATTCCCCTCAACTGCAGGTTGTCCAGCCCGCAGACGACGGCGCGGCCCGCGCGCTCCCCAACGCCACCGGACCGGAGAAGAGCATCCTGAGCTCAATGTTGCAGGAGCCTACCGAATACATCGGATCCGCCGTCGAGGAGCACCTTACCCCCGAACACTTCTACATCCCCTCCCACGGCACGCTCTACAAGATCCTGCGCGAACTCTACGACAAGGGACAGCCCGTAGAGCTCGTTTCCCTCACCCAGCTTCTCAAGGACCGAAACCTTCTCGAAAACATGGGGGGGCCTGGCGAACTCACTGCGATTTACACCTACGCTCCAACGGCCGCCCACTTCGAACACCACCTCGGCATCGTCAAGGCGAAGCACATTCTCCGCTCGGTGATCTCCTCGTGCACCGAGTCGATCAACAAGGCCTACGACGACCCCGAGGATGTCCAGGCCTTCCTCGACAANGTNGAGTCCAAGGTCTTCGCCATCAAGGAGGGCTCCGAGGTCCAGGGCGAGGTCAAGGTTGGCGACCTGATTGAGGGCGTCGTCGAGATTCTCCAGCAGTTCATGCACAATGAGCGCCCGCTGGAAGGCGTTCCGACCAAGTACACCAAGCTCGACGAAATGAGCAAGGGCCTCAAACCCGGGGAGATGTTTATCATCGCGGCCCGGCCGTCGATGGGAAAGACCTCCCTCATGATGAACATCGTCGAGCATGTTGCCCTCGATCAGAATGTTCCCACTCTTGTATTCTCATGTGAGATGAGCGCCCAGCAAATCGTCCAGCGCCTCCTGTTCTCGCGGGCCCGCTACAGCATGGCCAACCTCCGGCCCGGCCTCCAGCCCACCAAGGAGGAACTCTCCAACATCCTCAACGCCTCCAAGCAGCTGAAGTCCGCCCCCCTCTTCATCGACGACACTCCGGCGATCCCGATCGGCGACGTCCGGGCCAAGGCGCGCCGCAAAAAGCGAGATGCTGACATCGGACTTATCGCGGTCGACTACCTGCAGCTCATGCGCTCCCAATCCCGGCAGGCTGAGGGTTCACGCGAACGCGAAATCGCGGAGATCTCAGCGGGGCTCAAGGCGCTGGCCAAGGAACTGCAGGTTCCCGTGATTGTCCTCGCTCAACTCAATCGGGGACCCGAGCANCGGGGCGGAGCACCCCGGATGTCGGACCTGCGCGAATCAGGGTCCATCGAACAGGATGCCGATCTCATCGGCCTGCTCTACCGTCAGGAGTATTACAATGATCCAACCGCCAGCGGGGACGANGCCGACCAGGAACAGGAAAGGAACCTGGGAAAGGCTGAACTCATCCTCGCCAAGAACCGGAACGGTCCCACGGGCAATGTGGAACTCACCTTTTTGAAGGAGCTCATGCGCTTCGAAACCCGGGCCCCCGAGACGAACTGACCGGAGCAGGTCACTCTTTANTCCCGGGTNCCCGGCCGCTTTCCCCAAGCCNGCTCGCGACCGGTGCCAGNTGAGGATTTTGCTCGCTGAAAGCTGCTTTTGGCGGGATGATCTGGTGAACACCGGCGGGAATCGCCGCTTCCCATGGTGGACAAGGCCCACTACCCCGACTCTTGTGAACTCCACCAAGATCCTCATCCAGATTCCGGNCGCTCTCGGGCTCCTGGCAAGTGCTGGCGCATCCACTCCCTCTGACCTTGANTTCTTCGAAAAGCGCGTCCGNCCCCTCCTCTCGANNCATTGCTATGAGTGTCACTCGGCGGATTCNGAGGACCTGAAGGGTGGCCTGCGCCTCGATCACCGCCGCGGAGTCCTGGAGGGAGGCCACACCGGACCCGCGGTCATCCCCGGGCGGGTTGGCAAAAGCCTCCTNATCCGAGCGGTGCGGCATACCGAGGACGACCTCAGGATGCCTCCCCGGACCAAGCTCAATCCTGAAGAGATCGAGATTCTGGAAAAATGGGTCGCCATCGGGCTCCCCGACCCGCGGGANTCACCAGCGAGGGAGCGGAGGGATACCCAAGCCTACCTGGACGCTGCAGGCANCTACTGGGCCTTCCGCCCGGTCGTGGACAACGCTCCTCCAGAAGTCGGCAACCCGGACTGGCCAAGAACCGATCTCGATCGCTTCGTCCTTGCCGCACTCGAGGCGAAGGGAATCTCTCCCGTCGGGGATGCCGATAACGCAACCCTCCTGCGACGAATTTCATATGATCTCGTCGGCCTCCCGCCCACGCCCCTGCAGGCCACGGCTTTCCACGAGGCCGCGGCAAAGGACCGGCAGGAGGCAATCTCGCAACTGGTCGATGACCTTCTCGCCCGTCCCGGCTTCGGGATCCGTTGGGCGAGGCACTGGCTGGACGTCGCCCGCTACTCAGAATCCACCGGCGGCGGGCGCACGCTGCTCTTCGGTGAGGCTTGGCGCTACCGCGATTACGTTGTCANCTCGTTCAATAGCGATAAACCGTATGACCGGTTCATCCAGGAACAGATCGCGGGGGACCTCATGGTTGAAGGAACCATCACTGAACAGCAGGAAGCGCTNATCGCCACCGCCTTTCTNCTGCTGGGCCCGACGAACTATGAACTCCAGGACAAGACTGTCCTNGAGATGGACATTGTTGATGAACAGCTGGACACCATGGGCAAGGCCTTCCTCGGTNTGACTATCGGTTGCGCGCGCTGTCACGACCACAAGTTCGACCCGATCACNACTGAGGACTACTACGGACTGGCAGGAATCCTGAAGGGAACGAAGGTTGTCATCCACAGCAACGTCTCCACCTGGAACAAGCGCCCCCTTCCCGTCTCGGACGAGGTCCGGAAAAAATCCGAGGAACGCAAGAAGCGGATGAACGCCCTCCAGANGGAGATAGCGGGCCTGAAGAAAAAANCGAGCGGCAGNAGNCAGACTGCCATCCCAGTAGCCAGCCTNCCCGGNATCGTCGTGGACGACCTCGGGGCAACGCTCAAGGGAGAGTGGACCCGNTCAACATCAAACGCCGGTTTCGTCGGCGCAAACTACATCCACGACGGGGCTGCTGACAAGGGAGAGAAGGAGGTCGCCTACAAGGTCAAGATTCCCGGAGACGGAAAGTTCGAGGTGCGGATCTCCTATACGGAGGGAACCAACCGGGATCGCAAGGTTCCTGTCCTCATCCGGCACGCCGACGGCGAGGTGATCAAGCATGTTGATCAGACCAGACCTCCCCCCATCGATGGAAGTTTCATTTCGCTGGGAACCTACGACTTTCTCGTTGGTGAGTGGGAAGCGGTGGTTGTTTCCACCAAGGGAACAAGGGCCCACGTAATCGCCGATGCGGTCCAGCTCATCCCGGAAGGGGGCGTGGTTTCCCGCAGCCCGGAAGCTGCCACCTCGGAGCCTGCCAACAGCGAGGAAAAGAAAAAGCGAATGGCCGCCCTTGAGCGGGAACTCAAGGAGCTGAAGGCACAGCCACCCCTCACAACCCGGGTGATCGCGGCCGAGGAGGGAGAGAACCCCGGCGATATCCATATCGCCCTCCGGGGTAATGTTCACAATGTCGGGAAAAAGACTCCCAGGGGCTTCATCAAGATACTCCAGAGTGAGCCCACCCCCTCCTTCCCAAGCGGTAGAAGCGGTCGCCGCGCCCTCGCCGGGTGGATCTCCGATCGCAACAATCCGCTCACGGCCCGGGTCTTTGTAAACCGCGTATGGCATCACCTCTTCGGTCAGGGAATCGTCAGTAGTGTCGACAACTTCGGCCACATGGGACAACTCCCGTCCAATCCCGAACTGCTCGACCACCTCGCATCCCGATTCATGGCGGAGGGCTGGTCCATCAAAAAGCTCATCCGTGAGATCATGCTCTCCCGGGTTTACCAGTTGAGCTCGGTCCGCGAACCGTCCCGGGAACAAGTGGATATAGAAAACGTACTCCACTGGCGCCAGAATCGTCGTCGCCTTCAGGCCGAACCCATGCGCGACTCCATTCTCTTTATCAGCGGCTCCCTCGATTCCGGGCTGGGGGGCTCGACCATCAAGCCAGGCACTACGACCGAGTACGGATACAGGTTCGAAGGAACCCGGCGGACCATATATACCCCTGTCTTCCGCAACACCCTCCCTGAAATGTTGCAGGTTTTTGACTTCGCGGATCCTAATCTCGTCACTGGCAAACGCACTACCAGCAGCGTCGCCACCCAGGCCCTCTTCCTGATGAACAACCCGTTCGTATCAGAACAGGCGCGGCAAGCCGCACTCCGGCTTCTCGGTGAACAGAAGGGATCAGCGACTGAGCAGGCTGAATGGGCCTACCAGGCCACTCTCGGGCGCATGCCTACGAAAAATGAACTACGGATCGTCCTGGATTTCCTCTCCGCCGAGGAAGATGCCGAAACCGCTTGGACNCANGTNTTCCAGGGACTGTTCGCCAGNCTCGATTTCCGCTATCTCAACTAGGCGACTTGATCATTTCCGCAGNGCACCCTATCCTGTCGCCATAGGATTGAAGGCGGTTCCTTCACGCCACTGANCATGCACTCCNGTCCGTCCCTCGACCGCAGACAAGCCTTGTCCNGCATGGCCTGTGGNTTCGGCGGCCTTGCCGCGGGGGCGATGGCCCACCATTCAGCCCTCGCNGCCTCCCTCGGCCNGGGTCACCCGGGGGTTCTCCACCATCCGGCCAGGGCCAAAAGGGTCATTTTTCTCTTCATGGCAGGTGGAGTCAGCCAGGTCGACTCCTACGACTATAAGGAAAGTCTCATCCGCGCGGACGGCAAGATGGTGCGCTTCGACGATGCCCGTACTCTGGCCAAGACCCGCAAGATCGAGGAGCACCGTGTCATGAAACCCCTCTGGAAATTCAGGCAATACGGGCAATGCGGGCAACAGGTCAGTGAACTATTTCCCCATACCGCGAAGCATGTCGACGACCTCTGCTTTCTCAAGGGGATGCACACCGAGGGTGTGGCACACGGCCCCAGCACCCTCTTCCTTCACACTGGATCNATTAACCTGATTCGTCCCAGCATGGGGTCCTGGACAAGCTACGGACTCGGNACCGAAAACCAGAACCTGCCCGGATTCATCAGCATCGGGCCNGCGATGGGGAACGGCGGCCCACGCAATTACAGCAACGCCTTTCTTCCCGCCGCCTACCAGGGCACTCCGATNGGACGCGCCGGCATTCCNGCCAAGGAGGCCACGATNAAGAATCTCACCTCCGCANGATCGAATCCCTCCCAGCAACGGAAGCAGTTCGAGCTCCTCCGGAAGCTGAACGCCGAACAGGCCTCCCGAAGCCCNGGAGATGACAAGATGAATGCGGTCATCGAGTCCTTNGAGCTGGCGTGGCGCATGCAGAACAANGCGCCAGACGTCCTGGACCTGTCCCGCGAAAGTCCAGAAACCCTCGCGATGTACGGCATCGGGGAAAAATACACCGACAATTTCGGCCGCTACTGCCTGCGGGCTCGTCGCCTGAGCGAGGCCGGGGTGCGTTATATCCAGGTGAACTACACCGATAACAGCAACAATCCTGCCTGGGACCAGCATTCCAACATGCCCAAGCACCTGGAACACGCCCGTGCAACGGACAAGCCGGTTGCAGGACTCCTTGAGGACCTTAAACGGCGTGGGCTCCTTGATGACACCATCGTCTGGTGGGGAAGTGAATTCGGACGCACTCCCTACGCGCAGAACAAGGGAACGGGGCGGGACCACAATCCCGACGGGTTCACTGTCTGGCTCGCAGGGGGAGGATTCAAGCCAGGCTTCTCCCACGGCGGAACTGACGAGTATGGTCACCATGCCGCCGATGGACAGGTGCACATGCACGACCTGCACGCCACCATTCTCCACCAGCTCGGGATTGACCACCGCAAGCTCACCTACCGATACGATGGCCGGGACTTCCGACTCACGGATGTCCATGGCCGCGTGGTGAAGGAAGTCATCGCCTAGGGCGGTTTCCTTCCTTACACGAGAAAGCCGGGCCCGAGGGCCCGGCCTTGAAAGAGGTCTTCCAGCTCAGGAATCAGACAACCTTGGTCACTCCCGGCTGAGGACAGGGGTAAAGACCGGTATCAGGATCCATCTTCGGTCCGGGGTCGGCATCCCAGGCGTAGTTCTTGGGCATGATGCTGACCTCGGAGTTGATGGCATCATCCCATTTGAGCTCCTTGCCNGAGTAGGTTGCCATCCGCCCGAGGATCGAAGTCATGGTCGCATCCGCGGTATAGTAGGCGTTGTTNATCGCGATATCCTCACGAATGTGACGATGCAGCTCATCGTGCTCAACCTGNTAGGGATTCTTCCCCCTCTCATTGAGCTTCCAGACGACCTTACCGTCATTGTCGGTGATACGTCCGGGGTATGCCCGGCCCTTTTCACCGACAATGACTTCGGTCACCCGGTTCATGCAACCCCGCTGGTGACGACACTGCGAATTGGTGTAACCCCCGCCCTCATGCAGGAACTCGACGTAATGGTGGTCGAAGATCTCCCCGAAATCAGGTCCGATCCGCCGCTGCCGGCCACCCATCCCCTGGGCCACGCTGGGATGGCTGCCCATGAACCAGTTGGCTACGTCGATGTTGTGGACATGCTGCTCGCAGATGTGGTCTCCGCAGAGCCAGTTAAAGTAATACCAGTTGCGCATCTGATACTCCATCTCGCTCTGGTTCTCCTTGCGCGGGCGCACCCACACTCCTCCACCATTCCAGTAGACCTGGCTTCCGATTACTTTGCCGATGCGCCCTTCCATCACCTCCTGGTGGGTTGCGGTGTAAGACTTCTGATACCTCCGCTGCAGACCGCACACCACCTTGAGTTTCTTGGCATCTGCCTCCTTGGCAGCGGCGATCACCCTTCGGATACCTGCCGCATCAGTNGCCACAGGCTTCTCCATGAAGACATGCTTGCCCTGTGAAACGGCATACTCGAACATTTCGGGACGGAACCCCGGGGGAGTAGTCAGGATCACCATGTCCGCNACAGCGATCGCTTTCTTGTAGGCATCGAAGCCATGGAACATGCGTGCCTCAGGCACATCGACCTTCTCCTTGAAGCGGCCCTTGATATTGTTGATCACACCCTGGGTTTTGTCCGGGAAGGCGTCCGCGACGGCAACTAACTTGGCACCTTCCACGTTCAGTGTCTGGGACACGGCACCCGTTCCACGGCCCCCGCAGCCGACCAAGGCCACCTTGATTTCACTTTTGCCTTCCACCTGGGCGTAAGAGGCCACAGGCAGGGAGGCGGCCGCTGCCGCCACTCCGCTGGATTTGAGGAATTTCCTCCGGTCAGATTGAATGGAATCGTCCATGGTATCGTGTTGTTTGTTTGAGCATGTCGCTATGGCATCAGGAGGACATGTTGCCGACGGCCCAAACAGTTCCGATGAGCACGCACGGNCAAGTTCGTCCTTGCCGGCCCTANCGTGCTCCATACCGATCACGCCTTGAAAGCCTTTTTTGTAGGGATCGCTGCCAGTAGCGGGACGAGGCCGCATCCCGAAGCGGGGATTTCTGCCGCGCCGCCCGGCCGCAGCCCTCGGNCNAGTCNGGCCCAGCAGGCATCCGAAACGCCCTGTTTCGCCTGCACTTGTACGATTGTTCAACCGACCCGGAGAACTTGTCTTCCCATTGCATGAAGCTGCCTGACAGGAGGCTTTTATCGATTTAAGCAGGTCGATTGGTTTTCAGCAGAATCCCCCTTCCCCCGGGGCAAATCCACCCCGCACCCCCAAATCAACATAATATATGAACGCTCAACGTGTTAGACCTCCCGCATCTGGCCAGGCANTCCACAAAACCCCTCCTTCTGCTTTGACCGTCTTCCCACCGCACGGTAGGGAAACCTCATGATGCGACTCACCTCCTGCCTGCCCGCCCTCCTCCTGCCCCTGCTCGCAGNCACCGCCGAAGCAGAGGAATTCAAGGTCGCCGGGATGAACTTCAGCACGCCCCCGGGTTTCACCTCGGTCAAGCCAAGTTCCTTCATGCGCAAGGCCCAGCTAAAAGTTGGGGTGGACGCNGGCGAGGGAGAGGTCGTCTTCTTCCACTTCGGACCACGGGGCGGAGGCGGTGTTGAGGCCAACGTCCAGCGCTGGTTCGGCCAGTTCAAGGAGCCCCGCACGGAAATAAAGGCCAAGACTGAAAAGGGCGTTGCCGGGAAAATTCCCGTCACCTTTGTTTCAGCGGAGGGCACCTTCAAGTCCGGCCCCCCGCGGGGCCCCATTGTCGAGAAACCAGGCTACGCCCTCCTCGGTGCGATCATCGAGGGCAAGGAAGGTGCAATCTTCGCGAAGTTCACCGGACCCAAAGCCACAGTCATGGCCTTCTCGAACGCCTTCAAGGGAATGATCACGGCCGCGAGATAAGCCCGGCCGTTCCCTTCCCATCCCGCTGCGTCCTTCCTGGCAAACCCTGTCCTGCCCCCGGCCCTCGCTTGATTGAAGGCGGCCCTCTACACCGAGTTCGGTGGGACGATTGAGCTCTCCACNCTCCCCGATCCTGATCCNACTCCCACCGGAGTCGTCATCCGGGTTGAGGCCACCGGAGTATGCCGGAGTGACTGGCACGGATGGCGGGGGCATGACCCAGACATCAAGGTCCCCCACGTGCCCGGGCACGAGTTTTCCGGCGTCATCGAAGCGGTGGGCAGCCAGGTAGACAAATGGAGAGCCGGAGACCGGGTCACGGCCCCTTTTGTTTGTGGGTGCGGTAAGTGCGCGACCTGCCGGGCCGGGAACCAGCANGTGTGCCCTCATCAGTTCCAGCCCGGATTCACGGCCTGGGGATCGTTTGCTCAGTTCGTCATGCTGGAGTATGCCGAGGAGAACCTCGTCCGCCTGCCTGACGACCTCGACTTTGTCTCGGCCGCATGCCTNGGATGCCGCATGGCGACATCCTACCGCGCAGTCGTCCAGCAGGCCCGGATCCGGCCGGGAGACTGGATTGCCGTGCACGGCTGNGGTGGGGTAGGCCTTTCCGCCATCATGATCGCCCATGCACTCGGNGCCCGCCCCATCGCCGTCGACATTGACCAGGAGAAGCTCCGAATGGCAATCGAACTGGGAGCCGCNGCAGCCGTCGATGCCACTGGCGGTGAGGTCGTCTCANGCATAGCTGACCTGACCGGGGGTGGCGCGCATAGCTCTATCGATGCCCTCGGCCACCCCGAGACNGTCCGCAACTCTGTAAACTGCCTCCAGGCACGAGGCCGCCACATCCAGATTGGACTGATGACCGGGGGGGACGCAGAGTCAGCGATCCCCTTTGACCGAATCGTAGGCCGCGAGCTGGAATTCCTCGGCAGTCACGGAATGGCAGCCCCCTCCTACCGGGATCTCCTGGCCCTTATTGCTGGAGGAACCCTGGACCCATCGCGGCTGATAAACCGCACTTCGTCCCTTGAAAACGCTCTCCCGCAACTGGTCGACGAGAGCGCGTTCCATAAGCCCGGGATCCTCGTGATCAATCAGCTCTGAGCGAGGGGAAGACCTCGTCCTTTCCTNGAAAATCCCGCCCGACGNGGACAGACCAACGTAGCCCGAAGCTGCCAGTCCGAGGGGTCAGGCTTCCCCCAACCCCCTGCGTATTATTAGCCAGTTCTCACGGCCCGCATACACCCGGGGTCCTTGGATAGGGAATGACGTCCCGGATGTTCTGCACTCCGGTCACCATCATGAGCAGACGCTCGAAACCGAGTCCGAATCCTGCATGGGGAACAGTTCCGAAACGCCGCAAATCGAGATACCATCCGTAGCTCTCCTCACTTAACCCATCCTTCTTCATTGTTTCAGCCAGNACATCGTAACGCTCNTCCCGCTGACTNCCACCCACGATCTCGCCGATTCCCGGCACCAGAACATCCATGGCAGCAACGGTCTTTCCGTCCNCGTTCCGACGCATGTAGAACGGCTTGATNGCCTCNGGGTAGTCAAAGACNGTCACCGGTGANTTGCAGTGCTCCTCAGTGAGAAACCGCTCGTGCTCCGACTGCAGGTTCTCCCCCCAGCCCACCGGGTAAGTGAAACTTTTACCCGACCTTTCCAGAATCTCCACCGCTTCGGTATAACTCAACCTCGCGAACGGCCGCTCGACAATAAACCTGAGACGCTCCTCTAACCCCTTGTCCACGAAATTGGAGAAGAGCCCGAAATCATCAGCCGGCCCATCGAGGATCCCCCGTGTGAGCTCCTTCACAAACTCCTCAGCAAGGTCCATGTCAGCGCCCAGGTCACAGAAAGCCATCTCGGGCTCGATCATCCAGAACTCCGAGGCATGGCGAGTCGTATGGGAATTCTCCGCCCGGAAGGTTGGACCGAAAGTGTAAATATTACTCAAGGCACACGCAAAAGTTTCCCCCTCCAGCTGACCGCTCACCGTCAGGTGAGTGGTCTTCCCGAAAAAGTCATCTTCGTCCCGGCCACCGTTCGGCTGCGTGGTGACACAAAACATCTCCCCTGCTCCTTCGCAGTCGTTGGCGGTAATGATAGGGGTGTGGACCCAGAAAAAATCACGATCCTGAAAAAACCGGTGNACGGCGTGGGCGAGCCGGCTCCGCGTGCGAAAGACTGCGCCGAACAGATTCGTNCGCGGACGCAGATGAGCNATCTCGCGCAGGAACTCCGGACCGTGCCTCTTTTTCTGCAACGGGTANTCTTCCGGCGCAGTGCCCAGCAATTCTAGAGCGCCNGCCTGCAGCTCCCATCTCTGTCCCTTNCCCGGCGAAGCCACCAGTTTNCCNGTCGCACGCACGGCCGCTCCCGTTGTCATGGCGTGGATATCCTGGTAGCCGTCAATGCCAGCATCAGCCACNACCTGGATACCCCCGAGGCAGGATCCATCATTCAGCTCCAGAAAGGAAAACTCCTTGGAATCCCTCCTCGTCCGGACCCAGCCCTGCACCTCGATGCCCTCGACCGCCTCTTCCGATTCGAGAACCTCTTTCACTGACTGCCGCATGCCCGACTCTTTGCCGGGTTTGCATGCACATCAATAGAGAATCCCATCCCCTGCCCTGTTCTTCCATGCGACACCCACCTCTTGCATCATCTCGAAACCCGTTCCCTCGGCGGTATGCGGATCGCTCCCACAGCCCTTTTCGCGATTTGGAACCAGCAGACGCCACAGCCGCTGTGCGAACCCGCCTGCACGGACCCCGCCCTTGGACACGGTCCACAGAAACCGGTCCTAGCGCAACCCACCCGGCTTCAGGCCAACCGCCTTGGGCTTGTCAAATTCAAGGTAGGTAATTCCCACCACCCGGTTGCCTGCCGGATCGACCGTATCAACTCTCATCCGCCGCAGGGTGTAGGCGTCCCCAACCTTCATGACATCGGTCACCGTAAAGCGTTTCAGCGAGCGCCCCGCCCCGTTGTAGCCTACGATCTGGAGCAGGGCCTGAGATTTCTTGTGGACCCAGACCTGCACCTGGGCGTAGCGCCCTTCATTGGTCGGATTGGCCAGCCGCACTACCCAGCAGTCCTGCCCCTTGATCTTCTCACTCCCGGCCACGACACCATTTGGCCAGTAGAGAAAACGCATGGCGAGATCCTCATAGGAAAGATCCGTTCCACCAACCGCCTGACTCAGTTTGGACTCTGGAAAACGAACGGTCTTCTCGTTTACCAGTTCAAAAAGATCATAATGCTTCTGACTCAGCCGCATATGAAACCGAACTGCCTTCTTGGTGGTCGGCTCGCTGTAGCTCAACTGTATATCCTGTCCGCGCAGGTAGAGCCCGACCGGAAACTTCAGGTCGTCTTTTCGGATGTGGCCCTGCAGGTCCTGGTGCTGCAGCGTCGCCACGAAACGAGCTGTCTTCAGCAGGTCGTCAGCAGGTGGCAGGGCATCCTCTGCTGCACTCGAGCCTGCAGTCAGCACACAGAGAAGCCCGACAAGCCTACTGATTCTCCCTGAGGATGGAATATTCATGCTGGAATTCTAGCAGTTACTCAATTGAGACGTCAAGAGCGGCTCCCTTATTCAGTAAAACGTCTCTTGATAGCCGGTGAATAGGGGCCGGACAAAATCGAAATTTTTGGGAGTATCAGGAGGGTGCCTGTTAATAAGCCGGACCTTGTTCACGATCTTTGGATTTTTTTTTGAATCCTCGTCATTGCTGCTTGCGACAAGCTCGGCGCAGGGACTTGGATACCAGAGACGATCGATGTCCTGATCCACCATGAGCCTCCGTCAACAACTGACTGAAATCCTGCCTGATATTCTCCCCTCGAGCCCCAAGGAGGCAACGAAGGGAACCGAACTGATCCGGCTTGTTCGCTTACGGCTGGAAGGAGACTACTCGGACGCCTCCTTGCGTTATCACTTTTCGATCATGTCCTGCGACCCGGCGTCGCCCATCGCGAAGGTGGAAAAGGGCCAGGGGTACTATCGACGTGCCGCTCCAGTCCCAGCATTGGCCGGGGCGCAGGACTTGCTTTCCATGACCCAGGGTCGCCTCGACGACTTTGCCGACAACCAGGGCGCGGTAGATCACGCCCTTCAGCGCATCCGGAAATTCCGGGCCGCCGCGACGCGTTACTGCGAAGTCAACGGACAGTTCCCTTACCTCTTCCAGGATGCTCTGGCAAAGGACTCCCCCTTTGGAAACTTATGGAAGTTCCCGGACATGGTTGTGGTGGACTGGGAGGCCGGGGAGCCGGCTGACAGGGGCCTGGCGCTCGATCACGAGACCCTCGCCCTGAAGCGCGGCCTCGGCCTGCCTCCCTACCGCATCCAGTCGGTCACCCTGCGCCTTCTTCCCAACTACGAGCTCCACCGGGAGGAGTTCTTTCAGGCCCTGAGTGTAAGCTCATGGTGTCAGGGTGGGGAACTCTTCTATGCCGGTCCCATCGAGGACGAGGCCCTTGCCGATGCGCTTCGGCACCTCAGCAACCGCTTCGGCATCGGGGTGACCACCTTCGGGCTGACGGCCGAGATGCTTGATGAGCTCCCCGGCCCCGAGCATATCCTGACCGCCCAGCCCCGCGAGACCGAGGCGCTCATGGAACGGTTCGATGTTCGCCGGATCGCAAGCCCTCAACTGCGGGATCATATCGACTGGGCCGCTCTCGATACCGTGCGCAGCGATAACGAAGAAGTGCGGAAACTCTTCAGCTGGCTCATGGAGTGCGTCGAGACCGAACAGGCCATGCCCTACGAGACACGGTAGGTTCCGCAGCAGCCTGCGAGGCGCTCTTCCATTCCTGCGGGTCGCTCTTCAGTTCAATCTGGTTTTTGAACCTGAGTCCTTTCTTCACGGATTTCCGTGCCTCCCGCGCAGGAAATCCGTCGGCCTTCTACCCTCTCGAAATCCACTCGCCCCAGTTGACGACCCAATCTCCGTCACGATCACGCACCTCGGAATTGCGCTGCAGAAAATTACCTGCACAGGGCTCCCTGACCTACTCGTTTTTTCACCCGGGACCCGGTATTTGCCCATCTGGCCCTACATTGTCATCCCACCATCGATAGCGATGACCTGTCCGGTAATGTAACGCGCTTCCGGGCTCGCAAGGTAGAGAGCGAGACTGGCGATCTCCTCCGGGGATCCCATTTCCCTGAGCGGGATCATCTTGATGATATCTTCCTGTATATTTTCCCCGAGGGCATCGGTCATATCAGTCCGGATGAACCCAGGGGCAATAGCATTACAGGTTACCCTGCGGGGGGCGAATTCCCGCGCTACCGATTTCGTGAAGCCAATCAGTCCAGCCTTTGATGCCGCGTAGTTGGCCTGGCCCGCATTGCCTATCAGCCCGATTACCGAACTCACGTTGATGATGCGAGGGTCCTCAGCCTTCATGAGCGACCTCTGAAATGCCTTCAGGACATTGAACGCCCCTTTCAAGTTAGTATCGATTACCGCGTCCCAGTCCTTGTCGCTCATCCGGAGCAGCAATCCATCCCGCGTGATACCTGCATTGTTTACGAGGATGTTGATGCTCCCGAATTCTCCCACGATCGATTTCCCGCATTCCTGCATGGCCCCGAAATCTGCCACGTCAACCGCATATGGTTTCGCTGAACCGGGAAACCTCTCGTTGATGAGAGCAGCAGCCTGCCCACAGCTTTGCTCGTTCCGGCTCAAGACCGCAACCTTTGCCCCTTCCGCCGCGAAGCTCTCCGCCACCGCATGTCCGATTCCCCGTCCGGCCCCTGTCACCACCACAGTCTTGTCTTTAAAGCGATCCATGAGCGTCATTTGCGATGAAATTAGAGATTGCGAAAGACTAATTCGCACACGCCCCGCATTTGCCNGTCCGCTCTGCCGGAACGTTACAGCCCTTCCCCCAGTCCCCGGTTACCACGTCCGCTCACTCTCCTCCCTTGCCCTTCGGTCCTCCATCCGGCCCGCGTGACCNGGAGNNCTTAATTGCCGAAGGCCCTGAGAAAGCTCACCTCCAGGGCGAGTCCTTCCGAGGCGTTCGTATGGAATAGATCGCGCAACTCCTGGAGACTGTCAATCCGGCGCAGCAACGCGGGAAGCTCCTGGCACTCCGCAAATCGGGCGGTTTCCGCGGCGTATTCAGGAAATTCAAGAGCCCTCCCGCCAACCTTCTGCCGGAGAGCATCGCCAAGCCACGAGAGCAGCCAGTCAACCAGCGTACTGCGCACCGAGAGATACTCCGCCACTGACATCGCCGCATAGAAACCCTCACGTTCCTCCAGCCAGTCTCCCTCCGTCGCCCTCTTATAGGTTTTCGACTCTTCCCTAAGGGCGGACTCATTAGTGGCCTCGATCTCGGCCTTCCGCATCGCTANCAGAGCCTCGAAACTCGCCTTCAACAGGAGCGCCCCGTGCGCGGAAGGCCTCTCCGGGCTCCGGGCCAGAATTCCGGCGAAGGCCTCGCGTTCGCTCTCCTCAAGCACCTCCTGCCGTAACGCGGACNGCAGCACGATCTCCACGCACCGCGATCGGATGGTGGGGAGCAGAAGCTCCGCATGGGAGCTCAGAAGAAGAAGAAGGCAACCGGGGGGAGGCTCCTCAAGAGTCTTGAGAAACGCATTCTGGGCNNNCTCAANCATCCTGTCGGCATCCACAACTACACCCACCTTCCACTTTCCCGCAGGGGCGGAAAGGTTCAGGACACGTTCAAGTTCACGGATTTCGTCAACCTTGATGTAGCGCCCCTTCGANNGCGGNCGGAGGGTTCGCACNAATTCCCCNTCCAGCTCATCCAANGCCGCAGGGNGTGCCACTTCCGCAGNCTCTCCAAAAAGATCCCCCNCGCCGNCTCCCTCCCCCGGATTGACCAGCNCAGCCACCCGGGCCGCCAGTTCCTGCTTTCCGCTGCCCGCCGGACCAGAAATCAGGTAGGCATGGGCCAGGCGATCCCNCTGNTGAGCNCCCTCCANCAACTCAAACNCCCGTTTCACGGTCACCGCCATGTCCCAATCCAGCGAATCTCGCAGTCTCCTGCAACACCAATATGAGACGTAGNTNCNGGTGNCCGGNGGCCTCCNAATTCGCACCATTTAGCCCTTCCGCTTTGCCNCCTTGNCNNCCAGCATCCNCCNGTGAGCGAACAGGANNCATCCCGGCAAAGAGCAAAAGTCAGCCTCGCCTCCCGCGCCAACCAGAGCTCGGTGGATGCAACGGGCGAGTTTTGCCCGAAATTCGACGCAGACGGACTCATCCCGGCACTGGCCATCGATGCCGAGACCCGAGAGCCCCTCATGCTGGCCTGGATGAACGAGGAGGCCTTGCTNCAGACCCTGCAAATCGGCGAGGCCGTCTACTACTCCCGTAGTAGACAGCAGCTCTGGCACAAGGGCGCCACTTCTGGNCATACCCAGACGGTGCTTGAGNTTCGTACCGATTGTGACCAGGACGCNCTGATCATGTANGTCGACCAACAGGGNGCAGGCGCCTGNCACACCGGCCGACGTTCCTGCTTCTACCGGACCATTACACCCGGTGATCCAGCTAGTCTCAACTTCGTCGGGGAGCGAACCTTCGATCCGGACGAGGTCTACAAGGCGAAAAAATAAGGCAGTCACTGCAGACCTGCCTCCACGATGGCTCACTTGGCTGGGAGGACATGGAGGTCCCATTTCCTTCGGGAGGTCCTGATCTTTTTTAGTCCTTGAAGGTTTCCAGAACCAAAGCGTCTTGCCTTCCAGTTGAAGGTGTCTTTTCGATGGAGCCCTATGAAATTCATCGCCCTTGCTTCCCTNCTTNTCCTGACGATCGGCCAGGCCGACGCTGACCACTTCGCAACGCTGGCGGGCTACCGCGAC
Organism: Roseibacillus sp.; assembly: GCA_002721695.1. Lineage (GTDB taxonomy): Bacteria > Verrucomicrobiota > Verrucomicrobiia > Verrucomicrobiales > Akkermansiaceae > Roseibacillus_B. Next base: position 136,703 of record PBLI01000016.1, on the reverse strand, counting down.
AGCATCCGGCTGGAAAAAGGCCAAGCCGCCCTCGTGACGTTCGTGGCCGACACCCCTGTCCTGCAATACCGGAAGGTGGGACGGCCCCCAGTGCAGATCCATCTCGGCANCTNTCTGAAGANGGGNCGGTCCAANGTTGAAGCTCACAGCCGACGGCTCGCAGGCANCGCCTCCGGNCATGATTCACTTACGTTGGCNGGACCTGCCACGCTCCAGCTCATGACCGACGGACTTGTCAGCCTNCGGNTNCTTCGCAATGAAAANCCTGTTTCCGGCAGCAGGCAGAACAGGAGATANCCTGTAGCTCCATGAACCCGCGAANGTCGTCCGGGCGAGCCCTTCGACAGTGGAACTTCAAGAGTCCGNCCTTATNACCGTTTTCTAACATTATTCCTGTTATCNTGTCCNTNACTTGATCTCCGAANCCACGAAGNCCANNATNAATGNCCATGGACATCAGNANCCACTGCGGGGGTTTCTGTGAAACNAACGGATATCTGGTNGTAACTTCAANCGGGGCCATAGCCGTCGACGCACCCCGCGGAATGTTTAATTTCTGTGAACAAAAAGGGATTATACCGACCGGTCTGTTACTCACCCACCAGCACTTCGACCATGTCGAAGACGCCGCCGCCTTCAACGCCGCAAACGTCCCGGTCTACGCGTCCCAGCCACCCTGCCGCGATTTGCAATTACTCGATCTCGTTGCCACCTGGGGTATTCCCCTCGAGCTGGAGGAATTTACAGTCGATCATCTCTTCCAGCCCCAGAAAGGGCCCCTGCAGCTCGCCGGCCTCGACTTTGAACTCCGCTCCGTGCCCGGGCACTCCCCAGATTCTTTTGTGTTCCACGTGGCACTTTTNCAAAAACTTTTTGGCGGAGATACCCTCTTTGCAAATGGAGGAATGGGACGAACCGACTTCCCTCATGGTGATGCCGACCTGCTCCAGAGATCCGTTCGGCAGGCGATTCTCACTCTCCCGGAGGAGACTGAGATCCTGCCCGGCCACGGACCGACTACCACCATCGGGCAGGAACTCGCCGGGAACCCTTTTTTACACTAATTTTCCAACAAGAAGGAGCCCGCCGCGGCGTTCTTAACAGAGGGGGGTGAAACCATACCCGCGCTGGAGGCAATATGGACGCAAAGCCGTCAATTTCCCACTGGATTGCGGGTTGCCCCTCTGACAGACTTCAATCACGGAGAGGAAATTCCTCCCCACTGCCCTGCACGAGACATGCCAGCAGATCCATCTCCGACCAAGCATCCCCAGCGGGAACCGCTTCCCGATAGCCTGAAGCGGCAGCTACACGCCTTCCGTGGCCGCCTCTGGCGCGTCAAGGTGGCGGAGGCCATTCTGGCCGGATTCTTTGGGCTCCTTTTTTCCTACCTGCTGGTTTTCGGCCTCGACCGGGTGGTCGATACCCCCCCAGCCATCCGGCTGGCGATCCTTATCGGTGGCACCTCGCTCTTCATTCTCTTCGCCCCCTATTGGATTCACCGCTGGGTCTTCGGGCACCGCCGCGAGGCCCAACTCGCCCGGCTCATTGCCCGCCAGTTCCCCCGCCTTGGTGACCGACTGCTCGGGGTAGTCGAGCTGCAGCACCAGCAGGAAAGCAAGGAATCACTTTCCCCGGAGCTCCGCGCGGCCGCGATGGAAACGGTAGCCCGGCAAGCGAAGGGTCGGAACTTTGCCCGGGCCCTTCCAAATCCCCGCCACCGCAGCTGGTCCCTGGGCGTCCTCATGACATTTGCACTCGCTGCCGCGGCCCTGCTCATGGTCCCCAAGCCTGGCCTGAACGCGCTCAAGCGGTGGCTCCTGCCACTCTCCGACACTCCCCGCTACACCTTTACGAAGCTCGATCGCTTCGCCGAAACCGTCATTGTCCCCTATGACGAGCCGTTTCCCCTGACCTTCATTCTAAGTTCCGATTCAGACCAGCGCCCCGGGACAGGAACCGCCCGCTTCGGGATCCAGGATCCGGTTTCGGCTCCTCTTGAGGACGACCGGACCTACACCTTCCTCTTCCCCGGTCAATCCGAGCGCGGGCGCGTGGTGGTGAGCATCGGCGACGCACGACATGCCGTGGAGGTTATTCCCCAGACCCGTCCTGCGATTCAGGCCGTGCGGGCGAGAATCAGTTATCCTGAATATCTACAACTGCAAGATAAGGTCCGGGAGCTCCGCGTGGGCACCCTGACCGGCGACGTCGTGGTGGGGAGCAAGGTGTCCCTTGAGGCCTCCACCCTCGAGGGCCGGGAACTCGAAAGTGGAACCCTCACCATACGCACCCTACCCAAGGTTAAAGAGCGCGACAGCTTCGATGACTTTGAGCTCCTGCCTTCCGAAGGAGGCAACGATGACCTTCCGGGGGAAGGCTCCAATGAAAGCGGCGGGCAGCCCGGCGCTGCAGAGGAAGGATCTGCCCTGGCCGAGGAGGAAACGCCCGCTCCCCCGGAAATCCTTGCGCTCACCGTGGAGGGCTCGCGGATGGTCTCTCCCGGAGTTTCACTCAGCGACTGGCCCCTTGAACTCCAATTGAACTGGCGTGACACCAACGGCCTTGCCGACGTCGGCGGCCACCGCATCCGGGTCGACCCCCTGCCTGACCAGAAGCCGCTTGCCTACATCCAGGGCATCGAACGCCAAACCGTGATCGTGGTGGAAGACACCGTGAGCTTTGAGATTCTTGCCGAGGATGACTATGGCGCAAGACACATCGGCTACGAATGGGTTGGCGAATTCACCAAGCCGACGGACGAGACTCCCTCCCGCGGAAGCCGGATCCTCGAAAAGGGCGGGCCCAACCAGCGTCGTCTCTCCGGCGTGGTCGAGTTCTCTCCATCAGTCCTCGAAATCGCGCCACAGCAACTTGCCATCCGGGCCTTCGTGGAGGACTACTTCCCTGGCCGCGAGCGGGTATACTCGGAACCCATCATTCTCCATATCCTCACCAAGGACGAGCAGGCTCAACTGCTCAAGAATGACTTCGATCGCATTATCGGAGAACTGGAAGACGCTGCCCGCCGGGAGCAAACCAACTTCGACGAAAACCGGCGCCTTGAGCAGGAGGGCGCCGAGAACCTGCAGGAAGACGCCAACCAGGAGCGTCTCGCGGAGCAGGAGCTCAAGGAGGCCGAGAATATCGAGAAGATGGCAGAGCTCTCCGAGCGCATGGAACAGCTTCTCGGTGACGCCCTGAAGAATGGTGAGGTCGACTCCGAAACCATGGAAAAGATGGCTCAGACCATGCAGAACATGCAGGAACTCAGCGAGCAGGACATGCCCAAGGTCGAGCAGGAACTGAACGAGGCTCAGGACCCCAGTTCAACCCCCGAGCAGAGTCAGAAGGATCTCCAGGAAGCGATCGAACAGCAGGAGAAGGTACTGGAGAAGATCAAGGAAACCATCGAAGGAGCGAACGAGGCCAATCGCAATTTCGAGGCCAGCACCTTTGTCAACCGCCTGCGTCGTGCCGCATCCGAGGAAGACGGCATCGCAAACACCTTGATCGCGGCCATCGACGACAACGGGGAAACCACGATCGCGGGCACTCCATACGACGAACTCGACCCGGTTGATCAACGGATCCTCGGCGAGCTCGCCATGCAACAGCGGCGCACGGCCTCTGACGTGCGTTGGATTCAGGAAGATCTCGGACACTTCTATTCCCGCACCCAGAAGGAAGAGCACAAGCAGATCATCGAAGAGATGCGGGAATCCAACATCGACTCCCACCTTGACGAAACTCGCGAGAAAATCGCCGTCAACCGCACCTTCATGGCTATCAGTGCGGCCAAGAAATGGGCCGCCCAGCTGCGTGCCTGGGCCGACATCCTCGACCCCCCGCAGGAGTCTGGAGCTGGTGGTGAAGGCGGCAATGGCGAAGGCGAACAGGGGCTCGACGACAATGATTTTGAGTTTATGCTGAAAGTGATGAAGATGATCCAGACTGAACAGGACATCCGAGCGCGCACTCGAGCCCTCGAGCAACTGCGGCGGACCCTGCATCTTCAGGACATCCCTGACCTGCAGCCGCCTGCGCAACCGGAATAGCTTCCCCCACCCTTACCAGCAAGATCTCCAACCGATCAGATCAAATGACAAACACATTGCGTTTCGCCCTCATTGCGGGTTTCCCAATCGCCCTGCTCATGCCCGGGATCCGGGCCGATGAGGAGAAAGATCCCCCCAAAGGACCGCCCGCCCTCGAACTTCCCAGGGTAGCCTATCCCGAAGCTGAGACTGCGGCCCAGAAGAAAGCCGTCATCAAGCACAAGGAAGGCTCGCAGAAACTGGCCGGCGAACAGGACGAACTTTCCGCGGATGTGCAAGATCTGATCGAAGAGCAGACCAATGAAAAGCTCATCGTTCTTCTGGAAGAGGTTGAGGAGATCATGGCTGAAGTGACCGGCTCCCTGGACGAAACCAATACCAGCGGAGAAACCATCGCCGCCGAAACTGAGATTATCGAGAAGATCTTCGAGGCTGCCAAGCAGCGTGCTCAGCAGAGCGGCGGCACCTGACAGAGCAGCGGAATGAGCATGGGTGCCATGCTCGACATGATGCAAAGGATGATGGGGCAGAATCCCGGACAGGGACAGGGAGAGGAGCAGGGCCAGGCGGGGAGCCAAGGCGGCGAGGGCCAGACCGGCGACTCCGATACCCCCAACAAGGAATTCGCCGACGCCGGGAAAGGTAAGAAGGAAGAACGCTCCATCGACAAGAAGACCGGCAAGGCAGGCTCGCACCTGCCTCTCGAATTTCAGCGGGCCCTCGACGCCTACAACAAAGGCCGCTAACTGGGATGAAGGGCGTAGTCGCGACCGCCGCAGTCTGCCTGCTGCTGGCGCCAGCGGGGGCATGGTGCCAGTCCCTGCCACTCAGGCAGGATGACCCTATTCCGCCCCAGGTGGACCAGATGTATGTCAAGGGGCTGCGTTACCTGGCGGGGTCCCAGACCAAGAACGGGAACTGGCCCGACCGCAACGGAAGCGAGCCCGGGGTCGTGGGTCTCTGCGTGATGGCCTTTCTTGCCCATGGGGAAGATCCCAATCACGGGCCTTATGCCAAGAACATCCAGGCAGGTATCGACTTCATCATTGAAAACCAGAGCGAAAGCAACGGCTATATCGGCACCAGCATGTACAACCACGGCTTTGCCACCCTCGCTCTGGCCGAAGTCTACGGAGTTCTGCGCGACGAGAAGGTGGCAGAGGCTCTTCAGGACGCGGTCGATCTGATCCTGAGCGCCCAGGAGCGTAACAACCGAGGCGCCTGGCGATACACTCCGGACAGTCCTGACGCCGACACCACCGTCACCGGGGCCCAGATGGTCGCCCTTTACGCTGCGCGGAATGCCGGCATCCCCGTCCCTGAGGAAGCCCTCCGAAAGGGACATGCCTTCCTCAAGCGCTGTCGCAGTTCTGACGGCGGCTACGGCTACACCTCGTCTGGCAGCGGTAAGCCGACGCTTACCGCAATTGGCTCTCTCTGCATTGCCCTTGGCAAGGACAAGGATACCAAGGGCTACAAGGCGAGCCTGAACTACCTGCGTAAGCGTCTCAATTACCGGGATCGCTTCTACCCTTATTACTTTGAATACTACATGTCCCAGGCCCTTTTCCACGCTGACGAGGAGGTCTGGCGGGAATGGAACGCCAAGAACATCCGTTTCCTCTCTCCCCTCCAGGGACGGGAAGGCGCCTGGCCCGGCAACAAGGGTCCCGCCTTCAGCACTGCGGGAGCGCTTCTCTCCCTGGCCCTCAACTACCGTTTCCTCCCGATCTATGAAAAGTAACGTTCATCGGGCACCGTCAGTTGCAAGGGTCGTCACCGGTCTTCTCACTGGCTGGCTCCTGCTGCTTCAGCCGGGACAGGCCGAAAAGGAAGCAGTCCCGGAGGACATGCTCCGCTTCCAGAACGGTGACTCGCTGCACGGGTCCTTCATGGGCCTGCGCGAGGGCATCCTGCGGTGGAAGCATTCAGAGGCCCGTGAGCACATTGACCTCAAGACCGACAAGCTGCGGCGGCTTACCTTCCAGGGCGGCCGTTCCCGGAAGAACCTGCGGAGCCCATCTTACGTCCGGCTTCTTGACGGCGATCGCATTCCCGGAACGCTTACCAGCCTCGACGCCGAGACCTTGATCATGGAGACCGAGTTCGCAGGAAGCGTTTCCATTCCCCGTGCATTCATCAGCCAGATCTCTCCCCGACCCCATGGTGGATTGATTCACTACATGGGACCCTTCGGTGCCGACGAGTGGAATGTAGTTGAACCCCCCGAACCAGAAGAAGTTGAGAAGGAGCCGGAGGACAACCCGGACGGGAAGCCAGAGGAAGAGCCGGAAGCCGGTGAAAAGGAGGAGGAACCTGAAGAACTCCCATGGGTCTTCAGTGGTGGAGCCTACTACAGCAACAGCCAGCTGCCCATCGCGGTAGACACAAAGTCCCCCGACCAGGTTCGTATTCGCTTCACGCTTGCCTGGCGCAACCGGCTCAATGCCGCGATCGCCTTTCACGCAACCCTGAAACAGCCCGAGAAAGCCGCCCCGGGTGACGAGGGAGACAAGGAGGCGGATGAGAAACCCCCTCCCGCAGGCAAGCGCCCTCCATCCGGTTCGAGCGGATTCGCCTACACCTACGGGCACAGTTATGTTCTTACGATTTATTCAAACTACGCCCAGGTCTATCGCTGCGATTTCAACGAGGACGGTGAGGCAGACATGGACCGACTTTCCAATTCGAGCGCCAACCTGCGTCTCGACGAAACAGGCGAGGGTGAGTTCGAATTGCGCTGCGACCGGCTCGCTGGCACCATTGCCCTCTTCGCAAACGGACGCTTCGTCAGCCAGTGGGAGGATCGCCGCGGCTACGTGGGATCGGGCTCATTCCTTGCCTTCGCCTCCCAGAGTGCGCAGGCCCGCCTGCGGATCTCCGATGTTGCAGTCACTGCTTGGAACGGAATGATTGACAGTGCCCAGAGCATGGAAACGGAAGATCGTGATGTATTACTTCTGACGAACGGAACGGACCGCTTCTCGGGTGAGGTTATTGCCCTCTCCGACGGCAAGTTCCAGGTCTCGGGCACCTATGCTGAAATGACCGTTCCGCAGGACGAGGTCCAGGAAATCCGTTTCGCAAAGTCGAGGCAGACCGGTGAGGATGAGGACGAGGCCAGCCGTCAGAGCGTGCGGCTGCTTCTCCAGCCCTATGGGCGAATCACGGTGCGCCCCGTCGAGGCAAACTCGGGGCGCTTGCGGGGACACCATCCGGCCCTGGGTGAACTCACCCTCGATCTGGACTACGCAGGCCTGATGGAATTTGCCTTCGGCCCCAGCGTCCTNGACTCCTGGGACGACGATTACTGATAACGCTCTTCCTGCCGTGAACGCCACNATCCCGATTCTCCCCTGCTCCCTCGCACTTGCCGTCACNGCCATGGCGGCCGGGGATCGCATCAGCCTGAAAGATGGCAGCACTCTTCGAGGAACTGTTCGCTCGATCGATGGGAACAGAAAGGTCGTCATCGATTCCGATATCAGCGCTGAGCCGGTCGAGTTGCGCGCGAGCGCCCTCCGCTCGATCAATTTCGACATTAAGGCGGGAGAACTGCACAGTGATCCGGAGCTCCTCCACCTCGTCAACGGCGATATCCTGCCGGGAGCCCTGCGCTCACTGGACGATGAGAAACTCGTCTTCCGCACGTGGTTTGGCGGCGACCTCACCATCAAACGTGCGAATACACGATCCATCGACTTCGGCGTCACCCCTCAGAAGCTCGTCTATACGGGACCAAAGCCCCTCACGGAATGGAGCGACAATGATGACTGGGAATGGGAAGAAGGCAGGCTGATCTGTGATACCAGCGGCACAATTTCCGCGGAAAACCTCCTGCCCCGGCAGTTCATCCTCCGCTTCCGTCTCGATTGGGAAACCGGCCCCAATTTCCGCATTTATTTCTGTGACGATTACCTGAAGCGCACCGGCAACGCGGATCGATACTACTTCGAGCTGAACTCTATGGGTTCCCAGCTCAAGCGGCAAACGACTGAAGGAGGACGGCGCTGGCACACTCTCGCCCAGTCCCATCGCCGGCCGGAGGAATTCCGCGGCCGCGGGGTCGACGTCGAGCTGCGTGTCGACCGGGAACGCCGGCAGATTTATGTCTACCTGAACGGCGAAAAACTCCAACGCACTCCCGATCCCATTGACAACTTCCCCACCGGAACGGGCATCATGCTGCAAAGCCAGGCCGGGGGAGATCTGAAGAATATTGTCAGCCGCCTTGAGATCTATGAGTGGGACGCAATTACCGAACTGCGGCGGGACGAAGGCCACGATGACCCGGAAACGGACGGGCTGGTGGACGTAGACGGACAACACCTGAGCGGAAGCGCGGTCCGGCTCGAGGACCACGCGGGCAAGTCCCACGTCGTCTTTCGAAGCCCCTTCAATGACAAGCCCCTGACGGTCGCCACGACCAGGATCTCGTCCCTGTACTTCAAGCGGCCTCCTGCCGCGGACGGCGGCGAGGCACCCATTCAATTCAATTTACGCGGAGGGGGAAAACTGCAACTGGCCAGCCTCGAACTGGGCGAAGAGCAACTCAAGGCCACTCACCCCCTTCTTGGACCACTGAACCTCGACCGGGCCTCCCTGGAACAACTCTTTGTTCAAAACAAGGACGCTGAAGCTGAAGAAAAATCGGAGTAATGAAAAAAGCGCTTTGTCTCCTGGCCCTCCTGCCTGCCCTCTCCTTCTCCCAGGATGAGGCCACGGCTCCCGAGGCACCGGAGCCTTTCCCAGCTGAAAAGGAACTGGTGGGCACCCTCAAATTCTCCAATCGTGANCGACTCAGCGGAACGCCGCAGGGAATTGATGCCACGGGAAACCTGCGCTGGCAGGCTGGATTTCTCCACAAGCCCATCCCNGTAAAACCTTCCTCCATACTGGAGATGCGCCTCGAAGGGGGAGCCCAACCCCGGCAGGAAGACGGACACCAAGCCCTCCTCCTCCTGAACAACGGAGATANNCTGCGGGGCCAGCTCGACGCCCTTGACGAAACCCATGTCACTCTCAGGACTTGGTANGGGGGAACGCTGAAAGTTCGTCGCACAATGGCCAAGGACCTCGAGATCCAACGCTCCCACCGCACTATTTACTCCGGGCCGGAGGACTTCGACTCGTGGGTNGTCGAGGGAGAGAAGAACGCGTGGCGCCTGAGCAGCGGTGCCCTGTCNGCCACCAAGGGTGCCGGAATCGCCCGCGAGATTCAAACCCCGGACCGCTCTCACATTCAATTCGACCTTGCCTGGCGCAGCTCACTGCGCTTTCGCGTCCTGCTGCTCTCCGACAACGGGGAAACCACCCAGCCTGACAACTGCTACGACCTCGTCTGCCAACGGCGCTTCGTCTATCTCCGCAAGCGCTGGGTGGCCCGGACAACGGGCGGGTCCAAGATCATAGGCCAGGCCAACATTGCCGAACTGGCCAACAAGGAGAAGGTCCGCTTCGAGTTTTACATCGACCGCAAGGTCGGGACCGTCGCTCTTTATATCGATGGGAAACAGGCTCACGTCTGGACTGACGAGGACCCCAAGGCCGGAAGTTTCGGAAACTGGCTCCACTTCATCTCGGAGGACTTTTATCCCATCCAGGTGAGCCGAATACGGGTGAGCCCATGGAAAGGCAGTCTGCCTGAAAACGTAGAAGTCGCCGAAGATCCCGTGGANGAAGAGCTCGAAGGGCAGATGATTCGCCTGCAGAACGGTGATATTGTGGTCGGTGAAGTCGGGCTCGTNGAAAATGGCCTGCTCGCGGTGAAAACCGAATTCTGCAGGATGAAGATCCCTGTCGACCGCATGCGTGCCATTGACCTCTCNGAGGGTGAATACGAGGANCCCATACGCAAAAAGGGAGACGTCCGGGCCTGGTTGAAGGAGGGTGGACGCATCACTTTCCGGCTNGACTCCTTCGACAAGGACACCCTTACAGGATACAGCCAGACCTTNGGGGATGTAGAGTTCAGGTTGAACGCTTTTTCCCGTCTCGAGTTCAATATCTACAACGAGGACCTGGAGGCCCTGCGAGGCTCCAGCAACTGGTAGTCAACAGAGCCGGGGCATTCACCAGTTGGCNCCTCGCCCTCGTCGCCGNACATCAACGCGGCGCCCTCCGTGAAAGCCTGGCGCCCAGCTGCATTACTCCCCCTTCCACAGGAAAAGGGAGCCAAGGACTACCCGGTGCCCTNCACACCTNCGGTCCCAATCGCAATGGATGGTNTCTTAGCGAAGGGTTTGCTTNACCGGCCACTAGACCGGCCTGGGCATCGGCTTCTCCTTCTTCCGCAACGCTTTTCGCATTTTTGCAAGGGCGACGTTCTGAAGTTGNCGAATTCTCTCCCGGGTCACCCCGAATTCGCGGCCAACTTCTTCAAGAGTCATCGGCTTTTTGCCATCGAGGCCAAATCTAGCATCGATGATCCGGTGCTCCCTTTCGTCAAGGACTCCCAGAAGATCATCAAGCTGGTTGTGCAAGTTCTTGTCGGCCAGAGCGTCCAGCGGATTCTGGATCCGTTCATCTCCGATNATCTCGCTGTAATCCGTGGNTTCACCCTCATTCACGGGCGCATCCAGGGAGGCAGGCCGTTGTGAAGCNCGCTTGAGAAGCGCCAACTTGCGGCGGGGTATCCCGAGCTCCTCGGCCAGCTCCTCATCACTCGGTTCCCGGCCCATCGACTCCGTCAGTAGCATCGAGATCCGTCGCATCTTGGAGATCTTATCGACCATATGCACCGGCAGCCTGATTGTCTTACTCTGGTTGGCGAGGGCACGCTTGATCGATTGCTTGATCCACCAGGATCCGTAAGTGCTGAGCTTCCCCCCCTTTTCAGGATCAAACCGCTCTACAGCCTTCATCAGGCCAATGTTGCCCTCGGAAATGAGATCTGCCAGCGGCAGGCCATACCCCGAGTAATCCTGTGCTATTTTCACGACCAATCGCAGGTTGGCCTTGATCATGTGAGCGCGGGCTTTCTTGTCTCCCCGCTTGATGCGCGCTGCCAGCTTCACCTCTTCCTCGGGAGTGAGGAGATCCGTCTTTNCGATCTCGCGGAGGTAGACCCGCAGGCTGCTGTCTGAATCCAATCGTGCCATGATTAACCTCTCTTTCTTATTTCGTTCGCCTACCTGTTAAACGTCCTCTAGGCGTTTTTATTTTCCTGAATTATGTCTTCACATTGTAAAAACATGCTCACCTCACATTAGAGGCAAGTTGTGCACCTATGTCGAGATCGCCCTCGCAATAGTTCCAGCACACTGCTTGAGCGATCATCGAATGTTAACTTTCAGAAGGTTACAGATATTACTGGNTTTCTTTCGGCCCGGTTCAGGCCCCGGCNAATCTCACGAACTCACCGCAGTCGGGTTAACCCGGATGCGCCAACCAGGCCCGGGGGCTTTACTCAGCTGCCCATTCACTGGCCGCGTGGAAGGTCCACCGACCGGCTTGGGAAGTTGGACTCAGCGCCAGCAGCATGGATAGCCGGCCCCGGACTTCCGCTCCCGGCGGCGCNGCAACATTCGAAAGGCAATNCCCCCACCAAACATCCCCTCAAAAGAGATCCGTTTATTCTCATACGTGACGATTGTGTCACAAAGTAAGATGCGGCTCTGCGCTCCAGGTGACCTATGGATTGCGCGCTGAAACTCACTGGGACTGCCACGTTAGACACTATGGTGCCGAGTGACTGGATTTTGAATCANAGGCGACTCCTCTGCCCGAACGTAGAACCTGTATAAAAGGATGCTGCGACTCCTTCTGTATTCCTTCTTCCTAGTGGTGCTGCAGTCTCCGCTGGCCACGGCGGCCAAACCAAACATCCTCTGGGTCTTCATCGAGGACATGTCGCCCTGGCTGGGATGCTATGGCGACAAGATCAATGGCGGAGCCACGCCCAATATAGACACCCTCGCCTCTCAGGGCGTTTCCTTCACCCGGTGTTANGTGCCCTGCCCGGTCTGCTCTCCCTGCCGATCCGCAATGATCACCGGNGCCTACCAGACCACTACCGGACTTCACAACCACCGTTCCTCCNGGAGCAAGGCCGGCGCGATACATCTCCCCAAGGGCGTCACCACNCTACCCCAAATCTTCCGTAANCACGGCTATTCCACCTTCAACTCAGGCAAGGAGGATTACAATTTTGTCTTCAAAATGAGTGACCTCTACTCGGTTGAAGGGAAACGGCGGGACTTTGCGGCCTGGCGGAAAGTCCCCAAGGACAAGCCGTGGTTCGGGCAGATCCAGCTNGCGGGAGGAAAAAGNAACACCAGAAAGTGGAAGGATAAGGTGNACCCCGCCACCGTCACCCCTCCCCCCTACTTTCCCAACAACNCCCTCTTCCGGAAATGGCATGCCCACCACTATGACACCNTNCGNCAGACCGACGCGGATACCCGGGCGATCATGGATAACCTCAGGGCCGACGGCCTGCTTGAAAATACGATCATCTTCTGGTTCACGGANCACGGGAATAACCACTCAGTTCGCGCCAAGCAGTTTTGNAGCGAGNCNGGAACCCACGTNCCTCTCATCATCGCCGGGCCCGACAAACGCATCAAGCGCGGGACGGCCCGAACCGAACTGACCTCAACCCTGGATATCTCCGCAACATCCCTCGCGCTCGCTGGTATCAGGATTCCCTCTTACTTTGAAGGCGTCGATCTCTTTGCCGCGGACTTCAAGCCCCGCAAGTANGTCATTTCCGCTCGNGATCGATGCGATTACACAATCGATTATATCCGNAGTGTCCGGACGGAGCGCTTCCGCTATATCCGCAATTTTCTCACCGACCGCCCTCTCCTGCAGCCCCAGTACCGTGACAACCGGGACTATGTCATCTTTCTTCGAAAAGGACACGCCGAGGGATCCCTGCCCAAGCTCACTGACCAGATCTTTTTCGGTCAACGTCCGGCAGAGGAACTCTACGATCTCCGTGCGGACCCCCACGAGGTCAGGAACCTTGCTTCTGATCCCAGCTTTGCTGCGGAGCTGAAGGAGCATCGGNACATCCTCGCCNAATGGCAGAAACGCACTGACGACAAGGGCCAGTACCCCGAATCCGATGCGGGCCTCCGCGAGGTCCTGAGCCAATGGAAGGGCCGCTGTGTCAATCCGGAGTANGACCGCGTGCGGCAACCGGCAGNCGAGTGACCTTCNCGAAGCAAAACCAGNNGCTATCCACTGGTAATCAGTGATATGNGTCAANNNTGGACGCCCCGNTACTGGTTGCCCNTGGCCCCCTGAGCATCATCCGTGCGGCAGCCCTCTCGCCCGCAATAGCGCTCCCANCTGCTGCGTATCGCTTGCCCCCTGACCTTTTTGATTAGCNGGNCCTCGAAATCCAAGGCGCTTTCGTTTACACAGGAAACCATTGGTCTACTCCCCCCAACCGAACCATGATTCTTCGTTTTCTTTCCCTCCTTCTCTGCTTCTCCGGCACCTCGACCCACGCCGCACTACTCCTCTCCCGGAACTCGGAGTGGAAGTACCTGAAGGGGACGGCCGAAGCCTCCGATCCCGTTGACGCCTGGAGGGGAATGGCTTTCGACGATTCGGCATGGAGCACCGGGTTTACTCCTATTCGCTATGGTGACGGAAGCGNCGGCACGGAACTCAGCGACATGCGCGGGAATTATACAACCGTGTTCATGCGGCGTATCTTCAACGTTCAGGAAGCAGNTCTCATATCCCAACTCGATCTGAATATCGATTGGGACGACGGCTACACGGTGTGGATCAATGGAGTTCTTGTTCACTCTCGNAATCCTCCCGCCGACTACACTCATGACGCGACTGCCAGTGANANCCGCGAGTCGGGGGATTTTCAGACTTTTGAAATTCCCGAGCCGCAGGGCTTCCTCTTGGAGGGGGAGAACATCATTGCGATTCAGGTCTTCAATATCAGCCTGACCAGTTCTGACCTCTTCATGAACCCCGAACTGGTCTCGATTGCTCCGGACTTCGATCCACCGCTGGTATCCTCGTTCTCCCCGCCACCCGGCAATGTCAACGATCTCTCCCTGATCACCGTTACCTTCTCCGAGCCCGTTACCGGTGTTGACGCAGGGGATCTTACCATCAACGGCAGTCCCGCCCTCTCGGTGCAGCCCAGCGGCGATCGCTATACCTTTGGTTTTGCGACCCAGCCCATCGGGCCGGCCATCGTCGAGTGGGTCCAGGATCACGGTATCCGTGATACCGCGAGACCCCCCAACCCGTTCGATGCCAATGGGCCCGGCGAAGCACGCAACTACGTAGTGGTCGACCTGGTTCCTCCGGTGACCAGCGGAATCCTNCCTCCTCGCGGCCTTACGATCCGGCAAATCCGTGAAATATCAGTGGACTTCTCCGAGCCGGTCAGCGGCGTGAACGCTGGCGACCTCCTCGCCGGTGGCGTTCCCGCCACCACNCTCACCGGGTCCGGGAGTGGACCTTACCTCTTTACCTTCGATGCACTGCCGCCCGGACCCCTTCCTATCAGCTGGGCGCCTGACCACGGCATCGTCGATTTCGCCGCCGACCCAAACAGCTTTGTCGGAACCGGCTGGTCCTACACCCTNGATCCCAATGCCAGCGACAGCAGCCTCAGAATCAGCGAGTTCATGGCCGCCAACCGGGACGGACTGAAGGATGAGGACGGAGAAGCCTCTGATTGGATNGAGCTGCACAATTACGGGGATNTCGCNATTGACCTCGAAGGTTGGGCACTCACTGACGATGAGGANGAACCGAGCAAATTCGTCTTNCCCGCCCGGGNCATCNNNGGCGGGGAATACCTCCTCGTTTTTGCATCCGGCAAGGATCGNCGGCCGCCCCGGGAGGGTGAAATCCATACNAACTTCAAGCTNTCCGCGTCCGGTGAACACCTCGCACTCCTCACTCCCGAACTTCCCCGCGCGGTGGCCGATCAGCTCTCTCCGGTCTACCCGGTCCAGCGCAATAACTACTCCTACGGCCGCGAAAANGCCGGGGGCTGGGTTTATTATTCCAACCCCACCCCTCGAAGCACCAATGGCACGAGCTCTGTCTCGGAAGCACTCGATCCACCCCATGCCAATGTTGCACGTGGATTCTACAGCCGCCCTTTCGACCTCCATCTCACCTCCAACGATCCCCGTGCAACCATTCGTTATACCACCGATGGTAGTGAACCNACTTCCCGCAACGGGACAGTGTATTCCNGACCCATTCGAATCTCGACGACCCGCATTGTCCGGGCGGCTTCCTTCCGGACTGGAGCACTCCCATCCCGGGTAGTCACCCACACCTATCTCTACAACGCCTCTGCTGCCATCCGCTCCCTGCCGGTGGTTTCCCTCTCCACCGACAACAGCAACCTCTGGGGAAGCACCGGCATTCAGGAGCCACGGAACACTCCCAACCGGGGAATCGCGTGGGAACGCCCTGTTTCGGCCGAGCTCATCAAGCCGGACAACAGCGGCTTTCAGGTCAACTGCGGTCTTCGCGTCCAGGGGGGGGACTACATCCGCGGGCGCTACGATCCCAATGCCGGCCCCCCCCGGTCCAAGTACTCCTTCCGGCTCTATTTTCGCGGCGACTATGGCCCAACAATGCTGGAATACCCTTTTTTCGAGGGATCACCGGTGAAGATCTACGACCGGATCACTCTTCGCGCCGGAATGAACGACCACAGCAATCCCTTCGTGGTCGACGAATACATGCGCCGTATGCAGATCGAGTCCGGCCGGGTGGGCGCCCGCGGAAACTTCGTGAACCTTTTCATCAATGGCGACTACAAGGGATACTACAATCCTACCGAACGCATCGATGATGACTTCATGCGCTCGTGGCACGGGGGGGACAACGACTGGGATGTCATCGCCCAGTTCGGGGAAGTCCGCGAGGGCGATTCCGTCGCCTGGAATAACATGCGNACCGTGGTGCAGCGTGACCTGAGNGATCCAGCCAATTACCAGGCAGCTCTCGAGGTCCTCGATGTCGACAACTTCATCGACTACCTGCTCGTCAATGTCTACGGCTACACCGGAGATTGGCCGCACAACAACTGGAGGGCTGCCCGGGAGCGCGTTCCCGGAGCGCGTTTCCGCTTCTATGTCTGGGACGCCGAGTGGTCNCTGGGCAATCAGGGGCGCTCCGTCAATGGGAACACCCTGACCGGAGAGCTTGGGGGCGGGTCTGATATTGCCCGGCTCTACCGCTCCCTCCTCGCCAGCCCTGAATTTCGCCTTCGCTGGGCCGACCGCGTCCACAAGCTCTTCTTCAACGGCGGTCCATTCGAAGATGACCGCAACCTCCAGCGTTACGAGGAACTGCGAAACGAGATGTCTTCCGTGCTGCCGAATATGAGCACTCAAATCCGAACCAACTGGGTTCCCAACCGGCGCGGCGTCATCATCGGCGACATGCGCGATGCAGATCTCTACCGCTCCGACGAGGCTCCTGTGTTCAGCCAGTTCGGAGGCCCTGTTTCATCGGCGGCCCTGCTCACAATNTCTGCCCCGGGGGGCACCATATACTACACCACNAATGGCAGGGATCCCCGCAGCCCGCTCGATCCCGATGCCGGGGGATTCTCGCGCGAACTGGTTTCCGAACAGGACTCCAGAAGGGTCCTTATCCCTGCCAACGACAGCCTTGGAAGGTCCTGGACCGGGGCAAANGAGCCTTTCTCTGATGAAGGTTGGACCCTCGGGACCGGCGGCGTTGGCTACGACGAGCAAGACGACTACCGCAACCTCATCGAGATCNACGTGGAGTCGGAAATGAACAACGAGAATACGTCTTGCTACATCCGCATTCCGTTCACGGTGACGGCAGCGGACCTCGAAGACGTTAACTTCATGCAACTCCGTGCCCGCTTTGATGATGGCTTTGCCGCCTTTCTCAATGGCATCCGGATCATCGGACCTAATGCCCCTGCCACCCTCACATGGAACTCCAGCGCCACCGCGAACAACCCTGACGCNGGTGCGGTCAACTTAAACTCCTTCAATGTGACAGAGTTCCTCGGCGAACTCAGGGTCGGCAGTAACATCCTNGCCGTCCACGGGCTCAATGACGGCCTCGGCAGTTCCGACTTCCTCAACTCGACGGTCCTNGAGGTNGGCCGGCAGAATGCCGGGCAGCCCGACCCGGAAGCCCTTGTCTACANCCGGCCNTTTCCGATCTCACGGTCCCAGCACATCAAGGCCAGGACCTTCCACAATGGNGAGTGGAGCGCACTGACCGAGGCCACCTTCCACAGGAGCNCCGACATTCCTGCTCTCTGCATCAGAGAAATCATGTACAATCCTGCTGGCCCCACCGCCCTTGAATTCGTGGAGCTTGAGAANGTTGGGGACCTGCCGGTCGACCTCAACCAGATGAGCCTGCGGGGAATAGGCTTCACNTTTGCGGAGGGTGCGGTGCTCGCGGCCGGGGAGCGGCTCGTTCTTNCCTCCAACGACAATCTGGACGCCTTCACCGCCCATTACCCGGGTGTGGACGTCTTCGGCACCTTCTCGGGCTCACTCTCGAATGGTGGCGAACGACTGCGCATCCTGGATAGTCTCGGGAATACCGTTCACTCGGTGCGTTATGCGGACAGCGAGGGATGGCCAACCACTCCCGATGGCGGTGGACACTCCCTTGTCCTCCTCAATCCCGATGCGGACTCCAATGACGCCGCCAATTGGAGTGCCAGCGTTAATGNAGATGGCAGTCCCGGCNAANCCGAGCCTGCCTCTCCTCCACCACCAGTCCTGATCAACGAGGTCCTCGCAAATAATCGGAGCGCGTTGCAACTGGGTGACGAATTCCCCTCCTTCCTCGAACTGCGCAATCCCGGTCCGGACGACCTCAGCCTTGCTGATTGGGGCCTGAGCGATGACGGGGGGAGTCCTCGAAAGTTCACATTCCCTTCCGGGGCGAAAATTCCCGCCGGAGGATATCTCGTGATCTGGTTTTCCACGGCACCCGGTCTTCCCGGATTCAACACTGGATTCGACCTCGATCCCGATGGTGCCACCATCTTCCTGAACAGCCCATCAGGGGTCCGGACAGATGCCTTAACCTACGGTGCCCAGATCGCTGACCTCTCCCTCGCGCGGGGCCTCGACGGCTGGCAACTCACCACCCCCACCCCCGGGCTTCTCAACGCCCCCCCCGCTCTTCTCGCTCCACAGAGTGCAATCACCCTCAACGAGTGGATGACCAACCGCGTCCCGGGTGATTCCGATTGGCTTGAGCTGCATAACACGGACGGGACCCGTCCCGTTGCTCTCCACCACCTGCACATTCGTCATGGCACGGCCAGCGCCCGCTATGCCTACCTTTCCTTCCTTCCTCCAAAGGGGCATCTACGCCTCTGGGCGGGGGACGACAGTGGTGCTCGCCAGCTGGACCTGCGCCTCCAGGCCGGGGGAGGCACCCTTGAACTGATTGACCGCAATGGACTCGAAATTGAGACCCTCACCTACCCGGCCCAGTTCGAAGACATCTCCTCGGGCCGCTATCCGGATGGCGGCAACGCAATTCAGGTCTTCGAATACTCCGCAAGCCCCGGGGCCCCGAATTACCTTCGCCGGAACGAAGCATTGCGCATTAACGAGTTTCAAGCCGGTCAAGCAGGCCGTCCGGGCTGGCTTGAGATCAGCAACACCCGGGCGTCAGCCTACCCACTAGCCCACCACAGCCTTGCCTTAGGTCACCGTGGCGCACCCCGCTGGTCCTTTCCAGACAGCCTCGATCTTGCAGGAAATGGCCATCTCGTCATCGCCTTGGACCCCTCGCGCCCTCCTTCCAACGAGCCCGGAGCATTGAGCATTTCCTCTCCCCTTGTCCCGGAGGGCGGGGAAGTTTACCTCTTTGATCCCGAGGGCAGGGAACTCGACCGCCTGCACTACGGCAACCAGATCCCCGGCTTCACGATCGGCCGAGCCACCGATTCCAACTGGCAACTTCTCGCCAGCCCTACGCCCGGAGGCACCAACTCAGGAAGTGCAGCCCTCACTGGAGCAACCAGCCTGCGTATCAATGAATGGCTCGCCAACCCCGGGGAAGGACAAGAGGACTTCGTCGAACTCTACAACATCTCGAGCTCCCGACCCATTGCCCTCGCCGGGCTCCGACTCACCGACAACCTGACAACCGGCGGCATAGACCAGTATGCGATTCCCCCCCTGAGTTTCATCAGTCCGGGAGGATTTGTCCGGTTTATCGCAGATGGTGGATTCGGGCCGGGGCATCTTCCATTCGGGCTGCACTCCGACGGCGAAACCCTGCGCCTGCACCAGGCCCGAAGCGCCTCCATCATAGACGAGGTTACCTGGGGCGTGGAACGAGCGGGGGTTTCCTCAGGTCGTCTGAACGATGGGGGTGCGAACATAGGCCCTCTCCCCTTCCAATCGCCCGCCGGACCCAACACGGTTGATCCCGATGCTGACAGCGATGGCGACGGGATCCCGGACCGCTGGGAGATTACCTATGGCCTCGATCCCGACTCTCCGACCGATACTCTTGGAGACCTCGACAACGACCTCCGGTCCAACCTTTTTGAATACCGCAGCAACACCGACCCCACCGACCCTTCAAGTTTCCTGCAGTTTTCGTTCGACCGGGATCCCGGAACCGGGCTTGTCCTCCAGTTCCATGCCCGGCCGGGAATTCGCTATACCATTGAGGAAAGCCCCGACCTTATCACCTGGTCCGAGTTTGCAGTTATTCAGGCCGACTCCGCTGCCCGCTCCGAGCGGGTGATGACGCCGCATGAAAGTGGCAGCCTTTATTACCGCCTCGTTGCAGAACGGCCCAACTGAAGCTCTCCACTCTTCCGGTAAATTGCGGCTTTCTCCCTCTAGGCAGATCCCTATCCTGAGGTCATGCCGCGCGCATTTCTCGACGAAAACTTCCTCCTGCATAGCGGGACCGCCGAGCGCCTTTACCATGAGGTGGCCGCAAGACAGCCCATCATCGACTATCACACCCACCTCCCGCCGGAAGAAGTTGCCGGAAACCAGCGCTGGGAGAACATAACCTCTCTCTGGCTCGGCGAGGATCACTACAAGTGGCGGGCCATGCGGGCCAACGGGATACCCGAGTCCCACATCACGGGATCGGCCTCTCCCCGCGAGAAATTCCAGGCGTGGGCGGAGACCATCCCCTATACCATAGGCAATCCCCTCTTTCACTGGACTCATCTGGAACTCCGCAGGTGCTTCGGAATCGAGACCCTGCTCGGACCAGACACCGCGGAGGAGGTCTGGCATGCCGCGAATGAGCGACTTGCCGACGACGATTTCTGTGCACACGGGTTACTGAATCGCTTTCAGGTAGATACGGTGGGCACTACGGATGATCCATCCGACACTCTCGCTCACCACGAAGCCTGCTCCGCCCTCGACCTCGAGACCAGGATCTACCCCACGTTCCGCCCTGACAAGGCCGTCATGGTCGATCGCCCCCAAATCCTCAACCCGTTCTGTGATCAGCTTGGTGAGGAATGCGGCATCGAAATCAATTCCCTGAGCGACCTCCTCAACGCACTGCGAAAACGCCACGACGATTTCCACAATGCGGGCTGCCGTCTCTCCGATCATGGGATGCGCTATTGTCCTGCCGAACCGTGCACGGAAAAATCAGCCAATACCATTTTCCAGAACGCGCGTAGCGGAGTCGACGTCAACGCAGCTGATGTCGACCAGTTCACCGCCTTCATGATGCAGCACATCGGGCGCTGGAACTCCGAGCGGGGCTGGACGATGCAACTTCATCTCGCCCCAGTCCGCAATCCCAACTCACGGCTCTTCGCCACACTGGGAGCCGATTCGGGATTCGACACCATCGGCGACTGGCCACAGGGAGAATCCCTGCTCAGGTTCCTGGATTTGCTGGACCGCGTGAACGCTCTACCCAAGACCATTCTCTACAATCTGAATCCCCGCGACAATGCGCTCTTTGCCGCGGCTTGCGGCTCGTTCCAGGAAGGGCCCACCCCTGCCCGCATCCAATGGGGATCTGCATGGTGGTATAATGACACCCTGAAGGGAATGACCGATCAGATCCAGACGCTCGCAGCCATCGGCCTCCTTCCCCGTTTCATCGGCATGCTTACCGACTCCCGCTCCTTTCTCTCCTACCCTCGCCACGAATATTTCCGCCGCCTCCTCTGTAACCTNGTAGCCACTGACGTAGAAAACGGAGAAATCCCGGAGGATCAGGATCTTNTCGATTCTCTCATCCGGGGCATCTGCTATGAAAACGCCAGGAACTACCTCCNGTTTCCACACCATGATAGCTAAGAACTCATTCATTCTTCTGATCCCCCTCCTTTGCCTGGGCATCCTGGTTCTCCCTGCAGCGGGTGAGGCACGCCCCAACATCCTCTGGCTTTCCGCCGAGGACCACGGTCCCCACCTCGGTTGCTACGGCGACAAATACGCCGACACACCGAACCTCGACGCCTTCGCCAAGAGATCGCTGCTATACCTCAACGCCATCTCCACCGCCCCGGTCTGTGCCCCGGCCCGCACCACCATCATCAGCGGGATGTATGCCCCCTCTCTCGGCGCGCACCATATGCGTTCACAGGCCTCGCGGCCCGCTTGGCTCAAGTTTTATCCGGAGTTCCTCCGGGAGGCTGGCTACTACTGCACCAACAACTCCAAGACTGACTACAATATCGAACACAACATCCGCGAAATCTGGGATGAGTCCTCCAACAGGGCCCACTACCGGAAACGCAAGGACGGGCAACCCTTTTTCGCCATCTTCAACCAGACCTGTACGCACGAAAGCCGGATCCGGTCCCGGAACGCCAGGACCTCGCATGACCCCGCCGGGGCACCACTACCCCCCTACCATCCCGACACCCCGGAAGTTCGCAACAACTGGGCCCAGTATTATGACCGCCTGACCCAGATGGATGAGTGGTTCGGAGCTCATCTGAAGGCCCTCGACAAGGCAGGCCTCACCGAGGATACCATCGTTATTTTCTGGGCCGATCACGGCTCCGGCATGCCGCGCGGAAAACGCTACGCGGGATGGAGCGGGCTCCACGTCCCAATGATAGTGCACATTCCCGAAAAGTGGAAAAACCTCCGCCCGCCGGAATACAAGGTTGGTGCAACCAGCGATCGCCTCGTCGGGTTCGTTGACCTCGGCGCCACCATGCTCTCCCTCGCCGGCATACAGCCCGCCGGTTTCCAGCAGGGCCGGGCTTTCCTCGGCAAACACGTCCCCAGGAAACCAAGATGCTCATTCGGTTTCCGCGGCCGCATGGATGAACGTCCCGACAGCTCCCGCACTGTCATTGATGGAAAGTATGTCTACATAAGGAACTTCATGCCCCACCTGCCCCATGGCCAGTTCCTCCACTACCAGATGGAGACGCAGACAACCCGCCTGTGGCGCCGTCTCTACCGGGAAGGCAAGCTCAATGCGGTGCAGTCCGCCTTCTGGAAACGAAAGTCCCCGGAGGAACTTTACGACATCACCGTAGATCCCCATGAGACCAAGAACCTGGCCTCTGATCCAAAAGCGCGCAAAACGCTCATCGAAATGCGTGAAGCACTGTACGCGCACATGAAGGCCACTCACGATGTCGCTCTCCTGCCTGAAGGCATGTTCCATGACCTTGCCCGGAAGCACGGAATCACTCCCGGAGATCTTGCCCGCAAGCAAGAGGCCTACCCACTGGCGGACATTCGAAAAGCTGCAGACCTTCTCCTGCAGAGCGATCCGCAGTCGGATCAAATCGAAAGGATGCTCAAGGCTGAACTCCCGGCCCAGCGCTACTGGGCCGCCCTTGCCTGCCTCTATCTGGGTGAACATATGAGCAAAACCCTCAGCAAGGAGCTCACTGCCCTCCTGAAAGACCCGTCTCCGAGCGTCCAGATTGCGGCCGCGGAGACTCTGGCCACCTATCCTGCATCGGAGAAGCAGCGGAAAACCGCCCTGGAAGTCCTCCTCTCTAACAGCGATCCCACCTCCTCCAGCGCCTTTCATGCTGTCGCGGCTCTCAATGCTCTCGATCATCAGCCACAGGCCATCCTGGAACCCCTCAAGCAGAGAATCCTGGCGCTCCCTACCAACGATCCTGACGTCCCCGCGCGGCCAAATGGCTATGCTGCACGCATGCACAAGCACATCGCCAGCCCGATCCCCGACCGCTTCCCCGGAGAGAAGTAATAATTCTCAAGAACAAGTCCGAGAAGGTTCCGTGCCCGTCAGGAAGCTCTTGCCCCCGCCCATGTTCTACAATAAGCGCTTCTCCCAGCAGGCCGGCACTTGAATTGCGTCCCGACGCTGCCATTAATTACCCGTGAGCGACACCCCCGCCCAATCCAAGCGCAAACGCGTGAACGTACGCCGACCCGAGGTCATGGCGGAGGTGCAGGCCGAGGTCGAGAGACACTATCGTTCGCCCATCGTCGAAAAAATGCGCAAGGGTGGCGGGACGCTTACTATCGGCCAAACGACCTTGCGACTGGCCCAGCAATTTGGCTTCTGCTACGGCGTGGAACGCGCCATCGACCTGGCCTACGCCTCTCGTCGAGTCTTCCCGGAAAACCGGATTTTTCTGATAGGCGAGATCATCCACAACCCGGAAGTGAACCGGCAGCTCGAGGAAATGAGCATCGAATCGCTGCCGTGGAAGGAGATGAACGATCAATACGAGGAGCTCACCGAGGACGATGTCGTGATCGTGCCCGCTTTCGGGGCCCCTACCTCCTTCATGGCCAAGATTGAGGAGGCAGGCTGCTATGTTATCGACACGACCTGTGGTGATGTAATGAAAGTCTGGCGCCGGGTCCGCACCTACGCCCGGAGCGGAGCCACCTCGATCATTCACGGGAAAAAAGGCCATGAGGAAACCAGGGCCACCGCCTCACGAGCCCGGGGCGATGACCAAAAGGGGCAC
This sequence comes from Roseibacillus sp., assembly GCA_002721695.1. Lineage (GTDB taxonomy): Bacteria > Verrucomicrobiota > Verrucomicrobiia > Verrucomicrobiales > Akkermansiaceae > Roseibacillus_B. Next base: position 112,757 of record PBLI01000016.1, on the reverse strand, counting down.
TATCTGATCGTCCTGACACTTGAGGAGTGCGACTACCTTTGTGACTACATTCGCAATGGCGGCGACCGTGACAAGTTTCTCACTTACTTCAAAGGGGCAACCTCGGAGGGTTTTGATCCAGACGAGCACCTCCGGGACGTCGGCGTCGCCAACCAGACTACGATGCTCAAAAGCGAGACGGAAGAAATGCAGCGCCGCATCAGTGAGGCGATTGCCACCCGTGATGGATCAGCTGACAGTTTCCAGGTATTTGACACCATCTGCGGGGCCACCCAGGAGCGCCAGGATGCCCTTTTTGACATGATGCGTGAGCGCATGGACCTTCTGCTCGTGGTCGGAGGGTACAACAGCTCAAACACCTCTCACCTTGTCGAAATCGGTCAGGAACAATTACCGACCTTCTTTATCCGTGACGCGGACTGTCTCGCCTCGATGGAAACAATCGCCAATTATGATCTCGACGCCAAGGCCGAGGTCAAGAGCAACTACGCTGGCAAGCTCTTCGCCAGTGAACACGTCATTATCGGGGTGACAGCCGGTGCGTCCTGCCCCGCCAACCTGATCGAGGCCACGATCCTCAGGGCCTTTGAAATGCGTGGAATAACGAGGCAGGAAGTAGAAAACGCCTGAGAAACGTCAGTCGGCTCACCTTTTTACCGCGTTGATAATCTCGTCAACCCGAAGGGCATGGTCCCCGCGGCCTATCTTCGCGAGAGCATCGCGATAACCCATCAGGGCAGCCAGGTCATTCGGGCGTCGCCGCAGGGCAGCTTGGTAGATCTCGGCCGCCTTCTCGTACTTCCCACTCATCCCGTAAAACTCGGCCAGACGGACCTCCATCGGAGAAACCACAACCGGGGGCATCAAAAGTGAGGGGCGCTGCTGTTTCTCTACCGCGGACTGGAACCAGCTCCGTGCGATATGCTCCCCGCTTCCAGGACTAGCCTTGGCCTGCGCGATCAGTCCCCGGGCTTCGGCAGCGTATACCTTCAACCCGTTCAAGGCGCGCACATACTCGGAAATGGATGAACTCTTGGTTGCATTCTCCCCGTAACCTTCCATCCGAAGAAGAATCTTATCCATCGTCGTCCGATCCTTCTGGGCAGCTTCCAGGTCTCCAGCAGCGAGGGCCCGCCGGCACTCAAGATACTGCATCAGGCACTCAAGATAAAACACAGACAGGGTGCGGTCCTTGATCTTCATCAGGAGCGGGTCGTCCTTCCTCGGCAAGCTCGCAATTGCCCTCTCAAAGTCTCCCTCCTGCCCACGGGCGACATAGAGCCTCGCGGGCAACGTACGTCCTTCCCAAACCACCATGTTTGCCCCTGCCGAGCCCAGACGTTCCGGATCGATCTCAAAATTGGACAGGTTCCGCGCGATCGCCATGGCAGGCTCGAAGCGGCCCCGGCTCTGCATTGCCGTGGCGAGGTAGAGCTGAGTGCGAATCCAGCCGCTGCAATCGTGGAGACTCAGCTGGTGCCTTTTCATGTGGTCGGAGTAGAGCTTGGTCGCTCGACTCAGGGCCGCCTCGGCGAGGAAGTGATTTCCGCAACGCCACTCGAAGTGACCCAGAAGATGCTGGTAAGGAGGGAATGCCGGTGCTTTCCGCGCAATCTTGCGAACTACCGGCAGGATTTCCTCACGGAGCTTCGTCGTGGCCTCGGGAGCCTCCGCGTGTAACATCACCCAGAACGTAAGGACCCCAACATTGTCTGGATTATCCTTCACGACTGCCTCCATCGCCTCCATCGCCGCTTCCTGACCGGCCCTCGGTCCGAATTCATCAAAACCGTCCCGCTGCAGGTAGATAGAAAGGCACTTCGCCTGCAGGTTGTTGGGAAAATCGGCAGACAGCTTCCTGAACGCCTCCTGGGAATTTCCTCGCAAGGCAAAAAGCTCTGCCAGCGCCAGCGCGTACCTCTGCTCCAGCTTACTTGCGACCGGCAGCAATTTTCCGCCGACCTCGACTTTAGCGTCAACCAGCTCAATCATCCTTAAGACCGCAACCTGTCGCTGCGCAGCGAACTCGTTATTGGGTGCCGCGAGTGCCAGTCCAATCCCCCAGTAGGCCATCAGGCAGTCAGGATCCGCCTTGACCGCTTCACAGAAATGCCTGTAAGCCTCAAAGTCCCAGGCTGCCTGGATATAGGCCAGCCCCTGCAGGACGTGGCGTGATGCCAGACTACTCCGCGATGAGATTGCCATGGGGATGGATACGATCTCATCGAGGAATTCAGGGGGAGGCAGCTTGGCCGCTAGCGGATGGATTACCTTGTCTATCGTAAACGGTTCTTTCCCATCCGGGAGGTTCGCCGTCCTCTCGGAAGGCTCCTCCGCCTCGGCAAACACTGCTCCCAAACGGCAGCTCAACACCCCCACGATCAGGTATAGCTTCCAGTTTAAGCGCATGACCCTCACTTTTCCCCCCTTCGCGCAGTTCTCAAGGAAAAGCGTCCGGAAAAGTGGTGCGCACCCACTGTATCCGATCCAAGAAACTTGAATCCTGTCGTGACTGACCGAAGACTCTGCTCATGAAACTCGGACTTGTCGGTTGTGGAAAAATGGGCAGCGCTTTAACCACGGGCGCGATTGATGCCGGCGCAGTCAGAGCCGCCGACGTGGTCGCCTACGACGTCGTCCCGGATGCTCTCTCCTCCTTCGCAGCCGAGAGAGACGTCACCACTGCCTCCTCTGTGGCGGAAGTTGCCACCGCTGTGGACGTCCTGCTCCTGGCAGTGAAGCCCCACGATATCGCTGCCGCTCTCCGGCAGATTAGAGAATCCGGAAGCAGCACGGAAACACTGCTCGTAATTTCCGTTGCCGCGGGGCTGACCGTAGCGACCCTCGAACGTGAAGCTGGAGAAGGGGCTCGGATAATCCGCTCGATGCCGAACACCCCGTCACTGGTAGGCCAGGGTGCCGCCGCTTTCACCCGGGGAAAAACCGCAACCNCGGAGGACGCGGCCACGGCCCAAGGTCTTCTTGGTGCCGTTGGNGTAGCCGTAGANGTCAAAGAGTCGNTGATGGATGCCGTGACAGGACTNTCNGGAAGTGGNCCGGCCTACGTCTACCTCTTCATCGAAGCTCTCGCTGACGGTGGGGTGCAATGCGGCCTGCCCCGTGAACAGGCCCGGGAACTCGCGGTGCAGACCGTCCTCGGCGCGGCAGCGATGGTGCAATCCACCGGTCAGCATACTGCTGTCCTCAAGGACATGGTCACCTCCCCCGGAGGCACGACCATCGCCGGCCTNGAGGCGCTCGAGTCGCGCGCCTTTCGCGCCGCCTGCATCGAAGCTGTGAATGCAGCGAGCGCCCGGGCCCGGCAACTGGGCGAATAAACTCTTCTACGGATGCGCAGCGCCCAATGAAATCCCTGTCTCCGGATGCTTCCCGGTGCACTGGTATTCCAACACCTCCCTCGTTGTTCACATTCCTTAGGAGCAATGAAAAATCGCGATTGGAATTTCCGAATGCCCCACTAGGCTTCCGTCCATGACCGGTCTCCGCCGTGTTTTCCTCTTCGCTGNTTTGGGAGGGTGTCTCCTGACCTCCTGCTCNCAGGATGCNGAGACGCTCCTNCAGGTNGCGGGNAGCTCCAATCGTCTCGACTCGGCTGCCCAGGTCCTCTTCAACGCTGCCCAGGCAGCCGACCAGCGTGGNCGCGATAAAAANGCCCTCANGCTATACGANCAAACCGCGAGNCGTTANCCNCATTCCTCCACGGCTGCGAAGGCTCGCTTCAGGCAGGCCCANCTTCNTGAGAAAGCAGGNGACCTCGAGGAGGCATTCGAGGCCTACGGNCAGGTGATTACGCGCCACCAAGGCTCCTCTCTCTACACCGAGGCNCGAGACAGCCAGGANAAGGTTGCCCANGCCGCGGCCAGCGGCCAGCTGACNACGAGNCTCCTCTGGATGAGGCCCCAGCTCGAAACCAAGAAGATCGTCAGNATGCTCGAAACTGTCCGGGACAATGCTCCCCAGGCCGTGACCGCAGCCAAGGCCCAGTTTACCATCGGAAAGGTCTACGGGGCCAAGAAGAGCAAGGTGGACGAGGCGATCACCGCCTATCAGCAGGTCGTCGATGATTATCCTCGCTCCTCCTACGCACCCGCGGCCCAGTTCCAGATCGGCAACCTCCTCCTCACAGGCGCCAGCCGCGGCAACCNGGACAACTCCAATCTNGACCGCGCCCTGCACGCTTTCGAAGACCTCCGTCAATCCTACCCGGGCACCAAGCAGGCAGCCGANGCANCCCTCAAGCTGACCGAGATCCGCTCCCGGGAGATTCAACGCAATTTCGATATCGGTGAGTTTTACTTCGAGAAGGAACAGGGCTACTCCGCTGCCATCTACTACCGTGAAGTTCTCCGCATGACCAAAAGCGGAGACCTGCACGAACNGGCCAAGGCACGCCTCAAGACCCTAGGCGTGAATGAGTAAGCGAATGAANTCCACGCCAGGNNCAGCACCGNGGACGAGCTCCCNNCTGTGCCTCGCCGCGATGGCGACCCTGCTNCTGCTTCAGAGCAACTGCGCACAATACCGTGTCGGCGGCTCAAAACCCGCCCACCTCGAATCATTACACTNCCTTGAGGTCGCTCTCGTCCAAAATGACACACAGCTCCCACGGGCCTCTGCTTATGCGACCAANTCCCTTATTGATGCCATTACCCGTGATGGCACTTACCGGATCTCCAAGCCAGAGAATGCGGACGCCCGTCTTCTCACNACCCTCCAACGGGTCACCTACCGCCAGGCCCGTTCCACCCGCTTGGACGTCCTGCGCTCGGAAGAGCTGGAAATGGAAGTGCACCTCGTCTGGACCCTTGTCGACATCGACAACCCGACAAAGGTTCTCGCCCGCGGAAAATCCATTGGGGAGACGCGTTTCTTCCTCGACGCCAACACCCAGGCCGCCCGCCAGACCGCTCTCATCGACGCCCTCAAACGCGCCTCGGAAGCGGTCGTGNCCAGGCTCGCGGACGGCTTTTGATGTGAAGCGGGCGAAGCAGCAAGCCTCGACACCTCGATCCAGCTGCAGAGNGCGGTGAACTTCTGGTCTTTCGACCGGACGCGCGCGCCTCTATAGCTNCTGCATGTCCGATGATCGTCCTGACCCTCTCGTGTCCTTCGTCCCGACTCCGATCGGAAACCTGGGGGACATNACGCTTCGGGCGCTCGAAACTCTCCGCCGNGCNGATCTCATCGCCTGCGAAGANACGAGGCACTCGCGAAAACTGCTCAACCATTACCAGATTGAAAAAACTCTCGTCTCCCTGCACGATCACAACGAAAAACGGCGGACTCCGGAACTGATCCGCAAGGCACAGGCCGGCAACTACATNGCNGTAGTCTCGGACGCCGGCACNCCCTGCCTTTCGGATCCGGGGCACCGCTTTCTCCGCGCGTGCATCGAGGCGGACATCTCGTTNCAGGTCCTTCCCGGNGCCACTTCAATCACCACGGCGCTNGTTAGTTCAGGCTTCCCTCCGTATCCCTTTACCTTCGGGGGATTCTTACCTTTTAAGAAAGGNAAGNGAGAGCGTGAACTCCAGGCGGCCCTGNANAGGNGGCACACCTCCATCTANTTCGAGTCTCCNCACCGCCTTGTTTCNACTCTTGAACTATTAAGTAATCTTAATCCTCGTGTTAAGGTTAGCGTCTCAAAAGAGTTAACTAAAAAATACGAAAACATATATCGCGATGAAATCCTGAAGTTGTTACCGAGCTTTAACGATCGNGCNCCACGCGGCGAATTCGTCCTGGCCATCGATCCCACCAGCCTCAGTCAATGACCTCCACTACCCCCACTCCCACTCCTAACTCCCCGGGACAGTCCCCCAGGGGAAGACTTCCCATCATCCTGATAGCCAACCTCTGCATCGCGGTGGCGCTCCTGTTCGCCGTGCCGGTGATCTACAAGGGACAGCAAGGATTTCTNCCGCACGCCACCGTAAACAGCGAATATGTCGATACCGCGATCGGCAGNGGNGAAGCCGACTTCGTCCATAATGCCCTCCGNATGACCGAGGTCGCNCGTGCCATGGCNCATGATGATCACGTCTCCACGATGGGCGTCATGCAGCTGGCCGTGGCCTTTCTCGCAGNCCTCTTTTTCTGCAACAGTCTCTATCTCTTCCGCCTGCACCGCCGCTCCCGCCTCTCAGCCCTNCCGCAGCGTGCCGGATGAGCCTGCACAGGNAGAAAACCACGGTTTAGCCTAGATCTTTGGCGGCACGCCGACTAGAGGGCGTTCCTNNGCATGCTTGCGTTCTCCACCTGCTGGAACAACTCACGCCACACTGATGGCGAGCCCATGATCGATGAAATCCTCGGCTTGGGGGTCGATCATATAGAGCTCAGCCACGGGATGACCGTCACCAAATTGCCCGGAATCCGCAGGGCTTTCCAAGGTGGNGCGTTCCAGTGCTGCGGAGTNCACAATTACTTCCCATCTCCNGTGGAAGTGATGATCGATGCTCCNGACGCCTACGANTTCACATCCCATCGCAGCTTCGACAGGAATCGCGCTATGAGCATGACCCTCAAGTCACTCGAACTCGCAGCTGAATTCCAGGCCCGTTACATCGTTCTCCACATGGGTTCCGTTCCGCTGATGCGCCATGACAAGTGGACGGGGCGGCTCACCCGGATGACAAAAGACGGGAGGCAACAAGAACGGGCTTACGAAAAACTCAGGCTCAAATGCGTAAAGAAACGCACCAAGACCGGACCTCTCTATTATCAGCGCGCCATTGATGCCCTCGAGCAACTCGCCGACAAAGCCGCCGAATACAAGGTGAAGCTGGCTATCGAGTCTCGTTCCAGATATGAGGACGTCCCCAACGAAGAGGAAATGGTCGCTCTCCAGAGCCACTTTGAAAACCATCCCTGGGTCGGTTACTGGCACGACTTCGGGCACGTTCAACTCAAGCACAACCTCAATCTCCTCGAACACGATCACTGGCTCCGGGAAATGAAAGCCCACCTGATCGGCTCTCATGTGCATGATGTTAGATGGCCCCACCGCGACCACCGCGTTCCCTTCACTGGTACTATCGGGTATGAACAACTTCTCTCCCACTTCAAACCTGAAATGCCCTACGTGTGGGAGCTCTCCCCAAGTCGCAAGGAGGAGCAGATTCGAACCGCGCTCCTTTGCTGGAAGGAAAAATTCCCCGATACACTGACCCTGCCCGACCAGACTGGGAGCGTTCCCGGGGCGGCAACCGGTCAGGGCGATGACTGAAATCCGCACTCTCCGTCCGGCCCTTGAAGGCCTCGCCAAGGCGGGCATCTTCCTCGGAACGTCTTCCTGGAAATATCCCGGCTGGATCGGACAGCTCTATGAACCCGACCGCTACCTCTACCGGAACAGGATCGCCAAGTCGCGTTTCGAGAAACAGTGCCTCAGCGAATATGCCGAAGTATTCTCAAGCGTCTGCCTCGATTCCTCCTTCTACCGCTTTCCCGATCAGCAATACCTGCAGGGAATCACGGAGCAGGTGCCGGCGGGATTCCGGTTCTCCCACAAGGTGACAGACACCATTACCATAAAGAACTTTCCGAAGCACCGGAGACACGGGGACCTGGCCGGAAAGGTCAACCCTTGCTATCTCGACCACAATATTTTCCTGAAGTCCTTTCTCAAACCTCTCGTTCCCTATCGCGACCGGACCGGAATTATCATGTTCGAGTTCTCACGCTTTTACAAAAGGGACTATGACCGAGGCCGCGACTTCGTAAGGGACCTGGATACATTTCTCTCTCAGCTTCCCACCCGGGAGTGGGACTTTGGCGTCGAGATCCGCAATGCCGCTCTTCTGGGGGAGGCCTATTTCGACATGCTCGCCAAACATGGGGTAGGCCATGTCTATAACCAGTGGCAGCGCATGCCTCCCCTCGAGCACCAGCTCAAACTTCGCCCCCCCGATCGCAATACTGCCCCGGTAGGTTCCCGCCTTCTTCTCAGATGTGGGCACGGCTACGCGAGGGCCGTGGAATCCTTTTCTCCCTATGACCGCGTCCGCGAACCGCAGACCGCCACCCGTGATGCCGCCGCCGGGCTCCTCAGGAGACTCCGGCAACAACCCCGCGGCCGGCGCGGCTACCTATACGTCAACAACCGGCTGGAGGGGAACGCCCTCGCTACCATTGAAGCCATCCTCCAGCTGTTGGAAGTCGAGCCCCCTGAATAAACGCCCGGGAGAGATCTCCGCCGCGATTCTAATACAGAGCGGCCCAAAATCATCCTGCAACGTAGTGAAAGGATGATTTTTGCTGTTGTCTCGGATGAAAAAAACGAGCTTTTGCGTAAAAACCTCGATGTTACAGCGATCACCATTTAAAAATGGTCAATCTTTCTCATTATATTCCAATTTTCATCTCGACATCTCACTGAAATCACAGACTTTCCATCCAGAAATACGATTTTCATGTCAAACCAGAAACTAGACGGAGCGCAAGCCCTCCTCAAGGCCCTCGATGACTTGGGGATTGAATATATCTTTGGCTACTCGGGTGGAGCGGCCCTGCCCATGTTTGACGCCCTCGAAACAGTCGAGACGAACATGAAATTTGTCCTCGTCCGGCACGAACAGGGTGCCGTGCACATGGCGGACGGTTACGCACGAGCGACCGGAAAACCCGCGGCTGTATTGGTAACTTCCGGTCCCGGAGCGGGCAATACGGTGACCGGTTTGATGACGGCCCAGATGGACTCCGTGCCCATGATTGTCCTCACCGGCCAACAAGTTCTCTGGATGCTGGGCAAGGACGCCTTCCAGGAAGCGGACATCTTCAGCATCACGATGCCCGTGGTAAAACACAACTTCCTCGTCAAGAAAACCAATGATCTTCCACGGATCGCCCGGGAAGCCCACTACATTGCGACCACTGGTCGGCCAGGCCCTGTCCTCATCGATATTCCCAAGAATGTTTCCCAGGACCCCTTCGACGGAGACCTTGATCCAGACATCAACCTGCCCGGGTATCACCCCGAACGGGCCTTCGAGATTGACGGACAATCAGTCGAGCGGGCAGCCACGCTCATCCAGCAAAGCCGCCGTCCCGTCATTCTCGCCGGGCAGGGCTGCATGATCTCCCGGGCGGGCGAGGAGTTGCACAAACTTGCCCGCACCCTCGGCTGCCCGGTGACCACGACCCTCCTCGGCAAGGGAGTCTTCCCGGAAACCGACGAATACTCCCTCGGGATGCTTGGAATGCACGGAACCGCCTATGCGAACAAGGCAATCGTGGAAGCAGACCTCATTCTCAATGTCGGCTCCCGGTTTGATGATCGCATCATCGGTCAGGCCGACAAGTTCGGAGCCAATGCCAGCATCATTCACGTGGACATCGATCCCGCTGAGATGAACAAGATGATCGAGCCGGACGTCCAGATCATCGGAGACGCCCGGGCAGCTCTCGTGGAACTCAACAAGCGAGTTGGAAAACTGGACACCGAGGAGTGGCTCAAACACCTCGCCGGCTACAAGAAGAAGTTCCCGCTGCACTACAGGAAGCAGGGGGGACTCCGCATGCAGCAGGTCATCGACGAACTTTACAACCTGACCAACGGCGAGGCCATCATCTCTACAGATGTGGGCCAACACCAGATGTGGGCCGCCCAGTTCTACAAGAATGATGCCCCTTACCGCTGGCTCTCATCGGGGGGAGCAGGAACGATGGGATTCGGCTTCCCGGCCGCCATCGGAGCGCAATTCGCCTGTCCCGATGCCCTGGTAGTCGCTATCGTAGGAGACGGCGGATTCCAGATGACCCTGTTTGAACTTGCCACCGCAGCCCTGCACAAACTCCCTCTCAAGATTCTCGTCCTGAACAACCACTACCTCGGAATGGTGCGGCAGTGGCAGGAACTCTTCTTCGAGGACCGCAAGAGCGGCGTCGACCTGGAGGGCAATCCCGACTTCGTCAAGTTGGCCGCCGCCTACGGGATCCAGGGCTTCAACATCAAGCGGCCCGCTGATGTCGGCCGGACCCTCCAGAAGGCCCTCGCTTACAATGAGGGCCCGTGCCTCATCCACGCCGAGTGTCACAAGACCGATAACGTCTTCCCCATGATCCCCGCTGGTGCTGCCCTTGAGGACATGCTCATCGAACCGCCCAAGCAGAAAATGGCCAAGCCGGTTGGCTCAACCTAGGCGCAGGCCGGCTAGCCCTGGAGGGAGCTTTGGTTGAAAGCGCCCTCGCTCCCGAACTTCACATCCACCTTCCGATGGCCAAGACAATAGTCACCACTGACACACCGGTCTCCCCGAGTCCTGACGAGGTCCTCCACACCTTGTCCGTCTACGTCAATAACAAGGCCGGCGTTCTCATGAGAATATGCCAGGTCTTTGCGCGGCGGGGATACAACATTGAATCTCTTGTGGTCTCACAGGGACGCGATTCCCATTTCAGTCGTATGACTATTGGCCTGAAGGGAGCGCCCGAAGGTCTCGAGCAGATCATCAAGCAGGTAAGCAAGCTCATCGACGTCATCCATTGCTATGAGCATACCGCCGCTGATGCCGTCGTGAAGGAGATGCTCCTGATCAAGTTTATCGCCGCTGACGCTCAACAGCGGACCGATGCCCTGCAAATCATCGAACACTTCAATGGCAAGACCGTCGACCTCACACCCCGTTCGATGGTGGCCATGATCACCGGGGACTCTCCGAAAGTCGACGCCGCAGTCGGCATGCTCAGCCAGTTCGATATCATCGAGACGGTCCGTACCGGCAAGGTCGTGATGGCCCGTGGCGAGCAACCGACCTAGCGATGGCCGTCCTCGCAGGGCGTGGCAAGCTAAGCCATCGGCCCGCCTCAGATATTAGGATTGCGCTTCCCCGGAAGCCCCAGCCGTCCGCTCCCGAGTCCCGCAGGGCCTNCAATCCGGAAGCGAAGCACAGCTGTCACCGCACATCAACATGACGACCCTAGCCGTGCCTTGACCGGGGAAGGCCGGACGGGGAAAGTGGTTTCCCTGACATGAAAGTCCTCCAGCTACTCGCCTGTCTCACCATCCTCGCGCCAACCGCCTCCGGCGCGGTTCCCGCCACCGTGCCCGTGGGAAATCCCGGAAACCACGCCGATGGAACCGGCTATGGCGCAGTCGCCTATCCCTACCGGATTGGCAAATATGAAGTCACCAACACCGAATATTGCACCTTCCTGAACAGCATCGCTGCAAGTGACCCTCATCAACTCTACGACCTGCGCATGTCTGGGCCGTATGGAGGAATTCTTCGCTCCGGTTCATCCGGGAATTACACCTACAAGACCACCGGGAACGGAGCACGCAAGCCTGTGAATTTCCTGACCTGGGAATCCTGTGCTCGCTACAGCAACTGGCTCACCAATGGTGGCGGGCAAGGTGACACCGAGAATGGAAGTTACAGAATCAGGGGAGGCTCGATTACCATTCCAGACCATACCGAGCTTGCCAGGGGGGACTCCATCAAGTGGGTCATCGCAAGTGAGAACGAGTGGTACAAGGCAGCTTATTACGATCCCGAGAAAAAGAGCTACTGGCCATACGCAGTCGCCGGGGGCACCCCTCCCAGCTGTAACATTAACAGCGGAGGCATCTCGGAGGTCGGTTCCTTTTCCTCGGCCTCGAGTCCTTACGGTACGTTCGATCAGAATGGCAACTTGTGGGAGTACAACGAAAGCAGAACCGGTGGCAAGGTCGGCCTGCGCGGAGGATCCTATTTCATCAATGACAACACCTCCTACCTTCAGGCATCCACCCGCTACGACGTCCTCAGCGCCAAGTGGCCGAATTACGGATTCCGCGTGGCCGCCCTCGGATCCGGAGAAGTCGAGATCAAGAGCCTGCCCGTTCGTCTCCCTCCAGCCCCGCTGACCCCGACCCGCCCGGCCACTGTTCGCAACACCGCCACCACCTTCCATGTCAGCCAATCAGTTGGTAACGACCTCTGGGACGGCAGCGAGGCCAAGCCCTGGAAGAGTCTCGCCCGGGCCTCCATCCAATGTCTGCCCGGGGACACAATCCTCCTGAAGAGAGGCGACACGTGGAACGGGGAACTCGCCCCCAAGGGGGAGGGAAGCAGGGAAAAACCAATCACCATCGGTGCCTACGGAGAGGGACCCCGGCCCATCATCGACCGTGAAGACTTCCGGCAGGATTTGACCGGCATCCGCCTATCCGACCAGGGTGGTTTCAGGATAGTGGGCATTGAGTTTGCTCGCTGCATGACCGGAATATACGCCGACTACTCTGACGGCTGTCCGACCAAGAAGTTCATCTGGATCGAGGACTGCTATTTCCACGACTCTCTCCACTACCAGCACTACGAAGACTACCCCCGACGCAGGATCGGACTCGGCATCTGCTTCTTCTCTTACGAGCGGGACAACCGGATTGTTCTCAGCGACATCATGATCAGGAACTGCGTTTTCCGCAGGCTTGCCTCAGGCGTCTGGACCAACAGTCCCGACAACTTCAACAAGAACGCCTCCTACATATACAACTTCAGAAATCTGGTCATGGAAGACTGCCTCTTCGAGGAAGGCTATCAATGGCCACAGGGAATCCGGGGAGTAGATACGGGTGCCATGCGGAATTGCATCACTCATGACATCGGACGCGGGTTCCGCTCTTTCAATGGAGTAGCCGGCTCGATGTTCTTCCGGTGCAAGAACTGGATCTTCGAGAACTGCGAGTGGGGGTTCATTTCAATCGGACTCGGCAGTGGCGACGGCCAAGCCTTCGACTTCGAGGGCAACTGCGATGACATGGTCATGCGAAACTGCCTCTTTCACGACACCGACGGCCCGGGTTTCCTCCTCTGTTGCTACGCATCAGACGGNCACGCTCACTCGGGCATCGTGATGGAGAACTGCGTCATAAATGGCAAATCGAAACGCCCCATCGGTCTCCCCCGCTGCGCGATCGTCAATACCACCGATTGGAACGAATCGACGTGGACCAACTGTCGCTTTTACCTCTCCCCCGGAGAGGCACTCATGCGCGTGATGGATCCTGAGGAAGACAAGAAGACCAGGTTTATCGACTGCGTGGTCCAGGATCTCAGCAAGGCAGCTGCCGGAGCGAATCGCGCCCTCGAGGCAATCACTGCCTGCTCCTCCGAGGCAGAAGGATTTGAATCCGGAAGAATCAACGATGCTCGGGAGGGCACCGCATGGAAGCCCTCCAAGCCGGGAGAGCACTGGGTGCAGATTGTCTTCCCCTCGGAGAGAACCATCAGTGAGCTTCGCATCAAGGAGGACCCCTCCTCTTCCATCCTGCGCTACCAGATTCAATATGCCGATGCCTCGACAAAGAGCTGGAAGAGCTGCTTCAACGGAAGGAAAATAGGATCCGACTTCATAGCGCCGATCGTAGCCCGGAAAACCCGGGCAGTGCGTCTCCGCATCATCCAGACGGTGAGCGGTCCCCCAGCCATCCGGGAGTTGTCCGCCTACGAGGGCAGCGGCCGCGCCTTCAGCGATCCGGACGGAATTCTGNCAGGAGGGACCATCGGCAAGTGACCGCCCAATCGCATTGGCCCGAATTCTTATTCACAAAGTTCCCTTACTTATTCCCAAGTGGTTCAGACGGTNGCTGCTTTNNGGTCCCGGTTCCTTCCCCGTCTCAAATTAATCCTTGCCATTAACTCGCGTTCGCCGACNATCCGCCTCGCCGAATGGACGCTATTTTGGCTTTGGAAGACGGTCGCGTATTTCGCGGCAAAGGATTCGGTCACGCCGGCACTTCGACTGGTGAAGCCTGCTTCAACACCTCGATGACGGGCTATCAGGAAATCCTCACCGATCCCAGTTACCGGGGACAGATTGTGACCATGACCTATCCCCTCATNGGGAACTATGGGGTCAACGCCGAGGACGCCGAATCGAGAGAACCCCATGCGCGGGGATTCGTGGTTGGCGAGGCCTGTCGTACGCCCTCGAATTTCCGATCGGAGGAAACTCTGGCCGATTACCTTGCCGCCAATGAGATCATTGGAATCGAAGACGTAGACACCCGGGCCTTGACCAAGCACCTCCGATCCGCAGGCGCCATGCAGGCCTGCCTGACAACGGAACTTTCTCAAGAGGCTGCTGTCGAAGCCGCCAAGGCTGCCCCACCCATGGCAGGATCCGACTTTGTCAGGGAAGTCACTACCCCGAGAGCCTTCACCTGGGAAGAGGAGTCCCGCCGCTGGACAATCCCCAACCCGTGTGTTGGCCAAGTGGGTCACTACGCAGATCTCCCCCCAGCGACCCATCGCATCGTGGCCTATGATTTCGGTGTGAAATTCAACATTCTCCGGCAACTACGCCAGCATGGATTCGAGGTGGAGGTCGTCAACGCCGGCACCTCTGCCGAAGACGTCCTCGCCTTTAATCCAGATGGCATTTTTCTCTCTAATGGGCCGGGTGATCCCGAGGCTCTCGACTACATTCACAAGGAAATCGGCAAACTCATCGGCAGGAAGCCCATCTTCGGCATATGCCTCGGCCACCAGATCCTGACTCACGCNTTCGGAGGGAAGACCTTCAAGCTGAAATTCGGTCATCGCGGGGGCAACCAGCCCGTGAAGGATCTGCGGAGCGGCAAGGTNTCAATCACCTCACAGAATCATGGGTTTGCAAGTGACGGGGAATCTCTCCCTTCCCATGTCGAGGTTACTCACATCAACCTCAACGACGAGACGGTCGAAGGCATCCGTTCAACCTCTGATCCTGTCTTCTCGGTACAATACCACCCCGAGGCCGCTCCTGGCCCCCACGACGCGTCCTACTTCTTCCAGGAGTTTGCGGAACTGATCGACGCGACGAAGTGACCCACAGATGAATGCAGATTCATGTAGCCGTCTGCAGTAGCTCTTTTGGCGCCCACCTCCCCCCGGGCATGCTGAGCATCGGTCAGCAGTCCTCCTCCCAGATTTTCTCATGAACACGATTGTTAACGGACTCCAGTGGGGCGACGAGGGCAAGGGCAAGATTGTCGACTACCTCACCGAGACGGCCGACCTGGTCGTGCGAGGACAAGGAGGCAACAATGCCGGTCACACGGTCATTGTCGGNAGTNACAANTACATTCTTCATCTCGTCCCATCCGGCATTCTCTGGCCCGACAAGCAAAACGTGATCGGCAACGGAGTGGTCCTTGATCCTGTCGGTCTTGCCCGAGAGATCGCTACTCTTGAGGAGCAGGGTGTTTCCATTACGCCCGAGAACCTCCTCATTTCTGACCGTGCGCATGTAGTCCTGCCCTACCACCGCAACCTTGATGCAGCCCAGGAAGAGGCACGCGGCAAGTTCGCGATCGGCACTACGCGGCGNGGCATAGGTCCGGCCTACTCAGACAAGGCAACCCGGAACGGCCTCCGCCTCGCAGACCTTCTTGACCCTGGACTTGCCCGCGAACTTGTCTCCGTCCGCCTGGAAGATGCGAACCAGTTCCTCTCCGCACACAACATGCCACCTCACCAAGCCGACGATGTCCTTGATGAGGTCGAGGCCGGCCTCANGAGGCTGCGGCCGCACGTAACTAATACGATCCCCGTGCTTCATGACGCNTGGAAGANTGGTCGCAACATCGTCTTTGAGGGGGCACAGGGCACATTCCTCGATGTTGATTTCGGCACCTATCCCTTTGTNACCTCGTCCAATACCACCTCCGGCGGAGCGTGCACCGGCAGCGGGCTGCCGCCCATTGCGGTCGATCGGGTGGTCGGTGTATGCAAGGCCTACACCACCCGCGTGGGGGAGGGTGCCCACGTGACCGAGGATGAAGAATTCTCGGACTATCTGCACGGACTGGGCCGTGAATTCGGCGCAACGACCGGACGCAAGCGACGCTGCGGCTGGCTCGACTGCGTACTCCTTCGCTTCGCCTGCATGGTCAATGGAGTCACCGATCTGGCGGTCACCAATCTGGACGGGCTGGACGAACGTGACGAGATCCGGATCTGCACGTCCTACAGCCTGGATGGAATCGAGCACCCTTACCCTCCTGCCCAGCGGGACGGCTGGGAGAAGGCTCAGCCGGTTTACGAAACCCACCCCGGCTGGAACTCAGATACCTCTCACTGCCGCACCTGGCACGATCTTCCCGCTAACGCGCAGAAATATCTGGCCCGACTTGCCGAACTCGCCGGAGCTCCTGTCAAATACATCGGCATAGGCCCAGACCGGGAGCAGACAATTCTGCTTTAATTTCAGCCGCTCCTCCGCCGTATTGGGAGTAACCCCTTTAATCAGGGAGAAAACACGCCGCAGCTGAGCCCGCCGAAGCTCTTGAAAAGCTCGATCACCCGTCCACACTGNCGGCGTAGCGTTATGGCCAGCCCCCATCGTCCAGCCGTACCCCGGCACGTCGCCATCATCATGGATGGCAATGGGCGCTGGGCGAGGGAGCGGGGCCTGCCCCGCAGGGAAGGGCACCGCGCTGGCGCCGAGTCCGTTCGTGAAGTCGTCGAGGCTTGTAAGGAAATTGGCATCAAGTTCCTCACTCTCTATGCCTTTTCCTCCGAGAACTGGAGTCGTCCCCCGGACGAGATCAAGGCCCTCATGGAACTGCTCGAGCGTTTCCTCAGGAAAAAAACACCTGAGATGCACAAACAAGGGGTCCGACTTCACGCCATCGGCCGTCTCGAGGCGCTACCTGATACCTGCCGGTCGGAGCTCGATCTGGCAATTGCAAAAACTTCTTCCAACACCGACCTTGATCTCGTTCTCGCGCTCTCTTACGGCGGCCGCGAGGAAATCGTGGATGCTGTTCGCCAAATCGCCAGCAAGGCCGCAAGCGCCGACCTCGATCCGGAGGGTATCGGAAACGACACCATTTCAGAGCACCTCTATACCTCCGGCATTCCGGATCCGGATCTGCTCTTGCGAACCTCGGGCGAATGCCGCCTGTCCAATTTTCTCCTCTGGCAGATCAGCTACGCTGAAATCGTCATTACCAACAAGTTCTGGCCCGATTTCAGAAAGGCAGATCTACACGAGGCCATCGCGGAATATGCTCGCCGTCATCGTCGCTTCGGTGCTATCTGACCCTTGCCGCCTCACACCAGTATCTTATGGCCACTGTCACCACGGATCAGACCATCCTGCTGGTCGACCAGGATCGGGACTTCCTCGACTGGGCAACGAGGCACCTGGACGCCAAGGGTGTGCAGGTTCTGCGCTGCGACAATGGCGAAAACGCGCTCAAGATCACCCAGAAGACCGACATCGATCTCGTCGTCGCTGACATTCAGATCCAACCGTTCGACGGGTTGGAACTACTCTCCCGACTTCGTGCAAACAACAGCAACGCCGTCGTCGTCCTGACGGCTGGCTTCCCCTCCACCACGCAGGTCATCGAAGCCACCCGGAGGGGTGCCCGCGACGTTCTTCGCAAGGAATCCCTCCCCTTTGAACTGCGTCCAGTAGTGGAATCAGCCCTGCAGAGCTCGGAGCAGCGTAAACAGGCCGATGATACCATTCCCAGCCTCCCTGCCGTGGATGGACCGGTCAAGATGATCGGCATCTCACGCCCCCTCCAGGAAGTCTTTAAGATCGTGGGGAGGGTAGCTCAGAGCGACGCTCCCGTTCTGGTCACCGGGGAAAGCGGGACCGGCAAGGAACTTGTCGCTCACGCCGTGCATGAGTACAGCCCTCGCAGGAAGAGCGAGATGGTGGCCATCAACTGCGGTGCCATACCTGACAACCTCCTCGAGAGCGAGCTCTTTGGACACGAGAAGGGTGCTTTCACGGGGGCTTTCGCGAAACGGGCTGGACGATTTGAGCAAGCTGACGGAGGAACTCTATTCCTCGACGAAATCGGGGACATGCCTGCCTCCGTGCAGGTCAAGTTGCTGCGGGTTCTCCAAGAAGGATCCTTCTCTCGCGTAGGCGGCAATGAGACCCTATCCAGCGACGTCCGCATCGTGGCCGCCACCAACAAAGACCTCGCCGCAGAGGTCTCCGAGGGAAACTTCCGCGAGGATCTCTACTATCGGCTGAATGTGGTCGAGATCAATCTCCCTCCCCTGCGGGACCGTCCGGAGGACATTCCCCTTCTCGCCGAGTTCTTTCTGCAGCGCCTCGCCCAAAAGCAGGGAATGGCTCGCATGCGTTTGAGCGGGGAAGCTGTCGAAGCTCTCCAGAAACACCACTGGCCCGGCAATGTACGGGAGCTGGAAAACACCATTGCGCGAGCCTGCGCTCTCTCCACCAGTGATCTGCTTCTTCCGGAAGACATGCCGTTTGCCCGAAGCCCGTTTTCGGAGCACCAGAAGGTCAGCACCGCCCTGGAGAACCTCCTGTCAGTAGCTCCCCAGACTGACAGAGGCCTTCTGGATTGGGTTGGGCACCAACTCGCGCGTCAGGTATTTGAAAAAACCGACAGTGACCCCAAGGAAAGCGCCCGCCGACTCGGTATCACCCATGCAGATCTCCGGGCACTCCTCGGAAGTGGGGACTGATTTCAAAGGATCCCATCGAATCCGTGAACGTTGTTGATCACCCCCTAATCGCCGACCGCCTCGCCCGCCTGCGGCAAAAAGACTGTAGCTGCGAGCAATTTCGTCTTCTCGTTCATAACATCACCTGCCTCATGGTCCCCGCCGTGACGGCAGAGCTGGCCACCGAGGGCACCGCCGTGGAAACTCCCCTCGAATCCACCCGGGGAAAGCGCCTTGCCCGACCGATCGTGCTCGTCCCCATCCTCCGTGCAGGTCTCAGCATGGCGCAGGGCTTTCTCGATCTCCTCCCGGAAGCCGTGGTTGCCCACATCGGTTTGCGGCGCAATGATGAAACTCTCCTCCCCGAAGTCTACTATCCGAACGCGCCCGTAGATTTCTCAAGGGCAGATACAATCCTGCTCGATCCCATGCTCGCTACCGGAGGTAGTGCCATCGAGGCAGCCCGGCTCCTCAAACAGCAGAAAGCCACCCGCCTCCGTTACGCCAGCCTGATCGCAGCACCCGAAGGGGTCGCCGCCTTTGAGTCCCTCCACCCCGATATCCCCCTTTACACAGCCGCACTGGACCGCGGCCTCAACGAGCAGGGATACATCTGTCCCGGGCTGGGTGATGCCGGGGACCGCTCCTTCGGGACGCTATGATCCTGTTCTGGTAATCGACATGTAATGCGCTACCATTCAAGGGTGCTTCGCCTGGCTTTTCCGCTCCTCGCCCTGAACTTCTTCGCCCTTCCGCTCCGGGGCGGGGATGAAGGACAACTGGAAGGCAACGGTTCCTACCGCAAGGGTCTAGCCGCCCTTTCTGATCACCTCCCGGACCTCGCCATCGCGCCTCTCACGGAGGCTCTCGCCGACTTTGCCGATGACCCGGCAGCGACCATCACGATCCAGATCCGGCTGGGAGAAGCCCATGTCCGCGCCGGCAGAGTAGCTGGAGATCGCGCCACCTCCGGGGCACTCGGCAGTTCCGCCCTTGCCCATCTTGAGCCCGCCACCAGGGCAGGAAGCGAAGAGGCAATCTTTTGGTCCGCCCAGGCGCACATTCTGCGCTCCGAACTCATCCAGGCTTCGGACCTCTTCTCCCGCCTCGATGACGCTCAGGATCAGTCGCTGAGGAATCGCGCACTCCTCTCCCGGGCACACCTCCTCGCCGCTCTCGGAAACCCCGGCGAGGCAGGCATCCTCCTCACAAAACTGGCCGCGCAGGAGGAACCACGACTCGCTCTGGAAGCGCGGCTCCTCCACGCCACGATCCTCCTCGGGGAGGAGGCCCCGCTTCAGGCGGCCGCTCTTCTCAACGAGGAGGAGGATTCTCAAAACCGGGAGCAACTCATGCACGTCCGCTACCTGCGCGCCCAAATTCTTGCTCAAACCGACAAGAGGGAGGCGATCGAGGCCTTCCGTTCCATCGTTGAAGATCCCGAACCCGTCCCGCACCTGCTTCGGCACAGCGCCCAGGTCTCCCTCGCCGAATGCCTCCAAGGCACCCAGCAGCCTGTAGAGGCAATCGAGGCGCTCATCAACTTGATCGACAGGCAACCCCGCACCGCGATGCTTGAGGCAGCCTTCCACCGCCTCGTCAACTGGTCTCTCACCGAATCACTGAAAAACAGGGTCGAACAGCAACTCGCAGCCTGGGCCAACCTTCCCGGCAGCGATCCTTCCTCTCAGCCCGACAAGGGTGAAATCATCCTCTCGCCCGCCACCGCCAGCCGCTCGGGCTACGCTCTTTACTATCGCGCCATCTGGCTTGGACAGGAGAACAGCGCAGAGTCCAATCAGCAGGCCCGGACCCTGCTGAATTGGCTGATCAAGAATATGCCCCGCCATGCTTCCCGCGGACCGGCGATGCTCGAACTGGCGAAACTCCAGATTTCTGAACAAAGCAAGGACGAGGCTATTGCCACCCTCGCCCTTCTTGAGACCTCCACCTCCTCGGCCCGTCTCCGGAAAGAATCCGGACGGCTCCTGGCCCGCCTCAAATTCGAAAAGGAGGACTACCAGTCCGCAGCACGGGCCTTCCTCGTCGTTCGGGACTCCTTTACCTCCGACCGGGAAAACGTCAGCGCGATCAATGCCGGAATCAGTCTGCTCCGCGCTGGCGACGATACCGGATTCGGAGCTCTTCTGCGCACCCTCGAAGACTCCGAAACCCGCGTCACACTCCTCCTCGAACGTGCCCTGTACCAGTCCTCTCATGAACTGACAGATGCCCGTCCGGAACTCGAGCGTTTCCTCCGGAATCACCCTCAGCACCCCCGGCTGCCTGCTGCGCGGCTTGCTATTGCCGAGGAGTACCTCCGACTGGAACCGAACCGGGAATCCACCCACCGGGAGGTCCTGGAAGAGATCAAATCCCTGGAGATGACAGACCTCGAATTTAATCTCGACCAGCGCCGTCTCCTTATTCAACTGCGCCTTGCCGGACTGACGGGTGACTGGGAGCCCGCCAGCGCGGCTTCCAAGCGGTTTCTGAAGTCCCACAATCCAGATCGCATCAGTTCCCTGATTCACCTCAAGATTTCCGAGGCCTACTTCCACAATGGAAATCTCAGTGAGGCCCAGGGAAAATTTCAGGAGATTGCAAACTCCACCGAGGAAGAGGCTCTTGCCGAGACCGCTCTCTTTTATGCCGCCCGCGCCGCCCTGAAACTGAACACGGCAGCTTCGCGAGAAGAAGCAACCGCCCTGCTGCGACGTGTCATTGCCAATGAGGGTTCGCTGGCACTAGATGCCCGGCTCCTCCTTGCCCACAGCCAGACCGAGGGAGAGCCTCGAGAGGCCATCGCCACCCTTGAGCCGCTGCTCCCGGAAGATAGCCCTGTCCGGCTCGATGCCCTCATGCTCGCCGCCGACGCCCACCGCGAGCTTGGCGACCCAGCCAGCCTCCGGGCCGCTCTCAGCATCTACGACAAGGTTCTCGCAAAGCCAGAGCTAGCTTACCCGCTCAGCAATCGTCTCTTCTGGCTCAAGGGCCAGGTCTTCGAGGAACTCGGGGAATCCCGCCCGGCCCTGGATGCATACTACCACGTCGTCAGACGGGAAAACCTTCCTGAGGGAGAGCGACCGAGCGAATGGTATTACTTTTCGCGCTGTGCCTTCGATGCTGTGGAAATCCTCGAGCAGGGCGTCCTCCCCCGTTGGGATGCCGCGGTCGACATCCTGCGCAAGGTCGAGGACAGCGAAAGCCCCTGGCGCAAGGAAGCCGGGCGTCGCCGGGCGGGTATCCAGCTCGAATACCAACTCTTCGAAAGCGATTAAGGATCCCCAGAAATCCTGATAATCTCGCTCGACAGCAGGCGTAACCGGAGCAACGTTTTCGCGCCATGCCGAAGCCTAAACTCTTCATTCCCGGACCTGTTGACATTTCTCCAGCAACCTTCGAAGCCATGAGCGCGCCCATGATCGGGCACCGCGGCAAGGATTTCGAAACACTCTACGCTTCCATGCAGCCTGGACTGCAGGCAATCGCCGGCACGGCGCGGCCGGTTTTCCTCTCCACCTCATCGGCGTGGGGTGTGATGGAGGCTTCCATCCGCAACCTGGTCCGCGGCAAGGTTCTCAATCTCTGCTGTGGGGCCTTCTCCGACAAGTGGTTCGACGTCTCGCAACGCTGCGGGAAGGAGGCCGAGAAGATTCAGGTTGAATGGGGCCAGCCAATCGATCCCGGTGCGGTCCGAGCCAAGCTGCAGGAAGGCGGTTTTGACACAGTCACCCTGGTCCATAATGAAACCTCGACCGGGGTGATGAACCCCCTTTCTGACATCGCGGCCGTGGTGAAGGAGTTCGACGACATTCTCTTAGTTGTCGACACCGTGTCTTCCTTCAGCGCCGTCCCCATCGCCACCGACGAGCTTGGAATCGACGTCCTCCTCGCCGGGGTCCAGAAAGCCATGGCTTTACCGCCCGGACTTTCGGTTTTCGTGGTCTCGGAGGCCGCCCTCGCACGGGCCGAATCCAACACGGACCGTGGCTACTACTTCGATTTCCTTGAGTTCGCCAAGAACGGAGCCAAGAACAACACCCCTTCCACCCCCCCGATTGCCCTTCTCTACGGACTGCAGCACATGGTGGAAACCATCATGGCGGAAGGTCTCGAGGCGCGTTACGCGCGCCATGAAGCCAACAACTCTCTGGTGCACCAATGGCTGGCATCCAACGGATTCGAGCACTTTGCCCCAGAGGGCTTCAGGTCCCGGACCCTCACCACGATCTCCAACAACCGTGACATTGACGTCCCCGGCTTCGTGAAAGCGGTCCGTGAGGGGCACGGCTTCCTCATAAACGGTGGTTACGGAAAAATAAAAGGCAGGACATTCCGCATCAGCAACATGGGAAATGAAACGGCGGAGTCTATTCAGGATCTTCTCACAGCGTTGAATGAAGTTCTGCCCGAGTTCCTCGGCTGATCCCCGGGCCGTGTCGTCGCAGCTGCCGCCCTTGGAAAGAGGCTTTCCCCCTGCCTCTCGGCCGGGAACCCTACTTCGGCGGGAGATACGAATGTGCGAACAACGCACCGCCGAGGAACATCATCAGGCAGCCTAGGGCCAGGCCGAGCACCCCGAGAAAGCAGACGCCCCCCCCGCAGAGCAGGAGGACGCCTCCCATGATACGGGCTGCAGGATTCATCTCATGAGTTCATTACCTCTTCGATTTCCTCAACCTCCACCGGGAAGTTCTCGAACATGTTGATATTTTCATCCCTCCCGATGAGGACGTTGTCCTCGATACGAACTCCCAGATTCTCCTCTCGGATGTAAATCCCCGGCTCCACTGTAAAGACCATCCCTTCCTTCACTTCCTCGTAAGGATTGCCCACATCATGTACGTCAAGGCCGAGGTGGTGCCCAATCCCGTGCATGTAGTATTTCGTCACCAGGTGCCGGTTGCCCGGCTCCTGCCCCTTGGCCTCCTCTGCATCTATCAACCCGAGCCCAATCAACTCCGCCTCCATCAGCTCAATCGTGTGCTCACGCCACTGCTGCTGTGTCACCCCCGGCCGCAGGAAAGCCGCAGAGCCCCGCTCCACGCGAAGCACCGCATTGTAAACGTCACGCTGACGGTCCGAAAACCGTCCGCTTACAGGCACTGTGCGGGTCATATCCGCATTCCAGTTAGCCCACTCCGCCCCCACGTCCATGAGAACCATCTCCCCGTCTTCGCAAACTGAATTGTTCTCCACATAGTGCAGGACGCAGGCATTCTTCCCGGAACCCACAATCGGTGGATAGGCAAAGCCTCGCGAACGCCTGCTGACAAACTCGTGGAGAAACTCCGCCTCGATTTCCCACTCCCCGACGCCGGGCCTGATAAATTGCAGCGCGCGGCGATAACCCGCCTCTGTAAGGTCGATCGCCTTCTGCAACTGATTCAACTCAACCTCGTCCTTGATCACGCGCAGCTGATTCATGAGGGGGGCGAGCCTCTGGTAATCATGTAACGGATACCGGGCCTGGCACTCCTTGATGAAGCGGGCATTGCGAGTCTCGACCACGACCTCCGCCCGGAGATGTTCATTGGTAGCAAGACACACCGACTTGGCCTGCGGNATCAACCGATGGAGGCATCCCTCAAAGGCATTCGTCCAGTGAACACTCTTGATCCCGGAAACACCGGTGGCCTGCTTCTTGGTAAGTTTCTCTCCCTCCCATATCGAGATCAGATCGCTGGTTTCCCGCACAAAGAGAATTTCCCGGTCCTTCTCCTCCGCGGCGTCGGGGAAAATCACCAGGACTGTTTCCTCCTGATCGACGCCGGAAAGGTAGTAGAGGTCACGATTCTGAACGAAGGGGAGGACCCCGTCCGCATTGGTAGGCAGAATATCGTTGGCGTGAACAATCACCATCGCCCCTGGCCCCAGGAGTTTTGCCAGGCGGGCACGGTTCCTGACAAACAGGTCAGCATCAATCGGATCGTGTCGCATGGCGGAGTCCTAGTGGCCTCGCCCCGGTCTGGATAGATCAAAATTACCGCAATGAAACTATCCCCCCGACCAGCCCAGCTTTCCGCGCAGCGTTGCGTAAAAGCTGTTACCCGGCATCCGGATCAGCTGGAGTGGAGTAGGCCCCTTTTCGATACGTACTACACTCCTATCCCCGAGTCTCAGGACATCCCGCCCATCCACCGTAAACAGGATCGCTTCGGAGTTCCTCCCCCCCGCGGCCACCTCGATCACAGACCCATCTCCCAGGACCAGCGAACGATTACTCAAGGTATGTGGACAGATCGGCGTGATTACAAAAACCCCCGCATGCTCACCAATAAGAGGCCCTCCTGCCGCCAGTGAATAGGCGGTCGAGCCGGTTGGGGTTGCCACGATCAGGCCATCCGCCCGATAGCGATTGAGCAGTTCACCGTCCACCCGGGCTTCCAGCGAAATCATCCGCCCGGTCTCACCGCGCATGAGCACTACTTCATTGAGAGCCATCCGCATGTGCATCACTCCCTCCGCATCCTTCATTTGGACAGCGAGGACTGCCCTCTCTACGATTTCATGTTCTCCCCTTGCGAGGACCGCGGCAAACTGGTCCACGTCCTCCGCGGTACAGGTTGTCAGGAATCCGAGCGAGCCGATGTTCACCCCCGCTACCGGGATGTCACAGTTCCCCATCCTGTGAACCGTATCCAGCAGCGTGCCATCGCCTCCCAGCGAGATGACGAGGTCCGCTCCCTCCCAGGCACCTTCCACCCCCTCGGCTTCAATCAACCCTGCGCTCTCCCGCTCGATCACGGTTTCCAGCCCCCGTGCCTCAAGGGCACCCTGCACCTCCCGCAGCACCACGGGCGCCTGCGAGTTTCGAGGATGAGCAACGATCGCCACTCTCACGCCCCTCTCTAACTCCCACCGGCAGCAACCGCAACCTTCCGACACATACTATTCGCCAGATGGCATCAATGTCTCATTTCCCGACCATCGCAGGAGAGGCTACTGAGTTGCGGAACCGAAGAAAAACAACCCTCCCCTCCCGCCTCCCTATAAAAGGGGACGCCCGGATCCATCGCAGAGGGCCCTTCCCCGGGGCTCCACCTCCCCAATTCCTAGAAAATCCTCCTGCCATCTCTGCTGGACGAGGCCGCCTCCGCAGCTTACGCTCCCTCCATGATCATCCGTCTTACCCTCATTGTCGCAGCAGCTGGAATACTCGCCAATTGCTGCTGTATGGGCTAACCCCACAGCTCTCCTCTCCCCGGCGCAGCGAGAATATTTGCGATTTCGCTCGCCCTCTCCCCGGATTACGCATAACTCCCCGTCACCACCCTGCTAAACAGCAGATACTTTCATCAAAGGATCCATGTCCCTGGCGCAAGTATTCTGCTGGTTTCAATTCAGGGTGGAGTTCCAAACAAAAAGATGAAACTCTACGTGGGCAATNTGCCCTTCTCTGCTACCGAGGACGAAATTCGTTCTCTCTTCGACGACTTTGGTGGAGCCATTGACCTCCATATTCCCATGGATCGTGAAACCGGGCGCCCCCGCGGGTTTGCCTTTGTAACCCTGAATAGCAGGGAACAAGGGGAAGCCGCCATCGGCAGCCTTGATGGCCAGGACATGGGAGGGCGTGCCCTCCGGATCAGCGAGGCCCAGGAACGCGCTCCCCGCGGCGGCGGCGGCGGCGGATGGGGCGGTGGAGACCGCAGAGGCGGTGGTGGAGACCGCAGAGGTGGCGGTGGAGACCGCAGAGGTGGCGGCGGAAGCCGCAGAGGTGGCCGCGGAAAAGCCGACGGCTTTGGCGAATTCTAGGGTGCCCCCGCGGCTGAGCGCCTGCTTTTGACAACTCTTTGACGTTGCAAGGGGCTCCCTTGTACACGTTCATGACAGTGGGCATGAAACCCACTCCCACTGACCCGCAGCAACTCTCCGAGCGTATCGCCCAGTCCAGTCAATGGGTGGGCACCGTAAGGGAAGAGATATCCCGCATCCTCGTCGGGCAGGGTGAACTTGTGGACCGGCTACTGGTCGGGCTCCTCTGTAATGGCCACATCCTGCTGGAGGGCATGCCTGGCCTCGCCAAGACCCTCGCGGTCAAGGCCCTCTCCGGCACTCTCAAACTTGCCTTCTCTCGCCTGCAATTCACTCCCGATCTACTTCCAGCCGACCTGATCGGGACCATGATCTACAATCCGGATCAACGCTCTTTCGCCCCAAAGCTCGGCCCCGTCTTCGCTAACATTATCCTCGCGGACGAGATCAACCGTGCCCCGGCCAAGGTCCAGAGCGCGCTCTTGGAAGCGATGCAGGAGCGCCAGGTAACCCTCGGGGATCAGAGCTACGCCCTGCCAGCCCCCTTCCTTGTCCTGGCAACCCAAAACCCCATCGACCAGGAAGGCACCTATCAGCTCCCGGAAGCTCAACTCGACCGCTTCCTGCTGAAGGTGACTGTCAACTATCCCAGCAAGGAGGAGGAGCTGGTCATCATGGACCGCATGGCCAGCACCACCCCGGCAGAAGAAACCCGGCAAGTCGTCGATCCTTCCACCATCGATTCCAGCCGGCAGGTCCTCGACCAGATCTATATCGATCCAGCGGTGCGCGAGTATATAGTAGATCTTGTCAACGCCACCCGATATCCCGCCAAGGTAGACACCAGTCTCAAGCCTCTGCTCCGCGCCGGAGCCTCTCCACGGGCCTCCATCAACCTCGCCCTTGCGGGTCGGGCCCGGGCCTTCATGGAGGGCCGCTCCTTCGTAACGCCCCAGGATATCAAGCTGCTTGCCCGTGACATCCTGCGGCACCGGATCCTGCTCTCTTACGAGGCCGAGGCCGAGGATTTGAGTTCTGACATCATCATCGAAAGAATTCTCTCCAAGGTGCCGG
Source organism: Roseibacillus sp. (assembly GCA_002721695.1). Lineage (GTDB taxonomy): Bacteria > Verrucomicrobiota > Verrucomicrobiia > Verrucomicrobiales > Akkermansiaceae > Roseibacillus_B. The sequence goes on along the minus strand of PBLI01000016.1, from coordinate 85,497 downwards.
TCCCCTGAAGCCGCTGCCCCTTTACAGGGACTGACCGATTGTTCCTGAACCAGGCAGCAAAGGCGCTGCTCGTGCCGCTCGAAACCGGAACCCTGAATACCCTCCCGCTTCATGCTCGATTCCACTGCCGTTGAGGAAACCATGAAGCGGGTGCGCCGACTCGAAATCAGGGCCAGGAGACTCGTTCGCGAGACCTTCGCCGGGGAATACCACTCTTCCTTCAAGGGGCAGGGTCTGGACTTCAACGAGTTTCGCGAATATCAGCACGGTGACGAGGTGCGTTTCCTGGACTGGAACGTCACCGCCCGCATGGGCACCCCCTACATCCGGACCTTTCGTGAAGAACGCGAACTCAGCGTCATCCTTGCGGTNGACGTCTCAGGCTCCTCTCTTTTCGGGAGCCAACACCTCAGCAAACGGGAACTCGCCGCCGAACTCACTGCAATCCTCGGCTTCAGCGCACGAGAGAATGGCGACAANACCGGCCTTCTCCTCTTTGCCAACGAGCCCCTCCTTTTTCTTCCTCCAGCCAAGGGAACAAAGCAGATTCTTCGCAGCGTCCGGGAAGTCCTCACTGCNGACCCGGGCCAGTCCCACACCAGCCTGCCNGCCGCCTGCAATTTCCTCGTAAACTCCGTCAAACGCAGGGCGCTCGTCTTCCTCCTNTCTGACTTTCTCGACACGGATCTCGGCAAGCCCCTCGCCACCCTTGGACGAAAGCACGANACNATCGCTCTCCACCTGACCGACCCTCTTGAAAGCGACCTTCCCGATGTCGGGAAAGTCATCTTCCGCGATCGCGAATCAGGCCACCGCACGGTCGTCAATACCTCCAACTCCAACGTCCGCATGGCATACCGCAAACTCACCCGGCGTTACCGCGAAGGCATGCAAAANAACTTCAGGCGCTACGGCATCAGCCATGCCTCGNTCTCCACCACGAGCGATTACCTTCCTGCTCTCCACCGTCTTCTCAAGCGGCACGCATCTGAAAAAACCTGACTCTCCGGAACCCTNCCATTTCCANTCAGCCCACCTGCCCANCCCCAACTGCCTCATGCCGCATCTGATGACCGGCCTGCACGACATCCCCAACCCCGACCCCCTCCTTCCTGGCATCCAGGTCCCCTGGTGGGGCTGGCTGATACTCGCATCGCTCCTCGTCACAAGTTTCTGGGCCCTCTTTTTCCTTCTTTCCAGACGCCGGTTCACCAGCTCACCTGACACCCACTTCGACGACTCCCGCGACGCGCTTGAACGCCTCCGTTCCTCTGTGGACGGGCTCTCTGTCGCGGAGATTGCGACNGGGAGCTCTCTCGTTCTGCGCCAATACCTNNTCCTCACGATGAGAGAGCCCGCCTTGTATGAAACTCACGAGGAGTTCCTCCTGCGCTCCGATGCCCTCNNCAAACTTCCGGGAGGTGCTCGGGAAAGACTGGCTCCTTTCCTCTCCGAACTTGCTTCAGCAAAATATGGCCCCAGCACTGCCGATCCGGCAGCCGGCCACCAGCTCATCGACCAGTCCCTTGCAGTCCTCCAAGGACTAGAGTCTACCCGAGAGCGCATTTTGGCATGAGGGATTTCTTCCAGCACTTCGCCTTTGAACATCCNTGGTGNCTCCTGAGCCTCCTCCTCGTCCCGCCTTTGCTGTTTCTGAGAAACGTTCCCGGAGCCTTGTCCGGTGTCGATTTNCCTTCCCTCAGTATTCTCTCCTCGGTGGGCACCAAGATCCGCGAAAAAACCGGCACCCTCAGCTTCCTCCTGCTCCTCCTCGCACTGAGCGCATGCTGTATCGCCATGGCCCGCCCCCAGTGGCGTGACACCCTCACGGCCCGCTCGGCAAGCGGGATAGATATCCTTGTGGCACTCGACGTCTCCGAGTCCATGAAGACCGACGACTTNTACGANGACAANGCCTCTGGCACCTTTCGCCGAAAGTCACAGAGGGTGACTGCAGCCAAGCAGGTCATAGAGCGCTTTATCCAGCAGCGACCTGACGACCGNATCGGACTCGTCGCATTCGGCGCCAAGCCCTACTCCGTCTGCCCCCTGACCCTCGATCATGCCTGGCTTGCCGCCCGTCTCAAGGAACTGGAGGTCGGCGACCTCGANTCCAACGGCACTGCGATCGGGTCCGCNATCGCAGCCTCCTCCACCCGTCTCAATGCTCGTGACGCGAAGAGCAAGATTGTCGTCCTGGTCACTGACGGAGCCAGCAATTCGGGACCTCTCTCGCCTCTGCAGGCAGCCCGGGCTGCGGGCCCTCTCGGAGTCCGGATCTACACGATTGCGATTGGCACTGAAGAGGGCCGCCTCGATCCCAGCGATGTCGTGCAACCCCGCCAGGAATACGATGCCCCGACCCTGCGTGAAATCGCTCGAATCACCGGGGGGGAATTCTTCGAAGCATCCACCATGGCGAGCCTCCGCCGTACTTTTTCAAACATCGACAATCTGGAGAAGTCCGAGTCCCGCAGCGCCACCGTGGTTGACGCNCGAGAACTCTACCCCTGGCTTCTGGGGGGAGGCTTTCTCCTCGCGTTTTTCTCCCTCAGCTCCTTCGCCCTCAACCCCCCGCCCGGTCCCTAGAAAAACCACGCATGAAGTTCGGCCATCCAGAATACTTCCTGCTCCTCCTGCTGATTCCGCTCATGATTGCAGGAGCAATCACGACTTCACGCAGGCGGGATGCGAAGATGGGGCTCCTTGTCGCCAGGCGCCTTCGCCCGCTTCTTTATCATCCCCGACCCCGCAACCGCCGGTGGCTCGCCCTGACCTCCTTCATGCTCGCCCTTTGCCTCCTCATCATAGCGCTGGCCTCTCCGAGCGCGGGATTCCGGGAACGGCCTGACACAGTACGGGGGCGCAATATCATCATCGCCATCGACGTCTCCCGGTCAATGTTCGCAGAAGACGTCAGCCCAAACCGATTCCATGCCGCGAAGGCCTCAGCGCTGGAGCTCCTCGACCGCTTCCCTGATGACCGGATTGGAATCATAGCCTTCTCGGGGACCGCATGGCTCCAAGCACCCCTCACCGTGGACCACGGGGCCCTCCGCGACACTCTGCAGCAACTCGACTACGCAGAGGACCGCCGGAATGATTGGATTCCGCGGGACGGGTCCGACCTCGCCTCCGCCGTGCGGCTCGCGATCAAGACGCTCCATAAAACCGGCCAACGCGACAGCACGCTCGTGTTGCTCAGCGACGGGGAGACTCATCATGGTGGAGTGGACCAGGCGGGCCATGAAGCAAATCGCGAAGGTGTCACCATCTTCTCCGCCGGTTTCGGCACTGCCCGGGGCTCCTTCATCCCCGATCCCCTCTCCACCAATGGGCAATTCCACGACCGGGAAGGATCCCTTGTCATCACTCGCCTCAATAGTGAACCTCTCCTCCGCCTCTCCAGTAAAACCGGTGGCGTTTACTCGGAAGGCGCCGGACGGAACTTCCTCGCCAAACTTGAGGTGGCCATCCAACGCCTTGAACGCTTCGAAAGCGAGGGCCGTAAGCGCCGTATCGCAATCCCCCACTTCCAATGGTTTCTTGGCCCCTCTATGCTACTGTTCGCCCTGGGAATGCTCCTGAACTCCAACTTCCAGCTTCGCACCTCTGCCCGCCCGGCCCTCGGCAACCCCCTTGCCGGAGCCGTCCCCCCTCCCCGGGGTGCGTCTACGAATCCGGGACGTATTGTCCTCGCTATTCTTCTGTCTTTCCTCGCCATCCCGCTGACAGAAGCGGGCCTGCTCCCGCGCACTCCCGCTGAACGCGCGCTGTCTCAGGGCAATCACGAAGGTTCCCTCGCCCTCTTCTCAGATGAGATCGCAAAGGCTCGTGGTGAGCGCAAGGCCCGCCTCCGCCTCGGCGCGGCAACGGCAGCCTATCGGCTCGGACGATACCAGTCTGCATCTCAATTTTACTCGGGAGCGCTCCTCTCACGCAGCGGAGACGTCCAGGCTCAGGCGCACTTCGGACTCGGCAACACGCAGTATTACAAAGGTCTGCGACTAAAGCAGAGCGGAAGTTCCCGACAGGTGGTGACGCTCTACTGGCAAGACGCTGTCGATCACTTTGAAGCCGTCCTCGCACTAGACCCAAAAAATCGCAAGGCAAAGGAAAACCTCGACTACGTCAGGAAGAAAGCAGGGGAGTGGCCTCCGCAAAAGGAACAGGACGCACCATCCACTCCAGAAAAAGATACACCATCCCGCGTGGAAAACGATCCCGGCCGGAGACCGGAAAATGTGCCACCGGATACCGGGAACGGGGATGACCAGAAATCTTCCCCAGAACGTCGGGAGAAAAACGAGCAGCCCCGTGTCAATGAAAACCCACCTGAGCATCAGGATCCCAACGAAGAAAACCGAGTCAGCGAGAGTGGAGATCTTGCTGACGGAGAAGAACGCATAAAGCCCCGCCCCGGAGAAACACCGGGGGAATTCGCCCGCCGTATTCTCCGGGACAATGCTGATTTTGAGCTGAGCCCGCTACCCAGGAAGCCAATTGGCTCCCGGCGACCGAAGAAAGACTGGTAGAGTATGCTCCCCCACAACACCCTCATCCTGCTGAAGGCCACCGTGCTTGTTCTAGCCTGCGCGGCACCGGCCCGCGCCAGCCTCGAACTCAAGGCGTCTCTTGGCTCGGCCTACACCCTCCCAGGAGAGGCAAGCGAGCTCTGGCTGATGGTAGACAGCGATACCCGGCCCGAAACGCGTCCCGCCATCCCTGAAGCGGAACACCTCACCTTCAAGTTCCTTGGCGAACCCATCATGCCCAGCACTACTTCGGAAAGGAAGTACATCTATCGCTTCTCGGTAGAGTCCTACCGTGAGGGCACCCACGTCATTCCCCCTTTCACGATCAGGCTGAAGGGCGTCACCATGCAGAGCCCGCCTCTCCAGCTTCACGTCTCCTCCCTGCCTGACGATGCCTGGTTCGAACACGAGATCCGCGGGGAGAAGGTTCAAATAGCAAGTCGCGTGTGCCTGCCCGATCGCACCCGCTTCCAGGGAGAAACCACACCCGCCGAGGTGAAAGTCTATCTTCCCGCCCGTTTCAAGATAGACAAGGGATCCATTGCCGATCTCGCACACGACGGGGTAGCCGCCGAACGCTTCAACATCTCCAGCCGCATTCACCCGAGCAACATCGTGGTCACCACCACGCGTATCAACCAACAGGATTATTCCGGAGTCACCTACCGTAGCGCCGTGACCCCGCTGCACGACGGGGAGGTCAGCATTGGCCCCGGCCAGGCCCGCCTCACGGTGGAAACCCGCATATCCACCCGCGGATTCACCGACGCCGTGCTCGAACCCCTTGAACTGCCGGTGGGGAAGAGAACCTTCAAGGCGCGCCCGCTCCCTCAACCCGCACCGGAGGGATTCCGAAACGCAGTTGGCCGCTTTACCATTTCGGCCCAGGCGGACACCAGGACCTTGCGCGAGGGGGACCCAATCTCCCTCCGTCTCACCGTAACCGGCACTGGCAACCTCGACACCCTTGCTTCTCCCGAACTCACCGCTTCGCCCGCCGAGTGGAAAAGCTATCCAGCACACCGCCTTCCCCGGAAGGGACCCCGCCACACCGCCAGCGGGGTGGCGGTCTTCACCCAGGTCATCCGCCCGAATGGCCTCCGCGACGTCATTCCCTCCTACCGCCTGGTTTCCTTCGATCCCGAGCGCGAGCAGTATTTCACCCTCACGACCCCTCCTATCCCCTTTGACCTCGCGCCGACCAAGGGGACCTTCACCCCGGGCGGAACCGCCCTGCCCGACCTCTCCACCCCGGTTGAGGAGATGGAAGGCATCCTCGGACTAGTCGACCCACTGCGCGACACAGCCACCGGTCACTCCAGACTCTCGCATGCCTGGCACCTCCTTCCAGCACTTCTCGCCTTCTTCCTTTTTTTCCGCATCGTGCGCCAGCGTTTCCTGCCGCGCTTCGCCCGCCCGCCCCGGGCAGAAAAACTGGAACAAGCCCTCGCAGACCTGCAGCGCACCGGCGACGACTCACGTAAGTTCCTCCGGGCGACCGGCACATTTGTTGAAACATGGATCCCGGATGAATCCCGAGACGACAAAACGCGCGAGTTACTCGCTCGACGCGACCAGAACTGCTACCAACCCGACGGGATCGGCACAAAGAAGATAAGCTCGGAGGATCAACGCGTTATTCTCGCGCACCTGCGCCAGCGTGCACTCGAACTTCTCTCCCTCATCTTGATCCTCACGGCTCTGACGCCAGGCGTTACCAATGCCCGGGACGATGCAACGACACCCGGGCACTATTATGAGGAGGCCCGTGCCGCTTGGGACAACAACGCCTTCCGAATCGCAATCGACCACTATTACAAGTCCCACCCCGATGATACCCTGCCAGCAGATGTTCTCTACAACATCGGCAATTGCTACTTCCACCTTGGAGAACGGGGCCTTGCCACGCTCTATTATCGCCGCGCCCTGCACTTGGAACCAGGACACCCCGAGGCGCGACAGAACCTGAGCTTCCTCAAACGGAAGACCGGAGCGATCACATTCGATCGTCCGGTCTATCAGGAAAGAATCGCCTCCCTCTCCCGGTCGCTTTATCTCAATGTCACCCTCGCAGGAGCGTGGATCACCATCCTGATCACCCTCGCAATCATGACTGTGACCGGAAAGCGTCGTCGCCTCTGGACCGGGTTTGCAGCGGGACTCCTCCTCGCTTTCACAGGGAGTATGGCGCTTTTTCTCTACCCTTCCGATATCGAGTTTGCACCCGTGGAAGAGAGGGCCACCATGATCAACAACGCGCCGGTCCTCGCCGGAACTGAGGCAACCACTATCAAGGAGGAGGATGAATCTCCCCGGGGAAGCCGGAAGGTCATCGAGGTTCCGCCCGGAAGCCTATGCCGGCCCCTCGCCACTCGCGGGCCTTGGACCTACATCGAACTCGCGAACAACATTCGGGGCTGGGTGCCCAGCACCTATGTGCGGCGAATCCTGCCGGTCGGCAGCGATCGCCCGGACGCCCCCCGGCCGGACGCCTGAACAAAAAATTGTTCAAAACACATAAGGAAAGGCGGAAACGGGCCTGATTAGCTCAATTATTTAGGTATTATTAAAAATAAATTTGACTTATTAACTAATTTTAAAAAAATGAGTCCGTATGAGAGTACCTGCCTTCACCCTCTTCTGTCTCCTCCTCGGTCCTGCGAGCCTGCTGGGCGAGGAGGCCCCTGAATTGGAGACGCTCCGCGCCCGCTCCAGCGAACAGGAGCGCCAGATCCGCTCGCTAGAGGCGGAGATCGAGAACCTCCACAGCCAGCTCGCCCTGGAGCGACGTCGGGCCCGGGGAGCACGGACCAACGCCGTGGAGGACCGAACCCCGAATCCATCCGCCTCCTACACGGTAAGAACGGGAGATACGCTCTCCGCTATCGCCCGGCGTTACAACACCTCCACCGAGAATCTGATAAGCACCAACGGTATTACAGATCCCACTCTCCTCCGCGTCGGTCAGAAACTCTCTCTCCCGGATGGCGTCTCCTTGGATGAAAAGCCGGCAGATTCCGAAGGGAACCTGCAAGACCGCGTCAAGAGTGTCACTCCCAAGAACCAGGATCCCAAGAAATCCGCCCGACTGCCTGAAGACTGTCACAACTACGCCGTTCAGCGAGGCGACACTCTCTATGGCATCGCTCGCCGCCACAAGATCGCAGTCAGCACCCTGCGCACCCTGAATCCCCAGATCGAGGACAAGATTGTCGTCGGCCAGATCATCTCGGTTACCGGGAGCATCTCCAAAATCCCTTCTCCCCGGACTCACCCGGTCTCAACCAGCGGACCGGGATCTGTCCCAAAGCCTCCCGCCCCAACTGTGAAGAAAAAGGCAGATTCCCAGAAGGACGACCCCGCTCCGACCCCGAAGCCGAACCCTGTTTCCACCGCTGAAGAGCAATCACCTGCCCCGAAGCCGGAAGTCTCCCCCGCGATTCAGGACACCAGGCCCCACAAAGTCTACATGCCCAAGAAAATCTCCTCCGTCTTCGTGACTGAAGAGGTCTCCTTCGGCGACTTTGCCAGCCGCCACGGAACAACTACCGAGCAACTCAATCAACTCAACGGCTGGGACTTCAGGGATACCCTCGTTCTCGCCAAGGGTTCGGAGATTTACGTCCCCAGTCACTAAGAAGCCTTCTCAGAGAAGGTAGATTCCTTTCGATTCCTATACGGCAAGGCAGGGCGACGCCCGGTGGCTGCTTCGGCACCACCGGGCGTCATTCTTACTGGCGGCAGGATCACTCCCGCCCCGGGATATCCACCGCCTTCAGGTCGGTCAGATTCCCACCTCCTTTTCCACCGAGCAGTCTCCTCACCACACCGCGCACATCCTCAAGAACAACGTAAACAGAGGGCACGAGGATCAGGGTTATCGTCGTTGCAAACAGGATTCCAAACCCGAGTGAAATCGCCATCGGAACAAGAAACCTCGCCTGCATGTCCGTCTCAAGGAGCATTGGCATGAGCCCGACGAATGTCGTCAATGACGTCAGGATAATAGCCCGGAAGCGCACTCCCCCGGCCCTCAGGGCCGACTCCAGAACATTTCCCGATTCCCTGCGGTGACGGTTCACGTAGTCAACCAGAACCAGACTGTCATTCACTACTACCCCCGCGAGGGCGACGATACCGCACATGGACATGATGCTGAGCTCAGTCCTCATCACGATATGCCCCATCACCGCCCCGACTATGCCGAACGGGATCACCGACATGATAATCATGGGTTGCAGGTAGGAACGCAGTGGAATGGCCATCAGGACATACATCGCGACGAGGGCCCACAGAAATCCGATCCCAATCTCCCGCACGCTTTCCGCCTGATCAGCTTGCTCACCTTCAAATTTGAAGGTGACTCCCGGAAAACGTTCGCCGAGCGCTGGAAGTGCCTCCTCCTTGAAACGTTTTGTCACGTCATTGGAATTTCCCCTCGCGCGGTCCACATCCGCTGTTATGCGAATGGCCCGTTTGCGGTCTGACCTCCGAACCGTATCGGGGCCTCTCCGCTCCCGGACACTCACAACCTGCATGAGGGGAATGCTTCCCTGGGAGGTCCGCACCCTCATCTGCTCGAAGTTCTCGATGGACTCCCGCTCGGCCTCGGGATAGCGCACCATGACCTTGACTTCATCCCGTCCCCTCTGCAGACGCTGAACTTCGTCACCATAAAACGCGCGTCGCACCTGTTGTGCCACGTCTCCCAGGCGCAACCCCCCAGCCCTGCCCTCAGCGGTGAGATCCTCGATCACAATCTCCCGCTTGCCGGGTCGATCGCTATCCGCGATATCAATCACTCCGGCATAACTTTCCAACCGGGAACGCAGGAAGTCCGCTGCGGCCCGCAACTCGGACTGATCCTTGCCCGTGATCAGGAGATCGATGGCGTTCCCTCCGCCGGCCGCCTGCGCGACAAACGTCAACTCTACCGCACTGGGGATACTCTGCACCCTTTTCCGCCATCGCCGTACGATCTCATCAGCGGAGACATCCCGCTCTGCGGAAGGCGCAAGTTCGAGGGTAACCTCCCCGATATTCGTTCCAATGGGAGGACCACTTGGAGAAAAGTCGGTAATGAACGGTTGAATTCCCGCACTTGCCAGCATGTGTCGGACGATCGGTTCCCCGTCCCGGGTGACCATGTCGGGATCCTTCGACAGCGCGAATGCCTCAGCCTCCAGCCTTCGCGTTGCTTCAACGGATGATTCAAAGGGAACACCTCGTGGAAGCTCAAAACGGGCCACTACCAGATCAGCCTCTACCTGCGGAAAAAACATGCTCTTGATCCACTTGCCCTTCACCAGGCCGGCGGTCAGGGAGAGCAGCGCGAGGAAAACAGAAAGCACGATATAGCGATGCCGCAGACAGAATTTGAGGAAGGGACTGTAAAAGTCTGTCACGAATCGCTCCAGCCCCAGCGAGAGGCGCCGTTGCATCCTACCGAGAGCCCACACCCGGCGGGTGGGATCACTCGGCCTGAGCAGGGCAAGATGGGCCGGCAGCACGAGTTTGGACTGCAGCAGGGAAAACAAGAGGGTCGGTATGACGATGAGTGGGATGTTCGGCCATATTTTCCCACTCACACCGCTCAAGCCGAGCATCGGCGTAAAGGCCACCATCGTTGTCACGATTCCAAAAATGACCACCACTCCCACTTCGTGCGTTCCCCGCCACGAAGCCTCGCGGGGGTCTTCTCCCGCCCGCATGCGCCGATACACATTTTCACCAACCACGATCGCATCATCCACGACAATCCCGAGGACCAGGATGAAGGCAAACAGAGAGATCATATTGATCGAGATCCCGAGGTGGGGCATCAGCCAGATTCCACCAGCGAACGAAACCGGTATCCCAAGCGCGACAAGGAAGGCCAGGCTTGGTCTCAGGAATAGTGCCAGCACGATAAAGACAAGAGCGAGACCCCAAGCCCCGTTCCTCCTGAGCAGGTCAAGACGACCCTTGAGATACTGACTGGTATCATTCCAGACTTCCAGCCTGATTCCCTCGGGAAATTCTGCCCTGGCCTGTTCAAGATAGTCACCTACCACCTTCCGAATCTTCAGCGTATCCTGATCCCCGGTCCGGAAGACATTGATGAGAATCGCACTTCGCCCATCGAAGGAGTTTTCCAGTTCCAAGTCCTCGAACCCGTCAATCACAGTCGCGATTTCTTTCAGTTTCACGGTCGACCCATCGGGCCGGGTGAGAACGACCACGTCCTCGAACTGGATCGCATCGTCCGGTTTACCCAAAGCCCGGATTACGACCTCGCCAGCCGAGGTGTGGACCGAGCCACCAGGGAGATCGATCGAAGCACGCCTCACTGCACTGGCAACCTGTGCGATGGTCAGGCCATACTGCCTGAGGGTGTGCTCTGAAACCTCGATCGAAATCTCGTAGGGCCGCACTGCTGCCAGCTGGACCTTGGTAACCCTCGTCTCCTTCTGGATTGCTGCAACGAATGCCCCGAACGGGTTCTTCCTCGGATCCGGCTTGCTGGGCCTGAAATCGAGCAGCCCATCGCGAACATCCTCAGCCACCCCGCGGAGGGTGGCTTCGTCGGTGTTGCCCGAAACTGCTATGCTCAAAACCTGGGCGCTGATCACCAGTTCCTCGAGGACCGGCTTTTCCGCCTCCTCCGCAAAATTGTCGATGGCATCCACCCGGGTCTTTATATCGTCCATCAGGTCACGCACCTCGAAGCCGTTTTCAACCCGCGCGGTCACCACGCCGATATTCTCCGCCGCAATCGAGTTGATCTCTCGGATCCCGTTCAGGTTTGCGATCGCTTCCTCCACCGGGATAATGACCCCTTCCTCCACATCCTCCGCGCTCGCATTGGGAAAAGGGATCTGCACGGATACCGCATCGATGGCAAGATCGGGGAAAATCTCCTTTCTTAGCTGGAACCACGTGTAGAAACCCGCCAGCAGGACAGCCAGCATCAGGAAATTCGCTGCCACGTGACTGTGGCTGAACCAACGAATGATACCCTTCATTTCTCCGCTCCGGTGTCCCTGTTCCCGGCTGAGTCCTCCACAACCACCTGCTCTCCCTGAACCGGGGCATTGGGCGGTGTGATCACGATCTGCGCTCCTTTCGGGACTTCCCCGTCATCTGATCCACCGTTCACGATCACTACCTCGGACTCCGTACGGACCACCTTTACCGGCCGGATATCGAGACGTCCTTCCCTGACCAGAAGAACCTTCCGGCCATCGATCATCGCGGACCTTGGAATACGCACCACGTCGGGAAGAGTCACTCCCTTGATTGCGACATCCACGAACATTCCGATCGGAGGCACACTCGATCCGTCCATTCCGAATTCGCCAACCACGTTGATCGACCGGGTCGTGCGTTCCACCATCTCCTCCGAGCGAAGGATACGCCCTTTCCAGCTCAGCTCCTCGCCCCCGATCCTGCCGCTGGCAGTCACCTCGCCACTCACCTGCTCCCCGGTTTTCTGCAGGTAGCCGTAGTCCTCCAGTGAGAGCGGGAGACGGATCTCCACTCCACCGCGGGAAACGAGGTCCACCAGTGGCATTCCCGGTGCAATCACAGCGCCTACATCGACGTAGGTTCGCTCCAGCCGGCAATCATAGGGCACTCGGATTTCGGTCCGTTCCAAGTCGCGTGCCGCCTTCTTCACAGCAGCCTCAGACGCAGCAATCCCTGCATGGGCGCTGGCCAGCTGAGGAACACGCTTCACCAATTCGTTGGGCTCCTTGCCGCTGCCCAGTTTCTCCCAATCACGCAACGCCTGGNCCTTGCGTACTTCCTCCATCCTCAAGGCCAGACGGGCCTCCGCCAGGGTCGCTTTCGCCGCTGCCAGCGCGGCTTCGTAATCAGCCCGGTCAATCTGGAGCAGCAGGTCACCCTGGTTATCCTCGGCTGGCCCACGAAAGACTTCTCCAGGTTCAAAACGCTCATGCACCAGGGTCAGCTTCCCAGCCACTTCCGCCGTCAATGTTGTCTGGCGCTTGGCCACCACCTCGCCCTGTGAACGCAGAGTCAGCTGGATGCCTTCTACTACCGCCTGCTGAACAAGCACCGAATCCAGTTTCACCACCGGATCGGCAGTAGGAGCCTCGGGGCCATTGTTGATGAGAAAAACGGTTCCTCCCACTCCTCCTCCCAGGATTATTACGCAAATCACCCCCCAGAGAACCTTCCGGGACCAACTCTCATCAGCGGACAGACTATTACTCATCGTAAACAGAGACACTACTTTCCACGTACTTCGAAATCGCCCCCTAGCGCGAGGTGGAGGTTCACCCGGTTCTCGAGTCGCATGCGGAGAAGCTCCGCCAGTTGAAAGGCGGTCTGCACCTGCCGGTCCTGCGCACTGAGCAGGGTCAGGGCATCCACCGCACCATCCGAGAAATCCACGATCGCAGCCGAGGCTGCCTCGTTTGCCAGCCGGGCCGATTCCGCCACGGCCGATTGACGCTTGGCATAATAGGACTCGGCCACGAGAGCCTGTTCCACCTCTCCGAAGCTGCGCAGAACCACTCGCTGCAACTCCCGCAGGGCTATCTTCTCATCCTGCGCCGCAACGTTCGCCTCCTCACGCAATCTCCTCCCAGCAAGGAGTGGCTGCACCACTCCCCCCGCCAGCGACCAGACCCCAAGGCTGCTGTCGAGCACCCCGCTGAGGGCATCACTACTCGTGCCTCTGGACCCCGTGAGCGAGAAGCTGGGGTAGCGGGCGAGGACTGCCGCCTTGCTCCTCTCGCCAGCCGCCGCATAGCGCCTCTCCGCAGCCAGGATATCGGGCCTTCGCAACAGCAAGCTCGAAGGGAGCCCGGCCGGTGGGCTCGCCGGAACCTTCGGGAGCCCCCGCTGCGAAAGAGCCTTTCCCCGGGGATAGCGGCCCGCGAGCAGCTCTACCTGCCGCAAGGCCCGCTCACGTTCCGCCCTCCATCGCGCAACAGAGGCCCGCGAACTCGCGAGATCAGTCTCTGCCAGCCGCAGCTGGGAAGCCAGTCCTCCCTCTTCCACCAGCGCCTGTGCAAAACGTTCACGCACAGACTGCACGATCTTCTCACGCACCAGGATGGCAGCCTCCGCCAGGCGAATCTGGTCATTGGCCTCACCCAGTGCAAACCACGCCCTCGTNACCTGCGCGGCCAGTGAAGCCCGCGCCGCCCGGTACTCCTGCTGCTGCACCTGATAGTCTCCGAAAGCCGCACGCTGACTGGCAAGTACGCGTCCCCAGACATCGAGCTCCCAGTTGATGCCGACCGATGCCCCATAGGAGTCCGAAGTGTAACTCCCCAACGAAAGTGGGAAGCCCATGAAACGCTGCTTTTGCAGAATCCCGTTCACCCGTCCCTCAACCCTGGGGTCACGTCTTGTCGCAGCAAGCCGAGCCGATGCTTGGGCCCGACGCACCCGCTCTGCGGAAATCCGCAGGTCCGGATTGTTCTTCATCGCCTCGTCCACCAAGTCACTCAGGTCGTCATCTCCAAAACGTTTGATCCAGTGCTGGTCGATCCCCGCCTGCGCGGCCCCGCTTGCCACCCAGCGGGTGGGCGTATCCGCGGCTACCGCTCCAAGGCGGTTCTCGGGTGGCCTGATCGCACATCCTCCTGAGAGGAGCGCCATTCCTGCCAGATGGAGGATGAGCAAGATTCTATTCATGCTCCACCCCTCCCGCTCCCTCGATCCCGGCCGCACAGAATTCGATGATTTGTTCAAAAAGGAATTCGATAGGCGGGTCCCCCGCTCGTCCGCCCGATATCTGCTGAAGGGTGTCCCCGTGAGTCAGGGTGTTTGACATGACGCCAAAAGAAAAGTGCATCCTCCACAGCGCGCCCTCCTCACTCAATTCAGGAACAGCCTTCCGCAACGCACCCGAGAACCGCCTGGCCATCACGCCGAACAGTGGCCGAACCTTTTGTGGTAAGCTGTAGCCACGCTCACCTATCAGCCGGCCCATGAACTTCCCGAAGAGATGCTCTGACATCTCACCACTCACTATATGCCGGAGGACCGGAGCAAGGAAGGCTTCCAGGATGCTGCGCACCGGCAGCACGTCCTCTCCGGGTTGAGCCTCATATTCATCGAGCAGCCTCAGCCGCTCCTGATTAATCGGATTCACATGGCGCTCAACTACTGCATCCACCAGCTTGTCCTTCGAACCGAAGTGATAATTTACAGCGGCCACATTGACTTCGGCTGCCCCGGTAATGTCCCGCAGTGACACCGTGTCGAACCCTCGTTCGGCAAAAAGTGCCTCCGCGGCCCGCAACACCCGTTCGCTCGTAGTCGGGGAATCTTCGGTTTTGCCCGCCATCAATTTAAAACAAACGCTTAAAACAGGAGCTTGATACGTCAAATAATTTCCCCACCCGATTTCCACCGCAGTCGTAACTAACTAATAATAGGTTCTTTAAATTATTCACAAAAGCCGTGCTTGCCCCTTCCGGCCTCCCAGCGGCAGCTTACCACCGAAACACTGCTGCCAAACCGATCGCGACCTCCTTCCAGCTCCACCATGGTGATTGCCTGCGCGGCATGGCTGAACTTGAAAGCGAAAGCATCGATCTTGTGGTCACTTCTCCACCCTACAATCTGGGGATCGATTACAGCAGCTACGACGATAGCTCCTCCCGGGACACCTTTCTTCAATGGTGCCAGGCCTGGGCCCTCGAAGTTCGCCGTGTGCTTCGCAACAATGGCTCCTTCTTTCTCAATCTGGGAGGCTCTCCCAGCAATCCTCTCCTGCCCCACCAGCTGCTGCTCACGCTGACTGACCGGGATCTCTTCATTCTCCAGAATACCTTTCACTGGATCAAGTCCATCTCCATCCAGACGCGGGAAGACAAGACCATCAGTGCGGGACACTTCAAACCCATCAATTCCCGGCGCTTCGTAAACGACTGCCACGAATTCGTCTTCCACCTGACCAAGACTGGCTCTGTAGAGCTTGACCGCCGCGCGGGCGGAGTTCCCTACGCCGACAAATCCAACATCAGGCGATGGAAACACACCGCAGGCTCTGACCGGCGCTGCCGGGGAAACACCTGGTTCATACCCTATGAGACGATCCGCTCGCGTGATACTCAGCGCCCCCACCCAGCCACCTTTCCTGTCGCCCTGGTCCAGCAGTGCATCCTTCTGCATGGTAAAGGCGATGACACCGTCCTCCTTGACCCCTTTCTGGGAATAGGGTCGTCTGCCCTGGCGGCCGCCCAGAGCAAGATAGCCTCCTGCATTGGATTCGAAATTGATGGGGACTACCTCCAGTTCGCTCGCGACCGTCTGTCAGCCGCCAACAAATCCGCGGACCCCAAAACGCCGCCTGACCGGGCCATGGAGCCTGAGCTGCCGCTCTAACCACCTCCAGCCCATGGAGCGCGAAACCACCCAGGAATACACGACCGTGGAGTCGATCTTCATCCGGCGCCGGAATGTCCTCATGGTTCGCGGCAGTTTTCCGCCGATCTACACGGATTACTATCTCCACCTCATGCAGCACGGCCTGCGGAACCCCGAACTGCTGGACACCACCCTCAAGGAAGCCATGGCCATGCTCACCCTCCATCTCGTGGCCCGGCCCTGGAATGAAACAATCGCCTGGACAGTCAATATCCGGGCTCCGCGAATCAACCTTTTCACGACAGGCTCTTCTCTCCATGAGCAGATCACCGGCCGGTGCTTCACCGAGAATGTTCGGGAAACCGACCGAAACCTGCTCTACTCGCAGACAACTGTCCCGGATCGGGAAGCCCGCCGAAGCTCTCTGGAAGTCGGCGGCACCGATCCTCTCGATTGGATTGAGAAACTCTACCAACGGTCCGAGCAACGCCCCGGCCGCGCCTTTCGGCTTCCCGACGAGACCTTTGTCCTCCTGGCTGCGCAACCTGACTACGATGAAAAATGGTTCCAGGCGGTCGATACCCACGACCTGGTGCGCATGGAACAGGTCGAGGAGTCCAAGCTCCTCGAAACACGGCGCTTTCGTTGGAATTGCGGGTGCACCCTGCAGCGAATTCTCCCTGCTCTCGGGAGCTGGCGCGAACAACCCGAAGAGCTTTTCCAGGGTGAGAGCAAAGTCACCATTGAGTGTCCGCGCTGTGCCGCCAAGTTCTCGATCACCCGGGACATGATTTGACATCTGCGCCCCTGTCCTTATCGCTCCAGTTCATGTCCATCTTCGACCAGGCTCCTCATCGGCGCGGAACCGGCTCTCTCAAATGGGACAAGTGCCCCAGCCTGCAACCCTACTGGGTAGCCGACATGGATTTCCCCTCACCCCCGGAAGTCCTCGAGGCCCTTCATCACCGGGTAGACCATGGCGTCTTCGGTTATGCCATCCCGCATGGCGGCCTTGTGGAGGCCATTTTGGAATATCTAGCCCAACGCCATCAGGTCACGGTCTCGGCAGACCATCTGGTCCATCTGGGTGGGCTGGTTCCCGCACTTTCTCTGGCCGGCCGCGCATTTGCCAAACCCGGAGATTCGCTCCTAACCTGCACACCCATCTACCCGCCCTTCCTCGCCGTGCACCGCGACAGCAACCTGGAGCTGATCACCGTTCCACATGTCTGCGAAAACGAGCGCTGGACCTTTGATTGGGAGAGGATGGAGGAAGCAGTCACACCCCGGACCAAACTGTTTCTTCTCAGTAATCCCCAGAACCCACTCGGGCGGGTCTTTAGTGAACAGGAGATGCAGCAACTGGGCACGTTCTGCGCCCGCCACGATCTCATTCTGATCTCCGACGAAATCCACTGCGATCTAATCTTCGAAGAGGAGCGCACCCCTCACTTCACCGCGCTGCGTCTTCCTCCGGAATTAAGAACGCGCACGGTCACCCTCCTGTCGCCCAGCAAAACCTACAACATTGCGGGAATGGGCTACGCCTATGCGGTCATCCCCGACTCTCGCCTCCGAACGCGCTTCACAGGCCGGCGTGGGCATCTCCTGGCCGAAATTAGCTGCCTTGGCTACCACTCGGCAGAGGCGGCCTACCGGCATGGTGATCCGTGGCGCAGGAAACTCTTAGCCTACCTGAAGGCAAACTGCGACCTGCTCACCTCTGCCTGCAGGGAGGAGCTCAATGGCATCATCATTCCGGACATCGAGGCAACTTATCTTGCCTGGCTCGATTTCCGGCCCGCAGGTATCGAGGAGCCTGCGGCCCTGCTCGAGCAGAAAGGCAACCTCTTTCTCTCAGACGGGCGAGCCTTCGGTGCCCCCGGTCACGCCCGACTGAATTTCGGATGCCCGCAAACGTTTCTCAGAGAAGGAATGGCGACCATGTGCAACGTCCTGAAGGAATTCCGTCCGGATCAATCTTCTCCCTGAATCTGCAGAATTTCCTGCCAGCCTGCCGCTTCGGGCCGCATTGGGCTCATTGCCCGCACCCTCATTGCCCGNCCCCGGACCCATCACTTGANAACACGCGACATGTAGCGATGCTCGANCCCGGCCTCATCGAAGCTCCCGGNGCTCGCCTCAAATCCCAGACCTTCATAAAACGGAAGCGCATGGCGCTGTGCGTGCAGGTATACGTGAGACAGGCCTTTTCGCAAGGCGGCCTCGATCAGAAGCACCAGCAATGACCTTCCGATGCCCTTGCCACGAAACTCGGGCAGAACCGCCAATCTCCCTATTTTTCCGTCTTCCTCCAGCCTTCCCGTGCCAATCACTCTGCTATCCTCCATCCGGGCCACCACGTGCAGGCAGTCTTCATCCTTTCCATCCCAATTGATATCCGCCGGAACGTCCTGTTCACCTCCGAATACCGCGTCGCGGACGGCCCTGATCCCAGGTTGGGCTTCAATGAATGTAATACACCTCACCTCCACGGTGTCCCGACCGTGTGCGGAGATCTTTCAGCCGTCAATCAGCAGAACGCATTCAATCCCGTGTATCGTGTAGTGCTTTCACCCCTCTTGCCGGGGCAATCGCCCGAGGGCCTCCTTGTGGAGAACTGGTCCGACTCCCTCCTTGCCCCCTCCTCCCTCCTGTCACATCTTCGGGCCGTGAGATTCCTCCTCTCTTTTGTGGTTCTCCTCTCCGCGTCCGGCCTGTCGGCAGCCGTTCGGGAGCACGTGATCCTCTGCGGAGGCCCTGCCCTGAGGAAATGGGAAGACCTCCGCATTGAACAGGAACAACACGATCGCTGGTGGGCAAACTTCATCCGCGCCTCAACACTTCGCATGGCCGAAATCCGGCTTGCACACGGCAAGGAAGCCAAACTGGTCTGGATCGTCTACCGACCGGGATACATCACGCGCGCACGGGCTGACGAAAAACCTTACCCCGCCTGGATCCAGGAGCAGGCCGAGAAGCGCAATTGCCAGCTCATCTGGGTCAACAGCGGCAGCGAGGCTATCTCCGTGATCAACAACCGGCCTCGGCGCGCGATCTTTACCTTTGACTTCTTCGGCCACTCCAACCGCCATTGCTTCATGCTCGATTATGGCAACGAGGTGATGGCCATTTCCAAAGCGTGGATCCATGAACGCGACCTGGGCAAAATAAGACGCTCGGTCTTTGCCAGGGGGGCAGTCTGCCAGAGCTACGGCTGTCACACGGGCGAGAGCATGAGCAAAGTGTGGAGACGAAAAATCGGAACATCTCTGATCGGAGCAATCGGAAAGACCGACTACTCCATGGTCGGACACGGCCACCTGCCAACTGTTTCCGGATCCTGGACGCGCTAATCTTCCCGCAATGCTAATGCGCTTCTGCATCCCCAGTCCAGCCACCCCCCGGCCATCGCGCTACCATCGACTTTGATTCTCCTGCGACCAAAGAATTCCAGTTCCGCTAAAGAGACCCCATATCAGCATGCTCTACGCCCAACTCGAAAGCCTTTACCGGCAACCATTTTTTTCCCTTCTACAACAGGCCAGAAAGGCCCACGAGGATCATTGGACTGATTCCAGCGTCCAGCTGTGCACCCTCCTTTCCATCAAGACGGGGGGGTGCTCGGAGGACTGCTCCTACTGCGCCCAGTCAGCCCGCTACACCACCGGAGTGGAGGCAGAACGGCTCATGGCCAAGGAAGAGGTTCTCGAGCGGGCCCGCTCTGCCAAGGCAAACGGATCGACCCGCTTTTGCATGGGCGCGGCCTGGCGGGGTGTCCGGTCCGGGACGAAACGATTTGAATCCGTTCTCGAGATCGTCCGCGAGGTGGCTGCGCTTGAAATGGAGGTCTGTGTGACTCTTGGAGAACTGGGATCCGAGGAAGCAGAAGCTCTGCGGGAGGCTGGGGTTACTGCCTACAACCATAACATTGACACCTCTCCGGAACACTATCCCAACATCGTCACCACCCACAGCTTCCAAGATCGCCTCAAGACCATCCGCCACGTCCAGGATGCGGGAATGTCCGTATGCTGCGGTGGGATCCTGGGCCTCGGAGAAACCATCGAAGACCGCTTGCGGATGCTGGAAGTGATCTCCGAATTCAATCCGCCGCCCGAGAGCATTCCCATAAACGCCCTGATGCCCATGCCGGGCACCCCTCTCGCAGACAACGATACGGTGGACGCTTTCGAGCTTGCACGTCTCATCGCCCTCACNCGTATTGCCGTTCCCGGTGCCCGGGTCCGGCTCTCCGCGGGCCGCACGCGCCTCTCGGATGANGCTCAGGCCCTCTGCTTCTTTGCNGGGGCCAACTCGATCTTCTANGGNGANAAACTNCTTACTGCCTCCAACCCGGCNGTCCAGCATGACCTCGCCCTCCTCCAGAAACTTGGNCTGGAGGCCAAGGCATCCGACCGCTCGGCCCCGGCTCCCTGTGCCCGCCCGGGCCAGCCACGCTGCCCGGAACCGAATCCTCAGTGCCNCTGAGCCCCTTCCCTCGCAATCCCCACTTCCATCCATCTTCATGTATCCGTCGCGATCCAGACCATGCAGGTCTGGCAGGGGGAGGAACTGCTCAAGAGCTACCCGGTCTCCACTTCAAAATTCGGACTGGGTAGCGAGGAAGGCAGCTACAAGACGCCGCTGGGCTCTTTTGAAGTCTGCGAAAAATTTGGTGGGCAGGCCGACCTCTTCACCATTTTCAGNAGCCGNACAGCTGNTGGGACGTGGGATCCGTCCAAGCCCTCCGGCGAGGATCTGATCCTGACCCGCATCCTCCGCCTCAATGGCCTGGAGGAGGCAAACTCCAACTCCTACGGGCGTTATATCTACATTCACGGCACCAATCAGGAGGACAGGATTGGCACCCCCGCCTCCCATGGGTGCGTGCGAATGAGGAANTCCGACGTCATCGAGCTCTATGACTCCGTCCCACTCCAGACTCCCGTAAGAATCTCCGAAGGGTAGTGCAGCAAGAGAACCTGCAAGTGNTTTNTGCAGNAGTGATTCAACCCTACTGCTCAACTCCGCCTGATGCGGGGCCCTGCCCAAACCAATCCGGACAACCACAGTCCACCCAGACCCGGGCCCCATTNGCCGAAAGAGGATCCATGGAACCAAAACGCCCTCCACTCATGGAGGGCGTTTTCGATACTGATTCAAATTTTCAATNGAGTANCCGACGGGCTACTCCTCGGTCTCCTCTACGTCTTCGTCCTCAAGTGCACCGACTTCGACCGCCAGGTCTACCCATTCGATATAGGCCATGGGAGCGGAGTCCGACTGCCGGGGGCCGAGCTTGACGATACGGCAATAGCCACCCGAACGATCTGCACAGGCGGGAGCGACATCCGCAAAAAGTCTGCGCACCGCCTCTTTGTGGCGCAGNAAGGAGAACGCCTGCCTCCGGGCATGCAAATCNCCTCGTTTGCCCAGAGTGACCAGACGTTCCGCCACCGGGCGGAGGGCCTTGGCCTTGGCCANGGTTGTTCGAATTCTCCGTTCGCGAATCAGGGAACAGGCCAGCCCCGAGAGGAGAGCCTTTCTCTGACTGGCGTTCCGCTGCAGTTTCGCAGTCTTTTTCCGATGCCTCATGGCAGTTTGAAAGGTTAGAGGTTACTCGTCGATGTTCTGGGCGATAAGGTCGGCAAGACCCACGGGAGCCTCGTCCTCCACCCCNAGTCGCGGCGCCGCTACGGAAGGCATGGGCCCGGTCAGGAGTGATGGATCGAAGGTCATTCCAAGGCTTAACCCCAATTCGGCCAGCTTGTCCTTGATCTCGTTGAGGGACTTCTTTCCGAAGTTCCGGTATTTCAACATCTCGGCCTCGGTCTTCATGGCGAGCTGACCCACCGAGGTGATGTTTGCGTTGTTCAGGCAGTTGGCCGCCCGGACCGAGAGTTCAATCTCGTTCACGCTCATGTTCAGGAGCTTCTTGAGGGCCGCGTTTTCCTCGCTCTGTTCGGCAGGAGCCTCTTCGAACTCCACCGCATCGTCATCGTAATTCACAAAGACATCCAGGTGGTGGCGCAGGATTGCAGAAGCCTGCAGGAGAGCCTCATGGGGCTCCAGGCGCCNGTCCGTCCAGAGATCCAGGATAATCTTGTCNAAGTCGGTCATCTGCCCGACCCGGGTCGCCTCCACTGCGTACTTCACCCGGGTGACAGGCGAGAAGATGGAGTCGATCGCGATCACTCCGATCGGCATCTCGGCACGTTTGTTCTCGTCTCCGGTNCGAAAGCCACGACCGACCTGCACTTCGAACTCGCAATCAAACATCACCGANCGATCGAGTGTGCAAATTACCTGATCCTTATTGATCACCTCGTAGATATTGTCATCGTCGATGTCACCAGCGGTCACCACGCCNGCCTTCTCGACCTTGATAGAGAGAACCCGCGGCTCCTTGTCGTGGTGCCGAAACTTCACCTTTTTGAGGTTGAGNACGATGTCCGTTACATCCTCCACCACCCCGGGCAGTGTCGAGAACTCGTGCTGCACTCCAGCGATGCGCACGGATGTGATGGCCGCTCCTTCGAGCGAAGAGAGNAGGACACGACGCAGCGAGTTTCCAATGGTATGGCCGAATCCGCGCTCAAATGGCTCTGCNACAAACTGCGCATAGCATTCATTGGCGGTTTCCTCGTTCTTGATCAGGCGGCTCGGAACCTCGAACCGGTCGAGCCTAATGGGCTCNTTACTACTTTCGTTTTCNGCAACAGGTGCTTCGGACATGTTCATGTGGGGTTGCCGGGTTTCCCTCCGGCGAGATGGCAGCCCCTTTGGGCNGCCCGGAGGACCAACGGCGGTTGTTAAGTCTCGCGGGACGGGAATAAAGGGCAGTCGCTCTCCCATTGCAACCCTAAATTGCCAGNTCCCCTGNTCAACACCTGGAGCCTAACANNCCCCNTGGGACACTCTAACAAATCCTCCGAATTTTGTATTGGCTTGTCACTCGTGGCGGGTCATATGGTCACCACGCCGGGACGATGAAATCGAAACGCAACCTCACCCGCTTCACATACGAGACTACTGCCTTCCANGGGTGGCGCCTATGCCTCAGTCGCGCGGGAACGACGTTCAGCAAGTATTTCAGCGACAAGAAACACGGNGGATCAAAGAAATCTCTCAGCGCCGCTGAAAAAGCTCTCAGCGAATTGACCCAGCTGGTCGANAACTCACGGCGCGTGAACGGGAAGCTGAGCCAGGCTACCGTCCGGAAGGCGGAGAAACTCCTGGAGAAGTCTTAGGGCTCCTCTCGTTCCGGTCCTTCCTGCGCCTCCTCTTCGGCTACCGGAGCCATCAGCTCCTTTATCACCGATCGCAGNTCCCTGCTCGGGATGGAGAATGTCTCACANCGGTTGGCTCGTGCTATATTCATCCCCACACACTTCCCTTCCAGGGTTACAAGCGGCCCCCCGCAGCTGCGCACCGAGAGTGGNAAATCNGTNTGGATCACTCGTGGAAAATTACTGCGCCGCTTCGAATACCGGCCACTCATCGCATCGTTTCTGGTCTTTTCCTCCTCGAAAACGCTTTCGCGTTTCCTGAGTTCNACGTCGTATTCTCGCTCTTCCTTGTCCCGCCGTATCGTGAGCCTGACCTGGTCACCGGGCTCCTTCTCGCCAAGGATCTTCTGCAGATCGGCCATGACCTGCACGGCATGACCATCTGCTGCGACGATCACGTCACCAGNTTCAAGACCAGCCTCTTCCGCGCCAGTATCCTCGTGCACCTTTTCAATCGAGAGACTCTCGCTCTGTTCANCGGTCTTGAGACTCACCCCCAGCACCACCGGGGNCCGNCCCCCGCCTATCTGGCGTGCGTTAGCACTCACGATTCCAACCCTGAGACGGCGACTTCGCTGGGTGGTGGAACCATTGCTCACGACCCATGTCCCGTGTGTCGGCTCCTCCTCCTCCCACTCGATGAGAGGCAACCCCTCCGCTTCAACTTTCAGGAGGGCGATATCCCACTCAACCGTGGTGGCGACCACCTCGACTTCCTTGAAATGCCGGCGGTTAATCCGCACGCTCAGCTCCTCCACCCCCGCAATCTCACTGGCCTTCGTCACGAGGTAGCCATCGGAGCTTGCGACGACCCCGTAGGCGATGGACTTCCAGCCATCATAGATCACAGCGCTACTCTCCTGAAGNATCGTGCGCACTGGCTCAAAGGCCTTCCAGGTCTCCTTGCCGTTGAGTCTCCGCTCCCCTTCCAGCTGGCCGTACTGCTGCTGGCCAGTGGCGATTGCCATGCTGAGCCCAACCACCGCNGCACCCAGCGCGCTACTTCTTCTCGCCCAACTCGACTTCAACTTCAATTTCTTCATCATCACGCAGGATCTTGAGTTTCACCTTGTCACCGGGCTTGCATTCCNTGATCGCGGCCGAGAAGGCCTCCTTGGCCTCAANCTTCTCCCCATCCAGTTCGAGAATAACGTCTCCTACCTTGATTCCGGCATCCTCAGCAGGNCTGTTCTCTCCCACGANCTTCACCTGCAAACCACCTTCTTCGNGTTGTTCGGTTCCTACCCCCATGAAGGCCGTGGCATCCTTCTGAGCNAANGGCCCTTCCCCGATGAACTCATTCTTCTCCATCCCTTCCCAGTGGGCCATGAACTCCCGGATGGGCACATGCATGTTCTGCTCCAAGGTCTGGCCAACNCGGCTATGGATTCCGATCAGTCGTCCCTTCATGTCGAAAAGTGGCCCGCCGGAATCTCCGCCAATCAGGTTGCAATCCGAATTGATCGTCTGGTCCGCCATGCGAACAAGCCGCCCAATCCGCACTCCCACTCCCCGCTCCTTNTCGNACCCCCCGGAGTGCCCGAGAGCGTAGACCCAGTCCCCCAGTGAAGCCGTGTCCTTTTCATCAATCTCGACGTAGGGATAGGTTCCCTCCTTGTCGATCCTGATCATGGCCGCGTCCGTGGTCGCCACCAGCCCNAGCGAAGTGGCCTCATGCCTGGTTCCATCTTCCATGATGACCGTCATCTTTTTGCCCACTCCGCCACTCACGTGCGCNGCGGTCAGGACCAGNCCCTTCTCACTNACGATTACACCGCTTCCAGAACCTCCTCCGAGATCGATCGAAACAGTAGCCGATCGTGAACGCGGNAAGTTCTCCTGCAGGGCTTCCTGAATCTTCCTCAGATCCCGGAGATTCTCGGGCACCTGCTTTTCGTTGAAGTAAGGCCGTCCGTCCGCCGCCTCATCAGCGGAGAAGGCGGACATCGATCCTGCAAACGNCACAANCCCAATGGACGCGAGCCAGGCANCCAGCTGTACACTANGGGAGAATTTTCTCATCATCCGGACGCNGGCAAGTTACGTCTCGACGGCAATATCTTCAACGCCCAACCCCGAAAAAAGACAACCCAACGGCGTGAAACTGGCTCAGGAAACCCCCTAACCTGTAGCCAACGCCAATTGGGCTGTCTTACCCCCCCAAGGGGGATACTCCATAAGGTCACCACCCGGGGCCCGTTGGCAAGGTCAATCCCCTCTCTGCGCAACCACTAAAAATCAGGATATCCTCACCATCCAAAGAGANAGCAGGCCCGGCAGGTCCCGTTCGNATANCTNCCTGTCGCCACATTCGTCACCAGAAGCCGGACCTGTCATACCCCGAAGCNGATCGCAGGGCACATCGGGAGGATCCCCGCCCAAGTGGCTCCATCCGTACTAAGCTGCCATGCAATCCNACAGAAACGCCGAAAAGATCGCAAANTCCCCTACCNGGGNCAACCCCCGGTTCAAGNAGGCGCAGATAAAGCCCGGTAGCCTGATCTGACGATATANAAGCGAGGCCACTTTAATCTGGGAGGGATCGTCACTCCCTCTCNTCCCTTGGCCTATATTCGCCGCAAGTAGTCCGGGGCCTGAACCCTTTGCTTGGATGGAGGAAGACGGGCATTGCTGAAGGAAATTACGGCGCCGACTCCCGCAGCGTGNGGCGCTCCCATGAGCGGGCCACACTCGACCTCGGGAAAAANATATTTCCGACGCCAGATGAGCAACCACCGTCCAAGCAAAATGAGCCCCCCGAGGACNACTATGANNAGGGCGGACAGGAGAACCCTGCCTATTGCCGGGCCATTGTCTTTTTCTGGCTCCGAACCCGCCGCCACAATCTCCTCTCGCTCCAACCGCGTGACCCGCGGCACCGGGCTCCTCTTCAGTTCACGCTCGATCCAGTAGAGCCGGATTGAGAGCTCCACCAGAAATTCATCCAGTTGATACGCGACGTCACTTTTCTCAAAAGCCTCCTGGATAGCCGCGCGCAGGGCCCGATTCTGCTCATCCTGCGAAATTACGGCCCGGATACCAGAACTGAAGTGAACCTGTGTCCGGTCCGGGGCCCCGAGATAATAAAACACCACTGCCAGCGGGCCACCTTCCGAAAAGAGGTCCTCGTAGACAGTCGCCGCACTGATACCCCGGGGCAATTCCTGCCGCTCATCAAAAAGGTAGACGAACATGTTGATTCCCGATTCGCTCGCGTGGTAGCGCAGAAAGCTGTCCCGATCCCGGAATTCCTGCTGGGAAAGCAGGTCCTGGGGATCAACCAGAAACGCGGTTCCTCCCCCCGGATTCTGCGCAGGCCCGCTGAAATAACGCTCCATGTCCTCCGAGGGGATCACGGTGTCATCAATCTCCGGAACCGGCACTTCGACCTCCGGTGCGGGCAATTCCTCCGGGGGGGGAGTATCGATCTTGGCATTCGGATCGACCGGGACTGGGGCAAAAAAATCCTGCCCTGCGATGATATCCCCTTTCTTGAGCCTCTCGAAGTCGCTTGAGCTCCAAACCGGCAGATCCGGCACCCCGGAGCGGCGGATTTTTTCTTCTTCTGCCATCCGCTCTTCCAGCGTTTGACCAGTTCCGTCCAAGGATTGCTCGCCGTCCCCAATTTTTTCAGAAGGGACCTCGCCCGGACTCCCCTCAGGCAGAGACCTCTCCTGGCTCCACGACGGTTCGGCATGAAGAACGAGGCCTGCAATCAAGGGAGGAAGAAAAAGCCTCATATCTGCGTCTTCTTCTGACTGCTTCGGTGATTGGCCCGGAGGCGCCCGAGGATTTCGCTCGTTCCTTCCACCTCCCTGTCGATCGACTCGAAGTCCTCCGGGTGACGATGGGCCCGGCGAGACTGCCTTATAAGGGTCTTGCTGATTTTCCGCACGACAACCTCACTCGCTTTCGCCCACTGTCCCTGAAGAAGATAGGGATGGGCTGCCGAAAGAGCGCGGAAGGTTGACTCCTCGTCAAGGAATGGGTGCAACCCATAACCGAAAGTAATTCCGGCTGATTTCCCGCCCGCATCAACACACAGCAGGATACCGCCTTCGTTGGGTCGAGAGACATCGACATCATCGAATGCTCCCCGATTGAGCAACCAGAAACCGAACTGCCTCAGACTCGGCAATTCCTTGAAGGTGCCGAAATAGATGGCAAAGAAGAGCTGGGGAAACCTGCTTTGAAACCTGCGCAACATCCTGCGCACGGAGACCCGCTCACTTTTACGCAGTACCCCTGCCGCATCGGTCAGCGTTCCTAGCCGCACATCCTCGCCGCCGAACACCTGATCGACATCCCCGATCGCGAACCCGCAGTGAGGGCACTGCCTCGCCATGCGGTGAATCCGCTGCACACAGCGAGGGCACTTCATGAGTTCCGGTTTTGATTGCCCATGATCCAGTGAATATCCGCTACCACTCTGCTCCCAGTCCATGGCGCCGGGCAAGCTCCAACAATTCCGATCGCATCGGCCACTCGTCCGGGCGTTCACTGCGTTCATGGCGTTTGCTCGCTCCCTTCAGGGCCATGCACCCGGTATTATCCCCTGCCGCCCGGACTGCTTCCACCTCTTCCGCATTCAACACGGTCTCGGGCAACTCCCCGAATTCACGGATCTTGTCCTCAATTGGGCGTGCATCGTCCCCGGCCTCCTGAATAAAGGTCGGCACAACACTCTTGACCGGAACCTGCGATAGATTCCACAGGCTGGCGAAATGGAGCAGGGAAAGCCGGTGAGCATCGATCACCGGGCGCATTTCCGTTATTCGTTCATGCCCCCGGTCCACCCAGCCCTGAGGACGGTAGGCCCGGTGGTCGCCGGGTTTGAACTCATGTCCAAGGTTCATATCACCATGGAAAAAACCACCATAATCCACAACCCGCGTCAGGATATCCACCCCGTGTTCAGCCGCAGCGGGCAACACGCACTGCCCGGGCCACGGCTCAAGTGGATTCAGAATAATCATAGCCCAGTCAATCAAATCCCCATAGTTTTCAAAACAGTGGATTAGATCGAGGGTAAAGCCATTCGCAGGTCCGGGAGCAACACCCAGCCTTTCCGCCATCCCCTCCTCCTTGAGGGCTGCCATTCCCTTCCAGACGTCCTCCTGCGTGTAGCCCAGCTCATCCGGGTTGTGCAGGAGAAGGAGGTCGAAATGATCGGTGCGGCAATTGGCAAGAGACTTCTCGCACGCCATCCGCAGGAAACTGCGGTATTCAGCCGGGCTGCGCAGTGCAGGGTCAGTGAAGCGTGGATACCCTCCAGCCCCGGCACGTGATCCTTTATAGAAATCGTGACCAATTGTTCCAACCAGGCAGTAGGAGTTCCGCGGATAAGCGGCCAGAGCCTCGGCAAGCGCCGCATCAGCCTTTCCCTGCCCGTAGACATCGGCAGAGACAAAGGTCCGGACCCCACTCTCATAGGCCAGCCGAATGCAGTCCAGATAGCGGTCCTCTTCAAGCATCTCACCGAAATGCATGAAGCGGCCTCCGCTCCAGGTTCCGTATGCGGTTCTCGTCAGGTTCATCAGTCTGGTCACCACCTAGTGGCAGCACTGGACCGCGTCAACGCTAAGCCGGCTTGACAGGTCATAATCGCCGGGTGAGCCGGCCTCTCTGGCTCACGGTCCACCTTGTTCACATTTGTTCCCATTGGTCCGCAGTTTGAGGTTATTCCCAGTCTTTCCCAACGACGTCCCGGGCAACTCTTGACACCCGGGACCATACTTCCATCGTGGCCTCGTGCCGGAAAATACTTCCTGGGAGCCCCGAGAACTAGCGCAAGACAGGTGGTTTCGCACCACGATTGGCCCCCTCAACCTTATCCTGCTCCGCCGTTTCGACGAATGGAGGGTCGGCACCGTCGACCTTGCCCAATTCTCCGAACTGCCGGAATCCGGTCACCGGAAGGATCTTCCCAGCAGCATCGAATGGGAACGCTGGGACTGCGACGACGACGACAGCCTCCTGCACCTCCTGCCCTCTTTCCCCGAGTGGCCCATCGTCGCCAAGCCAAACACTTCCCTGACCATCGCCCCGTATGGTCACGCCCTCTTTTACGTCGGCATTCCGGCCAGCATCGAAGTTCGCGGACAATGCAGTGGAGAAATGCGCAGGCTGACCCTCGTCCCCACTGACAGCCTGAGCAAGACCTGGCATGGCGACCGTTCCGAGGGAGAGCCCTGCTACTCACTCCGAACCCGGGCCCGCCGTCATTTCGATCCCGAGGACTGGCTTGAACACGACGTGATTGTTGCAGTCGACCTGGTGAATGAAGGGGAGGAGTCCTTTGAATTCGAGCGCCTCTTCCTGGATCTGGGCCACTTTTCGATTTTCCACCATGGAGGCCGCCTCTGGTCCAACGCCTGCCGGATTCGCATCACTGAGGATGAAGAGGAGGGCAATGATATTACCTACGCCCCGAAACCACTTGATCCCGCCACTGACGCCACCGAGGTCGCCCACGCCCGGGCCGGAAAAACCCGCCGCTCCAAGCTCCGGCGAGCATTCGCATCCGTCATCGACGTCATCAACTGAGATCTTCCGTGAACACCTTTCCTCTCGCCGCCCTGCCCGATTGGCTCGACAACTTCCTCAGATCCGAGGGGCTCTGGAAGATGGCGGGGGCTGCTGCCATTCTGATTGGCGGCTTCGTTGCCATCACTCTGCTCAACAAGGCGGCCCTGCGACTCTTCGCACCAAGACTCGGATCGCAGGGCGTGATGGTGCTCAAGAAGCTCATCCGTTATCTCGGCTTCGCGTTTGTCTGCATCCTGGCCCTCAATCAGGTCGGCCTCAACCTGGGGGCCATTCTGGGGGCCGCGGGGGTGGCAGGAATAGCCATCGGATTCGCAGCCCAGACCTCGCTTTCCAACATCATCAGTGGATTCTTCCTCATCGGGGAGCGTCCCTTCGAACTTGGTGACATCATCGAGGTCGACGGAGTATGCGGCACCGTGGACACGATCGGTCTTCTCTCGCTCACATTGCGAACTTTCGACAACCGCTCTGTCCGCATCCCCAATGAAACTCTGGTGAAAACCAAGGTCATCAATGTCACCCGCCATCCTATCCGGCGCTATAACCTCGATATCGGCGTTGCCTATGATGAAAACATCGGCCACGTCCTCAGCGTCCTCCGGGACGTCGCCGAGAAGAACGTGCAGTGTCTCGACGAGCCAGATCCCCTGATCATCTTTACCGGGTTCGGGGATTCTTCCCTCAACTTCATGCTCGGCGCATGGTGCCTGCAGGAAGACTACGGCACTCTCCGCAATAGCCTGCCCCGGGAGCTGAAGGAGCGCTTTGACCAGGAGGAGATCGAAATCCCCTTCCCCCACATGACGCTTGCGGGTGGAAAAGCTCTCGGCCCCATTCCCTTGGAAATGGTTTCGCGGTCCAGCCCCGCGGGGAGGCAGTAGTGCACTATCGCCACGATCAATGACTTTTCCCTGTCGGCCCGTCCCGGAACCATGGGGATTCACTCCCACTCAATACTCGCCGGGGGCTTCGTGGAAACATCGTAAAGCACACGATTGACCCCCGGGATCTCATTGAGAATCTGGTGACTCGTCTCGCGGAGGATCGCATAGGGCAGCTCAACCCAGTCCGCAGTCATCGCGTCCTCACTCACCACTGCCCGCAGGCTGACCGCAAACTCATAACTCCGCTCGTCTCCCTTCACGCCAACGGTCCGCACAGGAACGAGGGCAGCATAAGCCTGCCACACCTTGTCATACCATCCATGCTCCCTGAGCTTCGAGATGAAGACAGCGTCGCACTCACGGATGATCCGCAACCGATCCCCGGTAATTTCACCGGGACACCGCACCGCAAGCCCGGGTCCCGGGAAAGGATGACGATGCACGATGTCATGTGCGATTCCCAGTGACATCCCCAGCTCGCGAACCTCGTCTTTAAATAGCTCAGCCAATGGCTCGAGAACCTTGCCTTGAGCCTGCAGCTCAAGGATCTTGTCTACCCGGTTGTGGTGGGTCTTGATCTTCGAGGCTTTCGTCTTCTCGTTTGAGGCGCTCTCAATGACATCNGGATAGAGAGTNCCCTGNGCCAGCATTTCGGCGTCCCCGACAGAGTCCCAGAACACCCTGATGAAAAGATTNCCAATAATTTCCCGCTTCTTCTCNGGATCATCAACNCCGGACAGTTCGCCCAGGAAAATTTCCCTGGCNTCCACTGTNTCTATCTCCACNCCCATCCGCTGAAAGTTCCTTCTCACCTCCTCACCCTCCTCCTTTCGCAGAAGNCCNTGGTCGACAAAGATAGCTCGCATCCTGATACCGGCTTCCTTGAGGAGAACCGCCAGAACAGTACTATCAACGCCACCACTCACCCCGCACACGACCTGCTTGTCACCTACCCGGTCACGGATCTCCTCCAGCAACTGCTGCTTGAAATCTTCGATGCGGAACTCCTGCAGGGATTGCGCCTGCCGGAGGAAGTTCTGCAGGATGTCCAGCCCTTCATGACTGTGGGTCACCTCAGGGTGAAACTGAATGCCGAACCAGCTCTCTCCCCATTTCAGTGCAACCGGGGTGCCATTCTGATTTCGGGCCAGAACACTGCATCCATCCGCCAGTTCACGCACGGTATCCGAGTGACTCATCCATACCTGGGACTCCGGTGAAATGCCCTCAAAAAGACCGGTCGAGCTCTCGGGCTTCAATGCAGCGGGACCATACTCCCTCCGGTCACTCGCCTCTACACTTCCTCCGAACTTGATATTGAGGAGCTGCATCCCGTAACAAATCCCGAGCACCGGCACCCCGTAACCCTGCAGCAATTCAAAATTCAGATCNGGAGCATCGGGCTCACTTGTGCTCTTGGGGCCCCCGGACAGAATTATCGCTCCCGGATTGCCCAAGTTCTCAAAATCCTCAAGCGCATGGAGCTTCGCGAAAAATCCCAGCTCCCGCACACGCCGCACGATGAGCTGCGTGTACTGGGATCCAAAATCAACTACTGCGACGTGCCTGGCTTCTTCCATCCTAGCTTGAGATCGGCTGGTAGTTTGTGGGCTCCTGCGTGATCACGATATCGTGGGTATGGCTTTCCCTCAGGCCTCCCGGGGTAATTCGAACGAANTCTCCGTGGGATCGAAGGCTCTCCAGGCTATCCGCCCCCACGTATCCCATCCCGGAACGCAACCCTCCCATCAACTGGAAAACCACATCGGCCAAGGGCCCCTTGTAAGGCACCCGCCCTTCCACACCCTCGGCCACCAGCTTGCCACTTGCCCCTTGCCCGTAGCGATCACCCGAACCCTTCATCATCGCACCCAGAGACCCCATTCCCCGGTAGGTCTTGAATCGGCGCCCCTGGAAATGGACGGTCTGTCCCGGGCTCTCCCGCGTGCCAGCAAGGAGGGACCCTAGCATCACGATATCAGCCCCCGCCGCCAGAGCCTTCACGATGTCGCCAGAATACCGGATTCCTCCGTCCGCGATCACAGCAACCCCGTTCTCCCGGCACCAAGGAGCCACATTTTGAATGGCTGTGAACTGGGGCATTCCCACCCCCGCGATTACCCGCGTCGTGCAAATAGAACCTGGCCCAACACCTACCTTCACGGCCCGGGCTCCCGCTGAGACGAGATCTCGGGCCCCCTGTTCCGTGACCACGTTCCCGGCCACTACCGGCCGTTCTGAAAGAGTCGCNAATTCCTCAACCACCTGCAGGACCCGGGAGGTGTGCCCGGTCGCGGCATCAATAAAGAGCGCATCTGCTCCAGCCTCAATCACAGCCTCCGCGCGCTCCTTCCACTCGGCACCAACCCCGATTGCAGCTCCNCAACGGAGTTGCCCGTTCGGATCCTTGGCAGCATCTACGAAGGTCACCTGCTTCTCGATATCACCCCCCGTGATCAAGCCAACCAGCCGCCCATCTGCNTCCACGAGCGGAAGTTTCTCAATGCGGTGCTCGTAAAGAATCCGGCGGGCATCCTCGGGCGTCGTATCGGGGTCACCGGTTACCAGCTTCCCACCACAAGTCATTACATCCCCAACCTTTGCATCATCCTCAGCAAAGTGGCGNATATCCCGCCCNGTAACCATCCCCACCAGGACNTCTCCCTCGTCTACGACCGGAAATCCCGAGAAACCCTCCTCGAACATGATGTGCTTGAGGTCCGCAATCGTGGTATTCCTCGTCACGGTCATGGGTTGCTGGATCACCGCGCTCTCCGAGCGCTTGACCCTGGAAACCATCGCCGCCTCCTCTTCCACGGTACAGGCCCGGTGAATCACACTCAGTCCACCCTCCCGCGCCAGAGCTACAGCAAGATCCGATTCCGAGACGGTATCCATCGCTGCCGACACCACGGGAATCTTCAGGGAAATCCTGTCTGTGAGAGCCGTGTCCAGACGCGCTTCGGTCGGTAAAACCGCGCTCTTTTTGGGCACGAGAAGGACGTCATCAAAAGACAGTCCCAGAGTCAAATCCGCCATAGGCAAGTCAAAAGACGACCAACGCAATTGGCAAGTGCAATCCTACGCAAGATCCTCAATAAATTTTTATACCGCGGAAAGTTTCACGGCCAGCAACCCCGCAGCGGTCATTGAACCCGCAGGGACAACCAGGGCTTCTCCAAACATGTCCAGGGCATCCGTGCATTGAAGTGAAGCCACGGGCACCGGAGCCACCTGGCGGAGCGATCCCTTCTCCGGAGAACCCGGCCGCCCTGGCTATTCCCATATTCACCTCCGCGGCGATCACAACCTCGTCAATCGCCCAACTCAAAACGACCAAGGGCGAGGCAATTGCTACCTCCTTACAAAGGACGCAACAACCCTACCAATGGCAAACGGTTCCACATTACCCCTACCGTATACGCCTTCCTCAGTTCACCAACCAGAANGAGAACCCCAGCGTGCCCCATCACTGTCCAAAGTCTCTTGCACGGGACTGCATGGGCGTCGGCCATCAAAAATATTTGAACTTATTTTTCACCCCAAAAACCCNAAAATTGAAGTATTTATGTCCCATAAGGGAACAATATGTGAATAATGATATTTTGGTGGCATATATACTGCTTCAAATATCTAGCATCTTTTGAAAGACGTGCCATATTCCTGCTGAAGCAGAAATCATGCCCGGGCCGTCCCTCAANCAGAACCTCTCCCAGACTCAGGCGCTGGCACCCCAGATGCGCCAGAGTCTGGAGATTCTGCAGTCNAACACCCTCGAGCTTCAGCAACTTATCCAGCAGTCCCTGGAAAACAATCCAGTCCTTGAGCAGGAGCTTGCCTCGGTCTCCCTTGACGAGCTGGCCGACGACNCNNACGAACCAGACGGACTCGTCGAAAACCCAGACGATGACCTGCGCGAACTTGCGATCATGGAACGGCGGACCAATGGCTCGAGNTCCTCTGACGAAGAGCGCCGGGAACACCTCTACAATTCCATAGTCGCCCCCGAGACCCTCCAGCAGCACCTCCTTCAGCAGCTCAGCTTCTCCGTTCCGGATGACAGTGTGCGGAAAGCAGCAGTCGCCCTCATTGGCAACATGGATGAACGCGGCTACTTCGATCTGCCTATCTCCGAACTCGGGCGCCGCCTGGGAATCCCGATAGACGACCTCGAACGGGGCAAGAGCCTCCTGCAGGGTCTCGATCCCCCCGGCATCGCAGTCGATGATCTTCGGGAGTCGCTCCTCGTCCAGTTACACCGCTCCGGGCGTCTCGACTCCCTTGAGTTCCGCATCGTCGAAGATCACCTCGAGGAACTGGCTCGAAAGCACTATCCGCATATCGCACGCATCCTGCAGGTAAGCGTGGAAGAGGTGGCCAACGCCGCCTTGCACGTCTCCCAGCTCGATCCCTCCCCCGGGGCATCCTTTGACCCCTCCAGCAATCCCTACATCATTCCCGACGTGGCCTTCGAGAGAGACGACGACGGTGAATGGGCTGCTGTCCTTACCCACGAATATCTCCCCCGCCTCCGCCTGAGTGAAACATACAAGGACCTTGTCGCCACCAGCCCGGATCGCAAACTGCGCACCTACCTGCGCAACCAGCTCCGCGATGGCCGCACCCTGATCAAGGCTCTCGACCAGCGCCAGGCAACCATCCTCGCAATCTCGGAAGAAATCATCAAGCGGCAGGGCGCGTTTCTCGACCAAGGGTTGCGCAGCCTCAGGCCNCTGACNATGAACGAAATAGCNGAGGCGATCGCAGTCCATCCAACCACCGTTTCCCGGGCGGTGGCCGGCAAGTACGCACGCACTCCCCATGGGGTCATGCAGCTGCGGCGCTTCTTTGCGACCGGCTATACCACAAAGGAAGGCAAGGCGGTTTCCAACGAAGGAGTGCGGGAAGTTCTCCAGAAAATAGTGGCGGGCGAAGACCGCCAAAAACCTCTCTCCGATACCTCTATTCAGAAGAAACTGGCGGCCGAGGGCATCAAGGTTGCTCGCCGGACCGTGGCCAAGTATCGCGAACAGCTGGGCATCCTGCCCTCTCACCTCCGTAAAAGTTTTTGAATCGCGGGGAGCCAGAAGAAGCGGTTCGGCCGGCGAAGACCCCGCTGGGGTCCATAAATACTTGCGCCAATCCATCCTGAATCCGCAAGCGGGGCACATGAGAGCTCTGGACACGTTTGACATCCGACCCACCAGAGCCGAAAAGTGAGTCGCCTCTCCATGACCGAAGAAGCCATCCGCAATGCACTCTCCGCCGTGAGATATCCCGGATTCTCCCGCGACATAATCTCCTTCGGGCTCGTCAANTCGATATCGATCAANGACGGGGTGGCCACGGTTGCCATCCAGATCCAGACTCGTGATCCCAAGATTCCTGAGCACATCTTCAAGCACTGCCATGACGCCCTCGACGAAATGGCCGGGGGAGCAGAGAACGTCCAAATAGGCATCGACATNCAGGACCCCCCCGGGGCGCCCAATACTCCCGGGGGCGTGGACGGCAAACAATCCATTCCCGGGGTTAAGCACGTGATCGCGGTGGCCTCCGGCAAGGGAGGAGTTGGCAAGTCCACCGTCGCATCCAATCTCGCGGTAGCTCTTGCCAAGCAGGGCCTGCAGGTTGGCCTGTGCGATTGTGACCTCTACGGGCCGTCTATTGCTCTCATGTTCGGAGCGGCGGACGAGCAGCCGCTGGCCGACGAGCAGGAGCGCATCATTCCGATCGAGGCCCACGGAATCAAGTTGATGTCCATGGGTTTTCTCCTTGGTGACAGTTCTCCTGTCATCGTNCGTGGGCCGCTAGCCACCCGNTATATCCAGCAGTTTCTGCAGCACGTCTCATGGGGTCACCTCGACGTCCTCGTCCTCGACCTGCCTCCTGGCACCGGGGATATCCAGCTCACGATCGTGCAGACCATCGCCCTCGATGGCGCGGTGGTCGTCACTACTCCNCAGGAGGTCGCACTCATCGACGCCCGTAAGGCCATCAACATGTTTTCCAAGGTCAACGTCCGCATACTCGGCCTTATCGAAAACATGTCCTGGTTCGAATGCGATCACGGCATCAGATACCACCTCTTTGGCGAGGGAGGCGGAAGGCAGGAGGCAGAGCGCATGAAGATCCCCCTCCTCGCGCAGATTCCGCTCGACCCGGAGACGCGCCAACGTTGTGACGATGGTCTGCCGGTGGCCCTTACGGACGGATCTCAATCACCCATCGCGGCGGCGTTTGAGCGAGCTGCCTCCGCCCTTCCCATCGGCAGACCGGCCTAGGGCTCTATCGGCCATTCCCTGTTGTCTCATTGGAGGCTCGCAAGAGCTCCCAACGGGCAAAAGGAGTGGGACAGACAACCCCCGCGGCCCACGATTCAGGCCTTCGTCCGCTCGCTCTACGCGAACAGCTTTTCTACGGCCTGTGCCTTGACCAGCTCGCGGGGCTGGTTGAGGTGGTTGTATACGATGGTCTCGGGTTCGATCCCCACACTATGATAAATCGTAGCCAGAATCTCGCTGGGATGGACCGGCAGCTCAAGGGGAGCTGAGCCGGTCTTG
This sequence comes from Roseibacillus sp., assembly GCA_002721695.1. Classification (GTDB taxonomy): domain Bacteria; phylum Verrucomicrobiota; class Verrucomicrobiia; order Verrucomicrobiales; family Akkermansiaceae; genus Roseibacillus_B. The sequence goes on along the minus strand of PBLI01000016.1, from coordinate 48,343 downwards.
TCAGACTTGCCGTGGACGTAGCCTCGTTTGATTCCAGCTCCGCCGATCACGGAGGTGTAGCAGTAAGGCCAGTGATCCCGACCATCGGCGCTATTCCCGTTACCCGACGTGCTCACGCCCTTCTCGGGAGCGCGGCCGAATTCACCAATCGCCACCACCAGCGTTTCATCCAGCATGCCCCGCTCGTCGAGATCTTCGAACAGGGTCGCAAGGCCCCCATCAAGCATGGGGCCCGACTGGTTCTTCATGCGCTTGGTGAGGTCCTTGTGGTGGTCCCAGGAATGGTTGTCCGAGTTGGCAACCTTGGGCCAGACCACCTCAACCACACGGGTACCAGCCTCCACCAGCCGGCGGGCCAGAAGGCAGCTCTGCCCAAAGGTATTGCGCCCGTAGCGGTCGCGCAGGTCATCACCCTCCATTTCAAGATCAAAGGCCTCCCGGGCCTTACCCGAAATAATAAGGTTCAGGGCCTGGTCGTAATAGTTATCCAGATTGTATTTCTCCACCGCTTTCTCGACGGCAGGCATTTGTTCCTCAATCGACTGACGCAGCTTAGCGCGACGGCGCAGCCGTGTGGAGAACACTTCGGGACGTAGCTGCAGGTCATCGACCTTGATGCCGTCCATCTTGTTCATCTTCATGTCATCCCCCGGCGGGTAGAGGTAATAAGGGTCGTAAGCCTTACCTAGAAAGCCAGCTGTGCCACCTTTCCCCACCACGTTGCTTTCCTGGAGGGGACGCGGAAGCATCACGAATGGAAGCATTGGCTCGTCGGTAGGCTTGATCCTTATAATATTGGACCCGAAGTTCGGGAAATCCTTCGCCGAGGGAGGCTCCAACTGCCCGGACGGACTCACCTTGTCAGTGGTATAGCCTGTCATGATCTGGTAGATCGCGGCCGTATGATTGAAGAGTCCGTTCGGGGTATAGCTCATCGAACGAACTGTCGTGAACTTGTCGTTCACCTTCGCGAGCTTGGGCAGGATCTCGGTGAAATGGATCCCGGGGATCTTGGTCGGGATCGTCTTGAAGGAGGAGCGGATCTTGTCCGGAACGTTCTCCTTGGGATCCCACAGGTCCAGGTGACTCGGACCTCCCTGCAGGTAGATCAGGATTACGCTCTTGGCCTTGCCCCAGCCGTCCTTGCCTGCATGCGGGCTCCCCGCGGACTGGTCCTGGGCCGCGAGGATGTTGTTGAGAGTCATCCCCATCATACCGGCTCCCCCCACGCGGAGGAAGTCACGACGGGTGTGGCCTAGGTGGGAATCGCACAGATCGCGCCCCTTTGCGCCTTTAATACGGAACATGTTAGCTGGTATAGGTTTGTGGCAGGAGCACCACCTGCCGTTAGCTGATTGAGACGGACAATGAGACCGCGCTCAGGTTGGTTCTAGTGATTAAACAGGAAAGCAGGGTTGTTGATCAATGCCCAAGTGAGATCCTGGGCTGCCGTCAGACGGATATTTTTGGCCTGGCCCGCGCTCATTTCCACGTCCTTCCGGTAGCTCAGGAGCTTCGGATCAACCTCGATCGGGATATTTACGTATTTCAGGGCCTTTTGCAGCTCCTCCATCTTCTTGTCGGGTGGAAGCCCCGGGAAGGGCCCCTTCGCCGTCCAGCGCCGATTCTGATATTCCGCGTCGTTCTCTCCCACCCATGCGAGTAGCGCTTTTCCCTGTTGGGCACTGCGCTGCCCGGGCTCCACACCCAGTGCTTCGGCAACGTGGGCAGGGATACCAAATTGCAGTGGATCAGCATCTTGGGTCACATAAATACGGAATCTCCCGATGGGGTGGCTCTTCAGCCGGCAGAGCACGCCAACTGTGAGCGTGACACCCTGATTCCCGTCGCCGGTCATGGTTTCCTTGAACTTGTATACGGCCCGGTGGGGAATCTTGTGGTTGGTTCCGTGCAGGGCCCACCCACGATTCTTCCCATCAAGATTCCCATCGAACGTCCGTTTCACGTCAAAGTCCTTCTGGGTAAAGGTCGCCTTGGCATCAGCAAACGAAATCCCCGTCTCCTCCACGCCCTCGCCTTTACCCTTCCAGCGAGCCTGTAATTCAGTAATCACGATATTCCCGTCCTTGCTCAGGCCCGGGCCTCCGTTGAAAGAGAGATCAGGCACCGCCTCGATCATCAGCCCGGTAATGTTAGTAAGTTTTGTTTCCGTAGAGACGAGGTAATCCAGAGGCCGCTCCCCTCCACTACCCTTCACCGAACCATCCGGAAGAATCTCGACCTTGGACTTATCTGAAGCTGTCACGGCGGCAGGGGTAACCAGATGCCACTTGGTAGCAATCTCACCAATTTTGGTCCGGGAAGCAAATTCCTCCACCTTGCCCGGCAGGGCCGCCTCGTAGTCCGCAACCGCTTTCCTGGTCCCCTCAATCTTTTTCCGACGCTCATCCTCCAGACGCTTTCGCTCGGCATCATGCTGGGGCTGGTAATCCGCGATGTCATTGCTGGCCTTGTCGATAGCCGCCTGCCTTTTTGCCTCCCGCTCAAGCCGCACGGGTTCCCATTGCTTCTCACGCTTCGCCAGTTCCACAATCATCGACTCGTGGTCGCTTGCGATCTCGCCCCAGCTCGATTTCACCGCCTTGATCTCGGACGCCCGCGGCTCGCGATTGAGAACTCGCAGATAGATCTCAGTGATGAGCTTGTCATCGTCCGAGTGATCGACCACCAACTTGGCGATCGCATTTTTGGGGTCCGCGATCGCATCTGCTATGTCGGGCCCACTGAGGAGGGCCATTACACCACTCAGCTGCACATCGTTACTCCGGTCACACTCGCAGGCGCTCTCCCGCGTCGGCCGGCCAAGGGTTGCCAGCAGACCACTCTTGGTGTCCTGCTTTGCATCAATTTGCTTGGCCTCTATCTTGGGAGCGGATCCCGTCACGGCGTAGACCGCGTCATAGAGAACCTCAGCCGGCAACCGCCTCGCCTTGGCATGGGAAAAATTGATCTCATCATCCTCGTTCCACTTGTTGGTGGACAGCGAGAGCTGATAGGTGCGGGATTTGCAGACTTCTGCAATGAGCTTGCGGACGTCGAACCCCCCTTCCACGAACTGCTTTGTGAGGTAGTCAAGAAGGTCCGGATTGGAGGGCGGGTTACCGGCCCGGATGTCATCCAGCGGCTCAATGATACCCGTTCCCAGAAGATAGCCCCAGATCCTGTTGGCATAACTCCTTGCGAAGAAGCGGTTGTCCCCCGAGGTCATCCAGGCTGCGAGGCGCTCCCGCCGGGTGACGCCCTTTTCGGGAGTGGCCGGATTCTCATACTTCACCAGATACGGGAAGGCCGGCTTCGTGACCTTACCCGTGCGCTCGTGCGTGACTTCACCGTCGGGCAGGTCCTTCGCGACCTCATAAAGTGGCTTGGCGCCCTCTACTGCCGTTCCCCCGATATTCTGCTTGGGGGCGTTTTTCCCGTCGCGCTCCAGTCCGACCCGCGCGAAATAGGCAGCTATCTCGTAATATTGATCCTGCGTCCAGCGCTCGAACGGGTGGTCATGACATTTGTTGCAGTTGAAACGGGTCGCCAGGAACAGGTGCGTCGTGTTCTCCATCAGGAGATCCGGCGACCGGTGGATCTTGAAGTAGGACGCGGGTGGATTCTCCTTATTCGATCCCGTCGCGGTCAGGATCTTGCGGACGAACTCGTCATAAGGCGTGTTATCCTCAATCTCCTTTTGAATCCACTGCCGGTAAATCGTAGCTCCTTCCCCGCCAAGGAACTTGCTGTTCACCATGAGCATGTCGGCCCACTTGTTGGCCCAATGCTTCACGAACTCCCGAGATCCAATCAAATCGTCAATAATCTCTTCCCTCTTGGTTTTTGAATCGGTCGGATCAGCAAGAAAGAGCTTCAGCTCAAGTGGCTTCGGCGGCACCCCGGTAAGATCGAGGTAGACCCGCCTGATAAACTCCTCGTCACTGCACAAGTCACTGGGGAGAATCTTCATGCGCTTCCATTTCTCAGCCACCAGCCTGTCGATTTGGCCCCACGACGCCTGCTCACTCCACTCGAACCCGCTCCGGTCTCCCATGACCGTGAGGGTAGTCGCCGCATAAGCACCCTCATAACGCGCGAGGACGGGAGCCTCTCCACGTCGCAGCGTGGTCATCAGACCATAGTCGTCATGAATTGCCACATCCTGATTGGCACTCTCCAGAAACGATTCCCTGGTCACGTCCCTCCTCGACCCATCCGCATAGGTAGCCACGACCCTGATCTGTTGCTGGCCGCCGACTTCCTGAATGACAGGGTTCTTCGGAGAAACCTCGATTGATTTCACCACCGGTTTGGGGTCTTCAAGTTTTGCTCCAGCGGCAATCCAGTCCCGGATGATCTGGTAATATTCCGAATGAGGTTCGGTCACCTGCTGCCCTTCGTGGGGCACAGCCCCGGTCGCCTTGAGCAGCATGAGGCTGTCGTCAGGCGAGGGGTAATTGACCCGGCGAGCTGCAATGTCATCACTGAAGCCCCGGACGTCGAAGATCGGATCATAGCCACGAAGTGAGAGTTTGAACCCGTTCTTTCCGTCTTTCGACCCGTGGCAGGTACCCGCATCGCAACCCATCCGGCTGATCACGGGTTTCACATCACGTACGTAATCCGGGATATATGCCTTCTTTATGTCGCTGACCGAAACCTTGAGCTCGGTCCGGTGAGTCCCAAGACTCACCAGGAGGACTCCCTCCCCATCCAGTAACGGCTGCACCCTGCCTCGCGCAGTCACCTCGAGGAGCCCCGCACTCTCAATCTCCACCTGCCGGGTCACGTCCGCGGTTCCTCCCTCCTTGAGGTGCGCAGTCACTAGCAGTTGGGCATACTGATTCGCTCCGCTGAAAACGAGCTCACTGGGCTCAATAGCGAGGGAGGCAATTTTCTCGACCTCGACCTTGCCCTCGCTCAACTCAGCTGCCCGGCCTCTCTTCCGGTTGAGAGGCTTTTTCCCGCGGTCTTTCCGTTGCGACGCGAAGAGATCCCCGTCCACCTTGACCGGAATGAAGTCTGCTCGAATTGTCCCGTTCTCCACTTCGATCAGGCGCACCTTGCCGTCCGCACCGGAAACAGCGAGGGTTTTGCCGTCGGGCGAAAATGCCAGGGAGAACATCTCCGTTTCCGGAACATCGATGGTGTGAAGAGTTCTCACCTCGCGAGCCCAGTATTCCTCCAGCTTCTTCTTCTCCGCACCANTGGGCGTCTTGTTGAAGATCTTCTTGATGTCCTCCGGGATGCCACTGTCGTACTCGGAGTGGTAGATGTTCACCGTGCCAGCGCCGTTCAGGCTGCTGACCGCGGCCGACCGAGTGCCATCCCTGCTGAAACCCACGTCCCAGATCCGTCCCTCGATCCGGGGAAACTTCCGCACCACGTTGGCATTGTCACCGATTTTGCGAGCGGTCTGCCGCTTGAGCCGGAAGACCTGCGGCTGCCCATCGGACCCTCCCACCAGCACTTCGTCCTTCAGCGGGTGCCCGGCCACCGCCGCGATTCCCCCCTTCAATTCCCCGGGCGTAATGGATGTGAGGTTGTCAATCAAGCGCTCGGTTTCCACCTCGGTGTGCTTGGCCGTCATGTCGCGACCAACGCTGATCACCTGCTTTCCATCCCGGGAGAATTCCGTGTCGAGCACCCAGTCGTTGTGTCCCCCCATGAAAAGGACCTGCTCCCCGTCAGATATCCGGATCGCCCGGACAGTGTTGTCAGTGCACCCGAAGGAGACCAGCTTGTTGTCTGGTGACCAGGACGCCCCGTAAACCGTGTCATAGGTTACTGGCACGGAAAGTTTGAGCGCCTTCTTGGCCACATCCCAGACCTGGACTTCGCCCATCCGCCCGGGAAGCCCCCCGGTTACCGCAAGCATGGTGCCATCCGGCGAAAAAGCTACGCTCTCCACCCGCTCGGAAAGCCCGACCAGGCGGGCCACCAGTTCGCTCCCGTCCGACTTGTGGACGAGCACTTCATGGAAGCCGGCGACCGCAAGCAGGGAGCCATCAGGCGAATAGTCCATCGCGGCCACCACCGGCGGCACCGCGTAGACCGGCGGATTCTCCATGTCATATTTCTGAAAGGCGTTCTCCGGAGTGTCGTCTACTGCACCCTCTGCGATCCACCGTTTGATGAGGGCAATCTCGGTCTCATGGAGCGCTTTATCCTTGGGAGGCATCTCGGCCCTGCCCTCCTCGTTGGGTGTAATCTGCTCAAGGAAAAAACTCTCCTCCGGCTTNCCNGGAATNACNGCCGCAACCTCACTCTCGCCACCTGCAATGAGNCGCTTTACATCGGTCAGGATGTAGTCGCCCTGCGCCTTGGCGGGCTGGTGACACCCCTGGCAACTTGCCTGCATCAGGGGCCGAATGTCACTCCAGTAACTGACGGGACGATTCGAGATATTCTCACCTGTTTCCGCACCCAGCGCAAATCCGGTCGAGAAGGTCGCAGTGGCTGTCAACAGCAACGGCGTAAGGAATCCGTAAAACGGTCTCATGGGCAATCTTATGGGCCTNGCGAATTTGCCAGTTCCCGGGGAAACTTACAAGGCTACCGTCCCCAATTACTCCCTTTATAGGACTTCTCCCNCTCCCCCGCCAGATAAGGACCGGACGAGGGGCCGCCAATCCAGCCAAGCCACCCACCATCCAACNTGTCGCCGGATGCCGAGGGACCTGTTCGCGCCAGCACNCCAGCACCCTGAAAAGCCGCGCAGATGCGCACCACTCTCCCACCAACGACGGACGGATAATTAAACCACTAGCTCCGCCGCCGCCGAAACAGGCCCAGTGCTCCAAGCGCGAACAGGGCAGTTACCCCCGGCTCGGGTACTGCGGTAAATTCCGCCACGCTCACAAAGAGCGCTACGTGGCCAGCTTCATCCAAACCGTCAAAGCCACGATTGACAGATCGGTAGTTGTCCTGGCTGAAGGCCCCCGGACCTCCTCCCGTGCGCAGCGCAAAACCGTCGGCATACTCCCAGCTCTGGCCCGTTCCACGGACATCAGGATCACCATAGGTGTCGAAAACGTTGCCNTTGAAGAAAAGCTCGACCGCATCNTCACCATTGATCGACGCNGANCCGCTCACGAAGATCGTGAAGTTGTCCGTGAAGTTGTTCACGAAGAAATCCCGCGAAGCAGTATTCGNCGCCACGATCACGAAGTCACCGGTATTGGCCGAACCCCCTGGAAAGCTGAATTCCTCTCCATCGGTTCCTCCNCCGTTGTTTGCCGACCCGACGCCCCACTGGGAAAGATCCGCAACGGGAGCCNCTGCCTGAAGAAAGATCGCCTTGGGAAGGCCCCCGGGCAGGTCACCGTCGGTCACCCCGGCTATCACAAAGACGGCCTGACTGTTACTCGCGAGCAGAAACGGTCCAAGCATGGCACCCAGGAACCACTTCGTCCAGTTGGGCAGGAATGAGAATTTCATCAGGATTGTTAAGTGAGTCGGGCTGCACGGCCCTTATNTCAATGANGTGCTGGNGGCAAAGTAGCGGCGATTCCTCGTCAAACACAAGGGCAAATGCTTGCCATTCNCAATGAATCACCCCCCGGCAGGCTTCCCCTGGATCGGCCCGTGTCCTGAGCAGAAAATTCCGGTCCTCCTGCGANCNAGACACCCTGCGGCAGCCCGCCGGGGAACATCCTCCCGAATCAGAAATACCTGTCAGTCAATGCATCAGACGGCCAGGACCCACTTNCACCGAGCTCCAACCAGCCACCCTTGCCCCTCCCTGCAACGCCCGCTAACCTGCGCACTGCNCCTGCATCTGATTAGCTGAAATACAATGAGCCTCCTCTACNGCCAGAACTGGGCCTGTGTTTTCGTCGCGTTCGCAGCCATTGGAGCCTCTGCCCGGGAAGAGCTTCCACCTCCCGCCGAGGTTGCGGGCGCGATCTACCTTGACGCCTGGCAAATAGAGAAGGAATTCATCATCAGCCCTCTCGCCCTCCAGCAATGGNTCGACCTCGGCATTGATCCGGACTCGACCCTCACACCCGAGATCCGTGAGGCATTGAAGCCGGCAATCGGCGGATTCCTCGCTCATAAATGTCCGGTGACCATCCAGGACGAAGAGATCGCCTTCACCCTCGACCGGATTCACTTCATCGAACCCGACGCGGCCGAGTTCTCGATAATCGATCCCGGCTCCATCGTCTCTCCCCGGGACATCCGGGTCAGCGTGGTCTTCGCGGCACCGAACAAGGATCTGCGGCAGGCACTTCAGCTTACCTGGGATCTCGTCCCCGGGAACGCTCCCTTCGTCGCGGTCAAGGTGGCCGATGCCGCAGGCACCCGCAACTTCAACCTGACAAGGTTCAGCCCCTCGCTCAATGTCCGCGGACGCTACCGCGCTGATGCCCGCATCCTGCCTTCCCCTCCACCGCCCGTAACCAGTTCTGCAATCAGTCCGGTCAGGATACCGTGGCTGACCTTTCTCCTCGCCCTTTGCCTTATCCCTTTCATCCTGGCTGTTTTCCGGACAGGACGCCCCCGGCCGGTCCACATTGTCGCAATGATCATCCTGGCGAGTGGAGCCGTGATGAGCAGGAAACACGTTACCCTCAAGATTTCCCGGGGGGAGCCCGGAAGCCAGCTCAGNGAGACCGAGTCCACCCTTATTCTCGATCCGCTCCTCCGTGGCATTTACCATGCCTTCCACTACCTCGACCGCAGCGAACAATACGATACCCTCGAAAAAGTTGTGGGTGGAGAGGCCCTCACTCCCATATTCCTTGAGGTCCAACGCACCCTTGAAAGCCGCGAACGTGATGGCGCGCGGGTGCGCGTCAATGANCTCCGGGTCGAGGAAACCCGGACGTCCCCCCTGCCCGACCGACCGGGNTTCGAGGCGGCCTGCAACTGGCAAGTGAGCGGAAGAGTAGGACACTGGGGGCACTTTCATGATCGGACGAACCTCTACCGGGCCACCTTTCAGGTCGAACCGCTGGAAGGCTCATGGAAAATCACCGGCCTGACCCTGCAAGACAGGGAACGGGAAGAGCCTGCACAAACGCCGCCCGAGCCCACAGCTGATTCCGCGGACACCTCCGACTGATCCCGTGCTCCGAGTNGAAGACATCGAATTCCAATACCCGCACAGCGACTACCGCCTGCGTATCGACCACTTCGTCTGCGAATCCGGCAAGGCCGCCGCAATAGTGGGCCCAAGCGGATGCGGAAAGACCACCTTCCTCAACCTGGCGGCGGGAATTCTCAAACCTCGATCGGGGAAGATCTCAGTCGATGGGGTCGACGTCAGCTCCCTGGGCCCGAAAAACGCGGCCGCTTTCCGCCTCTCGCGGGTTGGACTCATTTTCCAGGAATTCGAACTCGTCGAGCATCTGACCGTCGGGGACAACATCCTGCTCCCTGTTCATCTCGGTCTTCGCTCCCGGCGTCAGGCCATNGTGGCGGCAGCCCGGGAACTGGCAACCCATACCGGGATCGCCCCTTACTGGGCCAAGCGGCCTCGCCGCCTCTCTCAGGGCGAACGCCAGCGCGTGGCCATCTGCCGCGCCCTCGGCACCGATCCAACCCTGGTTCTTGCCGATGAACCAACTGGAAACCTTGACCCTCCGAACAAGCACAAAGTTCTCGCGCTCATGATCGCCTCGGCCCGGGAGCGCGGACGCTCCCTCGTCGTGGCCACCCACGACCTGGATCTTCTCGACGCCTTCGACGAAGTACACCAATTCGANGAGTTGAACAAATATCGGGAGGCCAGTCCATGAATCCATCAGGCATCGCCTTCCTCAGCTGGAAACATCTGAGCCACCGCCCATGGCGATCGCTGCTCCTCGTTGTCGCAATCGCCCTGACCTTTTCCCTGCCGAGTGCGCTTCGAGTCTTCATCGAGGAGAGCGAAAACGTTCTCCGGGAACGCGCCCGCTCTACCCCCCTGCTCATCGGACCGCGAGGGAGCTCCATTGACCTGACCCTGAACGCAATCTACTTCACTCCGCAGGAGCTTCCTCCTCTCCCTTACTCCGCCTACGAGCAACTCTCCCAAAAGGAATTCGGCACCACCATTCCCCTGCACGCCCGCTTCCGGGCCATGGAAGCCCCTGTCATCGGGACGTCCCTCGCTTACTTCGACCTGCGCGGTCTGGAAATCAGGGAAGGCCGCATGNTCACCCGGCTTGGCGACTGTGTGATCGGCGCCCGCCTCGCCGAGGAAAAAAATCTCAGCCCCGGGGACAAAATCACGTCCTCCCCCGAAAACATCTTCGATCTGGCCGGGGTCTACCCGCTCCGCATGCGTATCACCGGAGTCCTTGCACCGAACCAGACTCCCGATGACAATGCCGTCTTNGTCGATGTCAAGACGGCATGGATCATCGAGGGCCTCGCACACGGCCACGANGANCTCAACNCCCCGGGGGCCGGGGAATCCGTTCGCAGCCGGGAGAAGGATGTCATCCGGGCCAGCGCTTCCGTAATCGAGTTCAACGAGGTCACCGAAGAAAACATCGCCAGCTTCCACTTTCATGGGGATCCCGGGACCTATCCGCTTTCCTCCGCGATCCTGCTACCTTCCAATGCAAAGCAGCGGGCTCTTGCGCTGTCCGCCTACCAGGGCGGAGAAGCAACCGAGCAANTGGTCACTCCGCTCGATGCGGTTGCAGACCTTGCCGANACTCTGTTCGCCACCCAGCGGCTCGCTCTTCTCTCCTTCCGCCTCCTGGGAGTTGCGGCCCTGGGGCTGGCTGCTCTCGTTTTCCTGCTTTCCTTCCGCCTCCGTGAAAGCGANATGNGCAGCTATGCCAAGATCGGCGCNACCCGGATCACCATNCTCTCGCTCAAGGGGNCCGAGGTNGNCATCATNGTGNTGTCGGCNATGGTCCTCGCTANCCTCGCCGTNACTCTCACCCGNNGCNTGGCNGGTGANCTCCTCAGCAAACTACTCAACTAGATCATATCCCTTGCTCATGAGAAGCANGCTCCTGCTCCCCCTCANCATCCTCCTCCTATCTTCCTGCGGAGAAAAAACGAGCTCATCCGGCTCCAAAGAAGACGGGGCGAGCCCNGTCATNGCNGTAGTGAACTACCCTCTCGCCTACTTCACCGAATGGCTGGCGGGCGACTTCACCTCCGTTCTCTTCGAGGTTCCCCCCGGAGAGGATCCCGCCTTCTGGACGCCTTCCGACGAACAGGTCGCGGCAATCCAGGAAGCCGACCTCATCCTTCTCAACGGGGCTGGCTACGCCAAGTGGACCTCAAGCCACACCCTGCCCTTCGAATCCACCGTGGTCACCTCCAGCGCCTTCGAAAACAGGTTTATCCGGATCGAGGGTCAACTCAGGCACAGTCATAAACCCGGGGAGAAAGAGCACTCCCATGCGGGCACCGCATCTACGACTTGGCTGGATTTCAAGCAGGCCTCCGCACAGGCTGCCGAGATCGCCCTCGCCCTCGGAGAGCAGTTTCCTGCCCACAGGGAAAAGGTCATGGACAAACTGGCTGAGCTCCAGCGAAATCTCGAGGGCCTCGATCTCCACATGTTCGCCGCGACCGAGATCCTCAAGGATGCCCCGGTCATCGCTTCCCACCCCGTCTTTGACTACTGGGCCCGCGCCCACGGCCTCGAAGTTCATGCACTCCTCTGGGAACCCGGCATGGAGCTGAGCGACGGGGACCTCGCGGATCTTGAGGCGATGCAGGAAAAACANCCCGGGACNAAATATTTTCTTTGGGATGGNGCCCCGAGCACGAGNCAAATCGAACTGCTCGATGANCGCGGACTCACCAGCGTTGTCCTCTCTCCCTGCGCGAACCGCCCGGCGAGCGGAGACTTCCTCACTGTCATGCAGGCAAACCTTGCCAATCTTCAGGCACTCGGCAACTGACCGCCCTCCTNTCGCAGATTTGCGTNTCACGGGAGAGCGACCCTGAAAAACCGACTTCCTGCATCCCTCCATTGAAACCTTGCCAGCAGAGGGAGCGTATGCAGCCTGTTCCCACAACGAATACGCAAAAAACATGAATCGACTTCATTTCTCTCTCGCCGCCGGGGCGGCTCTCGCCCTGAGCCTCNCAAGTGTCCACGCCGACCACCACCTCTCCGTTCACTACAAGGGCACGGAGGGCCCCGGAAAAGGGAAGCACGTCGTGCTCGTGAGTGGCGATGACGAATACCGGTCAGAAGAGTGCCTTCCGATGCTCGGGAAAATTCTCGCCNAGCATCACGGCTTCGACTGCACGGTCCTCTTTTCAGTCAACGAGAAAGGGGAAATCCAGCCCAACAACCAGGCCAGCGTCACGAACGCGAAGGCGTTCGACTCTGCCGATATNATCGTCATGGCGCTGCGGTTCCGCAACTGGCCCGATGCCGATATGAAACACTTTGTCGANGCCTACGAGCGGGGNGTGCCGATCGTGGGACTACGCACCAGCACCCATGCATTCAACTTCAAGGGCGGATCCTACAAGAGTTACAACCGCTTCGGCAAGGATGTCCTCGGCGAGGGTTGGGTCAGCCACTGGGGGCACCACAAGCGCGAGGGGTGCCGTGGTGNAGTCGAGGAACAGAACAAGAANCATCCCATCCTGAAAGGAGCCACCGACGTATTCGCGGACAGTGACACCTACGAGGCAGCTCCNCCNGCCGATGCCACCATCCTGATGCGGGGCCTGGTGACTGATTCCCTCAAGCCCGACTCCAAGCCGGTCACCGGCAAGAAGAAGAAGAACCGCGCTACCGGGAANGTTCAGGATGTCAACGACCCCGCAATGCCCGTGGCGTGGACGCGCCTNTGGAAGAACCCCAAGGGAAAAACCAACCGCATCTTCTGCACCACCATGGGCGCCGCCACCGACTTCAATAGCGAGGGACTTCGACGCATGGTCGTCAACGCCGTCCTCTGGGGTCTTGAAATGGAGGACAAGATCGACGGCAAGGCCAACGTCACCCCGGTCGGCGATTACAAGCCCACCTTCTACAGCTTCGGAGGGTTCAAGAAAGGAGTAAAACCCTCCGATTACAAGTANTCCGCGTCCTCTCCTCGACCAACCNATGAGAGCGGGCCGCGGACTTCCCGCGGCCCGTATCACGTGGATAAAAGTCCATCCCGNATCCCCGGGACGTCCTTTCGCTTCGNTCGCCAGCCGGACCCTGGTCTTNCGGGGANGGANGCAACGGGACCGCTCCACCGCTACCCGTGTAGAAACTGCGCCGCCGCGCCCCCCCGAGAGCGTATTCNGCGGTCGCGNGGCGCGGCTGCGAGGTAGAAATCATCAGTTTCACGAAGCGCGGGAGCGGACCATGGCACCCCTCCCGGCATTACTCGCTCCTTGCCACTGACATCTTGCCCCGCCATCGTTGCACCACACATGAACACCCGGAGCCTCGGACGGAACGGATTTGAAATCGGAGAGATCGGCCTGGGTTGCTGGCAACTCGGCGGGGTTGACTTCGGCCCACTCGACGACGAGCAGGCCCACCAGATCCTCCTCGCCGCCCGGGAAAGTGGTTCCAACTTCTATGATACCGCCAACGTATACGGTGCAGGCCGTAGCGAAGAGTTGATCGGTCGCTTCCTGCGTGACCACGGGGCGGGNATCACCGTCGCGTCCAAGACCGGCCGGGAAGTCTATCCCGACGGCTACAGTAAGGCCAATCTTCGGAAGTCGATCGAGGAAACCAATGAGAAACTCGGCCTCGACTGTCTCGACCTCCTGCAGCTGCACTGCATTCCACACTCCATCCTCCAGGACGGTGCAATCTTCGACTGGCTGCGCTCNCTGAAGGACGAGGGCCTGATCAGGGAATTCGGTGCAAGTGTGGAAAGCGTGGAGGAAGGACTGACCTGCCTGGAGCACGAAGACCTCCTCTCCCTCCAGGTCATCTTCAACCCCTTTCGCCAGAAGCTNGTAGANGAACTGTTTCCCCGGGCGGTGGAATGCGGGGTNGGAGTCATCGTCCGTCTCCCGCTCGCCAGCGGATTGCTGACCGGCAAATTCAACGCCCAAACTACTTTCAGCGAGGGAGATCACCGGAACTACAACCGCGATGGTGCCTGCTTCAATGTGGGGGAAACATTTGCGGGCCTGCCTTTCGACAGGGGACTACAGCTCGTGGATGAGCTCCGCGACCTCGTGCCCGCCGGCATGACCATGGCCCAGATGGCTCAACGGTGGATCCTGGATTTTGATGCAGTCTCAGTCATCATTCCCGGCGCCAGTNCACCCGCACAGGCACGGGAAAATGCCTCTGTCGCCGGCCTGCCTCCCCTCTCCGTGGATCTCCACGACGCCCTCCGCGAGTTCTATCACGGGAAGGTTCACGACCATATCCGGGGGCCCTACTGAAACCGGTGGGACCCTCGCAAACTCGCCGTCATGAAAACCATTCCGCCTTCCTGCCAATGAGGGGCATATCACGTTCCTTCCTGCTGCCCTGCCTGATAAGTGGTCTGCTCGCTCTCACGGCCCACTCCGATTCGCGGAAGTCGGTTACGATTCAGGTCGACCCTGAGGGCTTCAATGCCTCCCGGGCGGACATTCTCGCGGTCTGCCGATCGGCCGCTGACCAGCTGCTCGTTCATATCGCTCACCTCGAGAAGACCACCGTGGCAGTCAGCAGGGGACGGCATGGCCCTATCGCGCTTTTCAAACGAGGGNAGAGCGGAGAGTACCAGGTCCGCCTCGACACCGGTCAGACCTACTGGGCCCAGTACTCCTACCAGTTCGCCCACGAAATCTGCCACGTCCTGTGCCGTTACGACGACGACTACTCCGGCAATCTATGGTTCGAGGAAACGCTCTGCGAAACTGCCTCTCTCTTCTGCCTCCGTAAGATGTCGATAGCCTGGCGAAAAAACGCACCCTACGAAAACTGGAAGAGCTTTGCGCCCTCCCTTCGCGACTATNCCGACGAGATCAAGCGAACCCGTANGGACTATCTGGAAATCGCACGTAGCGGACTACCGGCCTACTACCGAAAGCACGCCCGGCATCTCACCTCCAACGCCACCGATCGCGCAAAGAATGGTGCAATGGCCCTTTACCTGCTGGCCGCNTTTGAACAACAACCTCATCACTGGAACTCCATCCGCTGGCTGAACTCCTCGCCCTCCCCGGAGGGCGAGACTTTCACTCAGTATCTCGCCAAATGGCACGAGGCCGTTCCTGAAAAACACACCACATTCGTCAGGTCGCTCGCCGCGCTATACGGAATAGCGCTTCAGTCATCGGACCCGGGATCTCCCTGAGCCCATCCCGTTGTTCCCCTTCCCGCCNTTCAGCACAATTGCTGTCCGGANANCTCCANAGAAACGGAAACATTACCCGNCAAAAGGATCCTTNCCGGGCACCAGCACCACTCCATCAGGGAACCATNTCCGTCGCCGGTGTGCGCTCNTTGAAGCNNACCGGGGGCGCATGGATCATCCTGATNTCCCCCGAACTCGCAAANGGNGTGGTCCCTCCCACGAGGTAATCGCCNTCGGGTGAAAAACGCAGATGAGCCAGACTGGAAGCGCCCTCCTCGATTGACATTANNTCCCGNCGCGAGGCNACATTCCAGAGGCGGAGACTGCCATCCGCGCTTGAAGATGCAAGTGTCCGCCCGTCCGGGGAAAAGACCACCGACCAGATCGATTGCTTGTGACCGGGCAATGTCCCNAGGTGCTCCCCGGTCACCGCGTTCCACAGGCTGACCGCATTCTCGAAATCGTCGATTCCATAGGTCATGGCCAGGACTCCTCCATCCGGCGAAAGAGCAAGACTCGAACCAAACGACTGCCCTCCGTGTTCAATGCGCACCCGCTCAGTGCGGGTCTCCGCATCCCAGATAATACTGTGTCCCTCGCGGGTTACGGTCGCGAGGGTTCCTCCATCAGCGGAAAACAAAGCCCGCCGGCCGGACATCCGCATGAGGGGCCGGGCAGGATCTCCAAGATCCCACCAGGCCAGCTCNTCACGCCAGCCTACCGTCACGATGGTCGAGGAATCCGGCGCGAGAACCAGCTGATCGAGACGATTGCTACCACTGTTGAAATTCAGGGCTGTCTCCTCCCTGCCAAGAGTCCTCACCCTGACCTCTCCCCCCGGCAGCGCCTCGGCCAGGGCGGTGAGGTCATCGGTGAGCGCCACCACATGACGATCATAGCGCTCGTCGGANGACTCGACTTTCAAACTGTGGACAACCTTCCTCGTTTCCATGTTGATGATGGCCACACTGCCTTGCCTGTTGAGCGCCCCCATGTATCGACTGTCCCTCGAGAAACTCAACGGAACCCACTGCCCGGGAATGGACTCGGTCTCCGGGGTCCCCTTGCTGGACCAGATCTTGACTTCCCCGTCCTTGCTTCCACTGGCCACCAGGTCTCCGCTGGGAGAGAGCGCGGTTGACCAGACTTCACCCCGATGACCATGGAGCGTGCGCAGGAGCCGGCGGGTTCCCGTCTCCCATATGCATACGGAGTGGTCCCAGCTACTCGAGCAGAGAATCTGCCGGCTCCGGTCATAGGCAAGCGATGTGATCATACCCGAGTGCCCCTCATCGGCCGGACTCTCGGGGAGCATTCCCAGCTCTCCACCACTCTCCGCATCCCAGACTCCGAGGTAAAAGACCCCTCGTTCCGACTTCTCGACATGGGGTGCCAGAACCGTATCACCCTCTCCCAGAAAAATGATTCTTGTTCCCCCGGGAAAGAATCCCTGCAGGGGTACGGAAGAGTCTTGAAGGACCACTCGACNTCCATCCTTCAGTGACCAGAGAACGATGCCCTCGTGAGAACCGGTAGCCAGTGTCCTGCCGTCCGGGGAAAAGGCCAACGGACCGTGCGCATCCGGAAAGCGCCTGATTGGCTGCCATTCCATCGTGTCCCACATGGTAACCGCCCCGCGTCCACTCGTGACAAGGGTTTCGCCATCGGGAGAGAGGAGCACTGCACCTCCCTGCTCTTCGACCTGATGGACGAGCTCACCACTTTCNAGGTCATATACCACCGTCCCCCCCCGGTTCCCCACCACCAGCTGCTCCCCATCNGGGAGGAAACACAGGGAGCTCGCAGGCCCCGGCAACGAGGTCTTTAGCTGATTTGCGAGAAGGTCCCATACCAGCACATCACTACGGGATCCCACTGCGAGAAGATCCCCGTCGGGAGAAAATCCAAGGGCGTGAATCGGACTACCCTGACGCGGAAGCGTCCGGTGGGGCTCACCCAGACAGCGAGANGCGAGGTAGCGCCACTCAAAACCCCGCAACTCACCCTCCGGATCCGATTCCAGCTGTCGTTCCAGCAACTTCAACGCCTTGGCAATATGCCCGTC
Organism: Roseibacillus sp.; assembly: GCA_002721695.1. Classification (GTDB taxonomy): domain Bacteria; phylum Verrucomicrobiota; class Verrucomicrobiia; order Verrucomicrobiales; family Akkermansiaceae; genus Roseibacillus_B. Next base: position 31,051 of record PBLI01000016.1, on the reverse strand, counting down.
TTCGACGGCATGGTGTCCCACATTGATGTCTGCCACGTATTCGTGAAGCCGCGCGGTAGCCTCGCTGCGAACNGCCTCCTCACGTTCACTAAGGGCCCTGAAGTGGGCCATCGATTGCAGCCGGTGCGCTTTCCGCATTTCGCGTTCGGCCCGGGTCGCCCGCATGGCCTGCCCCGCACTGACGATGACTCCTGTAATCAGGCTGGCAAGAAGAAGGACCGCCGCGGTCACTACCACCCTGTTGCGACGAACAAACTTACGCAATCTGTCCGAGGCTCTTGGTGGGCTGGCCGCGACCGGNAGTCCTTGNAGATACCGCTCGAGGTCGGCGNCAAATTCACTTGCTCCACCGTAACGCTGCCCACGGTTGCTCTCCAGGGCCTTCATCACGATCCAGTCGAGATCCCCTTGCACCTCGGCCGCCAGCCTTCCGATAGCACTGCCCCGGTCCCTNCCGATCCGCGACCTGTCTTCGACACGCGAATGCCGCAATTTCAGGGAAGGCCGGTAGGGTTCCGTATCCCGCAGGGCCTGGCGCAGCTCATCGAGGCCGGCCTCCTTGAACTTCGTCCCGTCCAGGGGCGTGTAGCTGGTAAACAACTCGTACAGAAGCACCCCGAGAGAATAAACATCGCTTCGCGTATCCACATCGACCAGGTCGCGCGCGGACTGCTCGGGGCTCATATAGGCGGGCGTCCCGATGAGNGTCCCATTCACCGTGAGCAATCGATCACCTCCAAGCGGATCGATGGCCTTGGCGACACCAAAGTCGATCACCTTGGGAACAGCCTTCCCATCCTGCTCTCCCACGAGAATATTGGAAGGTTTCAGGTCACGGTGGATGATTCCTTTCTGATGGGCNTGTTCAACTGCTCGACAGACCTTGATAAAGAGTTCCACACGAGCGGCAATTGGAAGGCTGTTGGCNTCGCAGTAGGCNGTGATCGGCTCACCCTCCACGAAGTCCATGACNAAGTAGGGACGCCCATCCGGGCTTGCACCAGCGCCAAGAACCTTTGCGATGTGAGGATGATCCATCACGGCCAACGCCTGNCGCTCCGTCTCAAAGCGCCGAATGACACTGCGCGTGTCCATACCCAGCTTCAGGATNTTAANGGCNACNNTACGTTGGACGGGGTCCTGCTGCTCAGCCAGATAAACCGAACCGCCGCCCCCCTCGCCCACCAGTTCCACAAGCCGGTAGGGACCAATGTCGTCTCCNGGACTCTCTCCCGGGGGACCTCCCTCCGGATCAGGTGCTGCTCCACGGGTTCGGTCTTCCACTGCCGGACGCTCCAGGAAGTCTCCCGCCCGGGTCGACTCCTCNAGGAGTGCCTCCACCGTCNCCTTCAGGAGATTATTCCCNTTGCATTCGGTCTCCAGCAACCTGGCACGCNCTTCATCNCNCTTACAGGAGAGCGCTGCGGTGAAGATCTCCCGTGCGCTTCTGGCAGTTTCCGTCTGGTCTCTTTGATTGCGGCTCACGTTCTCCTTCGTTTTCCGCTTGAAGCGTTTCTGGCCTCAACGAATGTGCAAAAGCTGCATACNATGGTAATACCTGATATGCGCCATTTTGTCAGCATTCCCGCCAAGATCGCCCATTGGAGGTATTTGCCGGGACCACCTCCCCCTGCCATCCAGATCCATTGACAGGACTTTTCCCATATCGGACCCTTCGCTTGGTGTGGACGATGTAACCCGGATTCTCAGCCGGATCGAGAGCGGCGAATCCACGGCGGAGGAACTGCTTCCCGCCGTCTACGAAGAACTACGCCGACTGGCCTATCGCAAGATGGCAGGTGAACGCGCCGGTCACACCCTGCAGGCCACCGCTCTCGTCCATGAAGCCTGGCTCCGCCTGGATGGTGCCTCCGGCACCAGCTGGAAAAACCGCAATCACTTCTTCGGGNCCGCAGCCGAGGCCATGCGNCGNATCCTCGTCGACCACGCCCGCAGGCAAAAGAGCCAGAAGCGCGGATCTGGTGCGCCGAAGGTCGAACTGGAAGTTGCGGAGTCACTGATCGTCGTCAACGCCCCCGCGGAAGAGCTTCTCGCGGTGCACGATGCCCTGGAACGTCTTGAAGAGGAAGACGCCCAGGTNGCCGAACTCGTCAAGCTCCGTTACTTNGTTGGAATGACCATGGCGGAGGCTTCCGAGGCNCTCAANCTTAAGAAACGCACNGCGGAGGCTCTCTGGACCTATGGCAAGGCCTGGCTCCACCGCGAGATCAATAACCCCGCCTGACTTCGAAGTTCCCACGGATTTTTGCCGACCAGAGCGTCCGAATCAGCCAGACTGCCTGCCCCGTTCCAGCATCATGCTCTCATGAAGACACTCAGACTCCACTCCATATGGCTCGTCATCGCGACTGCCGCCTTCCTCTTCGGTCGTTCCGGAATGGAGTCCGACCCGTCGGACGAGCAGGATGCAGCAATTCGTGGCCCGGGGAAGAGCAACGCCAGGGCCTCGGCCACCTACTCCTCCGGCAACCGCGCGGGCAGCTCAAGCTACCGCCCCGGGNCTGGTGGCAGACGAGGGAGCTCCGGCGCAACCGTGGACGGGTTCCTTAACGAAAACGACCCGTTGGTCGCCAACAAGCTCTTCGCCGATCTCATTCTCGGGATGAACGCCTCCAATGCNCGGAGNATTTTTGATTCCCTCCGTGAAAACCGAGACAGCACCTCCGGAACGCAGATGGCTCTGTTTCTCCGCGCCTGGGGCCAGCTTGATGGCGCGGCAGCCATGGAAGCGGTTAACGAACTGGGGCGTGACCCGCGACNNCGTGCCGAAGCGGGGATCGCGGCGATCACCGGATGGGCCAGCGCGGACCCTGAAGGCGCCAAGGCTCACCTTGCCAGCCTCGACAACGAGCTTGAACGAGGCGTTTTTGCCCAGGGCATCGTCAACGGCCTGGCAAGCAGCGACCCGAACGCCGCAACCGAATTCGTTCTCGAACTGGAACAGTCGCAAAACCAGGCCATCGCCTCCAGCAACCGGGGAAACGGGGCGCGCGAATGGTTCGAACGGGGGCGCGCATACGCCTACGATCGCCAACTCGAAACCATTGCCAACGCGCAGATCGAACGCGGCATGGGCACCGCAACCAACTGGGCAGAGGCGCTTCCAGATGGCGCCATCAAGGCATCTGCCTTCGACCGCGTGGCCGAGCACTACGCTAAGGAAAACCCCACTGCCGCAGCGGAATGGGTGAAGGGACACTCTCAACACGAGTATGCTGAACGGGCCGTCCGGGAAGTCGCTGAGGAGCTGAGCCGCGAGAATCCCGAGGAAGCNGTCCGCTGGCTTGTTGACCTGCCCAGCCAGAGCCAGTCTCGCGCCATGCACCAGTCGATGGAGCGCTGGGCCCGTGAGGATGCAGTTGCTGCCGGCAACTTTCTGCGCCAGATGGATCCTTCCGATTCTCGGGATGCCGCTGTTCGCAGCTATGCGAACGAGGTGGACAGCTCGGATCCGAGCATGGCAGCCGAGTGGGCCGGCAGCATCGCGAACGAAGAGATGCGCTCCCAAGCCCTGAACGGCGTGGCCCGCTCGTGGATACGCAAGAACCCCGAGGAAGCCCGTTCCTGGCTACCAAACAGCGGCCTATCTGCCGAACAACAGGAACGCGTCGTTCGCGAAGCGGATCGCCGCGAGCAGTTCCGGGAGCGTTTCAGGGGCCGTGGATCCAATGGTGGTGACCGCCGCGAGGACCGGTGAGAGCCNGTCNTTATTCACCCCACTTTTTCTTCCAGGCGGGATACTCCCGTTCCAGAAGCGCTGCCGGCCACCGTCCCCCGATCCACCCGTGCCCCACCCGGTGCTTGTGGCTCAGCTTCGCCAGTTCGTAATGAACGATGCCGTTCTCGATGTAGAGNACCNTGTTGCTGCCAATGCCGTAATAACGCCCCCAGACCGGGGGAGCACTGGAATCCTTTATCAGCTTCCGATCCGTTCCGCCGGGAAGACTCTGGTCCNTCACCGTGATGAGGCGCTNCCCGGTCACCTTGACTTCGTCAAACCACGCCACCGCNCCTGCAATCGCCTCNCGTATCTCCGCCGAGGGTCGATCCACNCTCATCAGGTAGCGGACAATATGGACACTCTCCGCGGATACGATGGAGGGAACTTCCGAGACTCTCCCCCACGCCGGCTTCAAGGTGACAGCATCGTATTGCTGCGCCCATGCCGTCCTCTTCCCANCTACCACCAGCTGACACCTGAGGATACAGTCCCTGCCCCGCTCGACGGCGTCCCGACAGCGCCGCCGCAACCTGTCCTCCGCGAGATCGAAAGGCTCCCGGCCAGTCGCCACGTCGTCGAGCAACCANATCGCCCCNGTCATCGCACTATCATTGAAGGTGACTCCATCGCTGTAGCCTCCNCGCAGGGGATAGAACTGTGGCCAGCCCCCGTTCTCGTACTGAGCGGCAAGGAGGTATTCGCAACCGCGCAGAAANCCCTCTTTGAATCTAATTTNCCCGGTNGCCGCAAACACGCGGGCCAGGAACCTCATCTGCGTGTAGGTTGCCTCGTTATCGAGCGAACACTGCTGATCCGGGTTTTTCCTAAGGGCCTCCNTCTGTTCTTTGCTCAAAANACTGAGCATGTGCCTGCTGATTCTTTTCGAGTCGATCTTGTCCCATCCTCCGATTTCAGCCTGGAAGAGCAGAAAATTGTCGGCCACCCGGACCGCCTCCTTGGTTTCGTAGAAGGACGGTTCCTGCTCATGAACCACCTGCCTCCAGGTTGTGCTCCCTTCCGGCTGACCAATCGCACTGCNGCTGGCCACGCACGCCAGCAGCAAAAAGTTTGATTTTCTCACCTCAAACAGGCCGGAACGGAGCAACCCGGAAAAAGGGCCCCGTGGCATCACCACCNCGAGGCCGGGGGCATTCATTCGCAAGGAGGGCCTACTCGGATTTGATCCCCATGTTCACGTCGCAGCCCTGCACACTTTTCTTGAACTGCTCGACAGCACCCGGCGTAACCTTGGTCTGCCATAGGTAAAGTTTCTTCAGGTTCTTCAGTCCGGACAGCTTGCTCAGCCCGGCATCCGTGACCTCAGTCCCATACAGGTTCAGGTATTCCAGGTCGTTCAATCCCTTGATCGCCTCCAAGCCGGCATCCGTGATACCCGTCCCATTCAGCCAGAGACGCTTGAGTCGAGGCATCTTGCTCAGGTTGGCTGCACCTGCGTCCGTGATGGAGGTGGCACCAAGATTGATACCGACCAAACCTCCACTGACCGGAGAAAGTTTCGCGAGGTCCTCATCCTTGAAATCCTTCCGCATGCTGACCGCGGTAAAGGTCAGGTCACTATCCTGCTGTGAGACGAAACCAATCGCATTTGGAAAGCTCTCGGCCACCTGAGAGATCGGACCTTCCAGTGCCTGCCGGGCTGCCGCGAGCTTGGCTGCACTGGCCCCAACCTCGGCAAAAAATTGTGCCAGCTTGTTTTTCACCTCTTCGTCGGAAGGGATCTTGCCCGCAGCAGCGATAATGTCCGCAGGGGCTCCTGCATCCTTCATGCTCTTCCCAACCGGGAGCTCGGCCTTGATCCACCATTCGAGAACTTTCAACTCGTGCTCTTCAATCTGAGGTTTTCCCTCGGGAGGCATGTGCTCATCGTCATCGTGTGGAAGCATGATGCGCTCGATCATGATACTTTCCTCCACGTTGCCGGCCACCGCAGCCGGAGCTTCATCGCCACCCTTCCGGATCGCCTCCAACGTTGTGAGCACCAGCTGTCCCTTGATCTTCTTCTTACCACTGGGATTCTCGGCCGCGTCGGCGTGGCACTGGTAACACTTGGCCCGCAGAATCGGCACGATTACCTCCTCATAAGCCGCTCGATCCGCGGCAGGCTTGGCCGCAACAGATTCGAGCAGTAAAAGGCTACCGCCCACCATGGCGAGGAAGGCTGGAATTCGGATCTTCTGAATCATGACAATAACGATCGAAACAAACAGGGTTTTGGGCAGGCGCGTGCTGAGCCAGCGGTGCTACATGGCAACACTTCCTTACTCTGCAAACAACGGAAAACTGGCCGAGAGGCGTCGCCTCTTTACAGGAGTTGCAAAGGCGCAGCAACGCCTCAACGCTCCCTACGTCCGGACCGCACCCGGACAGCAACCGGGTGCTTCCAGCCTAATATTCTTCGGGGATCCAACCCGAGCGCCGCGAGCGCAATCAGGAAAACCAGCCCTGCCACACCTTCGTCGAGAAAAGGCAGTGGATCCAGAGTGGGGCCCATAACCAAGAGGTAGAGACCCGAGACGACAGCCAGCACGCAGGCATATGGATTGTTCACGGTTACACTGTACTCCTGATCCGGTGCTTGGCAATCGAGGACTGTAAAATTGCCGACTTCGCCAAACTCCAGGCTATGCTCTCACTCCTGAACCTCTCCCTCCGNCTCCCCCCCGTGACTCAGGATGAACTGGAGGTCCTCGAGCCCGAGGTTGCTGGCGAAGCCCTCGTCCCCTAGCACATTGGTAACCAGCGCGGTCTTCTGGTGCTGCAGGACCCGGATCTTTTCCTCNACCGAATCACGGGTCAANAGCCTGTAGGCNATCACCTTGTTCTTCTGNCCGATCCGGTGGGTCCGGTCNATGGCCTGGTTCTCCACCGCCGGATTCCACCACGGGTCATAGAGNATNACGTAAGACGCCGAGGTCAGGTTGAGCCCGGACCCCCCTGCCTTCAGGGAGAGAAGGAAAACCGAGGGATCCTTGCTGGTCTGGAAATTCTCGATCTCCCCCTTTCTATCCTTGGTCTGTCCGGTCAGGTAGTTGAATGGACGGCTGTCAACCTCCAGCTGAGTCCGGATAATTTCGAGCATTGACACAAACTGCGAGAAGACGAGCACCTTGTGACCCTCCTCACGAAGCTGGTCGAGGAGATAAAACAGTGCCGTGAGCTTGGNGCTCTCCTCCTTGAGGTATTTCGAGTCGATGAGACCAGGGTGACAGCAGATTTGTCGNAGGCGCATGAGGCCNTGCAGGATGGCGAAGCTGTTCTTTTTCACCGCCTCGTCGGAATCCAGNCCGAGAAGCGCCTTCTGAATCCGCTTGAGCTCTGCCTTGTACATCTCCANCTGGATACCATCCATGTTGGCGTAGACCTCCTCCTCCGTGCGGGGCGGGAGNTCCTTGGCCACCTGCCCCTTGGTGCGNCGCAGCAGGAAAGGACGCAAACGGGCCGCAAGCCTGTTCTGTGAGTTGGGATCCTTGCGNTTGTCGAAGCGCTTCTTGAAATAGGCTCGCGACCCGAGCACNCCCGGCATTGCAAAAGCCATGAGCGACCACATGTCCATGAGGCGGTTCTCGATCGGGGTTCCCGTCAGGACGAGACGGTTCTCGGCATCGAGTTCCCTCGCNCACTTCGCCGCCTTCGAATCAGGATTCTTGATCTGCTGGCCCTCGTCGAGAATGACCACCAGCCACTTCACCTTGTTGAGCTCCTCTCCNCCCACCCGCAACTGGGCGTAATTGAGCACCAGCACGTCGAGCTCAGTCCGGAGCGCCTCAAGGTCTAGCTGATCACGACTTCGCAAAACCTGCACCTTGAGGTCGGGTGCGAAGCGCGCAGCCTCCATGGCCCACACGTCGAGAACCGACTTGGGGCACACCACGAGGGCCGGCATGTGTTTTCCCTGCTCCNTGGCGAGTTTCCTCAACCACAGAACATAGGTGATACTCTGGATTGTCTTCCCGAGACCCATGTCGTCAGCAAGGATCCCACCAAAACGATTGGTGGCCAGATACGCCAGGAAGTTGAACCCATCCACCTGGTAGGGCCGCAAGTCCGCCTGCAGTTCATGTGGGACCTCCGGCTCNACTTCTATATTGATTTCCTTGGCACTGTCCTTGATCCGCTTCCATGCCTTCGGATCAAACACCTCCGCCGCCTTGGGGTCAGCCAGCTGCATGGCGTGCATCCGGTGGGTGTCGCCGGACAAATCGAAGGGATCCAGACCCAGCCTTGTCACCGCGTCGCGCTGGTCNGGATCCAGTTTGATCTCAAGGCGCATCCACGAACCGTCGTCCATCCGGACGTAGCCCCCCCGGGCGGCCACCAACTGGCGGATCTGNGCCTTCGTCAGGTTCACCCCTTCGACATCGATGACCACCCGCAGGTCGAACCAGTCGATCTCCTGATTTACCACCTCNAAGCGCACTGCGGCCGACACCGGATCCGCGAGGATNGTGCGCAGCTTGCCGTCCATCTCGACCTCTAATGAGTCGGGCATCNTGGCNTTCCACTCAGCGAATTTTTCCGGGAACTGCTTGGTTATGCGGGTCTTGAAAGCATCCAGCTTCTCATCGTAGGAGAGGCCCAGTTCTGCGAGGAGNTCCGGGACAGGGTACAGCTTCTCACGGGCGAAGCGCAGGAGCTGCTTTCCGCGCACGGGCTTCTGCTCCACCAGCTCCCATCCACCTTTGACAAGTTTCTCACTGCGACGCTCCTTCTTCTCAAGGGCAGTCACATCGATCACGAGGTGCTCAGTCTCGGCAGCGGTAAGCCCCTGCATGATCTTCATCTCNAACCGNGGGTAGAGATCGAGATCCACNACACGACGNCGCATCNATTCCGGCAACCTCGCCCCGATCTTGCGAAGAAACTCCACTCCCTCCAGACTGTCGATCACGGTCTTGGGGATGAGNTANCGCGGCATCACCTCGGTTTCCTCAAGCCATCNTGGAGGCCCNGGGAAAACGGTNTCGTCGGACTGGTAGAGCTCTTCCCGGCCAGGCAGCAGGCGGACGGAGNGAGACACATTCTCACCTCCCTTGGTCACGAGCTGCAGGGCGAAACAGTTTGGATTGGCGGGATCATCCTCGCACACCCACTTGAGGGGNTCCTTGACCACCTTGAACTCCCGGGCATCNAGATTAACCAAGCGANTGCTCACCGATGGCTGGCAGAACATCTGGTTGAGAAAACGGCAGGCCACCTCCTCNTCGAGATCAAGCCCCGTTTCCCCACTCCCGGAATAGAAGCTGAGAAAATGCTCCCAGAGAATCTGGCTCGCCTCATCAACCCGCAGGGCNGAATCCNTGTAGAGTTCGAGCAGGCGCTCGATATCCTGCTTCTCGCGCAGGGCGTNCCACTCCCCNTCTCCCTCCCGCGCTTCGACNCGCGCCTCATTGATGGTGGAGACCAGACGGAACTCCGCCTGCAGTGGGCCCAGTTGTGGTGGNCGCTCATTGACGCGCTCGATGCGGTCATACCATCCCGCAATCTCACGCTCCTGTTCCCAGTCGCTCATCTTGCGCTGCACCGCNCCNAGGTCGGTGATCGCATTCATGAATTCCGGATAGCTCAGCTTGCGCTTGTAGAAGGCATAAGCGATATAGTTCCAGAACTCGATGATGTCCCCGGGTGGCACGGGCCAGAGCTCAAGCGGCTCGTAGCTGTTTATNTCCCAGCGGGGACTGAGACGCACCATGTCNTGATCGTGAATCTCACCCTCGATCACGTAACGGCGGTANCGCTTCTCCACCTTGGCGACAAAATCCGCCTCCTTGTCATCGATTTCACGATCAAGCTTGTCCTCGATCANGTCAGTGACCGGAGTATCGTCGAATTCATTGGGCGACTCGGGCAAATCCTCNCCCCGGTGCATCCTCTCCAGCATGGTNGCATACATGGCCGCACCGGCAATGTCCTCGTTCTCCTCGGTGCAGTTNCCAAACCANCGGTTACCCTGCAACCGCAGGGTGGTCCNGTGCTTTCNGGACTTATCCTCCACCCGGCCCTGGATAAACAGGTGGTTGCCGAAGATTTGCGTGACCGCGCCATCCTGCTGGAGTTTCTCCCCNTGCTTGCGCACCTTCTCGGGAAAGCCGTTGAGGAAATTAAGAGTCGCGCGGTCCGGATTCAGCGCAGACATCGTTGATTCTGTCATAATGGATTGCCTGTGGACCCTGTGGAAGATCGATGGACCNNTCCCCAATGGGTTNTNACGNGAANNAATGCTAACACACCCTGATTCCCTCGTGCAACAACTGATCGCAAGCTCTTGAGAGAAANTGGAAGNGCTTCCNNCTCATTTTTGTTAGACCNCTTCAATCAGGCTCCGGGCCATCGTANNCACCGGCCCGCACCCGCCTCAATCGACGGGCNAGCAAGCCCTGTTGTGGNCTGAGAAGCCANNCCAGCCCGAAAAGCAGACCAGCTGCCACCGCGANCATCCCGGANGTGACCGTNCCCCTCAGTCCAAGNAGCGAAGGGANAGCNAGGGCACCCAGATGCCCTAGGAAAGCGGAGGCAATCCCGACCGCAGCACTGAGCATAAGCATGATCGGAAGACTGTTGGTGAGCAAATAAGCTGTGGCGGGAGGCACGATCAGCATAGCAATCACTATAATACTGCCCACCACTTCAAAGGCCGCCACCGTGGTAACCGCCACCACCATCATGAGAAGGTAGTGCAAGAGTCCCGCGTTGATACCTACCGTGGTAGCTAGCTCGGGGTCAAAGGCGCAGATCCGGAGCTCTTTGAACAGCAAGGCCGTAAAGAGTATATTCCCGGCCAAAACTGCCCCGAGAACAAGGATGGCCCGCGGAATTTCGAGTGCCCCCACCGTGATCGAGTCGAGCACCGAGGTCTCGAGAGATCCATATAGGACACAGGACGGATCAAGGTCCACGTGGCTCGCCGACTGCCTGATGAGAATAAGCCCGATCGCGAACAGGGTGGTGAACACGATCCCCATTGCTGCACCGCGGTCGACCCTCCCGAATTTGCTCACCAATTGCGTAAATACTGCTGTCATGAGCCCCACGAGTGCAGCCCCGAGGAACATTGCTGGACTGGCCCTGCTCTGGGTAATCATAAAAGCGGCAGCCAAACCGGGAAGAACCGCATGGCTGATCGCGTCTCCCATCATGCTCATGCCCCGCAGGACCAGAAAGCAGCCCGGAAGCGCGCAAGCCGCTGCACAAAGCGCCCCAATCGCAGCTGTCCAGGTGTCCAGGCTGTCCCAGGTCATGAACTGGCCTTTCTTCTGATCGAGCCCTCTCCGGGGGAATCGATGTAGTGGGGGCTGGGCGGCACCTCCGCCCCGGGAGTCCGGTCCTGCAGTTCCGATTCCAGCTGGTGCACGACCTCGGCATCGAGGACGTGCTCGACCAGGTCCGCATCGCGGTCCACGTGCGAGGGAGCGATGTCGGCGTAGCGGATCAGATACAGCTCCCAAAGACGGTGATTGCGGGTCACTCGGGCAGCTTCACCGAATCCCGCCTCTGAAAGCCGAACCTGTCCCACCCCGGCCTCTTCCAGATGATCTTCACCACGGGCCGTTCTGAGAAGGCGGTTGACTTCCTGCAGAGGCCACGAGCGGTGGGCCAGAAGCGCGTCGTGAGAGATCGGGAGATTGCGGACCGGGGTCCCCGCCTCGAGCTGCTGACCTTCAAGGATTTCATAAAAGGCGCGTAAGAGGTGCTGCCGGCCCACTTTCCGCTGGAGACGGGACTGACGTAGAAATCGCGGTGCAATGCCGCGAGCCGGGCCCAGCAGCATGCTCACCAGGAAAAGGAGTGCCGCCACCAGCACGATCACCGCGCCAGCCGGCAGATCGGAGAAAAGTGCGCTCAGGCTTGCTCCGACCCAGCCGCTCACCGCTCCAAAAAGTGCTGCGGTCCACAGCATGCGTCGCAGGTTATGAGTCCAGAAACGCGCCGCGGTGGCCGGAATGATCAGCAAGGCAATGATCAATACCAGTCCAACCGCCTGTAATCCCACTACCGTGACCGCCGTCACGAGTGCAAGCATGGCCAGATCGATGAACAGAGTTGGCCAGCCCTGACTCGCCGCAAAGTTTTCGTCGAAGCAGAGGAGGGTCAGCTCCTTGAGCAGGAGCAGGGAGAAAACCGCGGCAAGCAGCGTNATGACCAGAATAAGCGCAAAGTCGGAGAATATCATGGAGGCTGCCGATCCGTAGATGAAGCTGTTCAGTCCGGCAGCATCCGCGCCGGGCAGATCGCTCACCAGCTTCATGAGGGCAACACCCGCCCCGAAGAAAACACCAAGAACGATTCCCATCGCAGCATCGTCCCTGATGCGGGTCGTATTTCGGATCGCCAGAACCAGGAGGACTCCGGTTACCCCCGTAATTGCCCCACCGAGGAGCAGTCCCGGCAACCACTTCCCCTCTCCCCCGACAAGGAGCATGACGAGAAACGCCAGCGCGACACCCGGATAGGTGGCGTGGGAGAGAGCGTCTCCCAGCAGGGAGCGCCGACGCAGGAGAAGAAATGTTCCCACCATTCCTGAGGAAGCCCCGAGCAGAGCGGTGGAAAGCACCACCAGTCGAACGTTGTGCGACTGCAGCGTCACTACATTCCAGATGTAGGACCCATCCTGCCACTCCTTCTGCCCGGCGGCGGCCACTCCCGTGCCCAGCAGGCTGAACAGGAGGGCCATCCAGCGCGGGCTCACATTCCTTCCTCTAACGGCCAACATGACGTAAGCGGTCCGCAACATCATCCAGCAGACTCAGTTTCCCCCCGTAGGTCTTCTGCAGGTTCTCACGGGTAAATATCTCCTCCGTGGGCCCCGAGGCCACCACCCGCATGTTGAGCAGGACGAGCCAGTCAAAATAGCGCATCACGGTGGCGAGGTCGTGGTGAACGACCAGACAGGTCTTCCCTTCCGCGCTCAGCTCCTTGAGCAAGGCTACGATGGCCTCCTCGGTGGCCGCATCGACCGCCGCGAATGGCTCATCCATGACGTAGAGCCGTGCATCCTGGGCCAGGGCCCGGGCTAGAAAGACCCGCTGCTGCTGCCCACCTGAAAGCTGGCTGATCTGTCGGTCTCCCAAGTGGGCAATCCCGACCCGCTCCAATGCTTCGGCAGCAACCCTCCTTTCCTTCTTCCCCACCCGTCGGAACCATCCAATACGTCCATAGGTTCCCATCGCCACGACATCCAGGGCGCTTACTGGAAAATCCCAGTCTACGCTCTCACGCTGGGGCACGTAGCCTACCAGGCTGCGTCGCTCCCGGTAAGAAGCCCCAAAGACCTTTACTTCTCCCGAGGTCTTGGGCACGAGGTCGAGACAGGCCTTGAGCAGGGTGCTCTTGCCCGCTCCGTTGGGCCCCACCACCCCCACAAGTTTTCCTTCCGGAATATTAAGCTCAATGTCCCAGATAACCGGCTTGCGGTGATAGGCCACCGTCAGGTCGTGAATGGAAAGCGGGAGGTTCCCCGGGTGCTCCGGGCGACCGTCAGCTGGCGCACCGCGATTATCCACAAAAGATTTCATCGCCTGGCCTTCGCCCACTCTTGGAAGCCTCCGTTCGGCACAGCACCACCGAGGGCCCGGGTGATGGTCTGGACGTTGTGGTCAATCATCCCGATGTAGGTGCCACGATAGGTGCCGGACTCTCCCATCGCATCGGAGAAGAGCTCTCCCCCTACCCTGACTGAGTGCCCCCTTGCTTCTGCACCCTCAATGAGGGCCTCCACACTCTTGCGGGGCACGGAGGATTCCACAAAGACCGCCGGGATCTTCTTATCGACGAGGAAGCCAACCAGGTGCTCGATGTCCTTCAGACCCGCCTTGGCCTCGGTGCTGATTCCCTGGATACCGCGCACCTCCAAGCCGTAGGCACGGGCCATGTAGCCGAAGGCGTCATGAGCAGTCACCAGAACACGCTGTCCCTCGGGGATCGAACCAAATGCTTCCCTCGCGTAGTCGTCCAGCAGTCTTAGTTCCTTCAGGTAGGATTCCGCATTCCTCGCATAATCATCCCCGTGAATGGGATCGAATTCCACCAGCCCATCCCGCACGACAGCCACGGCCTCGATCCATCCCGCCACATCCATCCAGACGTGTGGATCGTAGTGTTCGGCTTCGTCCACGATGAGATAGTCTCCCGCTTCCTGGATGGCCTCGGTGACTGCATAGACCACCTTCCCCCTGCGTGACATCTTCATGAGAATGTCACCCATTTTCCCTTCCAGCATGAGGCCATTGTAAAAGATCACGTCCGCCGCGCGGAGGGCCTTAACATCCGCAGTAGAAGGCAGATACAAGTGAGGATCCGTGCCCTCTCCGATGATGCCCTCGACACTGGCGTGCTCCCCGGCCACTTGACGCACCACGTCAGCAATCATCCCCACCGTCGCCGTCACCCGATAGGGATATTGCTCCGGGCCCTCCCCCATCCTTGCCTCACCATCAACGCAACCTGTCAGGATCACTCCGCCGCATACTAGCGACAGCAGGTGGAGACAGGCACTCTTCATGCAAAGAAAAATAGGGCTTTTAGGCATCCCGGCAAGGCGATTTTAGTCTAAGCTAATTTTTGTTTTCGAGACTAAAGAAGGCGCCTCCCAGCCCCTTCATCCGGAGCCCACGGACGGAGTGCTTCCCTGCCTCCCGGTAGCGCGGGTGGGCCTCGGCGGGGAATTCCCGGAGAACCTCTCAAATTTTTCCCCAGACTTGTCTACACTGGTAGAGCTGCTCGCGCTTTCCTTTCTCCAAATCTGAAGTAAAGGATCTCTGGACACCTACCGAACCTTTTTCCACACAAGGAACCCAGCACCGCGTGACAGCTCTGAACTTCAGCCCCATCGAGGAAATCGTGGCCGACATCGCGGCCGGAAAACTCGTGATCGTGGCTGACGACCCCGGCCGGGAGAACGAGGCTGACCTGATTGGAGCGGCATCCCGCGCAACTCCCGAGATGATTGCCTTCATGGCCACTCACGGACGGGGCCTGATATGCTGCCCGATAACCCGCGATCGAGTAGAACGGCTGAGACTCCCCCCCATGTCACGTCGCAATCGGGAAGGACACCGGACCGCCTTCACGGTATCAGTAGACGCCTCCAAGGGCATCACGACCGGCATCTCCGCTGCCGATCGCTCCCTGACAATCGGGCTCCTCGCAGATTGCGAAGCCGATGCCTCCACGCTCGTTCAACCTGGACATGTCTTCCCTCTGCAGGCCGCAGACGATGGCGTGCTGCGCCGGGCGGGCCATACCGAGGCCGCCGTGGACCTCGCGCGCATGGCCAGTCTCCCAGAGGCTGGGGTCCTCTGCGAGATCATGCATGAGGACGGCAGTATGGCGCGAGTTGGTGACCTCGGAGACTACCAGAAGCTCCACGGGCTGAAGGCCTGCACCATTACCCAGATCATCGAATACCGCCGCCGGACCGAAATCCTCGTCGAGTGTGAGGAGACCATCGAGCTCCCGACAGAACACGGAGCCTTTTCCTGCCACCTTTACCGCGTCCATACCGATGGCTCCCATCACCTCGCCCTGACCCGGGGAAAGGTCGATCCCGAAGAGCCCACCCTCGTCAGGGTCCACTCCGAATGTCTCACGGGAGATGTCTTCGCCTCCCGGCGCTGCGACTGCGGAAGCCAGCTCCACACTGCGCTTGAGCGGATTTCGGAGGATAACGGGGTTCTCCTCTACCTTCGGCAGGAAGGGCGGGGCATTGGCCTCGGGGCGAAGATTCACGCCTACAAACTTCAGGAGAAGGGCCTCGACACGGTTGAAGCCAATGAGAAGCTCGGTTTCGCCTCCGACCTGCGCCACTACGGAATGGGTGCCCAGATCCTCCACGACCTCGGCGTCCGGAAAATCCGGCTCCTGACCAACAACCCGAAAAAGGTCGTTGGTCTTGAAGGTTACGGGTTGGAAATCGTGGAACAGCTGCCCATCCGGGTCGAGGCCAATCCGCACAACGAACGCTACCTTGAGACCAAGCGTGACAAACTGGGGCATAAACTTTAGATCGCGGCCCGCAAACTGATCTTCCCCGGCATCGCACGATCCACTCATCCACCAGATAAAGCCCGCGCAATCATAGCCATCTTCTCTGAAGCCCTTCAACCTTCGAGCAGACCGCAGGATTGCCCTCTCCGACACCTCTTTAACAGACTTCCTCACTATGTCTCTGGCCCTCCCACCGAAGCCACGGGTCCTCAATAACAGCAAGCACAAGAGGCTCGCCCTCGTGGCTTCGAAATACAACGAGGTCTACACGGACGCCCTGGTGGACAACGTCATCGACGAACTGGGAGACTACCTGCCGCAGGCCCGCGTCGACCTTGTGCGCGTCCCCGGAGCCTTTGAAATCCCGGTCGCCGTCAAGGCCCTCCTCGAACTCGAACAGCCCAATTGCGTGATCGCCCTCGGTGTCCTTATCCGGGGCGAAACCAGCCACGCGGACTTGGTAGCCCGGAGTGTTACCGACGCCCTTCAGCGACTCGCTCTGGACTACAGAACGCCGATCATTCACGAGGTGCTTCTCGTGCAAGACGAAGCCCAGGCGCACCTCCGCTGCCTCGGCGACGAGCTCAACCGGGGGATCGAAGCCGCCCGGGCCGCCGCCTCCATGGTGGAGGTCTTCTCCGAACTCGAGCGGGGCGACTCCCTGCGCATGCACCCGAGCAATGCCTGATACCTCACGTCGGCGCATTCGCGAGGCGGTGGTGCAGTTGCTCTATGCGGTCGGTCCCGCGGACGAGCTCCCGGAGGCACCCAACCCTGCGGTTATCGCCCTGCTCCTTGAGCCTGCCCGCGAGAAATACACCCGCGCCCGCGCCCGGGCAGTCCTTCACCTCCAGCAGGGCCGGCAAGCGGTCGGGGAGGGCCTCACCACCATTTTGCAAGCACTCGCCCACATCGAAATTCGGGGTGAGGAAGAAGAACTGGGCGAATCTCTCAAAACGTGGGCCTCCGAAGAGGAATCCGTGCGTGAATACCTGGACGGGTTGCGACACGAACTCAATGGAAACGGACACGCCACACGCCTGCAGGAAAGCATGGACGGCGCGCGCGGTGCAAACAGGGCGTCCCTCGCCGCCGCCACCTGCGTTGCAGACAGCAAGCCGCACCTGCCCGCCTTCGAGCAGCTGCACCAAGACGCCCTCCCGCTGCACGAAGCGCTTACCCACCTCGCCACACGACTTTCCCTTGTTCTCGGGGAGGACCTCGCCGCCCTGCCCGAATTGAAATCCGTGGCCCGGGCCCAAGAGGCCCTTCGCTCGACCAGTGACCGGATTGAGACCTACTATCAGTGCCTGCGCGTCCATATGGCCGCCATTGACGAAAAGCTGACCTCCGTTCTCGAAAACTACTCGCCGGACCGCCTCGATCGAGTCGACCGTGCCATTCTGCGGCTGGGCACTTTCGAAATCCTCTTCGATGAGGATGTCCCCCCCGCGGTTGCCATCAACGAAGCCATCGAACTTGCCCGCAACTTCGGAACCACGGAATCACCCGGCTTCGTCAACGGCATCCTCGATAAACTGGGCAGGCAGACCTCCTGAGCGAGGAGACCCCGCCGCCCCTTCACTTTCTCATCGCCCCGCAGGTGCCGAACCGTTAAGAGAGGGCTTTCTCCGACCGTTGGCCCGCCAATTCCCAACCGACTTTCAGCGCCGCACCCTCTGGAGTGCCCTCACCGGGATCGCACTCGTCGTGATCGGGGTCCTCGCAGTCGGGTTTATCTTTCTCCTTGGCAACGTCCTCACTTATCTGCAACCGGTCCTGGTTCCCCTCGCAGTGGCCGGGATCCTCGCCTACCTCCTCAACCCGATTGTCGAAAGGCTGGAGCGCAGGGGTCTCACCCGCCTCCGATCGATCATATATGTATTCAGTCTCGGCGCCCTTTTTGTTGGCCTGACCCTTTCTCTTGTCGTTCCCAGGGTGGTTCAGCAAACGGGAGAGCTCTTCTATAAACAGGAACACCTCACGGCTGATCTCGTCAAGGACCTCCGGACCACGCCCTGGTTACGCGACGTCGCCAACGTCGTTCTTGCCAGACAGCCTGAGGAAGAATCGCAGAATGAACAGGAGACAGTCGGACAGGAAACAGAACGAGACACACACGCCAGCCCACAGCAGGCAGGCCAGTCCCATCCCCCCCTCGCCGGCTACGATACGGGGCTTGAAAGCCTCGCCTCCTGGTTCCCTGGAGAGAACGCCTCGGACTTCGACATCACCCAGACCCGCGGCTATCACTGGCTGCGACAAAATTTCAAGGATCTCTTCTTTACCGGCTGGGACTGGATCAAGGGAGGTGCGGGCAAGATCTTCGGTTTCATCGGATACGCGCTCGGCTTCCTGCTGGTGCCGGTCTACCTCTTCTTCTTTCTCAAGGAAACTGCCACCATCAAGCGCCGCTGGGGACAACTCCTTCCTCTTCGCGAATCCAAGCTCAAACGCGAGGTCGTCGAGACTCTCGGTGAGATGAACGACTACCTCATTGCCTTCTTTCGTGGACAGGTACTCGTTAGCTTCATCGATGGCGCTCTGACCGGCCTTCTTCTCTGGGCGATCGGTTTTCCCTACCCCTTCGTGATCGGCCTCGCCCTCGCAGCCCTCGGGGTCATTCCCTTTATCGGCTTTCTGGTTACTCTCATTCCCTCACTCATCATTGCCGTAACAACCTGGGGAGACTGGCAGCATCCTCTCCTCGTCTTTGCCATTTTCTTTCTCGTCCAGCAAATCGACGGGCTCTTCATTCAGCCAAAAATCATAGGGGACAAGGTTGGGCTGCATCCCATGACGATCATCTTTTCGATCTTTTTCTGGTCCCTCGTCCTCGGCGGTTTCCTCGGCGCACTCCTCGCCATCCCCCTCACCGCTTCCGTAAAGGTCCTCTTCACCCGCTATATCTGGGATCCCAGCCCTGGGGACGCAGATGGGGACGGGGATTCCGGCCGGTCACCGCCGGAGCGCCAGGCCGGACAACCAGCCTGAAGATCTACCGGGCAAGAAGGCCTTCCACCGTCAGCTCTACAAAGGCACCCGGACCGCCGATATAGAGAATCTTGCGATTTGAATCGAGAACGTAGACCAGGGGCAGGTCGCTGACGCGGAACTGCCCATGGACCCGACCGTCCACGTCCGAGAAATTACGCCATGAAATCGTGCCGTTGGCGCGCAGACTACGCAGCACCTCCCGGGAATCGGAACTCACCCCGATGAGATCCATTCCGCGCTTGCTGTACTGCTCGTTCAGCTTCCGCAGAAGACTGAGGCCCCGCTCGGCATCACGCATGTTGGTATGCCAGAATGCCAGCACGGTCACCTTTCCCTTCAACATGCTCAGCTTAAAAGGTTCACCTGCGGAATCACGACCGATCGCATCCGGCGCAGTCCGCCCCTTGACGAGGTGCCGAATCACGAAGATCTCGTCCATGGCAAGGCGGGACACGGTGGTATCTCCCACCTTCACGTCGTGAGCCTTGATGATCGCTCGACGCAGGTTGTTGATACGGCGCTCGATCACCACCGCATCATCGCCGAGCCCCTTCAACAATAACGCGATCGCCAGGGAAGCCTGTCCCTGCACCTGCTCGTGTGGGTTCTCCTTCTCCACTCTCTCGATCACCTTGAGGGTGGTCGGGTCAGGCTGGCTAGTCAGGGCCAGGCAGAGCATACCGACTTCGGGGCTCTTCAGATGTTCCCGCGCGAGCGACTGCAGGATTAACTGCGCCCGAGTACGTGATCCGCCGGGATCGGCCTCCGCCGCAAAAACGGGGGCTCTCTCCAGGAGCCAGACGCAATAGTCGATACTCCATTCCGCCCGCAACGAGTCCTTCAGCTCGGCCCACATGCGCCTGCCGTATACCGAGGAATCCGGACGATTCTTCCAGACGTTGAGCTGCGCCTGCGGGTCGGCCACTGCAAGTTTGCGCGCCCAGGCCTCGACCGCCGCCTCATATTCATTCCTGACCAGAGCGGCCGCTTCCGGCGTTCCCGCCCGTGCCGCAAACGGCCAGAGGACCGCAATTACCATGAAGACTGTCACGTAGCGCATTCTCCGGTCAGCATACTCCCTGCCGATCCGCTGCCAAAATAAAACCGTCAATCTTCCCATCTCCACAGACACCCCTCATCACGTAGCCGGCCGTCTTCATCGAATCTGACGCTCTCCCTGGCGAGAATATTCCTCTTGCGCTCAACCCGCTCCCCACGGAGCTTCCCCGCGTATCCACCCAGGAACCCGTCACTCCGGATCACGCGGTGACACGGGACATCCGGTGCAAAAGGGTTGCGCTTGAGTGCCTGCCCAACAGCCTGGGCCGAACGGCAGTTCAGATGCTGTGCCAGAACCGCATAGGTCACCACCCTGCCCCGCGGTATCTCCCGCAGGGCAGCATAAACCCGCTCTTCAAACGCAGTGGGCGGTCTGCTCAAAAGCCCCATTCGCTGTCTCTCCCCTGGTTCCTCTCTCTCCTTTCTCCTCTCTCCGCCCNGAGCAANCCCGCANACCCCGCAGCCCTCCCTTACTTCTCCTCCGCGAGCCGCTCCCTGAGTTCAGGCCACTGGTCCCGGCTCACAATGTATCCAACACACTTCTCGCTCCCGCAGAGACAGGGATGGTCCTCGAAATTCTCGATGTCGAACCCGTAGTCGAAGGTGAGCTCCTCTCCCTTTTTGATGTCACGCAGGGCGTACAGAAAAATCTGCTTCTCTTCGATCCATGCCTCGCAGTTGGGTTCGCAGGAATGGTTCAGGAGGCGGGCCGTATTCCAGGGAACATTCCCATCAATATCCCACTTCTTGTTCAGGGTGAAAATGTAAACCGCGGCATCCCCAGTCTTCTCGGCATGCTCCATCTGCAGGTTTGCCCTTCGCTCGCTCTCTTCCTTATCAATCTTTTCACCGAGGTATTCAATGACCCGCTCGCCCGAAGGAATGGGCTTGGAGGCGTAAACACCCGAGCCGTGGATATCGGAATTGCGCACTTCACAGTATTCGCTCTTGGCGCGCTCCATGAGCTTCTCGAGCTCCCGCCGGATCCGCGCCGCCTCCTTGAGCCTGGACTTCTTGTTCCTGCCGGTGGCCGTAGCCTTTGCTTTGGAGCCAGCCTGTACATTTCCCTTTTTGTTCCTTGCTGTTCCCATGACGGTGCCCGGCTCTCTTCGCCCTCAGTTCTGNTTCTGCTCCACCTCNCCTCCNCCCACACCCGGAAGACCCAGCAAACCCCGGTCCTTGGGCAGAGTGGGGAAGAAACTACGAAGNTCCGCGATGGTCAAGGTCCGCCCGTCNATGAAATGCCACTCCGCGGTCCCCTTCTTGTTGACTGCGATCTGAAAACCGAGGGTTTCGACCTTCTTCGGCAAGCGTGTCTGTGGATCGATTACGCGATACTCCGCCCGGGTAGGCACGAAGACCAGCCACTCCAGGAACATCTGGATCGGGCGCCCGGCCTTGTCCTGTCCACGTAGAAGAACAACTTCGTGGGCAGTGACGGGCTTTTTCACTTCATAACTCAGCATCGTGATGCCGTTCCTCGCCATCTGTTTCGGAATATCGGCCAACCGCCGCGCCAGTTCCTCCTCCCCGCCCTTAAGTTTCTTCGCCGCTCTTTTTTTCCACCGAGGATACATACGCTGCAGGGCTGCGGCGTGATTTCCCCGAAGCACCTGCTCTGCCAGCGCCCGGGTGGCCTCCTCGGCCTGGTTCAGCACGGACTGGGGAGCGCCCCGCTTCACCTGGGCCGAACCCGGGAGACTCCAGCCCACGGCGAAAAAAACGACAAGCACGGCCCAAACAACACTCCTCACGGATGTATCCTTGAAACAACGAACTCGACTCGTCAAGCCCCCCCGTCGAGCCCCACAACATGAAGAAACCCGGGAAAGCACCTCCTGTGGAGCATCTGCCGCGGGACATTGAACCGATCCAGGGAGCCTCTGCAAAATCCTGCGAGCACAGCCAAAAACTGTTAGATTAAATGGAGAAATGAGTTTTGATCTTCCCGGTGGGACTGCTCTACTGTCGACACACATGGCCAAGCAGGCGCTGGGAAAAGGACTGGGGGCTCTTATCAAGAAGCCCACCTCAAAGAGTGCACCCACCAAGGGCGGCGGCAGCAAATCCACGACTACTGGGAAGCGTGCAAGCGGCAAGGATACGGTCGATCCTGCCGCAGAAGTGCGGGACGCCCCCATCTCGGAAGTGGTCAGGAGCCCGATGCAGCCGCGGGGGGAGATTCCCGCCAGCGATCTTGAGGAACTCGTGGAGTCCATCCGTGCGCACGGCGTGATCCAGCCACTGATCGTGCGGCTGGTCCGGGGCAAGTTTGAATTGATTGCCGGCGAACGCCGCTGGCGAGCCTGCCAGAAGCTGGGACTGGAAACTGTCCCGGTCATTGTCCGCAAGGCCACGGATCGCGACGTCCTTGAGATGGCCCTTGTCGAGAACCTGCAACGCCAGGACCTCAACGCCATTGAAGAAGCAAACGGCTACGTCAAACTTGCCAAGGAATTCGGCCTCAAGCAGGACGAAATCGCGAGGCGTGTCGGGAAGTCCCGGGCCGCCGTCGCGAACTCCATGCGCCTGCTCGACCTGCACAAGGACATCCAGAGGTTCGTTGCCGACGGTCTCATCTCAGTCGGTCACGCAAAAGCCATTCTCGGCATCAAGGTGAAGCGCGAACAGCGCGAGGTTGCCGATCAGGTCATGAAACGCCGCCTCACGGTGCGTGCCACGGAGAAACTCGTGCAAAACCGACAGACCGGCGCGCCAGAACGGGGCGGCGCCAAGGGCGGCAGAGCCCTGGATCCTGAAACCGAGGCCATGATCCGGGCACTCACCTCCCGCTTACGGGAGCACTTCTCCACCCACGTTTCCATCTCTCATTCACCCAAGAAGGGACGTGTTGAGCTGGAGTACTACGGCAACGACGACCTCGAGCGGCTCCTCGAACTTCTGGGGATTTCTACTGAAGATCTCTGACCGGCGCGCAGGATGTTGGAATCCCCGACGCATTAGCGGGAGCCTTTTCTGACACCCGCAGGTCCTCCCCATGAACCGTCGACTCCTCTTATTCCTTCCGCCATTCGCAGTTCTGTCCGGCGTCCTGTGCGCACTGCTGGCGGGATGCATGACAGAGGAGAAAGACGATCTGCCTCCCGAACACGAGCGCACGGGCGCAGGCGCCGCCTACGCCCACACGCGCAAGATCCTCTCCTTTGGCCCCCGACCCACCGCATCCTCTGGTCTCAGCAACACGCGCAAATACATCACCAGCCAGCTTGAAGACCTCGGATGGCAAGTCACCCCGCAGTCCTTCACGAGGCAGGTAAACACCTTCATCGACGACCACCGCCGGGGAGTGCGTGTGCCTTTCCGCAGGGAGATGCGCTTCACCAACCTGATCGCGCGGTTTGGAGATGCTGCCGAGAACGATATCGAAGGACTGCTCTGCGCCCACATCGACTCCAAGCTCTACCTCGACCGTACTTTTCTCGGAGCGGACGATGCCGCATCGGCGGTGGGTGTCATCCTGGAACTCGCCCGCCAGCTAGGGAACCACCCCGAGATGGCGTCGCGCCTCGAGCTTGTGTTCTTCGATGGAGAAGAAGCCTTCGGCCAGAACATCAGCCCTAACGATGGGCTCTACGGAAGTAAGCACTACGCCCGCATCTGGCGAACTGCCCCTCGCAAACCAAGATTTGGCATCGTTCTTGATATGATCGGGCACAGGAACCTTCAAATCCGCTACCCTTCAGACACCCCCGCCTTCCTCGAAGAAATCCTGCTCGAGGCGGCACGTAGTATCGGCGCCGGCAAGCGCTATACGCGAGGACTCAATCCGATCATGGATGACCATGTGCCACTCAACAACGCAGGCGTCCCCACCATTGACGTGATCGGGGACTTCAGCAAGTTCTCGTGGTGGCACACCAGCGGCGACAATCTCCGCCTGATTTCACGCGACAGCCTCGCAATCACCCTGCAGGTGACATGGGAAATGCTGAACTCCCTCCTGAATTAGTAATATTTCGTCTCTCGCCTGCCTGCCACTCCCTTGCCCGTTCCAGTGGCAGACCAGAGGCCGCTTCCCATCTGTTGCCTGTCCAGCTAGGAAAACCGTGAGGCTCCCGCAGGAACCTGACCCGCCACTCCGGTCCCAATTTGAAAGAATATTAACTACTGGTTCCGGATATATTCCTGACAGCTCCTGGACCTCAGGTCCTCGTATCGTCATAGTCGGCCTTCAGATTCTTGCCGCCCCTCGCCATGCAGCCGGCCGAGACGGCCCCCATTGTCTCACTCGTTG
Source organism: Roseibacillus sp. (assembly GCA_002721695.1). Taxonomy (GTDB): domain Bacteria; phylum Verrucomicrobiota; class Verrucomicrobiia; order Verrucomicrobiales; family Akkermansiaceae; genus Roseibacillus_B. The sequence goes on along the minus strand of PBLI01000016.1, from coordinate 6,998 downwards.
ATTTAATACGCTGATTATAAGACGTTTATGTTTCTTNCCGAAAACTGGTTCTCATTCCAACAAATGACCCTTGACGGCAACATGGCACCCCCTAGCATCAGCCCCACTGAAAACCTTATGAAACTTGCCCTCTCCTCTCTTTTCCTGCTGGCTCTTACCGGAGGCTCCCATGCTGCTCTCTGGGTGGATTTCAACTCAACCAACCAGGGTGGTGGGCCCACAAACGCAGCGGGCTTTCAAGCATTCAGCCGTGGCCATGAGGTAGAGGCAGACCTAGGCGCTGGCGGAAACCGGACCGAGAACTACGCGGTGTCCTTTGCTCTGACCGGAGATGCCAATGTTTCCCTGACTGCCGACTGGCCGAACACCACTGACCGGCGCGTCCGCCAGAGCATTGACCGCGGTGCGGGCAACGATGCCAACTGGGCGGACGTCAATCTTGACGCAGTCACCGACTGGCTGGGCATTGACACCCGCACAAATAACGGCGGCAACGGAAACTGGGACGGCACCAACGGAACCCCGACCCTGATGACGCTTACTCTCAGCGGCCTTCCCGCCGGGAGCTACAGCTGGAGATCCTTCCACCAGGATACAGAAAACGTGCACACCGGATTCCGTGTCCGGCTCGACACCGGTTCCGGGTATACCCAGCTTGCTGACGGCTACATGTCCGACTCCTCACCGGGCGGCAGCCCGAACTCCGCAACCGACGGCTCGCCCGGACTGGTCACTAACTTTGCAGGCATGGTCGCAGCTGGGTCCATCTACGACACCAGCTTCACCACTGACGGCAGCGACGTGTCCTTCGAATTCGCTCCTTACTCGGGAGCACTTGGTAATGCGGTCCACAACCAGCTCTGGGGCATCAACGGCTTCCAGCTCACTCAGGTCCCCGAGCCCTCCAGCAGCCTGCTGGCTCTACTCGGCGGCCTCTTCCTCCTCCGTCGCCGACGCTAGGACGAGACCGTACCATCATTCCAAAGGCCGGCTCCCCAGCCGGCCTTTTTCGTGTCCTCGTCCGGGCAATCCCCACGAGCAGACCGTCCCGGTCCACATGGTTGCGAAATACCGCCCCCGGCGCTAGCGTGAAGATCTTCCCCTCCGATGACTCCCCAAAGATACCTCCTGGCGGCGCCTCTCCTCGTCATGGCCTGCGCCTCTCCGGTGTTCGGCCAGCTCTTCGTCGACTTCAACTCAACCACTCAGGATGGGGGTCCACACCCCATGGCGGGCTACAATTCCTATGACGCCGCGCACGAGAACTCCAACGACTTCAGAGCCTCCCGCGACTACGACGCGTTCGGCACAACGGTTTCCCTAGCCGTTAACTTCCCCGACTCGAGTGACAACCGCGTTCAGCAGATGATCGACCGTGGCGGCGCCAACGATGAAAACTGGACCGGCAGCAAACTCGACCTCATAACGGACTGGATCGGTGTAGACACGCGCACGGGAAACGGGGGCAACGGCAACTACGATGGGCAGAACGGAACGCCAACCCGTATCACCTTCACCCTCGAAAATCTGCCCGCGGCCACCTTCCGGTGGCGGTCCTACCACCACGATACCGAGCACATGAACGGGCTCTTCCTGGTGGAGCTCTCCAATGATGGTGGTGGTTCCTACACCCGGATCGACGGCCCTCTTGCCGNAGGTGCATTCCGCCAGACCGACAGCACTCCCGGAGGAAGTCCTGATAGCGCACGCACCTACGGAGGCCCTACTCCTGAAGAACTACCCTCCACCGTTGAGTTTGATTTTACGGCGAAGCGGGACCAGGACGTAGTGGTTCGCTTCACACCCCTTTCCGCCACCGCGGTACACACTCAGTTCGCCGTCATCAATGGATTCGAGCTCACCCGGACCTCTCTTCCCGACTCGCCCAGTGACATCACCCTCTCCCGCACTACAGTCTCTCGCAGCGCCTCCGTGGGCACCGTGACCGGTGCCTTCACATCGACCGACACCACGCCTNGTGACGTGCACACCTACAACCTCGTCATGGGAACAGGGGATNCCAACAATGGCGACTTCGAGATTGTNGGGGACCAGCTCCAGACCAACCGCGATCTCACCGTCCATGCTGCCGGAGCGATCCTCTCCATCCGGGTCCGCAGCACCGACCTCGATGGCAACAGCTTCGAAAAGGTCTTTCCCATTGAGGTCGTCAACGATGACGACGGAGACGGACTCGACGATGAATGGGAGGTCACCTGGTTCGGCAACACGTCCACCGCAACCGGTGCGGGTAATAACGACGGGGACCTCCTCACCAATCTCGAGGAACAGATCCTTGGAACAGACCCCACCTTGCGGGATTCCGATGGCGACGGACTCGCTGACGACGTTGAAAACGGAAGCGGTGTCTTCGTTGATGCATCCAACCCGGGATCAAGTCCCCTCCTTGCCGATACTGATGGGGACGGCCTCGATGATGCTACCGAGATTTCCGCCGACAATGGGCACATCACCAATCCCAACCTGGAAGACAGCGATGCTGACGGCTTCAGCGACCCTGTTGAAGTCGCAGAAGGAACCAGCCCCAACAATGCGGAGGACTATCCCGATATTCTTCTTCCGCTCACCCTGAACGAGATCCTCACCCGGAATCTGACCGGCCTGCGTGATGGCTTCGGCACTCGTGAGGACTGGATCGAAATTCACAACCCGAACCCCGGACCGGTAAACCTTGACGGCTACTACCTCACCGACAACGCGGAACAACCTGCCAAGTGGAATTTTCCCGATGTGACGATAGCAGGAAATGGATACCTTCTCGTCTTTGCCTCCGGAATCAGCCGGCTTGATCCCTCAGGCAATCCCCACACCAACTTCAAACTTGAGTCCACGGGAGAGTATCTTGCCATCGTGCGCCCGGACGGAACCACTGTCGACGACGCTTTCCATCCCGTCTATCCCGAACAGTTCACTGATGTCTCCTATGGGCCGCAGACAACCGACCAGAATCTCAGCTTCTTTGAGGACCCCACCCCGGGCACCGCAAATGGAATCGGAGTTCCCGGCGTCGTGCGGGATACGAACTTCGACTTCGACCGCGGTTTCTACGAGTCCCCTATCGCGGTCACCATCACGAGTGGAACCCCGGGTGCCAATATCCGTTATACGACCGACGGATCACTCCCGACGCCTGCCGCCGGCACCATCTACACCCGGCCTGTAACCATCGATACCACCACCACCCTGCGTGCGATTGCATACAAGCCCGGCTGGTTGTCCACCAACGTGGACACGCAAACCTACATCTTTGTCGACCAGGTCGCCCGGCAACCGTCCAATCCCCCGGGCTGGCCCCTCGACTGGTCCAATTCCGGTGACCCGGGTACAATCCATCCCGCCGACTACGAGATGGATCCACGTGTGGTGGACAGTACCCTGCCCGGCTACAGCGTCCCCGAGGCTCTCCTAGATATCCCAAGCGTATCCATCGCAATGGAACCCGGCGACTTTCTCAATTCAGAGGCGGAGCGACGGGCTGGAAACGCGACCGGAATGTATTCCAACCCCCGGAGCCGCTTCGAGCGCCCCTGTTCCATGGAATACATCCGTCCAGACGGCGAACCGGGCTTCCAGCTCGATGCCAAGATCGAGATCCATGGCAACGCCAGCCGCCGACCGGCGCGCATGCACAAGCACTCCCTCAGGGTCACTTTTACGACCGAATTCGGAGGCCCCGGACGCCTTGAATATCCGCTCTTTCCCGAATCTCCTGTTGATCGCTTCAACAAACTTGTCCTGCGCGCCTGCTTCACTGATTCCTGGGGGCTCGTTTCCTGGAGCAGTAGCCGCTACCGCCCGAACGACTCGCAATACTTCCGGGACGTCTGGATGAAAAACAGCTTCCGGGACATGGGTCAGCCCTCCAGCTACGGCAACTTCGTTCACCTCTATGTCAACGGGCTCTACTTCGGCCTGCACAATCTCACCGAGCGCCTCGAGGACGACTTCTGGGCAGAGCACCTCGGTGGCGAGAAGGAGGACTGGGAGGTCTACAAGGACCTCAGTGGAGGAAGTTCCCGCTGGACCCAGATGATGTCCATTCTCAACGGAGGGATCGAGAGCAGGAGCACCTACGCCCGTGCACAGAACTACATCGATGTCGTCAACTTTGCCGACTACATGCTCCTCCATTTCTACGCCGATTCGGAAGACTGGCCCCACCACAATGGTTATGCCGCGGCAAACCCGGCCAGCGGTGACGGCAAATTTCGATTCTGGTGCTGGGACCAGGAGATTGTCCTCGATAAGTATTCCTGGAATCGCTACAGCGACTCCAGGGGCGCCGGGGCACCCTTCCAGCGGCTGCGTCGGAATGANGANTTCCGCATGCTCTTTGCCGANCGGGCNCAGAAGCACNTGTTTNNNGNNGGAGCNCTNAGCGAGCAGGCNTCNATCGCCCGNTANCTNNGNATCGCCNNNNAGATCGACAAGGCGATTGTGGCCGANTCNGCCCGCTGGGGAGACACNCAGGNNANCACCCCCTACGGGAACACCCCTGGCTCCTCAAACAACATAGACTCCGACAACTATCCCCCCACCATCAATAACCCTGTCTACTTCACCCGCGAGCAGCACTGGGTCGTGGAGCGGGACAATGTCGTCAACAACTACATCCCCACCCTGCACGACGATGGTGACAGCCGATCCATCATACGCGAACTGCGGGCCAACAACCTCTTTCCATCCGTGGACGCGCCGACTCTCAGTCGCTTCGGGGGGGTCGTTCCTGCCGGATTTGAGCTCCACCTCACCGGCACCGAGGGCACGGCCCACTACACCCTCGACGGCTCCGACCCTCGTCTCGAAGGGGGCGCGATCAACCCGGCCGCAGACTCCCGCTCAACCGGTCTTGCCATCGAAACCCTCCTTGAATTCGAATCGGCCGGCTGGCGCTACCTGGATGGCGGGGTCAGCCAGAGCAACAGCGACGTGGTGGCGGGGCACCCCTCCTACAGCGCCGCGGACTGGAAACATCCAAACTTCAACGACACCGGCTGGAACAGCGGGCCCGCCCTTCTGGGCGGAGACAGTGCCAACGACATCTCGGGGGAATCGATCTCCACGATCGTCGACATCGGCCCTTCCGGAAGCCGCTTCCCAACAGTCTACTTTCGAAAGGACTTTCAGGTCTCAAACGCCGAGAGTTACACGATTCTCACCGCGGGAGTGAAACGGGACGACGGCGCCATTCTCTACCTCAATGGCCGCGAAATCGGGCGCACCAACATGCCGGGCGGACAGGTCACCTACAATACCTTCGCCTCCAGCGGACAGGGAGGCAGCGAGGAGGGCTCCATCAATGACATTTCCTACCCGCTCAGGCCCGGCGATCTTCTCGAGGGAAATAATGTCCTTGCCGTGGAAGTCCACCAGTCGAGCTTCGGAAGCGGGGACCTCGGTCTGGACGTCCGCCTCTCCGCCTCAAGGCCAGCGGGTCCTCCCACCCCTGTCACCCTGACCCGGACCGGAACGGTCAAGGCCCGCATTCTGAGTGGAGGCGAGTGGTCGGCACTTATCGAGGCTGATTTCATCGTGGGCACGCCTGCATCTAGTGGCAACCTTGCGGTCACCGAGATCATGTACAATCCCGTCGGGGCCGACGAGGACTCGGAGTATCTTGAGCTCATGAATATCAGCCCGGACGAGGACATCGACCTCACCAACGTGCACTTCGCTTCGGGTATCTCCTACCGCTTTCCGCCCGGGATCATCCTCGCTCCGAGTCAGCGTGTGGCCATCGTGAAGAACCAGGCCGCATTTGCAGCTACCTACCCTGTTGCCGGCATTCTCATTGCACCCGGATCCTATACCGGCAGCCTTTCCAACAGTGGTGAGGAAATCGCCCTTCAGGATGCGGAGGACAACGACATCCGCCGTTTCGCCTATGAGGAAAATCTTCCCTGGCCCCCCAGTCCCGACGGACTCGGCTTCTCGCTGGTTCTCGCTGCGCCTCTCACGAATCCAGATCATTCCCTGCCCGAGAACTGGCGGGCCAGCGCGATTCTGGGAGGCTCGCCGGGCTCCCAAGATACCATCCCCTTCTCCGGCAATCCCGACGCAGACGAGGATCAGGACGGACGCTCCGCATTCTTCGAGTATGCCGTAGCCGGAAGCGACTCCGATCCCAGCGACGCCGCCGGGGTCGTCCTCGGCCTGACCACGATCGACAGTGGCGGCAATGCCGCATCCCGCGACTATCTCGATATCAGCTTCAGGCGTAATCTTGCGGCTGATGACGCCGACTTCGGGGCTGAGGTCTCCACTGACCTTCTCAGCTGGAATGCCCTCGAGGTCGAAATCGTAGCCATCGAGAACCACGGGGACGGCACAGCAACCTATACCTACCGCTCCACCGCCCCCTTTGGTTCGCGCATCCGGGAGTTTCTCCGTCTCAGGATTACCACCCGGTAGAATGCCTTCGATCGTGCGCGAGGGTTAGATGAAACGAATGCAAACCGCTTTCTCCCTTCTCCCCCTCCATCGGATTCCCCATCCAGCACCTGAGATAAACCACGCCATCCTTGGGGAAAAGCTGCGCCATTCCGATAATGGGAGGCGGGCTTCTCTTCTCGACCCCCGGGCTCATCAACCGGATGTCCCGTGTAACCCGCAGCGGGGCCCACATTCGCAGGCGCACCCTCCACGACATTCTCTCTTTCAGGCAAGAACGCGGGGCATCCCGCCCGCGGAACAGGGAACAGGAGCTGATCCTGCCTCGTCATGCACGTGCATGAAAAAAGCCCAGCGGCCTGCTCGGACCGATGGGCTTGGAATCACCTCGAAGGCCGGTCTAGCGGCGGCGGCGCAGGAACAGACCAATCGTGGCCAGCCCGAACAGAGCTGATGTGCTCGGCTCAGGGACAATCGATCCCGAAAGACGAACCTCGGCAACGGTGAAGTTGGGGTTATTGCCTACGATCCGAACAGTGTCGAAAGATTGTCCTGCAGCAAGACCAGCCCCAAGGTCGGTGCGAAGG
>PBLI01000015.1 GCA_002721695.1 Roseibacillus sp. | reverse complement strand
TTCTGCGCGGTTTCCTCCGAGTAATTCTTGGNCTTGGAAATGTCCCGGGCAAGGAANACNTCATCCCGCGACTCNCCGTATTCCACCATTCCGAGCTCCTCGCTCATACCCCACTCACAGACCATGCGNCGGGCCAGGCTCGTAGCCTGCCGGATATCACCGGAGGCACCATTGGTCACGTCGCCGAAGACGATTTCNTCCGCGACCCGNCCTCCCATCGTGACAATAAGCTGCTCGAGACCCTCNATCTTNTGNACCTGNAACTTGTCCTCTTCTGGNAGGTGGNAGGCNGCCCCGAGGTATGGCCCNCGCGGAATGATGGTCACCTTGTGNAGNTGATCGGTATGCTCGAGNGTCGCCAGAAGAAGAGCNTGNCCNGCCTCGTGGTAGGCCGTCAGCTTCTTTTCCTTTTCGCTCANGGCNAGGCTACGACGCTCCCTGCCCCACCGAACCTTGTCGCGGGCTTCTTCGAGCTCGGCNACGGTCACNGCCTTGAGGTCCTTACTCGCTGCCAGGAGGGCGGCCTCGTTGATAATATTCGCCAGCTCCGCCCCCGAGAACCCGGGTGTGCCCCTCGCTACCGTGCCCAGGTCGGTTCCAGCCGCCAGCTTGATCTTCTTCGAGTGCACCTTGAGAATCTGNTCCCGCCCCTTCACATCCGGNAGTGAGACTGTCACCTGACGGTCGAAGCGGCCCGGACGAAGCAGGGCCGGATCGAGGACATCCGGACGGTTGGTGGCCGCAATGATGATAACCCCCTCCTGGGTGTCAAAACCATCCATCTCAACCAGAAGGGCGTTCAGGGTTTGCTCACGCTCGTCGTGACCACCGCCCAGGCCATGTCCACGGTGGCGACCCACTGCATCNATCTCATCNATGAAGATCAGGCANGGAGCGTGCTTCTTGCCCTGCTCAAACATGTCCCGCACCCGGCTCGCCCCGACCCCCACGAACATCTCGACGAAGTCGGAGCCACTGATCGTGAAGAAGGGAACATTGGCCTCACCCGCNATCGCACGGGCGAGCAGGGTTTTTCCAGTCCCGGGAGGTCCCACCATNAGAACNCCCTTTGGTATGTTTCCGCCAAGTTTCTGAAACTTGCGGGGATCCTTGAGGAAATCGACGATCTCCCACAANTCCTCTTTCGCCTCCTGGATACCGGCCACGTCCTTGAACGTCACCTTGTTGCGATCCATGTTCATCATGCGAGCCTTGCTCTTTCCGAAGCTCATTGCCCCACGACCGGCCTGCTTCATCTGGTGCCTGAAGAGCAGGAAGAGCAGGATAATGAGAATGAGAATGGGGAGAAAACTCAGGAAGATGGTCCGGAGATAGTTTGTCTCGGCCCTGTAGGGCACCTCGCTGTGAAAGAGGATGTTGAGTTCCTCCTGCATCGCCATGATGTTGACAGGCACCCGAATCTTCTCGGGCTTGGGCCGCATCTTCAGGATTTCCTCCGCCCCAAGTCCGGTTTTGGGTTGGCGGGTCCCGATCAGGCGCGCATCGCCCGTACCCGGGATCGCGGCCAGCTTCAAAGCCTCTTCACCGTCGAGGATAACCTCGTAGTCTGTTACCCATTTTTCGAATTCCGCAAAGCTTACCATGTCCTGCCCGGCCGGCGTCTCGGCGTCCTCGTTAGCAACGGTCTGGACCCGGGAGCCGAGCAGGCTCGTTAATCTTTCACCGTCCAGATCCAGGTTGATCCGAACGTAGAATTGCTCGGGATCGCCACTTGGAACGACAGTTGGCTCCTTTGTCCGCCAGCCCACGATCTGGGCGTTGAAGGAAGATTCATTCGTGACTACCTCGAGATTATACTTCCCCCTAAGTGTTGGATTGCGGACTATTTTGCCGTCCTCCATGTTCTTCTTGAACTCACTGAAGGAGATCGACTTGCCCTTCCCATCACTGGCACCTGTCAGGGCGATCGTCAGCAGGCCGAGAGCGATGGCGAGGAGAATCAGGACGCGCCAGTTGAAACCACCCGATTCGCCGGGCTTCCGGGGATCGTTGGGTCCGGGGTTCGGAGGTTGTTCGTCAGCCATGAAGAGAAATATGTAGGGTCGGCGGGCGCGGCTCAGGCCGCGACGGAAGGTAAACCAATGACCCCAAAAGAAAATTGAAATTTTTGGCCCCTAAGGGGNTCCGCCTGCCGNCGGGCCGTGAATGACCTCCTGCATTCCCCGCACGACCAAGGCAGCCTGGCTCGCATCCAATGAGCGGGGAAACACAATCCCGAGGATCAACGGGCCCGAGCTCGAAAGGACAGGCACTACCTCGAGGACGGAATCGGGACCTATTTTGGCGTGCAGGTTCCCGGGCATCTCTCCCGAGCTCTCCCGAACAGCTGAGTATGAGGCTTGCGCGAGGGTCAGGGCCATGCGGTGAAGTTTCTGCGAGCGCACTTCATCGATCAGCACGCNACCAGCTCGATCGATCACAAAAAAACAACGAGCACCAACCGTATTCCGAAGCCAGGATCCNAACGCCTCGAGCCGAGTCATGAAGGGGGCTTTTACGCACTTGGANGGCGTCGNCGATGAAGCCACTGCTNCCTCCACGGGGGAAACCTGGGTCAACTCGGCAGAGAGCCCGGGTTCCATGCCCTCTCCTCGCCCCGGCTGCGGCTTAGGCTCCAGCATTCCTCCACGCTGNGCAAGATCCCTTGCGGCTGCCAGCGCCCGGCGGGCACTGTTCTCCACTCCCTGCTCCGGACAAAAGAGTTTCGCCACCCGGATTCATGCTGCAGGGCTCCGAGTCCGGACCATAGCCAACGAAATCGCTACCGTATAGACAGTCGTCGGCTCCGCCCGGGTCCGGAGGCAACGTTGATGAGGACAGCAGGGCGTCCGCCATGCGCCGCAGGTCGTGCACGTCGACCCATGCTTCAATGGGATCCATTTGTCACCCTCCTGCCAATTTGGGGACTCTCGAAAACACTTCTCATCAAAGGTGTCCCTCAATAGCGCTCATACCCGCGTATTTGCCGCGTTGACCGCCAGCTTCCGCTCGATCTCCAGTCGTAGGTTATCGAAAACAGCGAGCGATTCTGATCCGTTCTCCATGACTCCGACCGGCAATCCCCTGGCACTGGCCTGAATAAACAGGTCATCGCGCGGGACGACTGCCTGCATCACCAGCTCGGGCGGCAGGATGCCTCGGAGAGCCTGCCCGGTATCCCGGCTTTCCGGCAGCTGGGCCTGCATCATCGTGAGAAGCACACCCAGAATAACCAGGTCCGGGTTGGTTGTTCGCATCCGTGTAAGCGCCTCAAGCATTTTCGGGACGGAACGTACGCCCAGCGGCTCGGCCTGCTGTGGGACAAGCACCGCGCCGACCGCGCTGAGGACATCAGCGGTCACGCCGAACAGGCCCGCCGCAGTATCCACGATACACACTTCGGTATCGACGGCCTCTACTTCCCCGAGAAAGCCACCAACACGCTGGAGGGACTCCCCGGTCGCGCCCCCACCCCATTCATAAGAACTGGCCTGCCCGGCAGGCACCAGGCTGAGAGTTTCGAGGCGGGTGGGGATGACCAGGTTCTCAATCCGCACGCTCGAATCATCCAGAAAGTCGTAAAAACCGATCAATTTCCTGCTCTGCCGGGTCAACGAAAGCCCTACCGACCCCTGCGGGTCCGCATCCACCAACAAGGTCTTCCGTCCGCACCGCGCAAATGAATGCGCCAAATTGATCGCGACCGTCGTCTTGCCGACTCCTCCCTTCTGGCTCGAAATTGCAATCGTGATCACCGCTGAGGATTCTTGCCCGGAATCTAGCCTTCCCCCAAACATGAAAAAATATTTTCTCCACCTCCCCCGCGGTCCCGTTCGGAGACAAGGGCACAGGGGTTTCCGTCATTCAGCGAAAAGGTAATGGGCGGAAGTAACCCACTGGAAGCTGTTCAAACCGGCACCCCGGGCCCGTCGGAGAAGGCCCTCGCCGGGCCCCCACTACCGGTCATGCACCCCTGCAGGAAAACCAGACCCCGGCCGCCTGCCGAGCCTGCGAGCCCACATTGGTNACAGGGATTGAATTCGGTGGCCAANGATGCGACTTTTGTTTCAGAATGGGCCGGACACCGCAAATAAGCCCACCCCNAGCCGCCATGAAACCCTTCTGCACCATGATCCTCCTGCTCAGCACGGNCCTTGGCCTCGCTGACCGCGTAATCTTCAACGACGGGCGCCCCCCAAAGGAGGGTAAGGTCGTGCTCAACACGCCTTCCGTAATTGAGCTGAAATGGGAGGAGCGCCCNGGCATCTTTCGGACAGACCGCTTCTCTAAGGCAAGCATCGAGCGAATCGAAATCGACACCAAGGAAGACCTTCAGTTCAAGAAAATGGGACAGCTTGTTCCCACCCCGGATCGGCTCTCGGTGGAGGATTATCAGCGGCGCATTGCCAAGTGCACTGCATTTCTTGAGGTATTCCCCGACGGAAAGCACGCGGAGAACGTGAAAACCGTCATTCTTGCTGCGTTGCAGGAGGAGTTGTCAAAAGCAGAAGCCGGGGCCCTGAAGCTGGACGGCAAATGGATTCGNCCAGCTGACCGCCAACGCGACGCCTACGCGATCGACGCGGGCCTNGAGCTCTCTGACATGAAAGCTGCCCGGGAAGCCGGCAACTACAGAATGGCCATGCGCCACTTCGACACGATCCAGTCCGACTTCACGGCCTCGAAAAACTATGCCGAGGCCCGTGAACTNGCCCTCGAAACGCTGGCGGCATACGGGCCGATCGTCGAGCGTCAGCTCAGCNAGGTGCCCTTCCGAAGACAGGATCGCGAACGCGCCCTCGCTACCCTTCGGCCCAACGTGCGGACACAGGCCAAGGANGCCCAGGACCAGGCCGATGCCGACTATCTCCGACTCGTCGAAAGGGAAGGCGCTGAAGTGAAAACCAAGTGGCTCACCCTCAACGAATATCACAGTGATCCGATGCGCACNGTGCTCAACAACGTGAAGAATACCCTCTCCTCCCTCGAGAAGGAGTCGCCCCCCGAGGAGGAAAACCCCGCTGGACCACTCCACCGCAACGCGTGGGATGCAGCACGCTCGAACGACTACGAAGGCGGCCAGGAGATCCTCAAGGAGCTCAAGGNGCTGAAGGTCCCCGTTCGTTACCTCGCGCCTCTGGAGGAGGCACTCCAAGCCCCGGAAGAGACCGAACCGGAACCAGGGCCCGAAACAGTGCCGGAACCGGCGCCCGACACAGTAACGGAAGGCAAGCCGGAGACCAATCCGGAAGCTAAGCCGGAACCGGAGGCCAGGCCAAAGCGGCAGACAAAGCCTCCCACCCCGCGCCCCCCCGCTACCAATGGCTTCGATGATGAAACCGACAAGGCAGGCAGCTCCAAGACCCAGATGATCCTGGTCATCATTCTCGTCCTCGTGATTGGCGGTGCCCTCGGTGCCGCCTTCCGCGGCAAGAAGAAAGCCTGATCGGAAAACCTTGTAGCAGATTCCTCTCCGACATGTCTCAGAATTCACGCCGCGCCAGCCAATCTCGTAAGACCGCCGAGACAGACGTCAACCTGTCCCTCGATATCGACGGAAGCGGCAAATCAAGGATCCAGACCGGAGTTCCCTTCTTTGATCACATGCTCACCCTGTTCTCCCGCCATTCGCTCATCGATCTCGAGCTGGTCGTCAGGGGAGACGTAGAGGTTGATTACCATCACACCGTTGAGGACAGCGGAATCGTCATCGGCGAGTGCCTGCGCGAAGCCTTGGGAGACAAGCATGGGATTACCCGCTACGGGCAGGCCTACGTCCCAATGGATGAGAGCCTTTCCCGGGTGGTGATCGACCTGAGCAACCGTCCCTGGCTTGAATTCCGGGCCCCCCAGGACACCCCGGATGCACAGAATTTTCCCTTCAGCCTGGTGGAGGAGTTCTTCCGGGCGCTGGCATCCAACCTGCGTGCCAATATTCACGTCGAGGTTTTCTATGGCCGCGACGGACATCACATCGCAGAAAGCGCATTCAAGTCACTCGCACGCGCCCTGCGCGCAGCCGTCACTCATGACCCCAGGGTGAAAGGGGTGCCCAGCACCAAGGAAATGCTCTAGCCCTCCTCCAGGGCCATCCTCCTGTCAGCTTGTTTCGCCCATGAAATTGGAGTCCAGTATCGGCGTCATCGACTACGGGGGCGGCAATATCCGGAGCCTCGTCAAGGCGCTGGAAACGNTGGGCGCTTCCCCCCATCTCGTCACCAACCCGGCCCAGATGGAGGANCTGGACCTGCTTTTTTTTCCGGGNCAGGGAGCATTCGGGGCCTGCATGAAGAAGCTCCACGACCGAAACCTCGTTCCCGCGCTGGTCGACTGGATCAAGGCTGACAAACCATTTTTCGGAATCTGCGTTGGCTATCAGCTTCTCTTCGAGAGTAGCGAGGAGAGCCCTGGCGTTGAGGGCCTTTCCGTCTTTCCGGGTACGGTTTCACGGTTCCCCGATAGTCGCCTCAAGGTGCCACACATGGGCTGGAACAGTGCGAGCCTCTGCGAACCTGATTCGGCCCTCTGGGCGGGCCTTGGCCCTGATCCCTACTTCTACTACGTGCATTCCTACTTCCCCACTCCTGAGGAGACCGCGCTCACCGCGGCCCGGACCAGTTACGGCGTGTCTTTCGCCGGTGCCATCCAGCGTGGGCGCCTCCTGGCCACCCAGTTCCACCCGGAAAAAAGCCAGAAGGCCGGCATGAGACTCCTGGGAAACTTTCTTGAGTGCCACTCCGCGNAACACTAGCGGCCATTCCGCGCGTTGTATCGCAGGAGACAAACACCCNGTTGGCCCGGGGCCAGTTCGGGACCAACTAACCCGTGACCCGCATGGGCATCAATACATAGAGAAAGGAACCGCTTCCACGCAGGACACCGGGGCTCATCTCATCAATCAGGTCAAGCTGCACATCTTCATCCTCAAGATTTCGCAGGGGCGCCATCAGGAACTCTGGATTGAAAGCAATTGCGATCTCCTTGCCGCTGTAGCTGACGGCCATCGACTCCTTGGCCTCACCAATGTCCGGAGAGTTCGCAGTCACATCGATACCACCATCGCCAACCACCAGCTTCACCGAATTCGACTTNTCGGAAGAGAGTAGCGAGACCCTCCGGGCAGTCTCNAGNAGAGCCTCCCGTCCNATGCTGAGTGTCTCCCGNGCCTCGCCNGGGATCACCTGCCGGTAGTTGGGATAGTTTCCTTCGATGAGCTTGGAAACGATCAGACTGGCTCCGACTTCAAAGGAGATCTGGTTGTCGCTCAACCTGGCGACAGCATCCCCCTCTTCACCCAGNAGACGCTGCAGCTCCTGCACCGCCTTCGTGGGAATGATGAAGTCTGTCTCGTGGCTGGCTGGAAATTCGAGATCATTTTCCACCATCGCGAGCCTCCTCCCGTCGGTCGCCACCAAGGTCAGCTTTCCCTCCTTGAAAGCAGTAAAGATNCCATTCAGGACATAGCGGGTCTCGTCATTGGAAATCGCGTAGGAGGTCTTCTTCAGGCTCTCACGCAGGAGCAGCTGNGGAATCTTGTAATCCTTGGCGTCCTTGAAATCCGGCANTGGAGGAAACTCCCCGTGNGCNAGCCCGATGATCTTGAAGAAACTCGGTCCACAGGTGATCGATGCCACGTCTTTTGCGTCCACGGCGACCTCCACCTCCGCATTAGGCAGTTCGCGCACGATACTCACCAANCGCTTGACGGGAAGTGTCGTTGANCCCTCCTTGGAGACCTCGGCCTCCACCGTTCCGCTTACNCCAACGTCGAGGTCGGTGGTCGTGAGACGCAGGCAGTTGCCGCTCGCCTCGATGAGGACGTTGGACAGAATCGGTAGGGTCGTCCTTGTGCTGACGACGTGCTGTACCTGCTGGAGACTATCGAGGAAGGCATCCCTTGCGATCCGGAATTTCATGTGCAAAGAGGGCCCCANTATTGGGATGCTGTGATCTTGGNAAGAATGCCCCACTTGGCAAGCCATTCTTTAAGAAACAAGTAACATTTGATCCCCATTTCTCCCCGCTTCGCTTCCTCACGTCCCGATTCCCAAAAAATCACCCGGATCCGCAGAAACGCATCCGGGTGATCAGGGTGAGAGTGTCGACGGTAACCCGGTCCGCCGGGAATCGCCCGTTACCGATTGAGCCGGGCACCGAGGGCGGCCACCGTTTGCCGGACCTGGTCATCTGTCTGCATCATTTGCTCAACTTTCTTGCATGCGTGAATGACCGTACCGTGGTCCCTGCCGCCGAAGGCTTCCCCGATCTCAACCAGGGAACCCCCGGTCAATTTACGGGACAGATACATCGCGATCTGCCGCGGAAAGGCTATGTTAGCGGGGCGACGCCGGCTGGTCATGTCCGCGAGGCGAATGTCATAATAGTCCGCCACCGTCTTCTGGATGGTGTCGATGGTGACCTTGGCCGCCGCCTCCTCCCTGAGAATATCCCGGAGAAGATCCTCAATACGGTCGGTCGACAGCTCTCCCTGTCCGAGGGAATTGAAGGTCGCAATCCGCACGAGGGCACCTTCCAGACGCCGCACATTGCTGCGGATCCGCTGCGCGATGAATCTAACCCAATCCTCGGGGATCTTGACCTCCCACTCCTCCATCTTACGCCGCAGGATGGCAATTCTCGTCTCGAGCTGGGGTGGCTGCATGGCCACGGTCAGGCCGCACTCAAAACGCGAGACNAGCCTGGGCTCGAGGGTCTGGATNTCCGAGGCCGGTCGNTCNCTGGAAAGCACCACCTGCGCCTGTCCNTCNAGGAGGGTNTTGAAGGTGTGGAAGAATTCTTCCTGTGATTTCTCCTTCCCATTCAGGAATTGCACGTCGTCAACCAGCAGGACGTTGGCCCGGCGGTAGCGGCGCCGGAAGTTGTCGAGATTGCCTTTCTGCACGGCGAGGATGAACTCGTTGGTGAACTTCTCACAGGTAAGATAGATCACCTTTGCATCCGGGCGGGCCTTCAGGATATCCTGTCCGATGGCTTGCATCAGGTGGGTCTTGCCCAGGCCCGAGCCCCCGTGAATGAAGAGAGGGTTGTAGGCGGTCCGGACCCCGGCCGCGATGGCCTTGCAGGCTGCATGGGCGAACTGGTTATTCCCTCCCACTACAAAGCGATCGAANGTATACAGGGGGTTCAGGCCTGCGCTTTTCAGGGACTTCGAAAGCGCCTCGGCAGCTGCCTCGTTGGCCCGGCTCTGCTTTTGAGGCTCCTCGAGAAGAGTGAGCTGGTCGCCGGCCGCTCCGTTCATGGCCAGGACCCTTGGACGCCCACCACAACCCAGAACCTGGGAGAGCGCATGGGTCAATTCGGGCAGAAAGTTCTCCTGGATCCACAACACGTGCGTCTCGGTTGGGACAAAAACCGTCACTTGGTTAGCGTCCTCGATGACCAACTGCATATGCTTGAACCACCGCTCGGTCGCATCTCCACTCAACCGGGCGTCCAACAGCCTGAGGATCTGAGTCCTCGCCTCGTCNGTGCTTATCCGGGCTCCACTGCGCGGGGGGCGCTCTCCCATTCTCATACCGCTTGGTGTCGAAACACCACCTTCATCCCTGCTGCTCATTGTTGTTGTTCTCCAATTCCTGATGTTATGATTGATATTTTATTTTGAAAAACCGCCCCCTGCTCAACATGAACCCTGACAACCCGCAGGAGACAGCGCCTCATGGAATCCCTCTTTGGGACAAGGCCGTCAAAATTTTTTAGATATTAAAATCGCACCTCCCTCGCGGGGCTTTTCCACAGGCGTTCCACGACCCTNCAGATGTTAGACTTCAAAGGTCGCCTGTTAAGCTGCCTGAATGATTCCAACATTCGGAAATGCACCCCCGGGCAAACCGATCGANCTGNCGGAATGTTGGGCGAACAGCGCCCTCAGGCCCCTCGCTTTTCCGACCCAACGCGGTAACTCTTTGANCTCCAANCCAACGCAAATCCTATCAACAAGTTATCCACCCGGGACAGCGGCCCAGGCAGCGCTGCCCCCCCGNTATCCCCTGGAACAAGCAGCTCCTCACGCCCCATTCCGGCCCGCTCCCCTTGGCCAGAAGTAGCCACAGCCAAAAGTGACCAGGGTGGTAACCGGCCACGCCCAGAAGAAGCCAACCGTCTTGTGCAGTTTCTGATCCGCTCCTTGGCCCTCGGTGAAATACATCGGAAGGACACCAAGCCAGTCGTAGGACATNCCTACGAGGGAATGCAGAAGCACCCACACGTCGTCTCGGATGAAGAGAACCCCNACGAAGGAGATGAGCGAGCCAACCAGGAGGCCCTTGAATGCTCCTCNTCCCACAAGGGCACACAGGAACATTCCNAGCANAGGACCCATCGTGTAGGCCGTCATTCCAAACGCCATCGGAATGATCTGCACGCTGGTCGCCTCCTGTATCACGCGCATCAGGAGAGTGAACCCGGTGAGGAANAATCCCCAGATGATGACCCACATACGCGACTTCNGCACGAGGGCCCGTTGTGCTTCTTCACNTGCGTGNTCGTCCGGCTTGTAAAGAACCGAGACGGTGGTCTGGCTGAGCGCGGCGAGAATAGAGTCCAGGCTNGAGATCGCAGCAGCAAACAATCCGCCCAGGATCAAGCCACTCAAGCCAGCCGGGAGCTCCTGCACGATCCAGATGGGGAACACGCGNCCGGTCTCTGCGCTACCGGGTGTCCCGGTCTCCGCATTCCAGGCCATCTGGGTGGCNGCATCTCCCTCNGGCGGATGGGTGGCATACCAGACAAAAAGTGCGGCACCCACCATNAGCATGAGCAAGGTCACAAGCTGGCCCACCGAGCTCCAGATGATCGCCTTGCGCGCATCGCCGGCATTCTTGCAACAGAACATCCGCTGGGCATTGAGCTGGTCGACCCCATAGGCCCCAAGATTCTGAAAGGGCACCGCGAAAATCGCGACCCAGAAGGTGAACTTGAAGGCATCCGAGACTCCCGCCTCAAGGTTCAGCCATTTCATTTTACCGGCCTCGGCTGCAATCTCACTCCACCCTGGACCCAGATGGGATCCCACCCAAAATAGCGTGATCAATCCTCCTGCCGAGAAAAGGAAGAACTGCATGACATCCGTCCAGATCACTGTTCGCATGCCGCCCATCAGGGTCCACCCGATGGCAAAGACACCGATGATCACGATACAAACCTCAAAGGAGAGTGGCGTCACAATCATGAGCGGGATAGCTGCCACTAGAACCCGGACGCTCTGCGCAAGGATGGATCCGATCGTGAAGAAGATTGTCGCCAGGGTCTTGAGCTGGGGCTTNATACGGCGCCCCATGTAGTCGTAGGGGCTGTAAATGTTTTCTTCGTAGAAAACCTTGGTAAACACCACGCCCACAACGATCCGCCCAATAATCGAACCGATGGCCCAGATTAGATAGGTGAAGTTNCCGTTTGCCGCCATCACCCCGCCCGGGACCCCAATGAAGGTCACCCCGCTGATCTCGGTTGCGATAATCGAACCGCTGACCGCCAGCCAGGGAAGCGACCGCCCCCCGGCAAAGAAATCACTGATCGAGGCCTGCCGGCCCCTCATCCGGTGACCCACCCAGGTGGTCAGACCCAGGTAGCCAAAGAGGACAATCCAATCCAAAGGCTTGAACCACTCATGAATCTCCATCCGAAAACTGAATNTANGCGCGTCCTCCCCCCTCGTCGATCCTTCCCTGAAAAAATCAACTCCTCGAAAGTAATATCCTTGTCGGGTCTCTTCCTGCGGATAACGTCAGGCAACTTTTGTTGAATTGCCTGTAGAGGGAGCCACAGCCCAAGTCGCTGGTATCATCCCCGCCCGATGGGGATCCTCTCGCTTCCCCGGAAAGCCCCTCCATCCACTCGCCGGCAAGACCCTGCTCAGGCACGTCTACGAACGTGTGAGCGCGTGTGAACAACTCGCGCTCGTCCTGGTCGCCACGGACGATGAGCGAATAGCCAGGGAGGCCAATTCGTTCGGTGCCTTGGTGGAAATGACTTCCTCGGAGCATCCTTCCGGCACGGACCGTATTGCCGAGGCCCTGCAGAACCATCCGGACATCACCCACGCCATCAATATTCAGGGTGACGAACCTCTCATCGAACCCTCTCTGGTCGACTCCTTCGCAGCAGCCCTGGCTGCAGACAACGACCTTCCCATGATCACCGCCGCCAGCCCCATCGTGGACCTGGCTCAGCTCACTGACCCCAATATAGTCAAGGTGGTCATCGACCACGACGGCTGGGCCCTCTACTTTTCACGCAGCGCCCTGCCCCACCTGCGAACTCAACCTGAAGGATTCACCCCCCTTCGCCACATCGGGCTCTACGGCTACCGTCGCGACTTCCTCCAGCAGTTTGTGGCCTGGCCGCCCAGCAGCCTCGAGCAGGCCGAGCACCTTGAACAGCTCCGGGCGCTCGAAAATGGAACGCGGATCAGGGTATTACTGACCGACGACCATTCCATCGGACTTGATACCCCCGAACAAGTCCCCCAGCTGGAAGCTCTCCTTGCAGCGAACGGATCCCCATAATAACCTGAATTCCAGTAAAAGTAGAAAATCACTCATCTGGCGTGAAATACATCTTCGTCACCGGCGGCGTCGTCTCCTCCCTTGGCAAGGGCCTCGCCGCAGCCTCCATCGGCACCCTCCTCGAACACAGGGACCTGAAGGTTACCATCCAGAAGTTTGACCCTTATCTCAATGTGGATCCCGGGACCATGTCCCCCTACCAGCACGGAGAAGTCTACGTCCTGAACGATGGCGCGGAGACCGATCTCGACCTGGGACACTATGAACGATTCACCAACTGTGTCCTGACACGCTTCAACAACCTGACATCCGGGCAGGTCTTCGAGAATGTCATCAAGAAGGAGCGCCGGGGAGATTATCTCGGCAAGACCGTGCAGTTCATCCCGCACGTTACTGATGAAATAAAGCTGCGCATCCACGATCTAGCGAAGGCTAATCCGGATGTTGACGTCATCCTGACCGAGATCGGGGGAACCGTCGGCGATATCGAGGGGCACCTCTTCCTGGAAGCCCTGCGCCAGTTCTCTCTCGAGGTGGGGAGGGAGAATGTCTGCTTCATTCACGTGACGCTCCTTCCTCTCATTCGGGCCGCCGGGGAAATCAAGACCAAGCCCACCCAGCAATCGGTCGCCAAGCTCCGCGAAATCGGAATCCAGCCTGACATTATCATCTGCCGCACCGAACACGAACTCGACGAGGACAACCGCAGGAAGATCGCAATGTTCTGTAACGTTGAACAGAAGAACGTAGTGGCCTTCCGCGACGTGAAGCACACCATTTATGAGTGCCCCCTGGACCTTCGGAGGGACAAGATCGACCGGCTCGTCGTCGACAAGCTGGGAATCAGCGATTCACCCGCGCCCGCCCTGCAGCACTGGGAGGACTTCGTCGATCGCCTCATCAATCCCAAGCACACCGTGGACATTGCGGTTGTGGGTAAATACATCGAACTGCAGGACGCCTACAAGTCGATCTACGAGTCGCTCACCATTGCGGGGGCCACCCACCACACCAAGGTCAACATCGTGCGGGTGGACTCTGAGGCGATCGAGGAGCAGGGCGCCGAGAACGTTATCGGCGAGGTGGACGGAATTCTTATCCCGGGCGGGTTCGGCGACCGCGGCATACAGGGGAAAATCCAGGCGGCGCACTATGCCCGTTCGATGCGAATCCCCTACTTCGGGATCTGCCTCGGGATGCAGGTCGCCGTCATTGAGTTCGCCCGCAACGCCTGCAATCTGGACGGAGCCCACTCCACCGAGTGCGACAAGGGCACTCCACACCCTGTCATCTGTCTCCAGGAAGAGCAGAAGGGAGTTGCAGACATGGGCGCAACAATGAGGCTGGGGGCGTGCGAGTCGGTCCTCTACTCAGGCACGCAGGCCGCTGACCTCTACGCGGGGGCCGACCGAATCAATGAGCGCCACCGCCACCGTTACGAGTTCAACCCGGATTACCTCGACCAGCTCAAGGAGGCTGGACTCGTGATTTCGTCCGTTTCCGCCGAGGAAGGACTCGTCGAGATGATCGAGCTGCCGGAACACCCCTTCTATGTTGGCGCACAGTTTCACCCGGAGTTCCAATCGAAGCCCAATAAGCCTCATCCCCTGTTCTCGGGCTTTGTAAAGGCTGCTCTGGACTGCAAGGTCGGCATGCCCGCATAGTCGTCGCAGTCAGCACGCAGGTTTCCCTCCTCCATGACAACCCGGAGGCGAGGGTATCTCTCGTAAGACCGGACCCTGTCATGTCACCGAATCAGCTCCTCATTCTTGGCATTGGCGGGCCCGAACTCACCCCGGAGGAGGCATCGCTCTACCGCAAGATCCAACCCGGGGGATTCATCCTCTTCACCCGGAACCTGGTCGATGCCCGCCAGTGCCGGAAATTGACCGACGATCTCCGTGATCTTTGCGAGATCCCTCCCTTCATTGCAATCGACAACGAAGGGGGGCGTGTATGGCGAACTGCACCCTTTATTCCCCCACCCCCCTCCGCCCAGCAGCTTCAATCCCGTGGGGATTCGCGGCTCATCGCAGAAGCCGGATGGGCCACCGGAAAGCTCCTCAGCCTCCTCGGGATCAATCTCAATCTCGCACCCGTTCTGGATATCGATCACCATCCCGAGGCCACCAATTCCCTGCGCGGCCGCTGCTGGGGAAGGTGCGACCAGGAGGTCATCAACAACGCCGGGGTCTTCAACCGGTGGCAAAGACGCCAACGCATCCTCGGCTGCGCCAAGCACTTTCCAGCCGGCGGACAGGCAACCGTAGATCCTCATCATAGCCTGCCCGTCGTGGACATGGACATCGAACAGCTCCAGCGCCACGACCTCATTCCCTACACCGCGCTCATGCCCGAACTGGATGCAATCATGATTAGTCATCTGCACTTCCCATCGATCGACAGCGACGGGCTACCCGCATCCCTTTCTCGAAACCTGGTCCAGGGTCTCCTGCGTGACCGCCTCGGTTTTGATCACCATCTTGTTCTGACCGATGACCTCGACATGGGCGCAATCCAAAATCGCTTCGGCACTCCTGAAGCCGCAAGGATGATGGTGGAAGCCGGAGGAGATCTCGCCCTCCTATGCCACAGCTTCATGGAAGCCCGCAACGTCGTGGACGCCCTGGCCACTCTCCCCGGGCCGGTGCTCTACGATGCGGGCGTTCGGCTTGAGAATGCGCGCAAACGCTTCCGCACTCCTCCCCGGTTTTCAAATAAGAGCCTGGAGGAAGTCTCCTCTGTGATAAGGAAGTTGCGCAACGAATTAGGCTGTCCGCGGGATTCAGCGGAGCCCGACCATCCGTCCCAGAGTCCCGTCGAGGACTACTGAAGACCATCTACCCTCGACCCCATCAATCCCGGCATTCAAACCCGCCGC
Source organism: Roseibacillus sp. (assembly GCA_002721695.1). Lineage (GTDB taxonomy): Bacteria > Verrucomicrobiota > Verrucomicrobiia > Verrucomicrobiales > Akkermansiaceae > Roseibacillus_B. The sequence continues at coordinate 36,994 of PBLI01000015.1, read as the reverse complement.
CCGGGGCGAGCAACCAGCCTTCGAGTGGATACAGGATCATGATCACGCTCCGAAACAGGGGGCACGCCGGGGCCAATCCCAGCATCACCATCAGCAGCAGAAGAAAGGNCACCATGATGTCGGCATGGAGAAAGGACGGGATCCACTCGATCATGGAGGTTTCTCAGGGAGAGCAGGCGAAGAATACCGGGCATCAGGAGGGCAGCTCACAAGCTCTCGCGATAAAGGAGACGACGTGCCGCACCATGGTCCCGGCTTCCGGCCAGGAAATTACTCATCTCCTTCCGCCTTNCCACCCTCCTACGGCCGATCNTCGCTCCGGTCCGCCTCAGGGTCAGCTCCCGGGGGAGGAGCCGGGCCTTCCTCCGAATCCGGCCCGGTGGTCGGCGCGACCTCAGGCACAGGAGGNGTCAGTCCCGGATCAGNATCAGCCCGGTCGAAAGGGACCGCCTCGGGGAGNGGGGCCCCGGGTGCTGCGCCTGGTTCGGGCGGAGGCGGGGACTCCTTTTCGGCTGAGAAATATTCATCCGTGATCGCGGCAACCTCCCCGAGAGCAATCGTGAACTCNTTCATTGCACCCTCGACGGCCGGACGGAGCGATGGATCCAAACGCGTGAAGAATTCCTCCCAGCTCCCCAGAGACTTCTCCATCTCCTCCTGCCGGACCTCGATTTTCCTGTTGATGACTGCACGCACTTCCTGGCCCGGTACGGGCAGGGCCTCAAGCCGACGCGCAATAGCATGGATTTTGTTGGCAGCGAGGGGGGACAGNTCCGCGAGGGCTTGCGCACCAGCCTCGTTGTCAGCCTCCGCAAGCGCAAGAGCCAGTGCATCAAGCTGCTCGAGGTATTCAGCCGCGAGGGACTCGACCGTGGATTCACGCACAGCATCACCGGCGCCTCGCGCGTCCAACGGAATCTCGCTGTCGCCCCTCAACCCACCACTCTCATCACCTTCGCATCCGGCAACCAGCAAAAGNACGCCCAATCCAACTCCGGACAGTTTTTTCCTCGATCTGCTATTCNTCTCCATNATGCGACCTCAGGGAGNTNCCATCTCGTTGTCGGGATGGGCAGCGATTTCGTNGAAATGGAAATCACGGCATTCATCCACTCAGAAGACTTTTCCCCGTCATTTCTGCCGGCTGGTTCAACCCAAGCATTTCCAGAAGGGTGGGCGCAACATCGGCAAGGATTCCGTCGCCCACCTTACGGCTCCCGGCATCTTCCGCGACGTAGACCGCATGCACCAGATTGGTAGTATGTGCTGTATGGGGAGAGCCATCGGAATTCCGCATGAACTCGCAATTCCCATGNTCCGCCGTGATCAGCAGCTTGCCACCAAGCCTCAGCGCCTCCTCCACAACCTGTCGGACGCTCTCGTCGATGGTCTCCACCGCCTTGATCGCCGCCTCTACCTCCCCGGTATGGCCCACCATGTCAGGGTTCGCAAAATTAAGGATCACAAGGTCAAACTCCTTCAATTTGNCGACCACGGTCNNNGTCACCTCGGGAGCGCTCATTTCCGGCTTNTGATCATAGGTGGGNACATCCTTGGGAGAGGGAATGATCACTCTGTCCTCTCCGTTGCAGGGCGCCTCCTCTCCTCCGTTGAAGAAATAGGTGACGTGAGGGTATTTCTCGGTCTCCGCAATCCGCAATTGGGTCTTGCCAGCTGCAGCCACTACCTCCCCGAGGACATTCGCCAGAGTCTCAGGAGGAAACACCACCGGGCAGCCATAAGTCTCATCATACTCGGTCAGGGTCACGTAGTGCACGTCGGGGCGGCCACCCGTCTCAAACCCTTCAAACCCATCCAATAGAAATGCTTCCGAAAGTTGACGGGCCCGATCGGCCCGGAAGTTGAAGAAGAGNACCACGTCGCCATCCCGGACCCGCTGGGCTTCCGCTTCGGAAAAAACCATGGCTGGAAGGAATTCGTCGGTCTTGTCTTCGGAATACTGCTGGGAAACGGCTTCGCTGGCGAGGATGTCGTAGCGCTCTCCCACNCCGTGCACGATTGCATCCCAGCCCAGCTTGGTCCGTTCCCAGCGCCGGTCCCGGTCCATCGCGAAGTAGCGCCCTACAACAGTGGCAACCCGCGCCCCNTGCANGGCGAGTCCGTCTTCCACCGTACTCAGAAAACCCGCCGCTCCCGTGGGAGACGTGTCCCGGCCATCCGTGATGGCATGTGCGAGGATTTCATTCACGCCAGCGGCCTTCGCCTCCCCTGCGAGGGACACGAGGTGATCCTGGTGACTGTGAACCCCTCCATCCGAAACCAATCCCACCAGATGCAGGCGGCTTTTCCTCGCCTTCCGGAAGGCCTCCTGCAAAACCTCATTGCTTGAGAGGCTTCCTTCATCGATGGCTTTGTTGATCCGGGTCAGGTCCTGGTAAACGATTCGNCCCGCTCCAAGATTGAGGTGTCCCACCTCGGAGTTCCCCATCTGCCCCTCAGGCAATCCTACATCCATCCCGGAACAGCTCACCAGGCCCTTTGGATACNNCTCCAGCATTTCATCGTGGAAAGGTGTCCTCGCCAGCAAGGGNGCNTTGCCGTCGGCCTCCGCCGACTCCGCCCCCCCTGGATTTATNCCCCAGCCATCCCTGATGATGAGCACCACCGGTGATTTGGTCATNAGGCCGGACCATAGGCACGCAAACCTCCCTGCAAAGCGCAATCTCGCCTGCTACANGGAANCCACCCGGAGTCACGGGATGGCAAACCTAGCTCCAGAAACATACCTCCNCACCACCGCCACAGCACCNCCGACCTGGGATCTCCGGACCTGGGTGGGCAACCGGAGAAAATCCCCATGTCACGGTGAGAAGTTTCCTGAAAAATGGAATTCCCCAATCCNAGATACCTGCTTTCCTAGTCGCGTGCCATTTCTGGAGATCCGCGACGTCAAGACCCACTTCCCCGTTCGCAAGGGCACCTTCGGTGGGGTGANTGGGTGCATCCGCGCGGTGGATGGCGTCAGCCTCAACATAGAGAAAGGGGAAATCCTNGGGCTGGTAGGGGAATCGGGCTGTGGAAAATCCACCCTTTCCCGCACCATCATGCAGCTGCAGATTGCTACCGCAGGCGAAATCTGGCTGGAGGGCGAAAACCTGTGCGCTCTCCCACCTGCCGAAATCCGCCGCCGGCGCCTGGACTTTCAGATGGTCTTTCAGGATCCCTATGCCTCGCTCAATCCGCGCATGACCGTCTTCAGCACCCTCGCCGAGGCACTCTGCCAGCGAAACAGCAACCTGCGTAAATCCAAGGCTCTCCTCACCAGGAAGGTCGAGGAGGTCATGGAGNGGGTGGGNCTCGGCTCACGCTTCATGAGGAAATATCCGCATGAATTCTCTGGCGGTCAGAGACAACGGATCGCCATAGCGCGGGCGCTCGCCCCGGAACCACGGCTGATTCTCGCGGACGAACCGGTATCCGCCCTCGATGTCTCGATCCAGTCNCAGATCCTCAATCTCCTGATGCAACTCAGAGAGGATCTGGACCTCACCATGATTTTTATTTCCCACGACCTCTCGGTCGTTCGCTACCTCGCAGATAACATCGCCGTCATGAACGCCGGACGTATCGTCGAATACGGCCCGGCTGAACGGGTCTTCAATCAACCCGGGGACGATTACACCAGGAAGCTCCTGTCCGCTATCCCCCGGATTCANCACTCCGCCTAGCGGGGCTCTTCCTGGANTCCGGTATAACCTCCCGCTTCCCCACGAGGGGGCGACCAAGCCCTCCCCCGACGGATTTGAGAGGTTGCTGTCTCATCGTTCCTCCTGTGAATAACTGGCTGGTNGCCACCCATCTTCCTGCCAGCAATTCCTGAACTGAAGCCCTGACAAAACCCCATTGCCCTCTACATTCCCTGCAGGAATTACCTTCATCGACCGCTGCCTCGCAGCGAACTGACTACCGCAATGAGCTATCAGGTCTTCGCCCGTAAGTATCGTCCCAGGACCTTCGACGACGTGCTGGGCCAGGACCACGTCGTAACCACCCTGCGAAACGCCATCGAGGGAGATCGCCTCGCCCACGCCTATCTGTTCGTCGGCCCCCGCGGAACAGGAAAGACCTCTACTGCCCGCATTTTCGCCAAGGCCCTCAACTGCACGGACGGCCCCCGCCTGGATTTCGATCCGGACGAAGAGGTCTGCCGCGAAATTGCCGAGGGTCGGTCCCTCGACGTTCTCGAAATCGATGGTGCAACCCACAACGGCGTCGAGCAGGTCCGCGAATTACGAGATACCGTAAACTACGCNCCAGCGAGTGCACGCTTCAAGGTCTACTACATCGACGAGGTTCACATGCTTAGCAATGCGGCCTTCAACGCGCTCTTGAAGACGCTTGAGGAACCACCTCCCCATGTGAAGTTCATCTTCGCCACCACCGAGCCCAACAAGATCCTTCCCACCATCCTCTCACGCTGCCAGCGTTTCGATCTCCGTCCCATCCCGACCGAAACAATTTCCGCCCATCTGCGGCACATCGCCCAGCAGGAGAACGTGGCCTTGGAAGAAGCGGCGGCGTGGGCCATTGCGAAAGGTGCCGACGGAGGCATGCGTGACGCCCAGTCCATGCTCGACCAGCTCGTCGCTTTTTGCGGTGAATCGATCACCGAGCAAAATGTTCAGGACATCTTCGGGTTCACCTCCTCGGAGACCGTTGCCGGCCTGGCGGCTTCCATCTTCCGTCGCAACACCTCGGAGAGCTTCTCCCTTGTCCACGCCGAGGCCAACAAGGGCAAGGATCTCACCCAGCTCCTGGCCGAGCTCACCGGATTCCTGCGCGCTCTCCTGGTCGAGCGTATCAGTCCTGGCGCAGCGGGTGCGGAAATCCCCGACGATTTCTGGGAGGAACTCGGCGAGGGCGGGAACCAGCTGGGCGATGATCGCCTCCTCGCCGTTCTTGACCGCCTCGCTGACGCCGATGCCCGCATGCGCCGCGCTCCGAACAAGCAACTCCACTTCGAGATTGCGCTGATTCGCGCTGCCCAGTCGCTGGATGAAGTGCGCATCAGCGATGTGGTCAAAGCACTGGAGAAGGGAGCACCACCCAGCGCGGAGGAACACTCCGGAAAACGGGCTCTTCCTGAGGATCTCGCGGCCCCTGGGAAAGGACCCGGCACTCAGGAGCCGCTGAACGAGCCGGACAAGCCCCCCCGCCCAACTCCGCGGGCTCGCAAGAAAACCGACGTTGAGGGACAACTCGCTTCCCTTATCGAGAAGGCCCCCGATTCCCGCCCGGAGGCCCCTCCCCCTCCGGAACCGGCGAGTTCGTCCCCGCCCGAGATAGCGGATTCTACTGGGGCTTCCTCTGAGGCCCTCCCCGCCCGTGAGGGCTCGACTGAGGGAGCCAATGAGCCCTCCGGGCACGGCTCGTTTTACGACGACCCGCTCGTTCACGAAGCCTTGCGTATGTTCAAGGGAAAACTGAAGGAGTGATCAGGTGTCCCGGCCGAGCCGCAAATCCATCGCGGCAGCCATGGTGCTGGCCTCCCTCGGCATTCACTTTGTGACCGTCGTTCTGTTTTCCCGGCAGCCCGACCGGTTNGCNGCCTTCACGGTCATTCCGATCTGGATCTGGGGNGCNGTNGGNCTCCTCCTCTCGACTACCGCCTTTCTTATTTTTCGCGCAAAACTTTCGTTGTTCGTTACAGCTGCCTGGGCCCTGACCNTCCTGCTGGTCTCCGACGAAACCCGTGCCCTCGCCCGGATTGGATCGGATCAGCTGGAAGCGGGGCGGCCGGCCCGCTTCGGNGGACGCGAGGTGGTCCGGGTTGCTACCATCAACAGGGCCGGGTCAAACGAGAACTTCTCNGAGCTCATTATCCGCCATCAGCCCGATATCATTTTNATCCAGGAAATCTCCCANCCGTATCGACTGCGCCAACTCAACGAGACGCTATTCGAGGGGCGCGGGGACTACCGCTATGACAAGCACACCCGCTGCGGCCTCGTTGTNCGCGGNCTGATCGAACACCATATCCCCAATCCGAGGGAACTGCCCTACCGGAACCAGCAGGTCCGGGTGAAACTTCCAACCGGACGGCGCGTTGAGCTCGTCAACGTGCACCTCCAGGCCGCCTCCACCGATCTCAGCCTCTGGCGGCGGGATTGCTGGCGCGCTCACCGCCACAACCGCCAGCGGCGCAGGATGGAAATCGCCTTCACCCTCCAGAAGCTGGAAAAAACCAACATCAACCCCAAGCTGCCTGCCGTCATCATCGCCGGAGACTTCAATGCTCCGGCCGGTGATCGCNTTTTTCGGCTCCTCAGTGAGGACTTCAGCGATACCTTCAGCGAGGCTGGCTCGGGCTGGGGAAATACCTACCATCGCTCTTTCCCCCTCCTCCGCCTCGATTACATCTTCGCCTCGGACGCCTTCTACACAGCTCGCTCAAAGGCTGTCAGCATCTCCGAATCCGATCATCGGATGGTAGTCTCCGACCTCGTCTTCAAATANNCCTTCCCGTTCACCATGTCCGAAGTTACCCGCGACCACCTAGCTGAAGTCCTTGAGGAAATCGCCCTCCTTCTCGAACTGAAGGGCGAAAACCCCTTCAAGATCAGGGCCTATCGNAACGGGGCGGAGGTCATCCGCTCCTTCGAGGGTGATATCGTCCAGAGGGCGCGGGACGACGAGCTCAAAGGAATCAAGGGTATCGGGGACGCACTCCGGCAGAAACTCCATGAGTTGGCCACCAATGGGACACTAGACTTTCACCAGAACCTGAGGGACGNGTTTCCCGAGACGCTTTTTGAGCTGCTCCAACTGCAGGGACTGGGGCCGAAGAAGGTCAAAGCACTTTACGAAGAACTCTCGATCGCCTCCCTCGGGGCCCTGAAGCGCGCCTGTAGCGCCGGCGAAGTAGGCAAACTCAACGGTTTTGGATCCAAAAGTGAAGAGAAGATTCTTTCTGCAATCGATGCCCATGAGCGCTTTTCGGGACGTTTCCTTCTCGCTGACGTGGCCTCTGACGCGGAGAAGATCCTGAACCTNCTGCGGCAGCATCCNGACGTCCACCGGGCTGCAATCGCTGGATCATACCGGCGCGGCAAGGAAACCGTACACGACCTCGACTTCCTCGTTGCTACNGATAAACCCTCGGTNCTGACGGGGTTCTTTACCGGACTTCCTGGCATCCAGGAGATCCTTGCTGAAGGACAGACAAAGGCCTCCATCAGGCTGGAGAGNGGNCTCCAGTGTGACTTGCGNGCCATTTCGAACTCCGAGTGGCCATTTGCCCTCATGTATTTCACTGGGAGCAAGGAGCACAATGTCGAGCTGCGCTCACGGGCTTTGAAGCAACAACTTACGCTCAANGANTACCACCTCCGGCCCATCGAGGGATCCGAAGNANNGAATCCGGGAGAAGGCCTGGTNGAGGAAGCCGATGTTTACGCCGAACTGGGCCTCCNGTACATCGACCCNTCCCTCCGGGAAAACCGNGGCGAATTCGANGCCGCCGNTGAGGGCANCCTGCCACGTCTGGTCGAACAGGAAAACCTCAGGGGCACGTTCCACAATCACACCACCGAGTCTGATGGNCGTTCCACCCTGNGCGAGATGGCNGCGGCAGCACAGGACCTCGGCCTTGCCTACCTTGGCATTTCCGATCACTCCAGGTCTTCCTTTCAGGCNAACGGCCTCGACGAAGATCGCCTCCTGGCCCAAATCGAAGCCATTCGNACCCTTGATGCCGATCTCGACGACATCGACCTCTACGCCGGCAACGAGGTGGACATCCTCCGCGATGGCAAATTGGACTTCGCTGACGAGGTCCTGTCCCAGCTCGACTATGTCGTAGCCTCAGTCCACGCTTCTTTCANCCTGTCGGAGAGCGAAATGACCGCCCGGATCATCAAGGCCATGGAAAACCCGCATGTGACCATGNTGGGCCACCTGAGTGGCCGCCTCCTTCTCCGACGNGACTCCTATGCCGTGAACCACGAGAAAATCATCGACTGCGCCGCGGAGACCCGNACCGTNATCGAGCTCAACTGCTCATCCCAGCGCATGGACATGGACTGGACCTGGTGGCGNCGNGCACGGGACCGGGGCGTCAAGTGCTCCANCAATCCGGATGCTCACCACGTNGACGGCCTCCAGAATCTCCATTTCGGCCTGCGCGTCGCCCGCAAGGGATGGCTCCGGCGTGAAGACGTGATCAACTGCCTNCCAGCCGCCGATATACGCNAATGGCTGCAAACACCTAAGGATCAGAGGAGATAGCACTGGGTAATTCCTACTTTTCCATCGGCACCACCTGCCGTAAGGTTCNGCCCGCATGATTCACCTGCGATCATTCGCTTGCGGTTTAATTGCTGCAACGGCNAGCCTTCTTCTGTGCCCTCCGGCGAGCGCACAGGTACCAGGCGCGGGAAAAGTGAAGCCCTCCGACGTGTACTTCCAGGCCTGGCTCGTGGTCCGGGAGGCCGAAACTGCAGCGAAGGAGGGCAGGTTTCTTGAGGCCTTCAATCGCTACGACAAAGCCAAGCAACTCTTTGACACGGTTGCTCTCTCGGACCCGGATTTCAAACCGGACCTCGTCAAGAGCCGGCGNGACTCGACTGCGAGAGCGATGACCGNCATCCGTGACAAGGCTCTTGANCAGCAGAACAAGATAGCTAGCCGCACNGGTGAACTTATTGAAAGGCCGAATCCTGTCCGTCCCNCCCGCCCGGACCTTACCATTCCCCGGCTCAGCAGGGAGGAACAGCAGAAGGTCAGNGCGCTCCAGCGACAGATTTCCCAATATCGCGGTGAACTCGGCAAAGCCCGTTCGGACCGGGATGCCAACGCGGTNCGGCTGCGCCAGGCACTCAAGCAACTCGAGCAGGAACGCGACCGCGTGGCACGCGCTCCCGTGGCAGGGCAACTGGAGGAGCTCAACCAGCGAATCAGCAAGGTCGAAAACGAACGGGACGCGATGTTTAAAGCNCTCCAGAAGAGCCGCAGCGAGCATCAGGAGCTGCAATCCGAGCTGGCGACCGCCCAGGCCGATGCCTCGGCCGCGCAGAAACGGGCCGCCGAACTGGAAAAGGTCATCAACGTTCAGCAGGCCACCGCCAAGGAGGTCGTCGAGGACCTGCGCCGCAGGCTTCAGGATCTGAAGGACACCCTCGCCGAGAAGGACAAGAGCTACATTGCCCTCGACGCCCGCAACGCACAACTCGAACGCCAGCTTGAGGAAGCCCGTGAGGAAATACGCGGTCTTCGGGATGAACGAAACACCCTTCTAGCCGAACGGGAGCAGATGACCGCCCTCCTCAAACTGAATGAGAGCGAACGGGTCCAACTGCTCATCAAGCAGAACATGGACCTCGGACGCGATCTCAAGACCGCCCGTGACCGCCTGAAGGCCCTCCACACCGACAACAACACTACCAAGGATCAGCTCATCGAAGCCAAGCGGGACCTCGCCCACNCAAAAGGTCGCATCATTGATTTTCAGCGGGAGAACGCCTCTCAAAAAAACCGTCTCGCGGCACTCGAGGATCGAATCCGAAAAGCTGGCAGTGAACTGAAGCAGCAACTTGGCGGCCCCTCCCTTGANCCCAGGACGCGTCAGGAAATGGAAATGCTGCGGGATATCATCGCCCGTCAACTCCGCATCCAGGAGCATCGNCGGACCGCAAAGGCAGCCGTCATGGCCGAGATCAGGAAAATCGGCCAGGAGAATGGCCCTCTCGTCGACAATATCCATGGCCTCTTTGAGCAGGAGCTGCGCCTCACCGCCGAAGAGAGCCGCCTCGTCGAGGAATTCAAGATAGACGACGACTTCATCTTTGAGGACCGCCCTTCCCGTGACNAAGTCGCCTACGCCTCGCAGGGGCTTCAGGCCCGGGTTTCCATCAAGGACGAGCTCGCCCGCCGCGCATTTTCCAACGGGCGATTCCTTGCCGCCCGCGAGGTATTCGAGTCCATCCTCGATGAGCATCCGGGCCACGTGGAGACNATGCTCAATCTCGGAGTTGTCCACGTGAAAAACGACGAGGTCNGTCTCGCAATCTCATCCTTCAATGACGCCCTGGTGATNCGCGGGGATAACCTGCCTTTTGCCCATTTCATGCTNGGGGTCTGTCACTATCGTCTCNCCGACCTGCCNAGTTCCAAACTGAGCCTGCGCCGGGCCATCGACCTCGATAAAGACAACGCGAAAGCCTGGATTTTCCTCGGCAACGTCGCCGGACGCGAAGAACGGGACGACGACGCGGAAGCTCACTTCAGGGCCGCCATAGAAATCGACCCCACCCTTTCCGACCCATACTACAATCTCGCCGTGATTTACCTCCGGCAGGGCAACAAGGAAGAAGCCTTGAAATACTATCGGGAGGCGCTCAAGCGCGGCGCGGACCCGAACCTTGAGTTCGAGGCTAGCCTCGCACTCNGTTAGCACGCGAACTGGCCATCAAGCCTCCCGCAGGGGGGCATCACCCGNGGCAGAATAAACCTCCTNGGCTCAACCTCGAACTAGTCCTCATCGACTTCGTCCTCGAAGTCAAATTCACGGGGGCGTCTCGCACGCAGGGAATAACGCCCNCCATTGCGNACCCGGAGGGGCTGGAACACGCNATCTGCCCCGTTCTGCTTGATCTCAAAAACCACCGACATCAATTCCCCCAGTCTTCCTCCCGGGAAGCCCCTTTCCGCAAACCACGCAAGATATTCCGGCGGGAGATCCATGATGGGGACTCCCCTGGGCGGATAGGCCGCCGGGCCGAACTTCCCAAAGGGCATGTATAATCTCCCGATTTCCTCCAGGAGGCTCTCCATGTCGTCGCGATCAATCTCGGTGAACTCCACCCCGGGNCAATCCCAGCATGGNGCACCCTTCATGACCACTCCCAAGCGCTCAGAGGCTCAGAGTTCCAACTGCAACTGGGACGTTTCTTCCGGATCCATGAAACGCACTCCCACGCCAATAAGGCGCACNGCCCTTCCCTCTCCCCTCGAAAACGCCTCGCTCAACAGCTCGCGGAAAATTTTCTCATCCATNATCCGATCAGCCGAAAGCGCTCTCCCCTGCTCCGAGGGAGCCCGCTCCGCCGAGGTNAGCGTGAAGTCCGCGAATTTNACCTTTACCACAAGCGACCGGACGATCCGGTCGTCGTGCTTTTCAGCCACTGACCNGGCCACGCGAACCCTGAGNNCTTCCATGATCTCAAGGAGAGGCGGGAGATCTCCAATATCTTCGCGCAGGGTCGTCTCCCTGCTGACGGACTTCGTAATGCGGTCCACGCGGACCGGCCGCTTGTCTCTTCCGCGGCAGAGCTCAAATAATTCCATGCCCCATCTTCCGAATCGCTNAGCCAGTTCGAGCTTGCTTATGCGCTGAAGGTCACCGCACGTCCGGACTTCAAGACCTGNAAGTTTCTCCTCCATCCGCGCCCCAACACCATGGAGGCGCTTGACGGGCAGATGCTCGAGGAACTCCTCGATTTCGCCCGGCCTGATCTCNAACTGCCCGTCGGGCTTNTGCCAGTCACTTGCAANCTTGGCCAGCAACTTGTTGGGAGCAATTCCAGCCGAGGCACTNAGCCCCGTCTCTTCCTTGATCCGCAGGCGGATTAGAGCAGCCAGCTCCGCACCTTCCTCCTCACGGTGACTCACGTCGAGATAAGCCTCGTCGAGCGACAGCGGCTCGACCAGGTCGGTGAAGCGCTTGAAGATNGCACGAACTTTCCTCGATTCCTCCGCGTAAACACCGAAGCGGGGTGGCACGACAATCAACTGTGGACACAGCTCCAGNGCCTTGAACGTCGGCATCGCCGAACGACATCCAAACTTTCGCGCCTCATAACTTGCGGTGGTGAGGACTCCGCGCCGGCGGCCGCCGACCCCCACGGGCTTTCCTCGCAATGCCGGGTCGTCCCGCACCTCGATAGCCGCATAAAAGCAGTCCATGTCGATGTGCAGAATCTTGCGCATGGGAATACACATTATCCTCAGACCGCAGAGGTCAATTCTTGTATGTGCCCCGCAGAANATCCGGCACTGTCNCTGCGGGCAGTGCCTCCAGCCCTAACTATCTCTTTCCGAGNGAGATAACCGACTCTCGTCGAAACTGGCAAACAGAAGGGCAGGGCTCCCATGCTGGTGCACGCAGACACCAATAAGAAGCCNGTGCCGGGGAAGCTCCCGGGCCCGCATTCAGCACCGGTATACCTCGTCACCTTGCGACCGGAAGCTCTAACACGAAACAGGCTCCAGCGGGCTCCCGCCGCTCCAGTTTCAGGTCGCCACCCAGTTCCCGGGCNAGACGCCGGCACAGCGCAAGCCCGAGACCTACTCCCGGTTTCGAATGGGCGGCTTCCCGGGCCGACTTGTGAAATGGTCTGAACAGTTTCTTCAAATCCGCCGGGTCGACGCCCGTCCCCTCGTCGTAGACCTCGATCCGNNCCCTGTTTCCCCCATTCGCAGCCCGGAGCCNCACCTGACCCTTCCCCCCGTCTGGGAGCCCNTACTTACAGGCGTTGTCCACGAGATTGAACACGATCTGTTCCACCGCCGTAAGATCAGTGTCGACTTCCNGGCTTCCAGCTCCCCCGGATGCACTTACTTTCAACTCGGCCCCGTCTTTGCGGGTCCTCTCCTCCAAGCGGGNGCGCATTCGTTCACACAGGTCANGCAGCGCAATCAATTGTCNCTCCGCCCGGGCGCTACCGCGCTCCACCTTGGAATAGGACAGCACGTTCTCGACCAGGTGATTCAACCGTTCCGCCTCCCGGCGCATCGTGGTCAAGTACTCTGCCTGCTTGCTCTTCTCCTTGACCATACCCTCCGCCAGCATGTCGGAATAGAGATGAAACGTCGTGAGGGGGGTCCGCAGCTCGTGAGTGACCGAGGAGACGAACGTTGCCCGTCGATCACTCAGCTTCATGACACCCCGCACGAGAACGGCTGAGGCCAGCAAGGCCAGCAAGAGAGCAACCCAGCCCACGGTCAACGAGATCCGCAGCGGAGACCACCCGATNCTCGCTGCNACCGGCTCCTCCCCGGGGCTCACCCGCCATGGGAGCGTAACGAGGGAAAGAGGATCATTGGAGAGCTCATCTAATTTCAATTCGAAGGTCCCTGGAAGCGCCGCNGCCNAGATGTCCTCAATTGGCTTCAGGGTNGCNCGTGGCAGAAGGTCATCCACGACATAACTCAGCAGTTTGTCTGCAAGCGCATCAGCCTTGAGCCAGGCACCCTGATAACGAAGCACCCCGGCCGCAGAAACCTCTCGCACAATGAAGAGCTCTCCCTCAAGCCAGATAGGCTGGAAGGGTGANACCGTCGAGGGAGGTNCCACCAANCTCNCTCGCACCCCGGNNTTTCCTTCCCGGGTGCCTCCCGAGGNTCCTTCTCCGGCTCGAACNGATTGCACNNGCGCTTCGGGGNGATCCTCACGGTTCTTCTCAGNCGCCGTNTCTTCAGGAACCTTGGGGCCCGTCTGNATGCCATCCAGTTTTGGGCCTGCGATGGGACTCTCCTCCCCCGATCGGGATGCCGCCGGGACCGCCTCCCCCTGGATCTTCAGCCGAGGGCGCAGCCTCTGTGACTTGGGCACCGCCCGCTGGGAGTTTNCCTGGTATAGATCCGCCCTTCGCTTCTTCTCGATCAGCGCGAGACCCTCCTGGTAGGCGGAATCCTGGCTCACCGGCCGATTTCCGTAGGATTCAAGCACCTGGGCTACCTCGATNGCCTTGCTCTCTATCTTGATGGAATCCGGAGAATTCCATGAAATATTGCGGGATTCGAGGGACTCATTCACCTTGGAGCACACCCTGCACATGAGATCGAGCTGGGTTCCACCCTCTACAAAATCCGAACTGGTTGCTCTACCCAGCAGTCTCCGCAACGTGGCCAGCTCGGCCTTGGTGCCATCGAGATAGCTCTGCTCAATCCCACTCTGCTCCGCGTAATCCCACTCATTGGCTACCGGCACCTGGGGCGAAGTGNCTTCCCTCGTCCCCGCATCGATCTCGAAGTGCAGGCGGACAAATTCGGGNACCTCCGGAAGGAGCGGGGAGGGCTGGTACACGAATCCCTTGCCNACAACCTGGAACTGGTTNGTCAGCAGGTCCTCAGGCTCGAAGAAGGCCTCGTAATGATGGGGCGGACGCTGATTTTCGAGGATGAGCAATCCTGACGCAGCGGTGTCGATACGGGACAGGCTGAGGCGGATGCGCTCCTCAAGCTGGGCTGCAGACTCCGCCAGAGCCTGCTGACCCTCCAGTTGCACGGCCTTTCTGGTCGACCACGCCATCGCCCCGATAATCAGGAGGGCACAGGATCCCAGCACAGCCCATATCAGCCAAGGTCGATTCATCAGCTTGCAATCATNTAACCTTTTCCACGCACGGTGACCACCGCGTTCTGGTTCCTCAACTTCTGTCGCAGATGGGCAACATGCATGTCCACTGTCCGGGTCTCAAGGTTTCTGGGGTTGAGGCCCCACACCTGGCGAAGAAGTTCGTCNCGGGGCACNGCACGGCCTCCCTGCGCGACAAGATACCGCAGCAACTCCGCCTCGCGCTCCGAAAGCTCGCTTCTCTCCCCATCGTCGAACCGAACCTCCCTCCTGGCAAAATCCACCTGTGCCCCTTCAANNTCATGCGTTTCTACCACGGATGGTCGTTCGCTACTTCTCCGAAGAACGGCATCNACACGGGCGAGGAGCTCCCGCACNCTGAAAGGCTTCACGACNTAGTCGTCGGCACCCATCTTCAATCCGCGGACCCGGTCCCCTTCCTCGCCCCGGGCGGAAAGAATAATAACCGGCTGTCCGGGGCGCTCTTTCTTGATCGCCTCAAGGATTTCAAAACCGCTGCAACCCGGCAGGACGAGGTCAAGAAGGAGCAACTGGTAACTGGCGCGCAAGGCCGTATTCAGCCCGAATTTACCATTCTCCTCGGAAAGCACCTCGTAACCCGAAAACGTCAGGGCGTCCACGACGCCCTGACGCACGGAAGCATCATCTTCAATAACCAGGATCTTCGGAGCCTCCATGTTTCAATAGTTCTCTGTGCTGTTTAGCGTCGCCGGNACCTTTCACGAGTCTAAATAGCAAGTCTCGGATCGGAGTATTGACTGAGCCTGCTCGCGCGGCGCCGCTTACTCCGCCACCGGCCTCCTGCACTCCTGATCCTATTTGAAGGTGTANCCTTTTTTCACGGCCTGCTGCCGCACGGTTTCCACNACGACAGCATCGAGGGTATCGCCACTCTCCTGTCCCATTTCCTCACGTTTGGCCTTCACGAACATGGTCCGCTCCTTGCTCAATTCCGCGATTTTCCTCTGACACAACAAACGCTCGGCTTTTTTCGTCGCAATGTATGCCTTGCGNTCCTCTGCAGACATTTTTCTCATTTCCTCGGGCAGGTCCTCTTTTTTTATGCTCTTCCAGTCAAAGCCCTTGGCGTGACAGGCNTCGACCAGGTCCCAGTTTCCGTTCCAGTAGTTCGCACTTGCCTTGGTCGCGACCCGGGACTGGATCGCATTGCCCTTGGCCTTGCGTGCCTCGNCGTCCTGAGCGACCTGAGTCTCCAATCGCTGCCTGCCGACCCTCCCGATGGGCACGTAGGTGGCNTTGAGCTTCGTGTTCCATTTCTCTATTTCCTTATCCTGGGGGGCATCGACATGNACNACCGCCTTGTGGTGATCGATCACGAGAAAACGGCCATCCGCCAGGAGCGATCCAGCTTTCCAGCCGGTGTTNANCCCAACNGCCTCGGCTCCGCAGTGAATTGTATTCACAATGACGCCTTTCTTGATCGCTTCCCGGCACGAGGATGAAGNGTCCACCGGNCCCTGNGTGAAGGGCTCATTCCCCGCAACAAAGATGGCCTTGTATGTATCCGGCGAGGCGTCCCAGGCGAGGTCATCTACCGCACGCTTGATCACCGCTCCACAATACTCCTCGCCNCCATTTGTCCGGAGCCCAAAAAGNTCCTCGCTTATCTTGTCAAGGTCNCGGGTGAGAGGCTGAATCTGCCGGATCCAGTATCCCTCCTTCCTGAGGCCGCTGTTGCCATATTCATAAAGAGCGACCTCCACAAAGGGCACCTGCCCGTTCTGCCTGGCTGTAATGAAGGTGTTCACGATGCTCCAGAGCTGGGTCTTGGCCTGCCCGATCAGCCCACTCATGCTCCCGCTGGTATCCAGCAGGATGGCCAGCTGGACCCGCGCTTGGTTCCCGCCGGGCTCGGTTGGGNCTTCGGCCTTTGTATTGATACNCTCCCCTGCCTCNAAGGGCTCGATGTTCGCGACCCGGACATCCTTGGCCGGAGGGTTGGCCAGGGTGACGCCGGCAAGGAGGCCGGCACAGCTGATAAGTGTGGTTGTTTTCATGTTTTTCTTGGATTGTTAGTTCTGAATTTCTGCGGCCGTGACTGGCCGCGGGACANTGATGNGCTTACTTCCTGCCAACGGAATCTTCGTCTTACGCACGTCCAGAAGCGGGCCAAGCTCATAGATGTTCTCATAACCGTANGCGTGCAGAGTGATGAAAGTCGGTATATTGAGCGCCATTGCAGGGGACTTGGAGGCGAAGGCTGGCGGCCCTTCCTTCGGCTCATTATCGAAGTTGTTATTGCAATAGATCAGGACACGCGTGTCCTTGCTCGGGATCACCCGGGAGAGGCTCTCGCTGGTGATCTCCGAAAAATTCAGGTGGAGCGCCCCCTTGACATGAAGGAGGGAAAAATTCGACCTGCTCCGCGTNTCAAGGACGATGGTCTTTTCGTCCTTCGCCATNTCAATGAAGCGATTTTCCGTAACGCGCCTCTTCCGGCGGTCCTGCAATGCCCGGGCCGCNCCCTTCTCAAAGGCATCCACGTCGATCAGTTCGTTGGATGGAGCAAAATTCCCGCTCCGCGTGCCCACTGCTTTCCCNCCATCCTTCGCCGGGANGACACCTGCCATCATCAGCATCATGAATGCCACTGCTTTCCTTGGTTTCATTTTCATGTTCTGGGTTGCTTGTTGATTGCTTACTTGAGCCGGTAACGCACTCCGTCCACGGCGACCTCCAGGTTTTTCCCCAGTGCCAGGCAACTCTGCCTTTCCTTGGAGACCAGGCGATCGACAACACGCCTGAATTCGTCACTTCCCACCNCGATCTCCCTGATNGGCAGGGAGGATTCCTTCCTCGATGCCAGGGTAACACTTGCGTCGACCCATTCATTACCCCGCTTGAAAAACGCCATGTCGGCGCACTGGGCCACATTCTGGACCTCCTCCATCTCAAGCTGTCCATTTACGAAACCGTTGTANCTGTTCAGAGTTCCGCTCTGCTTCTGCTTCCAAAGATTGAGATCCTGGTTGACGCTGAGCCGCCCNCTTCTNGTCTTGAGTGCGCGTTCATCGAAGTTGGAGGCCGCGCGAGANTTCCGCTGGGNTTCCGGTCGGAAGACCTCCCCTTCGAGGGCNAGGAAGGCGGTGTATTCGGTCAGGACACCATATTCCGTCGAGAGACGCACAATCTCATCAACAAGCTCCTTTACTCGGGGGTCATTACGGTCCACCCCGCTGCCNACCAGCCCGCCCAGGGCGGAATCAGCACCNAGGTCCCGCAACGCTTCCGTGAGGACTGCGATTTTTCTCATGGCCCACAAGCGTGGNACGAAAGNATTCCTTTTTCGCCCGGGTCTGAAGGGAAACGAGAATTTCCTCNGGGCCGCGCCATCGTGTCCAGTGAGTCTGAAATCGACCGGTTCNCTGCCACGGTAGCGTCCAGTCACGATTATTTGGTCATTGGCGAAGAAATCAGGAAGCTCATGGGGAACCACATCGTCGATTCGGTGNGGTACGGGATTACCCCTTCTGTCCCGAGCCTGTAGCTTCGGAAAGCTGAGAACTGGGCCGGAAAGGCGTCGNAAGACNGCAGCCACCTTCACCTCCACCTTTTCCCTGGGNAGNACATAGGTCGCCGCCGCCCGGCTGTCACCGGCGAGACGGGAGAGGAGAGGCGTGTTCACGTCTACTCCCACNCCGAAGGTNAAGATCCGCCGTCGACCCTTGTTCGCNTCCCGGGCNTTCTCCCGGATGCGCTTCTCGGAAGTCTCCCCNATGGTAGGCAACCCATCGGTGAGAAANAGCACGATGGGAACTGTTCCATGGTGCACCGGCTGCAAAATGGCCTGTTGCAGGGCTCCGTGGATATTCGTTCCTCCACTCACCCTGATGCCACCGATAAACCTGCGGGCTCGTACGATGTTCTCCCGATTGACCTCTACCGGGCGTTCGNCGAAAGGTTCNACCGCTTCGTTGTATACGATCAGGTTGAAAAACTCNCCCTCGTCGAGGCCTTCCACGACCTGCATCGCTGCCGCCCGGGCCTGGTCCATCTTTTCTCCGGCCATGCTTCCCGAGCGGTCAATCACGACCGTAACCTCCCTCTTCAGGCGNGCTGCACCCTCTTCTCGCCCTGGAGGCGCGATCAGGAGCANAAAATGACCCGCATCCTCGCCCTCTTNGGGATGCGTNAACAGGGTCGCTACCGGTTCCTTGTTTTTTTTGCGCAACACGGAAAGCCGGAAAGGGCCTGGATCCACCTTTCCTCCCAGCTTCACCCGCAAACCCTTCTTGCTATNCTGTGGTGAAACCTCGTGGGTCGGAGAATACGCCGTGGCGATTCCGCCCTTCAGGGCCCACTNCACGTCGATGTTCCACTGCACCCGGTAGTCCAGAGCCTCTGACCGCGGCAAAACATAGTCGATCCGGTCTGCCTCNNTGGCGAGAAGCTCCTCGTAGACAAGGCGAATCCTGCACTCGCTGCGAGCGGCGATTGGGAAAACACTNGAATCCACCACACCGTATCCCGCAAATTCAAGGATCGCCGGNTCCTTGGATTGCGCAACAATCCGATCATAGATCCGCCGGGCTTCCTCCTTGGGGAGTATCTTCGCCTTGAGCACCGNATTACTCCCCTCCATCGAAAATGACTTGAGGGCNGCTGCGGAGGGCACGGGTAGCAACACCTCGCCCTCCTGCTGNNGTCCCGCGGGATTNAAGAATGTGACCGTCAGCGTGGTCTGCGCGATCTGGTTGTCTATCTGAACGGATGCATCCACCCCGCGCACCTCCACCGGCCTGACNGGACGNGGAATGGGAATGGGATGTGGACGCACGTGAGGAGTCCAGTGGTGGTGATGGCNCGGCCCATGGGCCGCGCTGCGGGGAACCCAGATCATGCTCCCGCCTCCCACCAGAATGGCGTTGTGGAGAAATGTTGCTCGCTTCATGACGGATTAGACGGTTGCAGAATACCCCCCCAACCGTGCTCCGTATGTAAAGGGACCGTAAAACCNTNCATTCCNGNTGATTCCCNCCCTCGAAGGGTCCTCTCCCACGGCCTCCGTAAAAGNAACAACCCGNGCCGGCCTGGCCCGGCATCTCACCNANNTNCCCGGAAACGATCCCGGCCCGGCAGAACACCATNGGCCCGGGAAGCGCTGNTNTCGCANCAANCTCTGAAGGCGCGGGATCTCAAGGCCCGGCCTTTGACCNTTATCCAGCCATCTCGGACAGGACCTGNTCCGTCAGTGCCTTCACAACAGCTTCGGCCTCTTCATTNAGGGAACCNCCGGAACCGTTTGTTNCCGACCCGTNCTGAGGCACCGGGCAAACCGCTCCCGGCCTGAATTCCGAGTTGTCGCAGAGCTCACATTCCTTCCAGCTGGAGCGCTTGTCTTCCATTCCCAGCGAGGCGCGAAGGTCGATGAGNTCNTTGGCCTGNCCCCCNGTGATCGTCAGGAGNTCGGCTCCCTTCAACTGGGTCGCCAGCAGAACAGTCTGACAATAGGCATCCGTGTTCTCCATNTTCCAGTAGGCGTCCTCGATGTCCTTCCCCCAGGTGATCACCCCATGGTTGATCATGAGGACTGACATGTGCTCGATCGCAGCCTCTCCCACTGCCTTCGCATTGGCCGGGGTTCCGGGAGTCTGGTATTCCGCCATGCCAATCTCCCCCAGGAAAACCTCAGCCTCCGGAATCATGCATGTGGGGGGACGAACCCCCGCGACCGCAAACGCAGTGGCATGCGGCGGATGGGCGTGACAGCAGGCCTTCGCCTTCGGCTGGCGCTTCATGATCGCCATGTGGGTAAGACATTCGCTGGTCCGTCGNCTTTCGCCCGCGAGTTGCTTACCATCGAGATCGATAAGCGCCATGTCCTCTGGCCGCATGAACCCCTTGGAAATCAGGGTCGGCGTACATAGCACGAGGTTGTCACCCACCCGGATGGTCAGATTGCCTCCATTTCCATCGGTGTAGTTCTTTTTCCACATTCGCTCGCCCATGTCGACCATCCGCCTCTTCAACGTTTCCANCTCAGGCGAGTGAAAGAAGTTCATGATTTCCTCCGGCGTCTGGGGATCACTACCAGGCTCCCAGCGAAATTCATAATCCGGCACGCTCGGTTCGAGCTGCTCCTCAACGCGATTCAACTGACGCCTCCGGCGGCCCCGGGCCTCCTTGATNGCATCCTTCGCCGTNGGGGTCAGGAGCACTCCNTCTGGAATCGACTCCAGGCCCTTCCCCTCGCGCAGCAGGGTTTCCACGTCTCGTCCTGTGATTACTTTCTTCATGAACCTCTGTNCNGTCGTTCGTTTTCTCAGTCGTCATCCTCGTCTGGAGGATACGGCTCGTGCTCGATTTGATCAAAAATCGCAACCGTGATNGCGTCCACCGGGGTTGGCCCCTCAAAGGGCGCGGTCGCTTCTGCTCCTTCCACGAAACCCACGATGTCAGTCTCTCCCGCNCCCAGGTCATCGTAAACCACCAGGGAAGGAAGCTCAGTCAGGCCNGGTTCAATTTCGCAGGCAGTGTTCAACTGCTCCGCCACCAGGGGATTCACCACGAGCCAACGCGCAGCCCTGAACGCGGGNTCTGATNCGTTCATCGTAACCTTTCCAATNACCTGACCGATACGCATGGGTGCTAATCGTCGATAACCCCCTGAATGAAATTTCGCACGGGCGATTGCTCGTCGTCCACTACCCCCCGCGCCCCGATCCCNTCNGTACTGACGAACACCCGCTGGTGCATNCCCGCACCAAAGAGATCGATCGCGATGAAGGGCGGCTCGCCGATGGNAACGCCCTCCCCATCCTCCTGCTGGCAGAGCAGCATCTTGAAGCCCTCCAGNCTCGAATGACTGTGCGTGGCCACCGCTCTTCCCACTACCCGGCATAACAACATGGCATTGAAAAGTTCTAGACGATGCGGAGGTTCTCCACCATTACGCAGCGGCGNACCCGGGTGAACGTTTTGGGGGTCGTGATGCCTTCCCCCGTGGTTGTGGCCACCGAGTAACTGAGATACCCTTCTCCGCCCAGTCCCAGGCCAGCAACACACGGACCGTTCTTCACATAGATGGTGGTATCCATCTCCCTGCCCATGTAGGTCATATTCCCCACATTCGTGGAGTGGATGATAGCCGAATGCCGGTAGCCGTGCTCGGCANTCTTGGCCTGACTCACCGCTGTCTCGAAATCNGGCACGGATATAACCGGGACCATCGGCATCATCTGCTCNTCCTGAACATATGGATGNTCCGCANCTGTCTCGGAAAACAGCAATTCGCACCCATTCGGAATCCTGGCGCCGGCGGCTTCCGCTAGCACCTGTGGACTGGCGCCGATATAATCGCGATTGACCACCGCGTGCGCACAGCCGCCATCTCCTTCCCGGTAGGTGAAGGCCGCGTTGCTGAGGCGATCGAGCTGCCGGCCGCTTAGCCTGGCGGCCCCGGCCTTCTCCATGGCCTCGAGAAACCGGCTGGAGACCGAGTCCACTACGAAGACCGCTTTTTCGCCGATACAAAGCAGATTGTTGTCGAAAGAGCCGCCCTCGATCACACATCGGGCGGCTCGATCCAGGTCGGCCGTCTCGTCTACCACGACCACCGGGTTGCCAGGCCCTGCACAAATGGAACGCTTCCCGGATTTCATTGCAGCCGCAACCACCGCCGGCCCTCCGGTTATCGCCATGATTGCTATCAGGTCGTGTTTCGAGATCTTCTCAAACGATTCCAGGGTGGGGTTCTCGATCACGCAGATGAGATTCTCGATCCCCAGTTCTCGCGCAATCGCCTCGTTGTAGGCCCGGGCGGCCATGGCTGCGCTCCGGGCTCCTCCCGGATGGGGATTGAAAAGCACAGCATTTCCAGCGGCCACCATGTTGATGACATTCCCCGTCAAAGTCGGCACTGAGTGAGTGACTGGAAGAATCGCCCCAACCACTCCAAAGGGAGCATATTCCTCGAGCATGATACCGTCATCTCCGCTGAGGGCGTAGGGTCGGAGCCACTCCACCCCCGGGACCTTGTTCATGATTTCGAGCTTCGCCACCTTGTGGTCGAGCCGCCCGATCCGGGTTTCCTCAATCTCGAATTTCCCCCAGCGCTCCGTGTTGCCTGCACAGACCCCCTTTACAATCTCAATCACCCGGGCCCTGCCCTCGAGTCCGAGCTCCTTAAGCTGCTGGAACGCATCGTGAGCGGCATTGGCCCCTTCGTTCACACAGCTGAAAACACCAAACGAACGCTTATGCGCGGCCCCGGCTTGCGACGGGCCAGCATGACAACTGCAGTCGGCCTTGGACGTGGTCGCATCCTCGCGCGAAGCGGAGGACGAAGCCCCCCCCGCCCGGGAGGACTGGCCCTGGCCCAGGTCTGACATCACCTTCTCCACCACACTNCGAAGTGCTTCCTGGTCAATCTTCATAGCTCGGACATCTGTTCGAATTGCTTACTTCCCACCACACTCAAAAAGCATCAGGAGCCCCCGTAGATTTTCTTCCCGAGCACATCCACGCTGTCCACAATGGCAACAACCGCAGCGTCCACCGGGATCTGACGCAAGCCCCCTGCCTGACGCGCCGAACTTCCCTGGCAGAACATCACGAGCTCACCTTCACCGGCCCCAACCGTATCCACCGCCACAATGGTGTTGACCCCGTCGCGGAATTTGGCGGGGTTGGCCTCGTCCACCAGCTTGGGACGCACGAGCAGGAGCTTCCGCCCCGTCATGCTCTCGTCCTTCTTGGTGGCCACGACCTGGCCGATGACTTCTGCCAAGAACATCGTTCAAAAGAGAAGCAGGACAACCTACTTACCACCACCTGCCTTCTTCGCGGGAATAACCTGCTGAATCGCGTCATCTGGACGGGCGATGACATGGGCGCTGACCACCTCACCGAGCCCGGCGGCGGTGTCTGCTCCCGCATCAATCGCGGCCTTAACGGCGGCAACGTCCCCGGTGACCACTGCGTTGCACAGGGTGCTTCCGACATTTTTCATGGGTCCCGCCAATTGCACATTGGCGGCCTTCAGCGCGGCATCGACGCCGCTCACGAGACAGCACAGTCCGCGCGTCTCCAGTAATCCTACTGCTTGTTTTGCCATTTTTTCTTTTGGTTGATTAATTCAATGATGAAACCTTTCGGTAGACCTCCCGGGCCAGGACAAGTTCCTCGTTGGCCGGGACGACAAAGATTCTAACACTCCCACCGGGGGCGCCGATCTCGCCCTCTTCACCGCGCACGTTTTCGTTCCGCTCATCGTCGAGCACGATTCCAAATTCCTCGAGGCCCGCGCAGACTGCTTCCCGCAGCCATGGATTGTTCTCCCCAATGCCAGCCGTGAAGACCAACCCCTCGAGCCCCCCGAGTTCAAAAAGGAAGGAGGACGCCCAGCGCCGGACCTCACGCACAAAAAGCTCGACTGCAAGCTGAGCTTCCGCGTTGCCACCGACTGCGGCCGCGCGCACGTCCCGCATGTCATTTCCCACCCCGGAAACTCCCAACAGGCCACTTTCCCTCGTCAGTTGACGCTCCACCTCGTCCAAGCTCAGGCCCAGCACCTTGCTGGCGTAGGGAATTGCACCCGAATCGAGATCACCCACGCGGTTATTCTGGGGCAGTCCGCTCTGCGGCGAAAAACCCATGCTGGTTCCCACCGCCACCCCATTCCTGATACCGGTCACCGAACTACTACCACCAAGGTGACAGGAGAGCACCCGCAGTGGCTTCGCCACATCTACCGGCCCGTTCATGTACAACTCGCGAACGATTCCTGCCACGTCTTCACGGTCCAGAAGTTCCGCGGAACGCTCCGCGACGAACTTGTGGCTGGCCCCGTGAAACCCGTAGCGCCTGATCCCGGCTTCACACCAGGCCCTCGGCACGGCATAGCGGCACCCGGCCTCCGGAACCCACTGGTAAAATGCCGTTTCAAAGAGCGCTACCCGCCGGGCACCCGGCAGGATTTGGCCGAACTGGCGGATTCCTGCCGCATAAGCAGGATTGTGCGCGGGTGCTACTTCGGCAAAACCTTCCAGGGCCTCGAGCACATCCTCCCCGGCCTCGACGCAACCGCTCAAGCCGCGGCCCAGGACGGTTTTGAATCCCACCGCCCCGATTTCCTCCTCGGTCGCCAGTCCCTGCTCCGCCAGGCTGGCCAGCGCGTCCCGGATCACCTCACCATAGTCAGTGACCCGCTCGTATCCTCCCTCTGCCAACTGGCATTCGACCCCCTCTCCCATCTCAAAGAGGCGGTACTTGAAGGAGGTCGATCCCAGGTTGGCGACGAGGACTTTCACCGGTAACAGTTTCTTGGCGCTACATCTCAACCAAACCGGCGAGGTCGTCGTGGGGACGGGGAATGACCTGGGTAGCGGTTACCTCGCCCACCTGGGCTGCAGCCTCCGCTCCGGCATCCACCCCGGCTTTCACCGCGGCCACGTCTCCGGTATAAAAACCGGTGACCATTCCTCCGCCGATCTTCGACCAGCCCAGCATGGTGATATCAGCCGCCTTGAGCGCGGCATCGGAAGCCTCCACCAGGGAGACCAACCCACGTGTTTCAATAATTCCTACTGCTTGTTTTGGCATGATACTCGGATGGTTCAGGTTGTACTAATCATGAAAGATCGAAGCGCTTCAGCAGATCGGCATGGGGTCTGGGAATTACATGAGAGCCGAGCAGCTCCCCGACCCGATCGGCCGCTTCCGCCCCGGCATCCACTGCGGCCTTCACGCTTCCAACGTCTCCCTGCACGAGGATGGTCAGATACCCTCCTCCGATTTGCACCTGCTTCACGAGGTCCACGTCCGCAGCCTTGGCCATTGCATCAGCGGCCTCCACGTTGCCCACGTAGCCTCTTGTTTCTATTAATCCCAGAGCTTGGCTCATCTTTTTTTTGTGTTTTTGTTAGAAAGTTTCACGCCTTGATCACTTTACTTGATCAGTTCGCAATAGGTGTCCGGCTTCAATCCACAGGCGTTCCCTTCATCGGTATCTATATGCACCTCGAGGTTGAAGCTCTCGTCCACACGCACCACGATGTTATCGAAGGTGACCGGGCAGTCGCCATGAACCTTCATCTTCATTACGTCCCGGTGCTTCACGCCGTAATAGCCGGCATCGTCCGGTTGCATGTGCACGTGCGGGGCAGCCCGGATCACACCCTGCTCCATTTCAAAAAATCCCCTTGGCCCCATGAGCATGCACCCGGGAGTGCCCTCAATATCGCCCGAAAGACGCAAGGGCGCATCGAAACCCAGGGCAATCGCATCGGTGTAAGCGAGCTCCACCTGGTTGAAGTCCCGGCAGGGACCGAGAATTCGCAGATTCGATATCATCCGGCTGCGAGGACCNACCAGAGTGACCGTCTCCTGAGCCGCATATGCGCCGGTCTGGTAGAGCTCCTTCATCGGAGTGAGTTCGTAGCCCGGCCCGAACAGCTCCTCTACCGCCTGCGGCGAAAGATGGCAGTGGCGAGCACTTACATTAACTACGAGGGCATTCGGAGCCTTTGCCGACTCCGGCAGGGTCAGGCCCAGTTTGGCATAAACCTGCTCCCGCACCATGTGCTCGACAACCGCCCGGGGGACATTGGAATTACCTGGCATTCGTGCTAAATTCTCTCGCTTTATGCTTGGGAAATCTTGACTAGTCAATCGTTTTCAAAGAAATTCCCAAGATANCCCAACGTTTCCCAATCTCTCTCACCCCGCTAATTGCCATGTTACCAATTGAGCGTCAAACAGTTATAATATCCAAGCTGGCGTCTTCCGAGTCAGTCAGAACAATGGACCTTGCTGCGGACCTCGCCGTCACCGACGAAACGATCCGGAAGGATCTCGAGGCCCTTGAACAACGAGGCGAGCTTCTTCGTATCCACGGAGGGGCTGTCCGCCCCAACCAGAGCCGGGTTGAATTGGCTCTCACCGAACGCAAGCAGGTCAACCGCGACGAGAAAACAGCGATCGCCAGAGTCGCTGCCGAGCGTATCCGTCCCAACGACACGATCTTCATCGATGCTTCCTCGACCGCCCTGACCTTGGTGGAGTTCCTCCCGCATTTTCACCTTACGGTTCTCACCAACGCACACAATGTCATCTCCGCTCTATCCGATCGTGATGGGATCGACCTCATCTGCACTGGAGGAATTTACGAGCCCCGCTCGCGATCCTACATCGGACTCCCTGCCGAATCGACAATGAGAAAGCANAACATTCACCGCATGTTTTTCTCATGTAATGGAATCCATCTTGAGCGCGGCATCTCGGAAACGAACTCCCGCCAGGCGGCCTTCAAGGAGCGGGTGATCGAATGTTCCGAGGAGGTCTGCTGCCTCGCTGATGCCACCAAGATCGGCCTGAAGTCCTCCTTCTTTTTCGCCCAGGTCCAAGACCTGACNACCGTCGTCACTAACGAGGNCGCAGACCCGGGCTTTACTGCCGCGCTTGCCAACCAGGGTATCGAGGTCTTACGCGCGTAACCCCGCAGCCGGGCCCGNATCAGNCCNCGTNGCCTTTCCCACCGTCAACGTGGATCACCTGTCCCGTTGTGCACCCCAGCCGCTCGCTTGCGAGGAGATAAGCTGCCTCTGCACAATCGCCGGGTGTGACCGGCACACCCGTGAGGGCCTGTTCCCCAAAGTAGCGCGCGAGGAGCCTTCGGAGGTCTTCCGTCTCCTCACTCTCGTCAAAGTCCACAGAGCCCTCCCGCAAAAGGCGAATTACCCGTTCTCTCGGATACATCTCGCTTCCCTCCACCACGNTTGCGGGAGCCATGCCGTTCACACGGACGAGAGGTGCCATTTCCTGCGCTAGCTCCCTTACGAGGTGATTGGCCGCTGCCTTCGTGCTCTGGAACGCGATGCTCCCAGGGCCATACTCCCCCGCAGTGGTCAGGACCAGTGACCCGGGAGAATCCTGCGCCAACCAGATACGCCTTGCTTCATCNGCGACAAGATAGAGNCCCTTTACGTTGATGTCGAAGGTCTCGCTCCACTTCTCGTCAGCAATGCGGCCCGCATGGTCCGGCGCCACAAAGAGCCCGGCGGTCACGATCACGGTGTCCACCCCNCCGTAGGACATCACCACGTCCTCGAAAAGCGTCTCCACGCTGCTCCGGTCGGCAACGTCAACCTGGAGTCCGATCGCGCGCCCACAATCCGAAAGGCCCGTACCGGCAATGCCGATCCCATGACCATGAAGGGCTGTGATTTGCTCCGCTGTTTCCCTCGCCGCCTCTCCGGACAGGTCGGCACACACCACGTGGGCCCCCTCCTCCGCCATGCGGTAAGCCGCAGCCTTACCGATCCCGCTCCCGGCCCCGACGACGACCACGACACTGCGCTCGAATTCCTTTTCCGGGGNCATCCTGCGCAGCTTCGCCTCCTCAAGGGACCAATACTCGATATCAAATGCCTCCTGCTGAGGGAGCGNCTGGTAAGAGCCGATCGCTTCCGCCCCCCGCATTACTTCCACCGCACTGTTGTAAAACTCCGCTGTCACCCGGCTCTCGCTCTTGTTCTTTCCGAATGCAACCATGCCCACTCCGGGAATCAGGATCACCGTTGGATTCGGGTCCCGCATCGGCGGGCTGTCNGGACGCTCATGTGCGTCNTAGTAGGCCGCATAGTCCTGNCGGTAGNGCTCCAACCCCGCAGCNAGCTTGGCAAGAAGAACCTCCACATTATCTTCCTGCGGATTCCAGTCGACATAAAGCGGCTTGAGCTTGGTCCGCAAAAAATGATCGGGGCAACTCGTTCCCATCTCGGCGAGGCGCTCTGCATCGTNGCTGTTTACGAANCGCTGCAACTTGAGNTCGGTCTGCTTGGTCGCAATCACGCGTTTCTCCCCNCCAATACGNCCCCGCAACCAGGGCAGCACCTCCATCAGGACAGCCCTCCGCTCACCCTCGTCGAGCGGATGGTATTTCTGCCCTCCGAAAGTCTGTTCCCCTCGGTCATGGGCCTCNATGTAACGAGCCGCCTTTTCGATCAGGCTCAGGGAGAGCTCGTAGCACTCACGGTCACCGTTAGCCCAGTTGATCAAGCCATGTTGCCCCAGGATCACCCCCTCGCAATCAGGGCTGTTTTCACAGGCCCGCTGCATGTCGAGACCAAGGTCGAACCCGGGGCGCTTCCACGGAACCCATTTGACCTGGTCTCCGTAAATCTCCCTCGTAAGACTTTCCTGTCCCCTGCTCGCCGCAACAGCAATGCAGGCATGCGGATGAGTGTGGTCGACATGGACGCGATCCACGAAAGAATGGAGCGCCGTGTCGATCGAGGCTGCCCGGGGGTTGAACCGGAAGGTGCAGTGCCGATACATCGACACCATTTTGTCCTCAATCGGAGTCTTGGGACCCTGCTCCGGCGCAGCCCGGTAATGGCGCTGCAGCCTCACCAGGTCGCGCTGCCTCAAGGAGGCGAATCCATCCCGCTCTACCGTGCGCAGGTCTCCCCCGCTCCCCTTGATCCAGAGAACCTCAACCTGCTCCTGCGAGATGGGATCCTCTTCCATCAACTTGCTGGAGGTGTTCCCGCCGCCGGTATTTGTGATCCGTTGATCACTCCCGAGCAGGTTCGAACGGTAAACGAGGCGCTCGACGGGATCAAGAGAGCCGGCATGGACATTGTCCCACGCGTAATTAACGTGCTGGAAATCTTCCTTTTTCATCGGGCCCCGCCTGTTAATCATACGGGCCACGGGAGCGCAACGCCGACCGCCTCCCTTTCCGCCATCGCTAGGAGAAACTATGAAAGAAAAGGTGTTCCTCGCGGTCGACCTTGGCGCCGGCAGCGGCCGCGTCTTGGCAGCCCGCACAGATTTCCGGACCTTTGAACTGGAAGATATCCACCGCTTCGACAACCCGGGGACCGATCTGCCTGGTGGTCTGGTGTGGAATGTTCTCAGCCTCTACCGCGAAATCCTTCACGGGCTCCGGCTGGCGGTGGAGCGTTACGGGGACCAGATCGCTGCCCTTGGCATAGACACCTGGGGTGTCGACTTCGCTCTCCTCGATGCCCAGGGCCGTCTCCTCGGGCTCCCCCACCAATATCGTGATTCCCGAACCGACGGCATGGACGAGGAATGTGAACGCCGTTACGGAAATGCCAGAATGTACATGGAGACGGGTATCATGCCCTTCTTCCTGAATTCCTCGCATCAACTGCTCGGCGAGGCAGTCCGGGATGGGGCAGCGCTGCGGGAGGCCTCCCACTTCCTGATGATCCCGGACCTCCTCGCCTTCTGGCTCACCGGGAGGATCGCGGTTGAACGCACGAACGCATCTACCACCCAGCTCTTTTCGCCCCTCACCAAGGATTGGGCCTGGGACGTCATCGATGGCCTCGGGCTACCCCGTCGTATTTTCGGTGAAGTAGTCGAACCAGGCACGACCCTCGGCAATCTGAGGGACGTGGTCGCCGAAGAGATCGGCGGAAATTTTCCAGTCATCGCCACCACTACCCACGACACAGGAGCCGCGGTGGCCGGAATTCCCGGCGAAGGCGACTACGCCTTCCTCTCTTCCGGGACCTGGTCTATCCTCGGCACGGAACTTCCCGAGCCGATCCTCACCGAGGAGGCCTTCACTATCGGATGGGCTAACGAGCAAGGAGTCAACAACACCACCCGGTTTCTACGCAACATCTCTGGCGCCTGGCTCTTCCAGGAGTGCGAGCGGCAGTGGGGCCTCGAGGGAGACGAGTCCTCTTACGCCGAGCGCAACGAGCAAACCGAAGCAGCTCCTCCCTTCCTTGCCCTCCTCGATCCAGATCATGACGATCTCAAGGCACCTGGGCGCATGCCCGAACGCATTCAGCAGCTCTGTAGCGACAGTGGCCAATCCNTACCGCAGGGCAAGGGCGAGATCCTCCGTGTTGTTCTGGAAAGCGTCGCGCTCAAGCACCGCGTTCGCTTCGACCAGCTNAAGCACCTGACCGGCAAGAAACTCGAGCGCATTCACATGGGCGGAGGAGTCATCAACAACGAGCTTCTCGTCCAGTCNATCGCGACTTCCTGTGGTGTCNCAGTACATGCCGGTCCGGGGGAGGCTACGGCATGCGGNAACCTGATCACCCAGATGGTCGCNACNGGNGACCTGCCTGACATCGCTGCCGGTCGCCAGCTCATCCGNGACTCCATTCCCCTCAAGATCTTCGAGCCCAGGGATCCCGCTCAGTGGGACGAAGAGCTCGCCCGGTTCGAAAAACTACTTTCATAAAACTCCCCCAGGGCTCACAACCCCGCAGCACGNTTCTCGTCGTGCCTAGCCACCAAACAGGAATGTCCATTAATTCCAAAGTTCCTTCTATCGAATTTCTCAGGGAAAGAGCCCGCCGCCGCATGCCTGGCTTTGCCTTCGACTACCTCGAGGGCGGCTGCAACTCGAATCTCAATCTCGANCGGAATACNGAGGAGATTCGTGAGATACAGCTGCGCCCCTACTACATCCGGAATTACCCCGGCTGTGACCTNGGCACCGAACTCTTNGGCCACACCTATGACGCCCCCTTC
Source organism: Roseibacillus sp. (assembly GCA_002721695.1). Lineage (GTDB taxonomy): Bacteria > Verrucomicrobiota > Verrucomicrobiia > Verrucomicrobiales > Akkermansiaceae > Roseibacillus_B. Next base: position 6,171 of record PBLI01000015.1, on the reverse strand, counting down.
GGAGTAGCGCCCATCGGATTGCAAGGTCTCATGTGGCCGGGCTCCCCTGAGATTCTNGCCCGGGCCGCCCGGGAACACAATCTCCCCTTTATCCTCAGCACGGTCAGCACCGCCAGCATCGAGACCATCGCGGAAATCACGGAAGGTCGTGCCTGGTTCCAGCTCTACCATCCCGCCGAGGACGAGCTCCGCGACAAGATCCTAGACCGGGCGGAACAGGCTGGCTGCCCTGTTCTCGTCATTCTCGCTGATACCCCCACCTTCGGATACCGNCCGAAGGAAATCCGTAACGGGCTCTCTATTCCTCCACGGATGTCCTTACGAAATATCATCCAGATGATGCTGCATCCGGCCTGGTCCTTCTCCCAGCTGGCCACTGGTATTCCCGAGTTCAAGACCCTCAAGCCCTACATCCCCAAGGGGCTCAGCATGAAGCACCTCGGGCTCTTCATGAACAAGACCTTCTCCGGACGACTGAACGAAGACCGNATCAAGGCCATCCGGGACCGCTGGCAGGGCAAACTGGTGGTCAAGGGTATCGTAAACGAGGAGGATTGCGAAAAAGTCCTCCGCCTNGGNGCCGACGGCATCATCGCATCCAACCACGGGGGGCGCCAACTCGATGCCGGCCAATCCACGATCAAGCCCCTGTCTTCGCTCGTGAAGTCATTCGGCAACAAGCTCACCATCATGATGGACAGCGGTATTCGCGGCGGACCGGACATTGCCTGCGCTCTGGCNAGCGGTGCCAAATTCACCTTCCTCGGCCGCTCCTTCATGTATGGCGTGGGCGCTCTCGGCAAATCCGGCGGCGATCACACCATGACGATGCTCAAGCGCCAGCTTCAGCAGGTGATGGAGCAAATAGCCTGCGAAAAGGTCACCGACTTCCCAGACCACCTCGTCTAGGCCCGGGCCGGCCCAGCGAGCCCATCCAGGTGATTTCCGCGTATCCGGTCAGAATCGCCACTCCAGGTGTCCGACAAGCGATTGCCGGTTCCCGAGTCCCGCTTCCACCGTCAGGAAAAGGGAGTCGGTAACTGCGTAACGAATACCCAGCTGCCCATTCCACGGCTCCGCCGCCTCCAGCTCGACGTCATAGTCCGCCTGGCCGACGTTCACCACGTTGAACACCCCGGCCTGGGACTCAGTCACATTCTGGTAGGTCGCACCCACCCACAGTTCGAATTTCGCAAGCCTGACGCCGATCTTGGGACTTACNAGCCAGGCCGGAATATCCTCCAGGCCATCATCCAGTGCGGTATGGGTGTAGATTCCGGTGACCGATACGAACCAGGCGTCCTGCCCGTAGGCGAGAGTCGTCCCTGCCCCGAAGACAGTGCCCTCATAATTTACTTCAACGGCGTCAATACCAGGTATCGCAGGCGTGACAACCGTCTGCCCATCAACGCTCCCGACCATCGCATGCACATTCCAGAAGGGCAGGATCCAGAAGTCCGCCTTGGCGCCGACCTGGGTCAATTCATTCTCAATACCTCCGATCGCTGACTCCGAGACCGCAAGTCCGCCCAGCATGATCTCCGCCCTCCCCGCCGCATAGTCCTGCTCCTGGGTATAAGCCAATCCGGTGATTCCCATCCGCTTCGGCCAGCTCGGGTCCCAGTTCGTCAGCATGTCGCCAAGGCTTTGCGACAAACCCGAGGCACTGCCCCACAGGAGACTCATTATCAACAGCAATGGGCACAGGGAACGCATTCCTCGACTCAACAGATCGGGCTCCGGGACGCAATTCAGATTTTCCTACGTACGGAAAACTGCTTCGGTGGGCCATCATGGGTATTGCTCATGAAGGGATTCCTGCTTAACTGCGCCTGCTCACGAAAAAACTCCAACGATCCAGCAAAGATGAAACCAGAAACTCTCTGCCTTCACGGCGGCCAGGCTCCCGATCCTGCCACGAATGCCCGTGCCGTTCCCGTCCACCGGACGGCTTCTTACGTTTTCGACAGCACCGAGCATGCGGCCAATCTGTTCGCCTTGAAGGAGCTCGGCAACATATACAGCCGCATCATGAATCCGACTCAGGCCGTACTTGAGGCCCGGGTCGCCCTTTTGGAGGGAGCCCATGAAATGGCTGCCTTGGCCCTCGGCTCCGGCACCTCGGGCGTCTTTTATTCCATAATCAATCTCGCCCAGGCCGGCGACAACATCGTATCGGCCCAAAACCTTTACGGCGGTTCCTATACCCAGTTCAACGACATCCTGCCCGCCCTCGGTATCGAGGTTCGCTTTGTCGATTCCCAGGACCCGGAAAACTTCGCCAAGGCAGCAGATGAAAAAACCCGTGCCTTTTTTACGGAAACCGTCTCCAACCCGGCCCTTGAGGTTGCCGACCTTGAGGCGATTGCCGGCCATGCCCGGTCCTGCGGTGTGCCACTGATCGTGGACTCCACCTTTTCGACGCCCTACCTCACCAGGCCACTCGATCACGGGGCCGATATAGTCGTGCACTCGCTCACCAAATGGTTTGGGGGACACGGCACCGGGATCGGCGGCGTCGTGATCGACTCGGGCCGCTTTAACTGGGGAGGCGGCAAGCACCCCCTTTACGACACCCCGGACACCTCCTACCATGGACTGCGCTGGGGCCACGACCTCCCCGAGGAACTCGCCCCCCTCGCCTTCATTCTCCGCATGCGCACAGTACCCCTGCGCAACCTAGGAGCCTGTATTTCTCCCGACAACGCCTGGATCTTCCTCCAGGGGATAGAAACCCTTACCCTTCGCATGGAACGCCACTGCGAGAACGCTCTCGCCGTTGCCCGATACCTCCAGCAACATGAGGCCGTCGAATGGGTCCGCTATCCCGGCCTCCCCGACGACCCTGAGTTCGAAAAGAACAAGAAGTATATCGCCGGAAAGGGTGGAGCCATGGTCGTCTTCGGGATCCGTGGAGGTGCCGAGGCCGGCAAGGGCTTTATTGAGGCGCTCCAGCTCCATTCCCACCTTGCCAATGTCGGTGACGCCAAGTCCCTGGCCATCCACCCTGCCACCACCACGCACTCCCAGCTCAACGAACAGGAGCAGGCAGCGGCCGGCATCACCCCCGAACTCGTCAGGTTAGCGGTGGGAATCGAGCATATCGACGACATCGTTGCCGACCTCGAGCAGGCTCTCGCCCAGGCCACAGCCTGATCCCCGCCCTTGGCCTCCCTGCGCATTCCCGAGAAACTGGGTGCCATCCTGCTCCCTGATTGCACTCTGTTTCCTCACGGCGCCCTGCCGCTCCACATCTTTGAGCCACGCTACCGGCAGATGCTCACGGACGCGCTGGAGGGCGATTGCATGTTCTGCGTGGGTCGGCTTACCGGAACAGAGCTCCCTGATCTAGCCGCGTGCACCGCCAGGGTGGGAACGGCAGGCCTCATCCGGGCCTCCCGGGAGCAGCCCGACGGACGCTCTGAACTTGTTCTTCACGGGGTTTGCCGGGTAACTTTCACGGACTGGCTACCGGGCAAACCCTATCCCTACGCCTGCATCGCTCCAATATCCTCTCCGCCCGTAGACGAGACGATCTCTGCCAGTGAAGCTCAACGACTCCGGGAAGCAGTAGAGGCCACCCTGCTCGGGTTTCCTGACGATGTCGTCAACCAGATAAGGGATCTGCTCGACCGTGCCAGCGACCCGGCCGTGATGAGCGACGCCATCTCCCAGCAATTCGTCCAGGATGCCGAGCTTCGGCAGGCCCTTCTGGAAGAGACCAACGTCACTCAGCGCATCGATACGATCATCGCACACTTGCGCACTCTCCGCAGCCAGGAGAACTGAGGTCGATCCCCTGAAGGGGCGCGCCCCTCACCCGTTAACTACCGGTCTGCATCTTGCCCGAGAGCAGGGCCCCTTCCTCCATCTTCAGGCTCTTCGTGGTGATGTCGCCCTCCAGTCTCGAGCTCGCCTTCAATTCGCACCGCTCAGAATGGATCGCTCCCTTGACCTGTCCGAACATCTTCACTTCACCCGCCCTCACGTCCCCCTTGATCCGGGCATTCTCCCCGATGGTCACCGAGCCCTTTTCAGACTGGATCTCCCCATCAACTTTCCCATCGATGATCATATCGTTCTGGAACTTGATGGTCCCGATGATCTCGATGCCTTCGGCCAGAACATTCTTGGTGGCGGACATGGCATCAGATTCGCCGAAACGGAGCACTCAATGCAATCAAGGAGTTGGGAAAACTCGGAATCTTTGACAATCTTCCCAACTTACTCACAATCTTGGGTATTTTGAAAACGTCCTCCCTGCTCACCGGTTGTGGATGAAAGAAAGGCAGTCTTCGCCGGAGTGAGATCCAAAGTCCTGCCAACACAACAACACTTAGTCAAAAAGACTTAGAGATCTCACCTTTCCGGCAGACTGCCCTTTTCTTTGTACCGGATCACCTGCTGACGGGGAGCAGCGTCACCTGGCGGAATTCCAACTTGGAACGCTCCTCCCGCAGGACAATGCGCCCGGACGCCACCTGTCCGACCGCCTCGTTCACGAGGACGCCATTGAGATAGACCTTCACCTCGCCATCCCACACCTCCACTCGCATTTCATGCCACTGGTTGAATCGTTCCTCGACCTCTTCCCTGCGAGGATGTGCGAAAGCAAGGTCCTTCCCATCAACCTTGGCCTGAAAGTTACCAATCCTGTAGAGGTCTCCTGAACGCCCCGGAAGCAATTGAATCTCCAGGTAATCCCCTCCGTCCCGGGCGAAGGCATTGTCTGCCTGCCCCGGATTCATCATCACCCCGATTCCACCATCCGCCCGCGGTTCCGAGGCCCGGTAGGAAACGACGAGGACATAATCCTCAAAATCGGCATCGGTCCGGAGGTCTCCCGGCCCTCCTCCCGGACAGTGCAGAATGCCATCCTCCACCGACCAGGTGTCTTCATCCGGCTCCACCACCCGACCCTTCCGGTAGTGGGTCCAACCCGTCAGGTCCCTGCCATTGAAAAGGGCAAGTGCCCTGGATTGACCTACCTTCCCCTTCAGGACCACGTCGCCCCCGAGATACTCCTTCCACCGTTGCGCCGAAGTCTGACGCGCCCCTTGTGGACCGAGCGGACTGTAGCCGAACGCCTTGCCGGTTAGAGCCTGCAATCCCTCCCAAGCCCGGGTTCGTTCCGCGGTAGATTCTGAATCCAGGAACTCTGCAAGTTCGCGTGCGCCTGCGATCTCACCCAGGTTCGCAAGACCGACCGCCGCCTGCATTCTCACGGTGTCCTCCGCATCGCCAAGAAGCACGCGCAACACGCCCATGCCCTGTTTTCCAATACTCTCTGCACCAGCCGCAGCCATTCGCCTAACGCTCGCCGATTCGGCAACTGCAAGCCTGCCGTCGATCGTTAAGCCGGATGCCAGCACCTCCACGACCTTGTCGAGCTGACCTTTTTGATTTCCTTCCGCAAGAAGCTCAAGCGCCCTCCGGAAAACCGCCTCGCTCTTTGTCCTCCCGCCCTTCCTGACGATCTCCCTTACGCGCGCCCGGATCTCCGGCTCTTCGCTTTCCAACCCGCCACGCAACACGCCATCAGGAATGAGCGGGACCCTGAGCAGACGCTCCATGGCCCGACTGCGGATCCTGAACTCCTCGGCACCCAGCTCATCGACAAGCTTCTCAAACTCCGCGACCTGCTCTGCATCTGGAAGGAGCGAATCCAGAAGGGCCCCCGGAGATTCCTTTTCCTGCGCGCAAAGGGCAGTCGCACCGAAAATACAGGAAATGGAATAAATCGTCCGCCACATGTCCAACGGGGCCACAGGGTCAACAGTCAGAGCGACAAGGCAAAAAAATACTCCGAGAATTTCAACTTACCTTCTTCCACCTGCCGGATTCCGCCCTGCACAAAGCCATAGCGCTCGAAGAAACGGTGCGCGCGGGAAAACCGGGTATCGGACCAGAATTCCACCCGGTGATACCCGTTTGTCCGGCTCCATTCCAGCGCCCAGTCCATCAGGACTCTCCCCGCTCCCGTTCGCCGCAGACGGGCGAGAAGATACAGTCTTCGGAAGGTCAGAACACCGGACTCCTGGTCCACTGGCTGTGTAGCGTGGGCTCCCACGACCTCTCCTGCCTCCTCCAGGACCACAAACTCTCCGCCGACGTCACGATAGGAGCCCTCCAGGTCGAGGAGGTCGCGATCATAACCATTCACATCAACCT
>PBLI01000014.1 GCA_002721695.1 Roseibacillus sp. | reverse complement strand
GCTGCGGACGAGGATCGCCTTGAGCAATTGCGCCCGCGTGTAGGTGTGTCCCGGGGTGAGATAGAGCTTGGTGGGTTCGACCGCGAGGTCGGACGACTGGATGACCACGGGGTCGTGGAGCGGCCCTGCCTCCGAGACGAGGAGGGCGGTCAGTAGTTTCTGCGTGCTGGCAACCGCGCAGCGTTCATCAGCATTCTTGGCGGTGAGAACCTGCCCGCTTGCTGCGTCGACGACGATCATGCGCTCCGCCGCGACGACTGGAGGAGCACCCTGGGGGGAGACCAGGGAAGGGGGCGGAGAGGGTGCTGGTCGCTGGTTGCCGATTGGTTTTGCGGCCGGGGGACTGCACGAAAAAATTGCTCCGGGCAGCAACAGGCACGCGCTCAAAGCACGAATTTTCATGCACATCAATATTGATAATCTCACTGGCTGAACTATTCTCAAGGGCCAATTTACCTTGCTGTACTGGATATTCAGGCGAAGAAAGGCTTGCCTTGCTCCTCGTCGGATCGTATTAGTGTTCATCCTAACAGGAATCGGTAACATGGGTCAGAAACTCACGAACAGACAACAGCAGCTCCTCGATTTCCTCCACCAATCTCACCGGGAAACGGGTGTCATGCCCTCCACGCGGGAAATCCAGGCCCACTTTGGGTTTGCAAGCCAGACAGCCGCCATGAGTCACCTCCGCGCCCTTGAGCGCAAAGGGGTGATCAAGCGCCTCGCGGGCAAGGCCAGGGCCGTTGTATTTCCGGAGGAGTTGGAGCGGGAGGAAATCATGGACATTCCCCTCTACGGCAACATTGCGGCGGGGATGGCGCAGGATGTGCAACCCGAGAAGGATGGTTGTGTGTCGATCGACGTCGCGAGCGTCGGACTCAAGGCGTCGACGAGGGTCTTCGCCTTGCGGGTGAGGGGAGACTCCATGATCGATGCCCACATCTGCGATGGGGACACTGTCGTGCTGGAAATGCGAGAGCCACGCAATGGCGATGTAGTGGCGGCCCTCATTGACGGAGAGACCACGCTCAAGCGTTACATCCTAGAACGGGGTGCACCTTACCTCCAGGCCGAAAACGAGATGTTCCCGGATCTCATTCCGCTTCGGGAATTGGTCGTCCAGGGCGTGATGGTAGCATTGCTGCGCAAGGCCGCCTAGAACCGTCCGGCCGTCCCGGGCGTTTATCAGAGCCGCGGGATGCTACGCTGATCTGGAAACCTACCGGAATTCACTCCAGGCCGGCCGCATGCTCTATAGCGGTGCACCCGAATGCAGTGCGGCGACCTGCGGAAACACCGGGAAATCACGAAAGGCACCGTCCGCATGAGAGATAGCCGTGAACCTCAGCCCAGCAGCGCGGTTTTTCTTTATCGCCAGTTGGTTGGAGAGTGAGGGGGCTGGGAGGGATTTATTTTGCACGCTACTCATGACCATGGTTGTGGTTCCATCCGTTATGAGAGAGATTTGTGTCGGTCTTGCATGTAGCTTCCTTTCCCTCCCGGTTCAAGCTGACCGCTTCAGGGAATGGGATCGAAATAAGGATGGAAAGCTCCAGAAGGAAGAGCTGCCTCCGAATGCTCGACGAAATTTCGAGAGGGTTGACACCGACAGGGACGGGGTCATTTCCCTGACGGAGCACAAGGCCTTCCTTAACCGGCGAGGTGGAGGGGGGCAGAGACAACAGGCTCATCCGGATTATCAAACGGTCCGTAATCAGGATTATGCCGGTTCCGGGAACCAGCGCCAGACGCTCGACTTGTTCCTTCCCAAGGAGAAATCCGAGAAGCCCAGGCCGCTCCTGGTCTATATCCATGGCGGTGGCTGGAGGGGTGGAAGCAAGGAGGGAGCCTTACGCCGTCTGCAGCCGCTGCTCGAGGGNTCAGGNCTTGCNGGGGCAGCCATCAATTACCGNTTGACCAACGAAGCGAGCTGGCCAGCCCAGATCCACGATTGCAAGGCGGCCATCCGATGGCTTAAGGCCCACGCCGGGAAGTATGGCTACGATCCCGAACGGATTGCGGTCTGGGGAACGAGTGCNGGTGGCCACCTGGTGTCCATGCTTGGAGTCACGGGGGATGTGCCGGAGCTGGAAGGAAAACTGGGCAAGCACCTTGATGAAAAATCCAGCATCAAATGCGTGGTGAATTACTTCGGTCCATCGAACCTGCTTACCATGGACGACTACCCCAGTAATATCAAACACGGCGCCGCGGATTCCCCGGAGGGCAAACTGGTGGGCGGTGCCCTCCTGGAGAAAAAGGAGGTTGCCATGAATGCGTCCCCGGTCAGCCATGTAAGCTCAAAGGATGCTCCTATGCTTCTTGCCCATGGCACGAGGGATATGCTGGTGCCCTATCAGCAATCGGTGGAGCTCAGCAGGGGTCTGGAAAAGCACGAGGTGGATTACATCTTTCTGACCATGAAGGAGGCGGGCCACGGATTTCGCAGCAAGGAACTGACCGGGAAGGTGCGGGAATTCCTGGCCCATCACCTCATGGGGCAGTCGAGCAAACTTGCCAGTGGGACGATTCCGCCGGGTCGGTAGGGGCTATTACGAGCTGGAGTGCCTAGAGACTCAGGAGGAGGGTGTCTATCATGGTCTGCGCCTGGCGGGCGTAGCTTCCGCCGAAGAGGATGGAGTGGTTGAGAATATGATAGAGATTGTATAGGTCCGCCCGCATTTCGTGCCCCGGGGGCAGGGGCCAGGCTTCCTGGTAGGCCCGGTAGAAGGACGAATTGAATCCTCCGAAGAGCTGCGTCATGGCGAGGTCTGCTTCCCGGTCTCCGTAGTAGACGGCCGGGTCAAACACCACGGGAACTCCATCCGTCAGGACGGCGGCGTTCCCTCCCCAGAGGTCGCCGTGCAGCAGGGAGGGGAGAGGGGGTTCTCCAAAGAATAAGTCGAGGTTGTCGAGGAGAGTATCGGCGCCACGAAAAGAAATTCCACACTCCCCGGCCAATCGGACCATATGGCCGAGTCGAGACTCTCTCAGAAAATCCACCCATGAATCGGAAGGGGTATTGGGCTGACTGGTGGTGCCGATGTAGTTGTCCCGGGACCAGCCGAAGTGGTCTGTTGTCGTGCGGTGAAGCTCGGCAAGCTGTCGCCCGAGTAGCTCCTGGGCCTGGGAGCTGGAGCCTCTCAGGACAAGGAACTCCAGAACCAGAAAGGATCTGTCGTGTGCAACTCCTGAGCAGATTGGCCGGGGAACTTTCACCGTGCCTGTGTCACGGAGGGCATTCAGGCCCAGAAGTTCCATCTCGAACATGTCGATCCGGGCCGGGGTATTGGTTTTGATGAAATATTCTCCAAGGCGGAAGGCCTCGTTAATGCATCCNCCCCCGATTGCCTGGGGAGTCCCGATAGGTTCCTGCCCGGTCTCCTTTGTGATAGTCTCGCGGATAACGTCGAGATCTGTCATTTCAGGGAAGCTGTTTCTCGATGTGAGAGAGTAATCCCTGGCATCCGTCCTCGATCAGGTCGGCCACCATTTCAAAACCCGAGGGTCCGCCGTAATATGGGTCCGGGACTTCATCGACTTCGTGATTCTCGCAAAAATCAGTAAAGGGGTGAACCTTTGCACGTGCCTCTGCGTCCGGCGCAACCGCGAGGACTTCCTGTCGGTTGAAGTCGTCCATGGTGAGAACCATGTCAAAATTCCTGAAGTCCCCGGTAGAAATTTTCCGGGCGGAGCCATTTACAGGAATGCCCCGTCGTTCAAGGGTATCCCGCATACGCCCATCAGGAGACTTCCCGGCATGGGCATCAATTGTTCCCGCGGAGTCGCAGTTGATGCGGTCTGACATGCTGTTTTCCTCCAGCAGGTGCTGAAAGACGTTCTGGCCCGCCGGAGAACGGCAGATGTTGCCCCAGCAGACGAAGAGAACACGAAAGGGTCGCTTGGTCGTCACGGGCAAAAGTTGATCTTCCGAGAGCATGCTGACAAGGCCGGGAACCTTCTGAACGATGGTAAAGCAATACGTTACACAACTTTTTGTTCGTCATTGAGTTTCATCAAGCGCATTTAGAGGGAATGAAACCGAGCGCTCTTATCACAGTAGCCGCCCTTCTCGTTGGCGGGGTTGGGGGATATCTGGTCGGCAGTGGGAAAGACGGTGGGAATCAGGAAGATTCTGCCAAGGTGGAAAGCCGACCCAAGAAGGCTGTCAGCGGCAGATCTTCCAGTGTCACGACCTCGGCCGGAGGATCGACTGGCCGGGGGGCGCGCACCTCCGGTGGCTTGCGCGAAATTCTAGCTGAACCGGGACAGACGAGCAGGATCATGAGCCTGCTTGAATATTATGCGGACCTTGATCCTGATCAGTTTGATTCCGAGATCCAGAAGCTGCAGGGGCTGCCGATGTCACAGCGCATGCTTGCCATGAACCTGCTCTTTTCACGCTGGGCGGAAACTGATGCCAAGGGTTCCTGGGAGAGGAGCCGCCAGATGGGTTTCCCGGAAATGTTCATGGCGAGAGCTGGTGCGGTCTCAGGATGGGCGGCCTCGAATCCTGAGTCCCTTGCCCGGGAGTATTCCGACGACCCGAATGAATTCGGCATGGGCCCCGGTGGCAGAGGCAAGGGAGATACCGCAGCGATGATTGCCGGGGAATGGGCCAAGCAGAACCCCGAAGCAGCCCTCAAGTGGGCGCGAAGCCTTGATGGGCGGGAGGGTGCAGATGCCATTGCAGGAATTTTTAACGAGTTGTCTCAGCAGGATCCACGCGAAGCCCTCAGGATGGCGGCAACCCTTGGTGACGACGAGAGAGGTGATGCTTACGAGTCAATAGCAGAGGCGTGGGCAATCAGTGATTATGCGGCTGCAGACCAGTGGATCAACAGCTTGGGTGAGGGGAAGGAGAAGGTTCGCTTTGCGGCAATCGAATCTCTGGCGAACGTCAGTCCTTCTCAGGCGGCTCGGGAAACCACGAAACTTCCAGCGGGTGAAGAGCGTGATGAACTGGTAGCTGAAGTGAGCAGGGAGTGGGCTCGTCAGGATGCCCCGGCAGCGTTTGACTGGTTGACCGAGTCGGGAAGTGAGAGTGCAGTCGAAGAAGGGATCGGACGGGTGGTTGGTGCTCTTTCCCGGGAGGATCCGGAGCGTGTCCTTGACTATATTGATGCGCAGGCGGCGGGGGAAGTTCGGGATAACGCTGTTCAAGGTTATGTCTATGGGAACCGTGAGGCCCCTCCGGCCGAGACAATAAGGTTGGCCGAGACTATTTCCGGGGAAGAGGACCGGCAGCGGGCCGTTACAAGGGTTGCTTATGAGTGGGCCCGCCAGGATCCTCAGGCTACCCTGCGATACTTGGAGAATGCCGAGGCGATCGGTGAAGAATCGCGGCAAAGAATTTCTGAGATGGCTGAAAGGGTTGCAGCAGGGGAAGAAGTAGAACGTCCTTTCCGGGGGCCTCCCGGTCGGCGCTAGCCCTCGCCCGTAGTTTATTAAACCACTGGATTTTCCGGGTTTCTGGCCCACGTTGTAGCAGAGTGTAACAAAGATGATCACCGCGAAGAACCTATCCGAGGAACAGATCACGGCCATCAGGCAATGGGCAGAGGAGGGCTCGCAGCTTGCCGAGGTTCAGAAGCGCCTCAAGGGNCAGTTCGGGTTGAACGNAACCTACATGGATACCCGGTTTCTCGTTCTCGACCTTGGAATTGAAATCGAGGTCGAAACAGGTGAGGAAGCTGTGGCTCCTGCAGCAGAANCCGGAGAGGTCGAACTTGCAGTGGACGNAAGTGACGCCCCGGNTGGAGCGCAGGCGGAGGACGTTGAGGTTATTGATCCTGCTGCTGGAGACGGGGAGAGTGCAGGATCGGTACAGGTTAGCGCGGACGACGTCCCGCGTGCGGGCGCGATAGTAAGCGGTTCAGTAACCTTCAGTGACGGGGAAAAGGCCATCTGGCTGATAGACGAATATGGCCGACCGGGTCTCGACCCGCAAACGCCAGGCTATCAGCCCACTGACGNCGACCTGAGTGAATTTGAGAAGTACCTGCGGGTGCTGCTGGAGGGTTGACCNACCCCGGGTTCGATGGCTGGAAAGGTGCTGTGCATCCTGACGGATGGGATTGAGGAGACTGAGCTGGTTGCTCCGGTGGATATTCTGCGCAGGGCGGGAGTCGAAGTCGTNATGGCCACTGCTAATGAAAGNGCAGCGGTGACCGGAAAGATGGGGATCAGGGTTGGAGNGGATGCGAAGCTNTCCGAGGTTGATGTCNATGCGTTNGACGTCCTGCTTCTCCCGGGCGGGCCTGCTGTGTCAGAACTGCGTGAGGCTGGAGAGATCGCGTCTCTTGCCCGGTCCTTCAGCGATGCGGGCAAGGTAATAGGTGCCATTTGCGCCGCTCCCCTGCTTCTGCACGATGCCGGTCTGCTTGAGGGAAAGCGGCACACCAGTCATTTCTCAACTCATGAGGAATTGACATCAGCCGAGCCTGGGGAACGGGTGATCGTGGATGGGCTGATTGTGACGTCGCGCGGGGCGGGTACCTCGGTTGATTTTGGACTGGCGCTCGCTTCCCTCGTGGCAGGCAGGCAAGTGGCCATGCAGGTCTCCGCGGACATCATGGCCTAGGTTTTCGACAGCTGGAAGGCCTGTCGGGGGACGGGAAAAACCCGGTGTAATTTTGCGGCCCTGTTCAGCCGTAGATTTCGCCTCCAGCTTCGGCGAACTCCTTCGATTTCTCATCCATCCCCTGCTCAACGGCTGCCTCAGCAGTGATGCCGTGTTCCTCGGCATATTTGCGGACATCTTCCGTAATCTTCATTGAGCAGAAGGTCGGGCCGCACATGGAGCAAAAGTGCGCCGTCTTGGCTCCTTCCTGCGGAAGCGTCTCGTCGTGGTAGCCCCGTGCCTTGCCGGGATCGAGAGAGAGGTTGAACTGGTCGTTCCAGCGGAATTCGAAACGTGCCTTTGAAAGGGCATTGTCACGTTCCTGGGCTGCAGGGTGTCCCTTCGCGAGGTCGGCCGCATGAGCAGCGATCTTGTATGTGATTACGCCCTCTCGGACATCATCCCGGTTCGGGAGTCCGAGGTGTTCCTTGGGGGTGACGTAGCACAGCATGGCGCAGCCGTACCAGCCAATCATGGCTGCCCCGATACCACTCGTGATATGATCGTAACCGGGGGCCACATCCGTGGTGAGGGGACCCAGGGTATAGAAGGGGGCGCCATGGCACCACTCGATCTGCTTCTGCATGTTTTCCTGGATCAGGTGCATGGGGACATGCCCGGGTCCTTCGTTCATCACCTGACACCCTTTTTCCCAGGCTCTCGTGGTCAGTTCCCCCTGAACTTCCAGCTCTGCGAGCTGGGCGTAGTCGTTGGCGTCGGCGATCGAGCCCGGACGAAGGCCGTCCCCGATCGAGAAACTCACGTCGTAGGCGGCGCAAATGTCGCAGATTTCGTCCCAGTGGGTATAGAGGAAACTTTCCCGGTGGTGATGCAAACACCACTTGGCCATGATAGAGCCACCACGAGAGACGATTCCAGTCATGCGGCGGGCGGTGTGGGGAACGAAGCGGAGCAGGACGCCGGCGTGGATGGTGAAGTAATCGACTCCTTGCTCTGCCTGCTCAATGAGCGTGTCCCGGAAGAGCTCCCAGGTGAGGTCCTCGATTCGCCCGTTAACCTTCTCGAGGGCCTGGTAGATCGGCACGGTACCGATCGGGACGGGTGAATTGCGCATGATCCACTCCCGTGTGGCATGAATATTCTTACCGGTGGAGAGGTCCATCACGGTGTCTGCACCCCACTTCGTGGCCCAGCGCATCTTCTCGACCTCCTCGTCGATGGTCGAGGTGACGGCGGAGTTGCCGATATTGGCATTGATCTTCACAAGGAAATTCCTGCCGATGATCATCGGCTCAGCCTCCGGGTGATTGATGTTGCTGGGAATGATGGCCCGGCCGGCGGCCACTTCATCGCGGACGAACTCCGGGGTAATAAAGTCTGGAACCTTGGAGCCCCAGTCCTGCCCGGGGTGCTGGTGATCAAGGGTGTTCCGGGGCACCTGCCTGAGCGGATCAATCTGGGAGGGGCGGGGCATGTTGTAGCCCTCGGGCGTGGTGTTCAGGGCATCAGGGGCCTCTGAATAATTGTCGTGTCGTGCGCGGAAGGCCTCAGCCCGGCCAAGGTTCTCCCGGATGGCAATAAACTCCATTTCAGGCGTCACAATCCCCTGCCGGGCATACCAGAGTTGTGTGACCGGGTGGTTCTTCGCCCGCAAAGGCATGCGCTTCAGTCCGGGATACTCCTTGAGCTTGTTCCGGGCTTTCTTGTTCTTGTTGAATCTGCGAGCGTGTTCGTCAGACAGGTAGCCGTTGTCTTCGGGTCTCACGCATCGGCCCTCGTACTCTTCGACATCGCCCCGGGAGAGAATCCATTCCCGCCGCAGGGCGGGCAGCCCCTCCGTAATCTCCCCTCGAAACCCGGGGTCACCCCAGGGGCCGGAACAGTCGTAGACCCGGACAGGATTGTTTTGCTCGACCCGTCCATCCGGATGGTTGGTTTCGGAAAGCGTGATCTCGCGGAGTGGGACGCGCACCTCCGGATGAAGCGTGCCCTTAGCGTAGATGCGGGTGGAAGCGGGAAAAGGGCTCTCGGCCTCCTGGTGTGTTCCGTGTTCTCCGGGTGTGATCATGACCGTCAATCTTGGCTGTAAATGAGATTCGCCGCGCGGCCCTGCGCAGCGAGAGAGAACGGCCAATACTTCCATGCTCCCTTCGANGGCATGACCCGCATCAGGTTCGGAGGGTGTATTCCGCGCGCCGGAAAATCTCAGCCCTGCGTTCGCGAGGCTCCCCTGTGGTTCTTGGAGTTTTGGGCCGGATCGGGCGGCTGTCAAGTTGCCGGGGCCGGCTGAAGAAGATTCAGATTGCCGATCAGAGGTTGTTGGCCGAGCCTTGCGGCCGTGGAACGGATGGTGCGGCCGGAACTTCTCGATGAGCTTCCGTTTGGGGATCCGGAGGCGGTGCGGAGTCGGGAGGATATCGGCCGTATCAACTGGCTCATGGGAAATCACCGCTGGTTTCGCAGGATCCTGGAGCGGGAGGGCAACATGCCGGTCGTCGAGATTGGCTCGGGCAGTGGCAGGCTTCTCTCCCTTCTACACCGGAGGGGGCGGGAGGTAATCGGAGTAGACCTTGCGCCACGACCTCGTGCTCTCGCTGCTGGGATTGGCTGGGTGCAGGGAGATGCCCGGGAAGCCCTGGGGAAGTTACTCACAGGATGTGAGACCGTCATAGCCAATCACCTTCTTCATCAGTTCCACGATGAGGAGCTCGCTGAACTTGGTGAAGTGATTTCCCGGGGAAGTGGGTTGCTGGCCTGCGANCCGCTGAGAGCCAGGCGTTCCCGCTTGGGCTTGCGTCTGGTGTCCCCCTTGTTCAACCGAGTGACTCTGCATGACGGGTTGGTGAGTATCGATGCAGGCTTCCAGCGTGGCGAACTGCCAGGACTCCTGGGTCTGGATGCGCGGAGATGGCACATCGTTGAAGAAGTTACGTGGCGGGGTGCATACCGTCTGGTAGCCCGCCGGAGGGCTTTCTGAGCTCGATGCGTTCCATNACTCCGAANAAATGCNGTTTNCGCCCGAGCACTTCAAAGCCAGCTTTCCTGAGGAGGCATNGAAGTTCCATCCCGGACGGGTAGTGGGTGAGGCTCTGCGGGATGTAGCGGTAGGTTGAGGGGCGAAAGTGCAGGACGAGGCCTACCAGCGTGCCCCAGGTATTCAGGAGAAGGTGGTGCAGGATGCGTTTCANTCCCGAGGGGGGCTGCACGAACTCAAGGAAAAAGGCTGAGCCGCCGGGCTTCAGGACACGGTGGATCTGGGAGAGCCCCCGGCTGAGATCCGGAATGTTGCGCAGGGCATATCCCCCGGTAATGAGGTCAGCGCTTTCATCGGGGTAAGGCAGNCTGTCAATATCCCCGCAGGTGAACTCGTGGCGGTGGCCTGGAAGGCGCCTCCGTGCGAGTGCGATCATCTCCGTGCTCAGGTCGAGCGCCCGGATCGTGGCGGATGGATAGCGTTCGGAGAGCAAGGCTGCGATGTCGCCGGTCCCGGTGGCGAGATCAAGGCAGACTTGCGGGTCAGGCTCGGGAAGGCGTTTGACCAGGGCGCGCTTCCAGGAGGCATCCCGGCCGAGGGAGAGGATCCGCGTGATGACATTATAGCGGCGGGCAATCCGGTCAAACAGCTCGCGGTTGAGATCGCGCTTTGCATCGGGGTCCCGAAGAGTCTCATGGATTTTTGGCATGAGCGATGTCCGTTGGGAAAATCCACTGGGCCATGCGGCGGGGCGTCGGGAGCAGTCGAGCCGTTCCCATGTTGAAGGAGGTAAAGTGCCGGAGGATGTCCGGTCGCGCCTGGGCGAGGCGAAGGAGGCGGTCGAATGTCCCGGGCTGGCGTTGGCAGGCCAGCATGAAGCGTGTACAGAGAAAGTAGGAACGCGTGATCCTGCGCCAGGCCGACTCATAGGGTCGGAGAGCAGAGTGGGGGAGGCATCCCTCCCGGTAAGTTTCAAGCGCCGGTGGCAGGANTTTCCCGAGGGCTTTTGCCTGTTTGAAGGCGAGGGTCAATCCCTCCCCNGTGCAGGGGTCCAGATAGCCGGAGGCGTCGCCAAGGAGACAGAGGCCCTCGGCGGTACGGCGCCGGGTNCGTTGCTCAAACGGTCCGATGGCCCGGGGGCTATTTGCGGCCTGCGCGCCGGTGAGGCGCTCCTGCAGTTCAGGGAGNGAAGCCAGCAGGGAGGGGAAAAGTCCCTCCCTTTGTTCGGCCCGTTGATAACGGCTGGGCTCCCAGAGAATGGCGACTCCGACGTTCTCCGGTCCGCATGGAGTAACGTATGCTTCAAGAGAGGAGCCACAGTATATCTCCACGAAGCGGCTCCAGGGCTTGATGTGGAAGTGCTGGCGTATACCGAAGCGGGAGCGCTTTGCGGGTGGGCCCTCAAGGCTGGCCCACTTCCGGACCCGGGACCGGAGTCCGTCTGCTCCGATGACCAGCCGGCAAGAGATAGGGGGATGCNCCTTGCAGGAAACGATCATGCCTTNATNCGAATGGCGCAGGCCGCATACGCGGATGCCTTCCCTGAGGGTGACCGACGGCTGGGCGGTCGCGATTGTGCGGAGGGCGTCCGAAAGGGCGGTGCGCCGGATTCCACGTCCGGGNCCGTCCTCAAAATCGGCTCTGGCCCGTGCGCCCCGGGTAGTCCGGTAGGATATGCCCTCGAAGGGATGGGCGTCTTGCGACGAGATGAGAGGAAGCGCTCCAATCTCGGATAGGATATTCACACCTGGAGGCATGATGCCCTCTCCGCAGACCTTATCGGCCGGCAGGCTCTGCCGGTCGAGAACGGTGACCCTGAGTCCGTGGCGTCCGAGGATAGTTGCCGCCGTGAGTCCGGCCGGGCCGCCACCGATGATTACAATCTCGGAATTCGTGCTCATTCTCGCGTGGAACCACTCATATCGCTTTCGGAGCAGAGTAGAAGGCAGGGAGCATGCTTTTGAGCCATAATGAGCAATCCCCTGGTTTACGGATTCCTGCCCTTTACAGTCGGACGATACCGAGCAGATTGGGGCAACTCAAGTTCCGAGCACGTGTTCCTACAGTCCATTTCCAGTGCCTTCCCTCAACAGTCGTTTTCGCAGGAGGATTGTTTTGCAGTGGCGGAGAGGTCCCCGGTGGTCGGGAAACTGAGGCCGCGCTCGCGAGATCTTCTATTCAAGATTCTCGGGGGAGACTCGGGTATCTCGAAGCGTCATTTCGCCCTGGGCGACCCGTCCCGGCTCTTCGATCGTCCCGCTGAAGATCTGAACCGGGAATTCGAGCGGGAAGCGCCGCGTCTCGCAGGGGAAGCGCTCGGGGCCGCCCTGGAGCAGGCCGGAGTGAGCGCCGATGGTCTGGATGCCCTTTTTGTGTCAACCTGTACCGGATACCTCTGCCCCGGGATAAGCAGTCATGTGGCGGAGTTTCTTCAAATGCGCGGTGATATTTATCTCAACGACCTCGTGGGCCTGGGCTGTGGTGCGGCGGTCCCGCTTCTGCGCACGGCGAAGGGGTTTATCGACAGTCATCCCGAGGCTACCGTTGCGACGGTAGCGGTTGAGATCTGTTCCGCGGCCTTCTACATCGATAACGACCCCGNGGTGCTTGTGAGCCTGTGCCTTTTCGGCGATGGAGCGTCAGCCACGATCTGGAAGGGGAAGGGGGAAGAAGATTGTTACCAGGCTGAAAACTTCCGGACTTTGCACCGTCCCGAGGATCGTGAAAAAATCCGTTTTGTGAATGCCGGCGGGAAGTTGAAAAACAAGCTGCACCGGAGCGTTCCAGCGCTTGCGGCAGAGGCGGTGGGGGAGCTCTTCGCCGGCCGCAGTGGAGATCCGGATCAGGTGATCGCGCACACCGGGGGCAGGGATGTGGTAGATGCCCTCGAGGCGGAACTCGATGGATTTGAGCTGGGTGAAACACGGCATGTTCTGCGGGAATACGGGAACTGCAGCAGTCCATCCGTCCTGTTCGCTCTCGAGGAACGGATNAAGAAAGGTGGGGCCGACCAACGGCTCTGGCTGACAAGTTTTGGAGCGGGATTTGCGGCCCACTCGTTTGAGCTCCGGCAAGGTCGATAAGATCGCCCTGGAAACGTCTGCGGGGCGCTGGTATTGGGCGACCGGGCCACTGGAATCAGGCTTCCGAGCCGCCCCGGGAATGAGACCGGCGCAGCCTCACTTCAGAAGCTCCTGATAGCGTTGCTGGAGTGCCTGGCTTTCCTGTTCCGCCTCGTCGAGGCGGGGTTTGCGCTCGGCGAGCGATTTCCGGAGAGAGGTGACTTCCTCGCTCAGCTTATCAAGCTGGCTTGTGAGCTCGCCCCTGCGTGACTCGATCTTGCTGAGTTCCGTGCGGAACTCAGCAAGCTGTCTGGATATGGACTCGGCAGCAAGACTCTCCTCGTCCTGCTCTGCTTTCAGGGTGTCACGCTTGTTGGTGATGATGAGGGCTCTGGCATTGACCTCNGCGGCACGCCAGAACTTGAGGTCGCCNTGCAGGCTCGCCTCGTANGCCTGCGCTTTTTCGAGGGCGGCCCTGGGCCCGGCGAGTGCCTGCTGTCTGGCAGTGAGATTTTCCTGGGCTGTTTTGAAGGCAGCCTGGTTATTGGACAGGGTCTTGGTGGATTCCTGCAGTCCCGTATTGATGGCTGCGANCCTTGTGCTGATTTTCTTGCGAGAGGCNTCAAGGGTTTGCAGCTCCTTNTTCGCCGCTTCAAGGGCCTTGCGGGCTTCACTCATATTGGAAGCGATAGCCTCACTCTGCAGGTTAAGTTCATTCAGTTTCGCCTCGGCAGACACGAGTTTTCCACGCGTCCCGGCGAGCCTGGTCCGATGTTCCGCCAGTTTTGCAGCCGCTCCGTCAGCCTTTGTCTTCAGGGCGGAATCCCCGGGGTTCTGNTCCGATTCNCTGCGCAGGCGCTGGGCCTCGNTGGCGAGGANCTTTTCGGCCTCCTCAAGAGTGGCAGTTGCGAATTTCCTTATCTCGGCATTGGCGCTGGCGATTGCCGCCTNGTGTGCTGCAGACCGGTCCTGAGCGAGGGAGAGGGCCAGGGACTTTTCCTCCCNGATGCTCTTTCCCAGGGAGTCAATGGAGGNATTGGTCCTTGCGAGANCTTCGGAGAGACTAC
The DNA here is from genome assembly GCA_002721695.1 of Roseibacillus sp. GTDB lineage: Bacteria > Verrucomicrobiota > Verrucomicrobiia > Verrucomicrobiales > Akkermansiaceae > Roseibacillus_B. The sequence goes on along the minus strand of PBLI01000014.1, from coordinate 54,723 downwards.
TCTTTTCCGCTGTAAACTGATCGATTTCCTTCTGCGTGGCTGCCAGCGAAGCCTTCGTCCCGGCAAGTGCACCCTCAGCCTGGGTCAGTTCCTTCTGAGCCGCATCGAATCGATTCCTGGCGGTGGCGGTGGCCGCCGGGGCAGCGGCCAGATCCTTGCCGAGTGCCACGATGCGATCGNNGATGCGGGGCGGGTTGCCGCTCAGGGTTCCGATTTTCTCGAAAGTAGTTGTATCCCAGGCCTCGATCACTCCGTTCCAGTCCGNGGTGAAGATGCGCTTGCCATCGTTGGTGATGGCGGTCTCGACCACCATTTCACTGAAGGCAGGGAGTGCCTTCTTGAGGGTGAAGTCTGCCTTCCAGATCTTGACCTCACGANTCCGTCCCGAGGTAACGAATTCACCATTGCGTGCGTAGTCGAGGGAGAGTGTGCCGCCGGAGTGAGCAGTAAATCGTTTGACCTGTCCTCCATTGTTCATCTCCCAGAAGATGACCTGCCCGTCCTCGGAAGCNGTTCCTACGAGGTTGGAATCCGCCCGCCAGGAGATGGCGGTGATTCCTCCACCATGACCACGCAGGGTATGGAATTCNTTNCCCGTCTGGGCTTCCCAGACCCAGGTCCCGCCATTGCGATCTCCGGTGGCGAGCAGGACTCCGTCCGGCGAATAGGAGAGGGAAGTGACCCAGTCNGTGTGTTTCTTGATGGACTTGATTTCCTCCCCAGCCTGGGTGTCCCAGAGCTTGATGAGCCGGGAGGGTCCGCCGAGGGCCACTCCTCCCAGGTCAAGGCGCAGACTGGCTGCGAGGACGGAATCGAATTCCCGCCCGTTGCTCATCAGCATGCGTCCGGTGGTGATGTCCCAGGTGTAGGTCGTGCCGGACTTGCCCGCGATTCCTCCCCCGGCCATCAGGTATTTCCCCGTCGGGTGGAAGGAGACCGTTTCAGGGAAGCCCGAGGGGAAGGGAAGAATGGCGGCCAGTTGGAGGGTGTCCGTGTTGTAGAGGAGGATCTGTTTTTGTGAGGTGATTGCCAGGAGGGGAGCCCAGGGACTGCAAGCCATATCCTTTACCGCGGTGTTACGGCTGGATGTCACCACCGGTTCAAGATTGAGATGCTCCGGCATGGGCGGCGGTCCCTCCGGCTTCGCGGAGGGATCGATGTCGAGCTTGGCTATTCGGGGGCCACTCGGTTTTTTCGCCTTGGAACTCTTGTTCTCCAGGAGGCCTCCGTCGATCCAGGCTCTCACCAGATCGGCATCCTTTTTTGCGAGCTTGTCGCCCCGGGGAGGCATGAACGGCTCGGCGGTGTGGGTTATCGTGGCGTAGAGTTTGGATCCTCCCCCGTCCCCGGGCGCGGCCACCGCGCCGCCTGATCCGCCCGCCATGACGCCTGCAAAATTGGACAGGTCAAGATCACCCTTCTTCTTGTCCGGATTGTGACAGTTCAGGCAGGAAGACTCAAAGATCGGGAAAATATGATCATCGTAGGTTATCTTGTCTGCGGCGTGCGCAGGCACGAGGAGAATGATCAGTGAGCCGGAGATGAGGAGGGTGGTAAGCCACCTCGTTCCGAATAGTGCAGACTTGGAGTTCATGACCTGGACGTGGGACTTGGGGCCGTCACGGACAGCAGCTCGTTTTCGGTCTAGTGGTTGAAGATAAACTCCTTTGAGTTGAGGATCGCCCAGAAGATATCTTCCAGGATGTTGGCGCGCTCCTTGTCGTCGGCTGCTGTCTCGACGGCCTCAAGCAGTTTTGTTTTTTCGGTGTCGGTGGGGGCGCGGCTGAGGCAGCGGAAGTAGAGGGAGTCGATGACATCGCCGGGGGAGCCCTTTTCCTTGAGGAGTTCACGGATGACCCCGCCGTTGCGGATGCGACTGTGCACGGCGTCTCCATTCAGNAGGTGGAGAGCCTGGGAGAGGTTGGGTTCCATCTTGACCTCACANGAGCACACTGTCTGGCGNGTGGCCCGTCCGAAAGTGGTCAGAAAGTAGTTGGTCGTGTTNCCATCGGCAATCTGGACTGCCCGGGCCCCNATGGGGAGGCCCCGGAATTTGTTAGGGGTGCCGGTNACCTGGGCCAGGGTNTCCAGGAGAACCTCCGCTCTCATCCGCCGGATGAGGGAGTGTGAGAAGTTGGTCAGGTCGGACTCGTTGGTCTCGTTCGTGCGGCTGGAGAGCTGGTAGGTGCGGGAGGTGCAGATGTCGCGGACCAGCTTCTTGAAATCGTAGTCGTAGTCGAGGAATCGGGAGGAGAGAGCGTCGAGAAGTTCCGGATTGCTTGCGGGATTGGAAATTCGGACGTCGTCGACCGGGTCGGTGATCCCGATCCCGAAGAAGTGTGCCCAGACGATGTTGACGACATTCTTTGCGAACCAGGGGTTGTCCTTAGAAGTCAGCCACTCAGCAACCGCCTCGCGGCGGGTCTGGCCGCTCTTGAGAGTGGCCGGACCGTCGGCACCGAGGTACTGCGGGACGGCATTGGTCTTCGTGACCGGGTGCTGGATCTGGCCTCCGCCGTCAAAGATGATCTGTTCGTGTGGGTCCTCGGCCCGCTTTTTACGGACCTGGGCAAACAGGGCCGCGAAGCCGTAGTAGTCATCCATGGTCCAGCGGTCAAATGGGTGATTGTGGCACTGGGCACACTGGATCCTGGTCCCCATGAATACCTGAGCCACATTCTCGGTGCGCAGCTTTACGTCGTTCTCAAGTTTGAAGTAGTTGGTGGCGGGATTTTTGAATGTCCCGCCCCGGGCCGAAAGGAGATCGTAGATAATCCCGTTGAAGGGCTGGTTGTTGGCTACCTTGTCGCGAAGCCACTCGTACCACAGAAGAGCTGACTTGTAACTGACCTGGTTGGCGTTGTTTCCCGTGGAGCGGATCTGGAGCAGTTCGGCCCATTTCATGACCCACATCTCGGTGAATTCCTTGCGCTCAAGCAGTTGATCAACGAGGGCTTCCCGCTTTCCGGGAGCCTGGTTTGCCAGGAACAACCTGCGTTCCTCTTCAGTAGGAAGAACGCCAACGATGTCGAGGAACACCCGGCGCACGAAGACTTCATCGCTGCAGAGTTCCGAGGGGTAGATGCGCAGCTTGTGCAGCTTGGCATGGACGTGATCGTCTACGTAGTTGAAGGCCTCCAGCTCGGGCTTCTCGTAGACGAGGTTGTCGGGAATGACGATGGCTTGAGTTCCTTCCGTATAGGTGTGGAAGCGGGCAAGGAGAAAGGCTTCTCCGCGGTTCTTGGTGCTGGCTACTCCGGTGTGCTCGTCAATTTCAACGCTATTGTCATTGGAGGAGCTGAAGCTGGACAGATTGGTGACATCCCGGTCGGTGCCGTCCGAGTAGCGGGCCCGCACCGTGAGCGGGACCTTCACCTTTTCACCCTTGATGACATACTGTTTCGGCTCCACGTCTATTCCGACAGGTAGCGCGATATCGTCCTTGTCGTATGGAACGCCGGACCTGATCCAGGCGATAAGGGTCTTTGCATTAGGCGAGTCCGCGTCGAAGAGTTTTCCCCCGGTGTGAGGAACCTCGCCCGTAGCCTTGGTGACCAGGAGCGACGCTTCAGGAATGGCAAGATTGACCCGGCGTCCCGACAGCTGGCGGGTAATGCGATGGTGGTCTCCCCCGGGATCATATCCAAACAGCGATAGCATGAAGCCGTCCTGTCCACGGGCCGATCCGTGGCAGGAACCCGTGTTGCAACCGGCGGAGGTCAGGACGGGCATGACATCGAGCTGGAAACTGATGGGTCGGTCCCTGGTCGCATCCTTGACGACGACGGGGATTTCCGCGTTCTTGCCACGGAATTCAATTTTCAGCGTTGTCTCCCCATCAGCCGTTGGCTTGAGGAGACTGCCCTCGAGAGTGGCCAGCTCGGGATTAGCGAGGCTCAGTTTGGCCCATGGGGTGACATTACGCGAGGTTGCGTCCTTGTAGTTTGCGATGACTACCACGCGGTGAAAGTCTGCCGCGGTCTCAAGGGTGACACCCTTGGGATAGACTTCGAGCCGGGCAAGCAGGGGGTCGGAAATGTCGGGATCCTCGGCATACGGAGCCTTGGGCTTTGCGCTCAGTGTTACGCCCGTGGGCCACTCTGCGCCGGCCTCAATCCATGATTTCAGAATGGAGGCCTGCCGTTCGGAGAGGCGCTCGCGGTCTGACTTCTCACTGAGGGGAGGCATCAGTTCTTCATCGTCCGAGGCAAGGATGACGCGTTGATACAGCTCGGATTCTTCAGGGTTTCCAGCCACGAGGGCTGCCCCTCCATCACCACCTTTCAGGGCGAGCTCGTGGGTGTCGAGTCGCAGTGTGCCCTTGTCCTTGTCCGCGTTGTGGCACTCGAGGCAATTCTGCTCAAGGATGGTGCGGACCTTTTCGAAAGTAGCCGCCGAGGTAATGGCGGGGGTGCAGGTCAGACCCAGGGCGAAGAGCCAAGCGTTCTTTTTGATCGGCTTCATGCAGTGAGTCTCAGTTGGCGTTTTTACTCTGAAGGCGCAATTGCTCAAGGCGGGAGAGGCGCTTCTTGACGGGTTTCTGCTCCGCCGCCTTGGGCTCTTCCTTCTTGGCGACGACAGCTTTCTTGGGCGCGGGCGGGGGAGGGTCGATGCGAAGGACGCCTCCACCCATTGCAGTGCCACGAATGGGATGCCCGTCCTGCGTGATGGTCACGGTACAGAAAAGGTTCGAAGTCTTGCCTTTCTTGGCCTCCTTGCTGACGGTGAGTGGAAAGGTGATTTCCTTGGACTCCTTGGTGATGGCAAGTTCCTCGGCGGTCACTCCGTGTGGTAATCCGTTCACGCGGATCCTGGCCTCTCCCTCGAATTCCTTGTGGACTGTCAGGGAGCAGACGAGGTCGGTATCCTGCCCCAGTTCGGTAGCAGCCAGTTCGATCTTGCCTCCCACGTAGGGATCTGCAATCTCGATGGGCTGGAGCTTGGAGGAGACCAGAACCGGGCCCTTGCTGCAGGTGGCTTCCCCGGAAACGAAAATGCGCCACTTTGCCACGCTGGCGCTGCTATTGGCGTTGATCCCCATGAGGACCTCGTTCTTGCCCTCGGGAATGGTCACGCTGGAAGGCGCGCCCACACCGGGAGGGCGCCAGGGGAGGGTGACCCGGATGGCTTCCTTGAACTCGGGGTCCCGCAGTGCTCGGATCCTGAGGGACATGGTACCGTTCTTGACGAGGGGAACGGGAGGAACGTCGAGTTCAAGTTCGAAGGGAGCTTTCTCGATGACTGCAATCGCAATCCGTTCGTCGTGATAACTGTGGAAGGTGCCCGCGTTGTTGACCTCGATGTGGTGAATGGTTTCATCAAATGGCCCGGCAAGGCCGGTTTTAGGATCACGAACATTGAGTTTGTAAAGGGCCCCTGCAATCTCAGCCTCCGAGGTGGCTTCGAAAATAACTGGCATGGTGTTGATGCTGCGGGAGGCGGTATCGCTATCGAGGACCACTCCCGACGGCAGGTGAGGGGCTTCCAGATCCAGGTCGCAACCAATGTTGCTCCGTCCGAGGTTCACCACTCGGCCGACGCGGTTACCCTGCGGGACACAGATCATCTTCCACTTCTGGCTGTTGTTACGGTCACCATAGGGAAGAGTGGCGGAAAGGGCTGGACCGCGTTCGGTGATTTCGATGCGGTAGGTATAATTCGAACCGCTGCTGTGGAGTTGGTCGCGGATGTTGATGTTGTATATTCCGTCCTCAGGAATCTCGAAGTCGAGACGGCTGTCAGGGTCTCCGCCTTCGGCATCGTCGTTGTTTCCAATCTGCTGGGATTCGCCCTCCCTACGGACGATAATGTATGGATCGAGAGGGGAGCGGATCTGACGCGCGAACACGCGTGCCCTGAGACGCTGGCCTTTCTTGCCCGCGAAGCGGAACCAGTCCTTGTCCTCCTTCTTGGAGAGAATTCCGTGGAAGGCCACGGGCACGGCCGGGGCCTCCTCGGGGGTAGCTTCCTTGCTGCCTTCGTTCGGTTCCCTCTCGTTGTAATAAGGAAGGGCGCTCACCCGCACCGGAATACCCGAGGGGGCGAACCAGTTTCCACTTTTGATCATGCCGAGGAATCGTTGTGCGTCCTTCGGGATGCTCAGTTCGGTCTTCAGGTCGCCGGTGGGGTCGCCTACGAAGGTGAACTCCCGGGCTTCACCGGGCTGGGCCCCGGGTGGGAAAACTGCGGTGGGTCGGGGGAAGGTTCCGACATGGAGGCGATACTGGCAGCTCCCGGTGCCCTGGTAGGACGATTCCCGGACAAGCACGGTGTAGGGGCCGTCTTCCGGGATGATGATGGACGCAGCACAATCGCGAAAGAGAAGGGCGGTATCGTCGCTGGAGGCGAGTTCGAAGCGCCCCTTGTTCAGGATGGCGACGTATGGGTCAAAGAGTGTGCTTCCCAGTCGCATGCCCTCGACCTCTACCGAGAGCCGATCCCCTTTCCTGCACTGCACCCGGTAATAGTCGGCATCCTCGCTATCCGCCACCCCCTGCACGGTGGTATTGATCTCGATATCCTGGGGTGAATCGAATTCACTGTTGACGTCCCTGCTTCGATCCTCGGTTCGCTTCTCCATGACTGTGGGATACTGACCCACCCAGAACGAACGCTGGTAGGTCACGCCTCCCTTGCAGCGCAGGCGGAGCAGGTGTTCGCCGAGGGGCGCGTCTGGAGCGATCGTGATGGTAGCGCTGACAGTCTTGTTCTGGTCACCCACCTTCTCCAGCTCGGTGACGGTGATCCCGGGCTGGTAGAGCAGGATTTCCTGAGGCTCGTAGAGCCGGTCCCCGCTGAGGCGGATTTTCATCTCAGTTCCACGCTGGCCTCCGCGCGGCTGGATCGTGCCGATGGTGGGCGTGAATGCGAGGGCTGAGTGCGCAACCAACGCGCAAATCAGGACCCCGAGGAATCGGCTAAGGTATCTGGCGATCATGAGAGATGTGAGGTTGACGCCGTTCAGGCCGGGCCGAATCGAGGCACAGGCGGCGGGGGCAGACGCGCCGGGCCAGCGTCGGTGAGTTGGAAAAATTTGGAATCAGATGTCTGGGAAGTCGCTAGGCCTTCTTTTCTAGGATCTCGTCCAGCACGCTGCCGCCGTCGACAATTTCCATGGGTCTGCCCCCGGGAGCCATCAGCTCCTTGTCTCCGGTGATGCCGAGCTGGTTATAAACAGTCTGGGCAAGATCTTCCACGCCTACGCGGTCTTCTTCCGGTTCGCCGCCCAGGGCATCGGATGAGCCGTAGATCATCCCACGCTTGACCCCGCCTCCTGCCATCATGACGGAGAACACNCGGGGCCAGTGGTCCCGGCCCGCCGTATTATTGATCTTGGGNGTACGGCCGAACTCGGAAGTCAGCATGACCATTGTCGAGTCGAGCAGTCCGCGCTCGTCGAGGTCGCTGATAAGTGCGGCCACGGCCTGGTCGACCGGCGGAAGGTTGCTCTCGATGGAGCCCTTGATGTTTCCGTGGTGATCCCAGCCCCCGGCGGTAAGGGAGACGAAGCGCACCCCCGCTTCCACCAGACGGCGGGCGAGTAGCATNCGCTGTCCGGGGGCGTTGAGACCATAGCGTTCCTTCATCTTGTCTTCTTCCGCATTCAGGTTGAAGGCCTCGCGGGCCTTCTGAGAGGAGATCATGGCGTAGGCGTGCTGGTAGAACGCGTCCATCGAGGAGAGGGCGTCTGATTGCTCGAGTGACTTGAAGTGATAGTCGACCGTCTCGAGCAAGGACCGGCGCCGGTTGAATCGCTTTTCGTCTACGCCGGANGGCAGATTGAGATCGCGAACCTTGAAGTCCTTGCGGCTCGGATCGTTCCCAAGCGCGAACGGCCCGTAGGCGGACGAGAGATAGCCGGAGTTGGCAAAGGAGTTTGGGACGCTGGGAATACAGACGTAGGGAGGAAGATTGTTGCGGGGGCCCAGTTCATGGGAAATGACCGATCCGATGGAGGGATACTCAATTGCGGGAGAGGGGCGGTAACCGGTGAACATGTTGTGCGTGCCGCGTTCGTGGGCCGCTTCCCCATGGGCCATGGAGCGGATTACCGTGATCTTGTCGGCTACCTTGGCGAGATGGTCCAGNTGCTGGCTGAATCGCTCTCCCTTGAGGGCCGTGGCCACAGTGCCGAGGGGTCCGCGATATTCGGTGGGTGCAAGATACTTGGGATCAAAGGTCTCCTGGTGCGCCGCGCCCCCGGGCAGGAAGATATTGATGACCGATTTTGCGACACCCTCGCGGGTTTCGTAGAATTTCTGGGCCCCCTTGGCCTCCATCTTCAGCAGCTGTGGCAGGGTCAGGCCCAAACTTCCGAGCATGCCGACGTATAAGAATTCCCGACGGGAGTAATCCCGGGCGAGTGGGTTTCCGGGGCACGGTATATTTTTCATGGTCGTCTTAGGCAGGAGATGTTAAAGTTCTTAAGANATTAATCCGAGGAAGTCAGCNACTTTCNCGATTTACGAGCTCGCCGGGATGGCCCTTTCAGGGTGGGGCCCCGGGTTGGCCCGGCAGCCCCGCCCCAAGTCGATTCTCCACACTTTCCATGAGTCTCCCCGACATACCTGGATACCGGATTGATACCCTGATCGGAAAGGGTGCGTGTGGNACGGTNTATACTGCGCGACACGACTCAGGAAGCCTCGTGGCGGTTAAGATTCTGGATCCGAATTGCATCAACTCAGAGCTTCTAGGCAATCGCGTAAATCGCCTTTATCGGACTAGTCCACCGAGANCAACGGTCCCTCTGATTGCGCATTCGCTGGAAAAAGNGCCTTTTTTGCTGATNGGGGGNCTGATGGCGGATCGCGTCGTNCAGGGGGTTGGCGAGCGATTCGTTCCCCGAACGCTCCAGCTGCGGCTCGGAGAGTATATCGGCAAGCGTCGCTCGTGGATGCTGATCAGGCGTCTCGCCCAGGTTCTGGCGGAATTTCATCGCCGTCGGGTGGCTCACGGGAACCTGAAACCCGGGAACATTTTCCTCGATTCAGATAGCGAGGTCCTGCTGTCCGATTACGCGCAGGGTCTCATGCCGGGNCTGGCCGAGCTCTCCTACACGGATGCGTTGTTGTATGCCCCGCCCGAGCAACTCACGAACCCGGACGGCTACCTGGAGGGGGCTGGCTACGGGTGGGACGTCTATTCCTTCGGGACGCTGGCCTTCCGTTTGCTTAATGGGGTTTTCCCACGCTGCAATGACACGTTCGAGAAGGTGGCCCCCGCGTTGGGCGAACAACGCCGGCGTGGGGTGGAGGCTGATTGTGAGCGGATCGCACTCAAGCTGGAGAAGACCACGCTTTCGGATTGGAGGGGNGCAGCTCCTACCAGGGAGGAGGAGGAGGGGCGGCAGGTCATCGAGCGATGTCTCCAGCTCGACCCGTGGAAGCGCTTTGGAGACATGCGGGAGGTGCTGCGCGCGCTGGAGTCGATTGCCAGTTCGCGGCAACAGCGTCTGGCCGAAGAAGCGGAGGAAGATCGGGTAGAGATTATCGAGCGGAAGAAGAAGACCTGGCGTGCGACCGCCTCGGCAGGAATCGCCGCCTGTGCCGCCCTTGGGGCGGTGCTGGCCTATAAAATCATCAACCAGGACGACCCCGAGCCGAAGATCGTCGAGGTGAAGGTCAAGGAGATGGTGGAGGTGGAGGCGGAGCCTCAGGTCGACCCGGAGGAGCTTCGACGGCAGCACCGNAAGTTTCTTGAGATGCTGGCTGACCGGAATCAGCTTGAAACGGTCACCAAGGAGCAGGAAGCACAGGTNCGGGAAATGGCGGACGATCTCATGGAGGCTCACAAGCTCAGTGATCAACTCCTGTCCTGGTCGATCGAGCGGGGAGCCGAACAGTTGCCCACCTTGGAGGGCCGTATCGGCCGACTCTCCTCGTTGCAGGACAAACTGGAGCACCAGCTGGAGGTGATCGAGGAGCTCCCGGAAGAGTTCCAGAAAAATGCGTGGCGATTGAAGCTGGCCCTTGCCGAGGTGGCCCTGGCGGGGGATCGGCCGAAGTTGGCCCGCGAGAAAATGAAGGAGGTCCTGGGNGAGGCTGCGGTAACTGACCCCGAGACCCAGAGGCGCCTTGCGCGGACCCGGGTGCTGGTCTGTCTGCTGGGTTCGGAGGATACCACTACGGAAGTGACTCCCGGTGAACTGGCGGAGACGGAAGCTGCTCTTGCCTCGCTGCCCGATGGGGAGCGCCAGACGCGGCGTCTCAAGTCAGCATTGCGGATGGCGGAAGCACGCATGCAGTTTCGCAACGGGGATGCCACCGCGGCACTGGATACTTATCGCAACGCTTTTGCGGAGATGACCCGCCTGTGTGAGGAGCAGCCCTCGCTTTCCCCGCTTCGGATCTGGAGGGCGCGAGGCTATGCCACGGCGGCACAGGCTGCGACCGGCGCGGGCGAAGTGGATGCGGCCATCCTGCTGCGCGAACAGGCTGCCGTCGAATTGATGGAATTGCTTGAGGTGCAGCCGAACCGGGCTGACGTCCAGGTGGAGCTTTCCCAGGCCCTCGGGGCGATCGCGCAGTCGGCCCTTGAAGAGGGAGAGCTTGACCGGGCGGAAGACCTGGCAGCCCGGTCCCTTGAGCTGCTGGAGACTGCTGTTTCCAACCCGGAGGAGAGAGAAGGGGCCTTGAATCAGCTTGCGGCGCTGAAGAGCGTGCTGGCTGCCTGCCGTGCTGGCACGGGCTACTCGAAGGACGCTCTGCGGCTGGTGCAGGAGGGGCAGGCCCATGCGGAAGCGGCTCTCCAGCGCGAGCCCAAGGATCCCATCACGAGGTTCCGGCTTGCGATCCTTTCCTGGCAGCAGTGCGGATTGCTGAGTGCCGATGGCAAATACGGCGAAGCGTTGCCCCTCGGGGTCGAGGCCCGCCAAACTTTCATCGACTTGATCGCGCAGGGGGTGAGCCATCCCAGCCAGCGTGAGCTCAAGCGCTCCCTTGCCTATCTGACCGGCGATCTGGGCCGGGCGGCTCACAATGCCCGCAAGGAGGAAGATGCGGTGCTCTACCTGCGCGAGTCGGTGGCAACCTGGGAGGCCCTTCTGGCGAGTGACGAGGACAACGACGAGTTTCGTGCCCAACATCGTTGGACGGCGCAGGAGTTGCGGGAGTTGGGCGTGATTTCCTCGGTTCCACCGAAGGAGCGGTAGGAGCGGGTGGGAGAGTAATGAAGGTCCCTCTGGTATTGTCTTAAGTTACAGATGGGCGATTTTTCCGGGGAGGGATACCGGGGTGAGCGCCGATGCGATGGCCGTCACCGGATTATCCGGATATTCATGGGATAGGTATACCACACCCCTTGGTGAGCCCGCAGGCAGGCGGTGATTTCCCACACTACGATAAGAACGAGGTAGGACAAGAACAAGACTACGAGGCAAATGAGGAACAAGGCGCTGCCGGGGGNCAGAAAGATGAGCCCACCGGCGAAGATCATGCCGCCAAACAGGACAATCACGATGGTNATCTGGAAGTTGAGGGACTCCTTCCCNTGGTGATCGATAAAGGGGGAGCTGTCCTTGCGCACGAGCCAGAGAACGAGGGGGCCGAGGAGTCCTGTGAAGAGTCCNAGGAGATGCATGAGCATCCCGGCGCTGCGCTCATCCGGGTTCGGNTATANGAAGGATCCCGCNCTNGCGCCCGCCGGGGGAGAGGGGNCAGCTNGGAGGGAGGGCGGATGGGAACGNNCCGGGTGATTTGGCACGTGTTCGGGTGGTGGAGGGGTTGGCGGCTTGGGGATCTTTNGGGGAGTCGATTCATTGTTCATGGCCGGGGGAAAATATTGAGATGGTCTTTGCGGATTATAGTAAGTTGAGCGCTCTCCGGGCGAGATTTGGGAGACTGGTTGCTCGATGAATGGGAGTTCGCTTGCGAGGACAACCTGTCGTCTGGTGATGGGAGAGGCGTTTTCTGGTTGGCAAGAACGTTGGCAGGAAGAGGATGGCGGGGTTTTATGAGTGAATTTGCAAGACTGGACCCCGCCGAGCGGATNCTGATGGGGCCTGGGCCCTCGACTGTGCCTGCCCGGGTCCTCAGGGCGCTTGGGTCTCCCACCCTCGGCCACCTCGATCCGGACTATATCGAGATCATGGACGAGTGTTGCATGATGCTNCGCCGGGTTTTCCAAACCAGCAACTCACTGACCTTTCCGGTTTCAGCCACGGGAATGGCGGGNATGGAGGCCATTGCAAGTAATCTGGTCGAGCATGGTGATGAGGTGATCGTGTGCATCAATGGTGTCTTCGGGGGACGCATGAAGGACATCATGGAGCGCTGCGGTGCGGAGGTGCACACGGTNGAGGCCGAGTGGGGTGACATTATTGGTGAAGCGGCGGTGGAGCAGGCCGTGGAGNCGTATCCCAAGGCCAAGCTCCTGACCATCGTGCATGCAGAGACNTCTACCGGGGCGCACCAGCCGCTGGAAGGGATCTCCAAGATTGTCCATGAAGCCGGGATGTTGCTGGTGGTTGATGCGGTCACCTCCCTGGGTGGACATCCGGTCAAGGTTGATGAGTGGGAGATCGATGCCATTTTTTCCGGCACACAGAAATGCCTTTCCTGTCCCCCGGGGTTGTCCCCGGTTTCTTTTTCGGAGCGNGCNCTTGAGGTGATGGATGCCCGTTCCAGCAAGGTGCGGAGCTGGTATTTCGACGTTTCGATGCTGCGTGCTTATTATGCCGGGAGTGGAGCGAGGGCCTATCACCACACCGCACCCATCAACATGGTCTACGGATTGCGGGAAGCCCTGGCGATCGTGCTGGAAGAAGGTCTGGAAGCACGCTTTGAGCGGCATCGCGCTGTTCACCAGCGTCTGCGTTCGGGTCTTGAGCAACGGGGCCTTTCTTATATCCCCCGGCATTCTCTGCACACCCTGAANTGNGTCTCGATTCCGCAGGGCGTGGAGGACTCCGCTGTGCGGAGTCGGTTGCTCGAGGANTACTCNATTGAGATCGGNGCTGGCCTGGGTCCTTTTGCCGGCAAGGCGTGGCGAATAGGATTGATGGGGCACGCAGCCACCCCCCGCAATGTGGATCTCCTGCTCGCGGCGCTGGACGAGGTGATGGGATGATCGCTTCCCTCAAAGCGCTGCTGCCCGCCGACCGGGTCCTTGCCGGGGACGTGCATCTGGCAGCCTACGAATCAGATGGNCTGACCGCCTTCAAGGAGAAGCCACGCGCNGTGGTGGTGCCGGAAACCGGGNAAGAGGTGATCGAGGTTGTGCGGTGGTGTCACCGCCATGGAGTGCCCTTCGTGGCACGGGGGAGCGGGACTTCACTCTCCGGTGGGTCCCTGCCGGTGGCAGAGGGGATTGTGATCACGCTCAACCGACTTAACCGTATTCTGGAGGTCGATCCGCTTGATCGTGTGGCGGTGGTGGAGCCGGGGGTCATCAACCTGGACGTGAGCCGTGCCGCCGATCCACATGGTCTCCATTTTGCACCGGATCCTTCGAGTCAGACGATATGCACGATCGGGGGAAATGTTGCCTTTAATTCGGGAGGAGCGCATTGCCTGAAATACGGGATGACCGCAAATCATGTTCTGGGTATGAAGGCGGTGCTGGCAACAGGTGAGGTAGTGGAGTTCGGAGGNCGTAGCCGTGAGCAGGTTGGCCCGGATTTTACCGCATTGTTTTGCGGGTCGGAAGGGCTCTTCGGGGTAGGNCTTGAGTTCACCCTGCGTTTGCTGCCGAAGGCGGAGTGTTTTCACACCGTCCTCGCCGGCTACCATTCTCTGGAGGAGGCCGGCAATGCCGTCGCCGAAGTGATCGACTCAGGCCTCCTGCCCGGGGCGCTGGAGATCATGGATGCGCTTGCGATCGAGGCCGCGGAAGCGGCGGTGGCTTGTGGCTATCCGGAAGGAGCGGAGGCTGTCCTGATCGTGGAGCTGGAAGGTCCGGTAGAGACGGTGGAACAGGAACGCAGGCAGTTGCANGAGATCCTCCAGNAAACGAATTCATTCGAGACGAGGATTGCAGCCGACAGCTCGGAACGCATGACGATCTGGAAGGGGCGCAAGAGCGCGTTTTCGGCTGTGGGCCGCCTGAGTCCTGACTTCATTGTCCAAGACGGAGTGGTTCCGCGGACACGCCTNGGAGAGGCGCTGCGGAGGATTGGCGAGATGTCCCGGGAAACGGGTTTCCGGGTGGCCAATGTCTTNCACGCCGGCGATGGCAACCTGCATCCGCTCATTCTGTATGACGGGCGGGTTCCGGGGGGGCTCGATGGAGCCGAAGAACTTGCCGGACGTATCTTGGAGATGTGTGTGGAGATGGGCGGTTCCATTACGGGTGAGCACGGTGTCGGAATGGAGAAGCGGGACTATCTCCCCGACATGTTTTCGGACTACGATATTGAGGTCATGAAGCGGGTTCGTTCAGCGTTTGACCCGGGGGAAGTGGCCAACCCGGGGAAAATGTTTCCCGGGTCCGAGGCGCCCGCCCTTTCACAACATGGACTTCATCCGCTCGAAGCGGCGGGCGTCATATCGAGGGAATAATGGGAGCAAAACCGGTCAGTGCAGAGGAAGTTGAGGAGGTGGTGAGATCCAGTGCGCATGTCTGTGCGGTGGGCGGAGGGACCAANCCCGCNCTGATCGGGGAAGGGGAGGCCATTGANTTCGGCGGGCTAGCAGGCATCACTGAGTATGAATCTTCGGAGTATACTTTCACGGCTNGGGCGGGCACGGCAATCGCGGAGGTAGAGGAGGCGCTCGGGAAGAAGGGCCAGTATCTTCCTTTCGATCCTCTCTTCGCCGGGGCCGGGGCCACCTTGGGAGGAACGGTGGCCTCGGGTGTCTCTGGTCCGGGACGCCTCAGGTTCGGAGGTTTGCGCGATTTTCTGGTTGGGGTGCAGTTTGTCGATGGGACCGGTCAACTTGTGCGNTCGGGGGGCAAGGTGGTTAAGAATGCGGCGGGTTTTGACCTCCCCAAGTTTCTGGTAGGGAGCCAGGGGCGTTATGGGCTNCTGACNGAACTGAGNTTCAAGGTCTTTCCCGCGCCCTGCGAGTNTGCGACGCTCTCCGTAGGTTGTCAGGACCATGCCGTCGCTGTAGAGCGTCTGTCAGCGATAGCNTCCTCCCGATGGGAGCCGGATGCTCTGGATTATGATCCGGCAANTAACATGCTTCACGTGCGGCTGGGCGGGCCCNGCCAGGCCCTCGACGACCTGTGTGGAGAGATCCTCGGGCGGTGGCCAGGAGAGGTGGAGCGGATGCAGAACGGGAGGATCTGGAAGGAGGCGCGAGAGGCACTCTGGGCTGAGGGAGAGTTCCTGGCAAAGGTCGTGATTACGCCCTCGCGCATGGGTTCGGTGGTCAAGAAAATGGAAGGCCGCGGCGGAAGAATCCAGTGCTGGTGCTCGTCGGGTGGNAATGTGGCCTGGTTGTCTTTCGAGGGGGACGATTTGANCGCGGTTCGCGAGGTGTTGGANGAAGAAGGGTTGGAAGGCATGGTNACGAGGGGGAAGGGCATGGGGGAGCCATGGTTGGGAGTTCGACGGGGAGGAGAGATCAGGCACGCGGTCAAGGAGGCCCTCGANCCGGCAGGAAGATTCCCACGAATCTGATATTCGAACGACGGGCAGTCATGCTGAACGAGATTGACGTGGAGAAGATCGGTCCCTTCGGGCAGCCGATGGAGGAAGCGGTGCGCAGTTGNGTGCACTGTGGTTTTTGCCTCGCGGCCTGTCCGACCTACGGCGAACTGGGACAGGAACTCGATACTCCCCGGGGGCGTATTGTCCTGATGAAGGAAGTCCTGGAAGAGAAACTGGAGATGGAAGAAGCCCTGCCTCATCTCGATGCCTGTCTGGGGTGCCTGGCCTGTGAGCCGGCTTGTCCCTCGGGTGTGGAATATCGCAACCTGATCAGTCCTTTCCGGGCCCTNGCGGAAAAAAAGCGGTCGCGGTCGCTGGAAGAGAAAGTGCGGCGGCTCCTGCTGTCGCTGACCCTGCCATATCCCACGCGCTTCCGCCTGGCGGCAGGCATGGGAAGGCTGGCNAAGGCCCTGGGCTCCCTGTTGCCCGGNTCCTTGCGCCCCATGTTGGACCTTTTGCCCTCCGAGCTNCCGNCATANCGGAAGCTGGAAGAGCGCTACGAGGCTAAGGGCGCCCGCCGGGCGACCGTGGCCCTGCTTGCCGGCTGCGCCCAGCGCGTCCTCGATCCTGATATCAACGCGGCCACCATCGAGTTGCTCACCCGCAGCGGGGTGGAAGTGCTGGTTCCGCGGGGACAGGGTTGTTGTGGTGCGCTCTCATGGCATGTCGGAGATCATCGGTCCGCAAAGGAATTTGCGCGTCGTAACATCAAGGCTTTCCCGGAGGTGGATGCGGTTATCACGAACGCGGCAGGGTGTGGATCGGGGATGCACGAATACCCCCTCATCCTCAGGGGGACCAAGGACGAGGAGCGGGCTGTGGAGCTGGCCGCGCGAGTCGTAGACGTGAGTGTCTACCTTGAGCAGCTTGGGGAACTGGTTGATTTTCCCCGGTGTGGTGAGGAGGTAGTGATTGCCTACCACGATGCTTGTCACCTTTCGAACGGACAGGGGGTGCGGGATGAGCCGCGCCGCATGCTGCAGCGCATTCCCGGTGTAAAGGTAATGGAGTTGCGGGACGGGCACCTCTGCTGTGGATCGGCGGGTAGTTACAATATCGACCAGCCGGAGGTGGCCGCTGCGCTCGGTGAGCGAAAGGCACGAGCGGTGATGGAGAGCGGGGCAGAGGTNGTNGCNAGCGGAAATATCGGGTGCCTGACCCAGCTCAAAGCTCACCTTGCAAGGGCGGGGTCCTCCGTCCAGGTCAGGCACACCGTGCAGGTCCTGCGGGATGCCCTGCGGGCGGAGTGAAGGAATGGGTGGCTGAGAAGATAAGACCTTTAGCCGGACATTTCAGTAATCGAGGTATCATTCCGGCTTTTTCCGTCCGGATCGCCGTCTGTGGTTACCGCTTAGCGGGAATGATCGCTGGGCCGATGGAACATGGCGTGCCATTCTGTGTTTCGAATGGAAGACGGGACCCGTGCACTACAGGAGACGACGAGGGCGATGTGTTTCGATCTTGGGAACACCCTGATAGAATTCGGGCCTCGGCAGATCGCGCACCAGTTTGATGCCCTCCGGGAGGCGCTGGTGGACATGTTCGGAGAGTGCGATGCGGAGAGATTGCGTGCGGTCCGCAATGCACAGATTGTAGCGCCCTACTCGAATGGTTTCCGCGAGGGAGAGTTGTCCTCGCTGGGGGCGGAATTGATCCGGGAAGTGTGCTCGGTGGAGCCAGAACCCTGGCAGGTCGAGCGGATGGTGGAAGTGCGTTACCGNGCCTTCGTTGAGGCGGTCCATGTCGCTGAGGAGGTGCTTGAATTGCTCGGCAGGCTGTCGCGGCGTTACCGGCTCGCTCTGCTTTCGAATTATCCCTGCGGTCGTTCGATCCGGGATGGCCTGGCGAGGCTCTCGCTCGAGCAGTTTTTCGAGGTGATTGTGATCTCGGGCGAGGTAGGTTTCGTCAAGCCGCACCCGCGGCCCTTTGAGCTTCTCCTTGGGGGATTGGGTCTCGCGGGGGAGGATTGTGTTTATGTGGGTGACAACTGGCTGGCAGATGTCCAGGGGGCGAAGAGAATGGGGATGGGCGCTGTTCTGACCACGGAGCATATCCCTTACGAAAAGTTCGAGGCGAAGCCCGGAGATTACGAGCCCGACGTGCGGATTGCGCGNCTTGGAGAGCTTGCCGGNNANTTTCTTTCCTGAGCGCGACTGGTTNCGGCNGGGCAGTGGGAGGTAGCGCCGAAGAAGCNCGGACAATGTTGGTGGAGCCCTGATAATGTGTGGNGGGGGAGTTGCGAGCAGCGNNGNTCGNGGGGCGGGCGNCTTCCGTGATTGCGGCTTATCATCNCGGTGCCAACCGCGTTGAANAGGGTTNCGAATCANGAAGAAGTTGTCGNCCTTCTTCCTCGNCCTGACCGTGGTGGCTCCCGCACAGAGTGCGACGCGCCCCGATGTCGTCTTCG
The DNA here is from genome assembly GCA_002721695.1 of Roseibacillus sp. Taxonomy (GTDB): domain Bacteria; phylum Verrucomicrobiota; class Verrucomicrobiia; order Verrucomicrobiales; family Akkermansiaceae; genus Roseibacillus_B. Next base: position 36,721 of record PBLI01000014.1, on the reverse strand, counting down.
TCCTCCCCGATGATCAGCGATGAGACGCCCTGAGCTGGATTGGAGCCAGGTATCTCAAGACTCCGCATATTGATCGTCTCCCGGCCGGGGGAGACTTCTTCCGGAATCACCTTTGCACAGCCTCCCTGTAGTCGCCCAGTCGTGCTGCGATTCCGGGCGGATCACGTGCGCTTGATCAGGGAGTGGCGGTCAGAGCTTGCCCGCCGGCTTGCGGAGGCTCATCCCGGAGAAAAGGACAAGATACCGATGGATGAAGGAAGGAGCCAATGGAGAGTTGCCGGACGAGAGCATCCGGCAGGGCAATTCGGAGAAAAATTCCTGCAGAAGCTCAGTCCGCGGTCAGGTCGAGTAAGCACAAGGGCAGGGCGGCCCTCAGGCGGGAGCGGCCGTGGGCGGAAATCCTGGTTTCGCCGAGCCACAACTTGCGAAGGGTCTTGATCCTGATCAGGGAGTTGATGCATTCGTCGGTGACCCCGGTTCCCCTGAGGTTGATTTCCTTCAGGACAGGAAGCGCGGTGAGCTTGGCCACTCCTGCGTCGCCGATGGCGGTGTCGCGGAGCCCAAGGTAGAGGAGGGCTCTCAGCCCCTTGAGATTTTCGAGGCCGGCGTCGGTGATCCGGGTGCCGCCTACCGGAAGATACTGCAGGGATGCGAGCTCAGCGAGGTGGACAAGCCCCTTGTCGTCAACCCTGGTCTTCCACAAGTTGAGCCACTCGAGCTTCCTGAGTTTGCGGAGATGAGCGAGGCCGGCTCCCGTAATGGCAGTGCGCTCTAGGGAGAGATCCGTGAGGGAGGTGTATCTGCTCACGAGGGCAAGATCCTCATCGCGGAGCCCGGCGCATCCATTGAGCTTCACTTCTATGATGTTCCCGGTTCCGGGACTCCTGAGGACCTGTCCTCCCAGTGCTGCAATCTCTTCCCCGGGATCGATGGGTCCAGCCCCGGCCTTGGGGTCGGCTGCAAGAACGGTGGATGCGCACAGGCAAACAGGGATCAGGATAGCGAAGGAGGAACGGTCCATTTTTCAGGTTCTGCCGAATGCGGCGGACGGGCAATTTTACTTCGACTGCCGGCCAGCGTGGTTGATTACAAAGTCGACGAGGTCCTGGTCCTGAAACCAGCCTGACCACATGTTGTGGCCCTGGTCCCTGATGACCTTCAGAGTGACCGGACCACCNGCCTTTTCATAGCGNCTGGCNACCATTCCGGAGTTTGCCTCAAGAGGGACGACGCGGTCCTGGTCACCGTGGATGTGGAAGATGGGCACCTTTGCCTCAGCCAGCGGGTCGAGACGGGNAATGGGNTTGTGNTTNCCAAGGGCGGACTGGAGCTCGGTTGCGCTCATGCCGTAGGCGGCGNATGCGCGTGCGAGACCGGGCCAGCTGGNGAGGTTGCATACAGNGTAGATCCCGACTATACAGGCAACTTTTTCGGGGTTTTCGGAGGCCCAGTTGTAATGCATCAGGCCGCCACGGCTGCGACCAAGGAGNCTTGCCCGGGTGGCGCAGCCGCGTTTGCCCACGAGGTGNGAATAGAGGGCGGAGTAGAGTTCGCGACCGGCCGGGCTGCCATAGGATTCTCCGACATCGATTCCTGCGATNGCGATTCCGTGGGCGAGCCAGCGTTCAAACATCCATTTTTCCTCCTTCCCGGGAAGGTTCNGGAGGGTAGGGGCATACCAGACCCACGGGATGGGACCGGTCCTGCGGTGCTTTGACGGGGGGAGAATCAGGAAGGCGNTCCGGCCCTTGACGGCGAAGGTCTCGCCGGGNAGAGGAAGTTTTTTNCCGCTCGTCTGGGAGGANGCCGTGGCGGCAAGAATGACCGCCATGGCGCCCACGGTGAGGGTTCCCNTCATGACGGCAGTCTGAAACCGATAGCNCTGAAGGACAATCAGTTCCTCGGAGGGCCCGATAAATCNTTTCAGGCNGGTNGTGNCGCTTGCCAGAGGGCGATTCAGGTTGCAGGTTCCCGCCNCGTTATTTCCGATCCGATGAACGAGGGTGACATCTTCGCTGTCCTGGCGGCNCTGGTCTGGTCCTTTTGCGTGATACTGATGCGCATTTCGGGCTNTCAGATCCCGCCGGTCGCCCTGACTGTATTCAAGGGCACNTTCGCCACGGTCTTTTTCTTGCTCGCGCTCCCCCTCGTGGGCGCTTCGTTGCTGCCGGACCTGTCCGGGATCAATTATCTGCGACTGGTAGTGAGCGCGGTCCTCGGCATCACCATCGCGGATACCCTCTTTGCGGCGGCGCTCAATCGTCTCGGGGCGAGTCTGCAGGCCCTCGCGGATTGCATTTACTCGCCATCGATGGTTGCGGTTGGTTTCTTGCTCTTCGGGGAGATGCTGGGCACGTGGGAGCTGGTTGGTGGGGCCGTCGTGGTGGCCGGGGTGGCCGTGGGCATGCGGAAGACGAAGGATGTTCGCAGCAACCGTGAACTCCTGACCGGGGTGATTCTTGCAGCNAGTGCACACGTGATCATGGCGGTNGGAATACTGATGGTTCGCGATATCATCCGGGAAGAGTCGGTGGTTTGGATTTCAGCCTTCCGGTTCCTTGTCGCGACAGTGGTGCTTGCTGCGTTCGCGTGNCTGCGCTGGCCGGCAGGCGAGGTTTTTCTTGGTTTTCGGAGGCGCGACATATGGAAAATCATGATTCCGATGAGCTTCCTCGGTCCCTTCATGGGAACGATGNTNTGGACTGCCGGGTTCAANTTCACGACCGCGGGGCGAGCGGCGATCTTCAATCAGATGGCCACGGTGTTCATCATCACGCTGGCNGTGATNNTCCTCAAGGAGCGTCTGACCGTGCGCAAGATTCTCGGGGTAGGCCTTGCCGTCAGCGGAGCGCTCCTCGTCGCCTTGCAGAAATGATTCGATTCTGNGNTCCTCTTGTCGTTCTGTGGAGGTGATGACACGTCGAAATTTCCTGATCACTTCCTCCGCGGGTGGGGCGGCGTTCTTGGCTGGTTCGTCCAGCAGGGCCGCCCCGGCCATCAAGATGCTGGATACGAAGGTCGTGAGCCATTTGCCCGGTCTTTATCATGGTTGGCCTACCCTCGCGCGGCGTGGGGACGGGGAGTTGCTCCTGGTATGTTCGGGGGGGCGTGAGCAACACGTCTGCCCCTTCGGGCGGACGGACTTCATGCGCTCCGGTGACGGAGGAGAGAGCTGGAGCTTTCCCAGCGTCGTGATGGACGGTCCCATCGATGATCGTGATGCCGGAGTGCTGGAAACCGCAAAGGGGAGCATCCTCATTACGAACTTCACCTCCCTGGCCTACGAGCCGCAGTTGAAGGGTAAGGGCGAGCGCTGGCAGGCGGCCCACCGTCGGACGACGGAGGAAGGGCGTCGGAAGGCGCTTGGAACGTGGATGATCCGGTCCACCGACGGAGGGCTGACCTTCTCAGGGCGCTACCGGGTGCCCGTGAACAGTCCTCATGGTCCCGTTCAGCTCAGTGACGGGCGCCTCCTCTATGCGGGCAAGGCTCTCTGGACCAGCGAGGAGAAGGTGGGAGTGTGCGAGTCAGCAGACGACGGGAAGAGCTGGCGGTGGCTGGCGGATATTCCCACCAGGCCGGGGGACGACCACCGTGAATACCACGAGTTGCATGCGGTCGAGGCAGCGAGTGGTGCCCTCATCGTGCAGATTCGCAACCACAACGGGGCCAACTCGCGGGAAACCCTGCAGTGTGAATCGACTGACGGCGGGAAGACATGGACCATTCCGCATCCGATCGGGGTCTGGGGATTGCCGTCTCACCTCCTGCGTCTTCGGGATGACCGGCTCCTCATGAGCTATGGGCACAGGCGTAAACCCTTCGGGAACCAGGCGCGCCTGAGCAAGGACGATGGCAAGACATGGTCGGAGCCCTTTACCATCTCAGGCGACGGCGCGGGAGGGGATCTTGGCTACCCTTCGACCGTGGAGGGGGATGACGGGGTTTTCGTCACCGTGTGGTATGAGCGAATGGCGGATGTTCCGCGAGCGGTCTTGAGGCAGGCGCGGTGGCGACTGGAATAGGCGCAGCCGAGCGGTGCACGGCGGAGGGGAATCCCCCCTTACTTCAGGCTCGCGAGGTATTCGACGACGTCCCGGATTTCCTCTGGTTTCATCAGGGAGCCCATCGGGGGCATGGCCGAGGTCATAAGGTGACTGGAGACNTCTGCCGGCCGCAGGTTTCNCTTCCGCCCGTCGGCGAGAGTGACCGTCCAGAAGAGGTCCGTTTTCTTGCTCAGGATGCCCGAAATTTCCTCTCCTTCCTTGGTTTTCAGGAGGACGGTTCCGAATCCGTCGGAGACTTCCGAACTTGGGGTCAGAAGCGAGGCGACCAGGTGACTGCGATCCCGCTTTGACCCGATCCTGCTCAACTCCGGACCGATGGTGAGCTCCCCGGAAGGTTTCCCTCCCTCCTTGCCCACCCGGTGGCACCGGATGCATTGCGCGGCCGCGTGGGTCAGGACAAGATCCCGGCCCCGGGCCGCATCGCCGCCGAACTCAAGACGGTCGGGTGTTTCGGGCAGGCTGATGTTCTGGGAGCGGGCTGCTTGCCAGAGTTCGAGCTTCCAGTGCGGATTGGCGTGGCCGTCACGGTACTGCTGGACGAGGGCTGCAAATTTTCTTTTCGCCCGAGGGTCAGGAAGTCCCGCAAGNTGTTTAACGGCCTTGCCCTGTCCGGACGGTGTTTCCTTTTCGAGAATGCCGAGGAGGAGGTCGAGGAGTGGGACGCCAGCTTGCCTGGCATAGGCCCGCGCCTTTTCCTGAACCTTGGGATCGGAGGAGGACAAGGCTGCCTGGACGAACTCCCTGAGATCAGGCGAATTGGTCTTGGCCAGGCCATCGAGAACTTTCAGTTGCAGGTCCGAGGAGAGCTTCCCGAAATGTTCACTGGTGCCCTCCAGCCAGCTTGCCTCACCCCGTACGGAGACCCCGTTGAGAAGGACTGCCCGCAGTTCGTCGTCTTCCATGATGACTGGCTTGAGCCGTGCGATGGCCTCATTGACTGGCCTTGGATCGCGGGGGTTGTGTTTGCGATAGCGGCCCTCCACCGCATCGAGGACGGGCGGAGCGGACCACCAGAGAAGCGAGGCAAGCGCCGTTCGCCTCAGGACGGAGGAGCCGTTTTTACGGGTCAGGTAGGCCTCGAGACGAAGCATGGCGGGATAGGTGCCTACCCGGAAGGCGGCGTTGATGACGCGCCGCATGAGGGCCTCATTGGCGAGCTCAGGCCGTTCGAGGAGTTCGGAAAGGGCGGNAAGGGCCTCGGGAATGGACTGGTCGTCATGAATGGCACGGGCAGCCTCCAGCAGAACAAGTTCGTCCTCGTCCTTCAGGAAGGCCCTGATTTCAGGGGACTCGAGGTTGCGGAGCGCCACGATTGCGCCGAGCCGGACCGTTCTATCCTGATGATCATGCAGGCTGGCGATATCCGCCGGGGCGAGGGATCCTTTCAGGCCCATCATGGCGGCATGACGTAGGTAAGGATCCCGGGATCCTNNCTCCGCGAGCATCTTGACGAGGTCTGGAGCGGCCTCGTTTATCCCGTGTTTGCCCAGAGAAATGGCGGCGAAAAATTGTGTCCGTGGGGAAGGGTGCCGGAGAGCGGACAGGAGATGCTTTTTGAGTTGCTTGACCTCGGCCAGGTGTCCGGTGATGTCACCTGCGACCTTGGCACACTGGGCGATGACCTCCGGGTCCTCGCTCTTCCAGGCGGCTTCAAGATGGGAGAGGGCTCCCGGGTTCCTTCTCGAAATTTGGCCGATACCCCAGACGGCGTGGAGGTTGGCAAGGCGGGTGGCTCCGGGATCGTTGAGAACCTCAACGAAGATTCCGGGGAGGTTCCGGCGGGCGAGTTCGAACTGTCCTTTCATGCGAACCCGCTGATCGGGATGAGAGAGCCATGAGCGGAGCGTTCCGGGGGCGGCCTTCCCGGACGAGCANGCCAGGATCTCCTGTGTTTCCCGCCGGGCTGGATGGTGGTGCTCGGCGGAGACATCAAAGCGGAAGATCGATCCCCGGCCCCCGCCGTAACAGGCTGANTACAAGGCTCCGTCGGGCCCCACCGCGAGACCTGTATTGCTCCGTCCACCCTTGATGGCGGCCTGNTCCCTGAACTCGAAGGACGCGCCCTTCTCGATAAAGCGGAAGACGCGGATCTGTCCCTGCTGGTTGGTCATGAAGAAGCAATCTGCGAGTTCGGGAGAGAGTGCGGTCCCGGGGTTTGCCGCGAACCCACAGGGGCCGGGTCCGAAATTTCCGATGGTGGGCGTGAGGTAGGCCGCAAGGTCATCCCGATCGGGAAGGAACAGCTTTTCGTCCATCCAGGGGTTGTAGGGGCGCAGTCCGCTGATTTTGGTGAAGTCCTGCTTGCCCAGCCACTGCCAGTTCAGGCGCCAGCCGTGCTCGCTGCCCTCGGTGATGTAGAGGGCGCGTTCCTTCTCACCAGGGTAGTCCCCGTCATTGTCCATGCTGAAGAGATTGCCGTGGGCATCGAAGGCGAGTTCCTGGGCATTGCGNTCCCCGGACGAGTAGCGCTCGACCAGCGAGCCATCCAGTTCGCAGCGGAAGATGCCCCCGCTGTTCGGGCGGTGGTAGAGCTTTCCTTCGGCAGTCTTCACGTGATGCCCCTTGTCCCCGAGGGACCANTAAACACGTCCATCGGGGCCGACAGCCACGCCGCTCAGGTTGTGCCCCCCCTGTCCCATGTGAACCTGGAAACCGGTTGCCACNACCTCGTTTTTTTCGGGGAANCCGTCGCCATCCTCATCCTGATAACGGAGGAAATCGGGTTCCGCTGCCACGAATACATCGGAGCCGACCGCGAGNACGCCCGCTGCGATCCCCGTTACCTCGGTGTGATACTCGGCGAGGGTGCGCATGGATTCGCCGGTGCCGTCACCGTTCCTGTCGACGACCTGNACGACACTGTCTTTCTGCACGGTGAGATCGCGCCAGTCTCGCACCCCGTCGCTGTTGCGGTCAGGGAGCCACGTCTTCCCGGTAAGGTATTCGCGATACCAGGNCCGCCGCTCCTCGACGGTCGTCAGGCTCAGGTCCTTCTTGACGAGGTTCTGGTGGTGACGAATGTCGAGGCTGCTCTGCTTCCGGCGCCGGGCGACGGTGACGTAGGCCCTGCCAACGTCGTCGACGGAGATTGCNACNCTGTTGGCGATAGAGGGGTCAGTGGCCCATTCNGTGACCACGTATCGGGGTGCAGGGGNGGCAGGTGGAGGCTTGGGGGTCACCCCGGGAACGTGGATNGTGTGCACGTTGGCCCAGTCGTTGGCATTACTTCCGAAAACGGTGAGCCGAATCCAGCGCGCCTTGCTTTTCGGGATCTGGTAAGTCACTACGCCATTACGACCCTTGCTCTGCAGTNTCCCGGATGTAATCCAGTTTTTTTCATCCCGGGACGTTGTCAATTCGAAGGCGTAGTCCCGCTCGGACGACTGGAATCCGACTCCGATCGCGGCCAGATCGATCTCCTGATCCAGTTCGCACTGGATCCATGTTCCCCGTCCCTGGGCCGCCCATCTGGTCCCGGCATCCTGATCGAAGGCGAGGGCGGCCTCGTTTCCCTCCTGCTCGGAGGCCGCNGTGATCGATTTGACCTTGGCCGCGGAGAGAGGAGTCATGCCGAGGCAGGGAAGNAGGCAGACAGAAAGGAGCGTTCGNTTCATGGTTCGTCNGGTTGAGACTCTGCCATGAACGCCCACTTGTCCATCTTCCGGCGGGGCCTGATGGGGGGATGCGGGAGAGGATTGACGAANGGGGAGAGAGGCTTTACTGCAGCGGGGTGGCAAAGGTTCTTATTTATCACAATCCCCACTGAGGATCCTCGGTCAACGCCTTGGCGGTCGCCGAGGAGCTTGGAGTGGAGCACGAAGTGATCCTCTATATCAAGACGCCCCCNGATCGTGCGGCCCTGGAGAAAATATTGAACGGCNTGGAAGATCCGGTAGAGGATCTCGTTCGGAAGGATTCCAAATTCAAGAAACTTGAACTCGATCCGGCCGACTATGNGGGNAACCCGGAGGCAGTGATTGAGATTCTGCTCAGGCACAAGCAACTCCTGCAGCGGCCTGTNNTCTTGAAAGGCCGGAAGGCAATCATTGGTCGCCCGAAGGACCGGATCCGGGAGTTCCTCGGGTAGGGCCGCCTGTNCGGTCCGCGGGGNTCATTCGAAGTTCAGGACAGGACGCCCTTCACGACGTGTCCATGTACGTCGGTGAGCCGGTAATGCCGTCCCTGGAAGCGGTAGGTGAGGCGCTCGTGGTGGATGCCGAGAAGGTGGAGGATGGTGGCATTGAGGTCGTGGATGTGAACTCCTCGCGAGTCCTTGTCCACGATGTTGTAGCACCATTCATCGGTNTCCCCGTAANTCGTCCCGCCCCTGATTCCTCCGCCTGCCATCCAGATGGAGAAACAGCGCGGGTGATGATCGCGGCCGTAGCTGCTGGCATTNCCGCCCTGACGGTAGACCGTGCGGCCGAACTCGCCACCCCAGATGACGAGGGTGTCCTCCAGCATGCCACGCTCCTTGAGGTCACGAATGAGAGCGGAGGACCCCTGGTCGACTTCCCTGGCAATCCGGGGATGGCGGTTGGGCAGATTGGAGTGATGATCCCACCCGCGGTGATAGAGCTGGATGAAGCGCACGTCCCTCTCGGCGAGACGGCGTGCCAGAAGGCAGTTCGCAGCGTGAGTGCCCGGAGTNCGGGCATCCTCCCCGTAGAGCTTGAAGGTGCTNTNCGGTTCATCTGAAAAGTCCGTGAGCTCNGGGACGGAGATCTGCATGCGGTAGGCCATCTCGTACTGGGAGATGCGGGTCGTGATCTCGGGATCCCCGACCCCCTTGAAGCGCTCCTCGTTAAGTTTCGACAAGGTGTCGAGTAGCTTGCGCTTGTCCTCCAGCGCCGCGCCGGTCGGATCCTTGAGATAGAGGACAGGGTCACCGAGTCCNCGGAGTTTGACGCCCTGGTGATTGGAGGGCAGGAAGCCNCTGCCCCACAGGCGTGAGTAGGTCGGTTGCGCCTGNTTGTCTGAATTCTTGTCAAGAAGAACGACGAAGGCGGGGAGGTTGGCNTTGGTGCTGCCNAGTCCGTAGCTGGCCCAGGCCCCGAGNGAGGGNCGTCCCGGTTGCTGGTGGCCGGTCTGGAAAAAAGTGATTGCAGGGTCGTGGTTGATGGCCTCGGTGTGCATCGACCTGATGATGCAGATGTCATCCGCGATCTGCTGATGAAAGGGAAGGAGATCGCTGATCCACTGGCCGGATTGACCGCACTGGCGGAACTTGGCGAAAGATTTCGCGGCCGGGAAGGANCGCTGGCCAGCCGTCATGCCGGTGAGNCGCTGCCCCCCNCGCACGGACTCGGGAAGGTTCTGTCCATTCAGTTTCTCAAGGGAGGGCTTGTAATCGAAGGTNTCGATCTGGGAGGGCGCTCCGGACTGAAAGAGATAGATCACGCGCTTGGCCCTGGGGGCAAAGTGAACCGGTCCCGGATTGCCNGGAGCATAACCTGGTCCGTTTTTCTCTGCGTGGGAAGCGGCTTGAAGGGGGCGGGATTCGAGGAGAGAGGCGAGGGCTGCGGCTCCAATGCCCGCGGTGGTGCCCTGTTGCAGGAAATGGCGCCGGGTGAGATTGAGACGAAACTCGGTGGCAGGGTGGTGTGGCATGGCCTTATCCTTTGGTGATTGTTTCGCTGAGATTGAGAAGGATGCGGGCGACGGCGGTGTAGGCGGCGTGCTCGGGCGATGAGAGCCTGGGATTACCGGGCAGGGCGCCCACGGAGAGAAGTTTGGCCGCCGCTTCTGGTTCGCGCTCGTAGCGTGCCAGNCGCTGGCTGAGGGTTTNCGTCAGGAGACCGAGTTCCGTGGGACTGGGTTGACGGGAGGTGACAGTCCGAAACCCGAAGCGGAGCCGGGACCCGGGAGTGGCTCCGCCCTCGGNCATCATGCGCTCGGCGAGGAAGCGGGCGGCCTCTACGAACTGGGGGTCGTGCAGTAGAACGAAGGCCTGCAGGGGCGTGTTCGTTCTGCTTCGGCTAACCATGCAGAACTCGCGCTCGGGGGCGTCGAAGGTAGCCATGGAAGGTGGGGGAACGGTGCGTTTCCAGTAGGTGTAGAGACTGCGGCGGAACAGGTGGGCGGACTCCTTGGAATGCGGGTAGGGGCGGGAATAGCCGGGGCGGTTGTTCAGTTCCAGCCACAGCCCGCTTGGGTGGTAGGGGTAGACCGATGGTCCGCCGACCCGGCTGCGGAGCAGTCCGCTGGTGAAGAGNGCCTGGTCCCGGATGACCTCAGCATCGAGCCTGATGCTCGGGCCGCGGCCGAGGAGGCGGTTCTCGGGGTCGCGGGCGTAGGTNGCGGGGGTAATGCGCGAGGACTGNCGGTATGTNGCGGAGAGGATGATGTTGCGCAGGAGGCGCTTGACGTCCCAGCCGTTTTCAACGAAGTCGACCGCAAGGTAGTCGAGGAGTTCCGGGTGGCTGGGCCACTCGGCCTGTCGCCCGAAGTCTTCACTGGATTTCACAATCCCCGTCCCGAAGAGCTGTTGCCAGAAGCGATTGACCGTCACGCGGGCAGTGAGCGGGTTGTCCTCCCCGGTCATCCACTTCGCGAGTGCCAGNCGATCCGGGGTCTGCCCCTCGGGAAGTGAACCAAGGAAAGAGGGAATGCCCGCCTCCACTGCCCTTCCTTTCTTGTCGTATTCGCCGCGCTCAAGAATATGGGTCGTGCGCATGCCNGGNTTTTCCGACAGGACCATGGTCGAGGGGAATGAGTTCCTGCTGGCTTCTTTTTCGCGACGGAGGGAGCTTAGTTCCCGGGCAGCCCGGGCAACTTCGGGCGAGGCAAACCGCCCGGTGAGATATGCGGAGAGTTCGTCGCGCTGGGCCGGTGTTCGCTTGGGACTGTCGATCTGAAGGATGGCGTGNATGCGGAGNGGAGCAGGNGGGATCCGGNCACCAGNGATTGCGAGGCGGAAACGCCCGATCTGGTGGCTCTGTCCGAATCCATGAACCATCCGCACGCGTANAGAGGCCCCGGCTGGGANGGGACTGGCGAGGGTGAACACGGCCATCCGATTCTCCGGTCGGGTGTTCCCATCCACGGCCCAGCCGTGCGGCCCGGCCTTGCCGTCGATGGCNGCNGCAATCCCGTAGCCCTTCTGTTCGTAGTCAGCTTCGGCCCGGGCGATCCGGACTGGAATGCTNTCCCCNCCCTTGAGCTGGTAGCTGACCTCGAACTCGCTGAGGACAAAGTTGCCATTGCTNCCGCGGCTGGCCGATCCGTTGGTGAGGCTGGGATGGGTCAGTGCTTCNAGGCGGATGGCAGANACGGGGCCCTGCAGCTCTCTGGCGAGGAGCAGGTCGTAGGTGTCCGTGGTGGGATTTGTTCCTCCGACCAGAACGCTCCGGTCTGACAGGGACTTGAGAGTTGCTGAGCCGGATGAGTTCATGCGAAGTGGGGTTCCGACGCGCCAGGCGGAGTTCAGTTCGGAGCGAAGTCNTCGTTCCCATGCGCCGGGTTGGGCGCCCGATTTGCTGAGCGTCTCGCGATAGTGTTGTTCCGCCCGGGCCAGCCGCNGGGGGAGGTCGCTGCCTTCNCCAGCGAGCGGAGAAGGAACGTTGATCCTCGGATTGAATCCGTTGAGTCCGCGCTCGGGGACCTGGTTGAAAAAAGCGAAGAACCGGTAGAAGTCCTCCTGGGACACCGGGTCATACTTGTGATCATGGCAGCGGCTACAGATCATGGTGAGCCCGAGCCAGACCGTGCTGGTAGTCACCACGCGGTCGATGACGTACTCGGTGCGGTATTCTTCATCGACCACGCCTCCTTCAATCGTGATGGGGTGGTTGCGGTGGAAGCCGGTTGCGAGCCGGGTCTGGTCCGACGCATCAGGAAGAAGATCACCGGCCATCTGCTCGATCGTGAACCGNTCGTAGGGTTTGTTGGAATTGAAGGCGTGGATAACCCAGTCGCGCCAGACCCACTGGTCCCTGTTGCGGTCGTATTGATAGCCGTTGGTGTCAGCGTAGCGTGCGGCGTCGAGCCAGTAGCGGCCCTGGTGCTCGCCGTAGTGAGGGGAAGCGAGCAGCCGGTCGATTGCATTTTCCCATGCGAGGGGTGCCTTGTCGGAGAGNAAGATGTCGAGATCGGAGACAGANGGAGGCAGTCCAGTCAGGTCGAGGGAAGCGCGGCGCAGCCAGGNGGCCCGGTCTGCCTCGGGTGACGGGGAAAGCCCTTCCCGTTCCAGTCGGGCGAGCACGAACCGGTCGAGTGGTTGTCTGGGCCACCCGGGATTCCTGACCACAGGAGGAGCGGGNTTCTGTGGGGGCTCGAAGGCCCAGTGCCGGGAAAAGCGGGCGCCCTGGCTGATCCATTGCTCAAGCAGATGAATCTCGGCCGGGCTCAGGGACTTGCCACTTTTTGGGGGTGGCATCACGTCTTCCNGGTCAGTGGATTTGATGCGANCGACGACATCGCTTGCAGCGGGTTTGCCGGGCAGGATCGCGTGATAGCCGTCCCGATCCCGGACGGCATCCTCGCGCACGTCGAGGCGAAGCATGCCCTTCCGGGCTCTGGCGTCCGGGCCGTGGCACTGGTAGCAGTTCTCGGAAAGAATTGGCTGGATGTCGCGGGCGTAATCGATGTCTTGGCNCCATCCCGGGGGCGCGTGTGCGGTCAGGTAAGCCGCAAGCATGACACGGATCCACATGCCACCATTTAGCGAATAACGGCGGTCNCCGGCTAGAAGAATCCGGGCTCCTGCCAGGANTGCCGCCGGAATGGTTTTTCGCCCTGCGTCTCCAGATAGCTCCATTCTCTTCAAAGGGGCTGCCGAGGAAGAAGGAGAACAATCCGGGAGGGCTGGCACGGAAGCGATTACTTTCAGTCTGCAAGCGCGGCGTAAACGAGCGGCTTGACGGTAGCTCCAAGGTCCCGCATGGGNAGGGCCTGGGAGAGGGTGACGACNGCCAGTTCATCCCGTGGGGANATCCAGAACTCGGTCCCGGCACCGCCGAGCCATTCGTATTCGCCGATGGATGAAGGATCGGATGGGATCTTTTCGACCCGCACTGCGAAACCGAGTCCGAAGCCCCGGCCGCCGGGAGGGCGACTGATGGGGTAGGCGGAAGGAGGGAGTTGATTGCGGGTCATTTCCTGAACGGTGNCCTCCCTCAGGATCNGNACGTTGTCGAGCTCGCCCAGACCGGACAGCATGAGGCAGAATCGCATGTAGTCGATGCCGGTCGAAACAAGGCCACCGCCTCCCGAGAGGAACCTGGGAGCTTTTTCGAAGCTAAAGGACCCGCTGGTTCCCGGTTGGGGGGCTGCCACCGGCTGGAGATCTCGTCCATAGACCTGCGAGAANCGATTCCTCTTTTCGGGAGGGCAGTAGAAAGCNGTGTCCAGCATTCGGAGAGGCTTGAAGATGCGTTTGGCAAGGAAGGTATCAATGGTTTGTCCGGATCCCACCTCCACNAGGTGGGCGAGGNCGTCGGTTCCGAAGCTGTAGTGCCAGCTGGTGCCGGGTTCGGATCGCAACGGGATATGGTTGAGCCGCTCCGTCATCTCTCGGAGAGTGCTCTCGGCAAGAGAGGGGAGCCCAGCNTTCCGATAGAGGCGGTCGACGGTGACATTGTNTGGAAAGCCGGCGGTATGCCGGAGGATATCCCGGATGGTCATCTCGTTCTTTGCGGGAGAGGAGCCCACCTTCATGGCGTTGACACCGGGCACGTACTTGGAAATGGGAGCGTCCAGTTCCAGTTTGCCCTCCTCTACCAGAATCATGGCAGCTACGCTGATGACAGCCTTGGTCATCGAATAAATGCGGACGATGNTGTCCTCCTCCATTGGTTCCCGGGAGTGCAGATCGCGCATTCCGTAGGTGCCGAAGTGGACGACCCTCCCCCTGCGGGCAACGAGCACGGAGGCGCCAGCCAGCTGTTTCCCCGCGATGAACTTGCGGTTGACGACCTCGTTGATCTTCTCAAGAGCTGCAGCCGACATGCCTACCTCGGCGGGAGCGGCCAAGGGGAGACGCTGGGCNGGCAAGCCGGGGGTGAGCGNGGGGACGANGGCAAGTAGGAGAAAGGTCCGNAGCATCGATGGGAAGTGGGGTTATTCCCCGTTTTGGCAGTGAGCGATGTCTTTTTGAAGGATTTAAAACACCCTGTTTTGCTAATGGTGNGCNCCTNNGGNCACCGAGGCAAGCAGGGGGGAAGNGCTGNAAGCCAGTGGGCANNTTCCCTCGCGGGTCAGTCCTCCGCCCTGAGAAGACCATGTTCCGTTGCGAGATATTCATCGAGCGCAAGGGACCAGTCCGCCCANGACTCNGCGTGNTCGGTTTGCAGAGTTGCCCGGAGCTCCGCCCGGATCGTTGCCTGCAGGTCGGANGGGAGGTCTGGCTGGCGCACGAGTTGAAGCAGGAGGGGCAGGCGCGTGATTTCGGGACGGAGCTGGGTTTCCTCGTANATCGTGGCGAATNGCTGGTTTTTCTGAGAGGAAGGNGGCTGCTCACAGAGGGACTCGACNAGGGGAAGGAGNTCGGCGTCGGGGCGGAGGTAGATCAGGCTGGAGAGGGCCTCGGGAGAAGAGGGAGAAGAGGGAGAAGAGGGAGAACGGGGTGGNGCCTGTCCGGGTGTATCCGNATNCNTCNNCCTGGAGGCAGTCCCAGATTTCCGGGGGCCAGAGTCATCACCAGANCGTTGGATTCCGTCCTNGCGTTTGCAAGCGGACAGAAGGGCAAGGACGAGGCAGGCGACANGGACCGGTGTTCTCATGGGNGCGGGACGNAAAGTGTCCCGATGTCACTNTCGACACCGGGACACTCGCTGGGGCAGCGGCGAGNAACTCGCCGGCTGCTCCTANTCTTCGGGGGGAAGAAGAACGCCGGAGAGNAGATGGACGGTTCCGTTGTCNGTCTCCACGTTGGCAGCGATCACGCGCTGGCCATTGACCCGGACGATCTGGAAGGGCGTGCGCCAGCCCCAGAAGCGGAAGCTCCGCGAANTGACTTCGACGTCAGCTCCCTGCAGGGTGGTNGCCCTGCCCGCTTCCACGAGTTCGCCTGCNTCNAGGCTTTCGCCCACCACGTGGTAGAGCAGGATCTGCGTGAGTGCCCCGGAAGGATCTTCCAGNAGNGACTCCACGGTNCCCTCCGGTAGACGGGAGAATGCGTAGTTGATGGGGGCGAAGACGGTCAGCTCGGCTTCCGGGTCATCGAGGGCGGCCGCGAGGCCGGCCGCGTCGAGAGCTGCTCCCAGNGTGCTGAGGTAGGACTTGCTTGCCACCAGATCTGCCACGGTGAAGGCCTCGGCGGACAGAACGCTTCCGANGATATGGATGACNCCATTCTCGGCAGTGAGATCAGCTTCCGCTACGATGGCATCATTGATGCGGACCCCGTCGTCATCGATGGAGACGGTCAGTCGCTCACCCGAGAGAGTGTGGAGAACCTGCCCGTCGGACAAACTTCCTGAAGGGAAGCGTCCGCGCACGACGTGAAGCTGGAGAACCTCGGCGAGGGCACCAGTAGGATCAGCCAGGAGGGATTCGAGGGCACCCTCCGGAAGGGCGGCAAATGCGGCGTTGCTGGGTGCAAAGATCGTGTAGGCCGGCCACTTCTTGGTGCTGTCGAAGGTGGAAGCCAGTTCGGCTGCAGTCACTGCTGTGACAAAGGTAGAAAGCTCTTCACGCGCCACTGCCACGTCTACAAGTGATTGAGGCGTGGGGGGGACGAGGACCTCGCCGACCACATGGACGATCCCGTTACTGGCCTGAATGTCGGCTGCTTCGATGGGCTTGCCATCCACACCCAGCCCGGTTGCGGACGTGTCGCTGGGACCGACCGGCAGGTTCAGGCGGAGGAGCGTTCTTACGCTGCCAGCCTCTCCCAGGGTCGCGCTGTCGAGCGCTCCACCGGCGATGTGGTTCTTCAGGATGTTGCGAAGGAGGCGGACGTCACTGCCGACGGCCTCGAGAGTTTCTTCCCCGAGTGCTTCAAAGGCGGCATTGGTGGGAGCAAAAACGGTGAGGTTGACATGTTCACTCCCGAGGGCGCGCGCGAAACCTGCCTGCTCTACGAGTCCGGCCAAAATTGAAAAATCAGGATTGCCGGCTGCGATTTCGAGGATCGAAGGAACGGGCTCATAGCCCGGGTCGAGGACCGAGTTGATCTGGTGAATGATTCCGTTGGAGGCACGCAGGTTAGCCCGGGTGATACGGGCGTCGTCGACGGAGACGATGCGATACCAGCCCCAGTAGAAGCTCCTTGAAGTAATTTCAACCGGGGATCCTTCGAGGAGGGTATCACGGGGTCCACTGTCGAAGTTCCGGTAGCTGGTCGCCCCGGGAGCAACGTGGTAGAGCAGCAGGGCCGTGAGGGCATCCTTGTCTGCCAGGAGGGCGGCAAGATCGTCCTCAGGAATCCTGGCGAAAGCATCGTTGCTCGGAGCAAAGACGGTGATGTCGTCAGCGTCGGCTAGGGCGTCAGCAAGACCCGCCTCGGTGACCGCGGTAACCAAGGTCGAAAACTCAGGACGATCCGCAAGAGTTTCCACGATATTGTCTGCCTGGGCAGTGGCCCCCAGGAAGAGGGCGAAGAGCCCGCTCAAGAAGGCGCGGACTTTGGAGTGTTTCATTTTCATTGTAGTTGGGAGGTTGGAAGAAGCTTAATGCCCCTTCCGGACATAGACATAAACTGGACAATTTGAGCTTTGTCAAACTCTTGTCTACTATCCCTTACTCATTGAGGGTAATGGGTTGGGTGGCAGAAGGACGGGTTTCAGGTTGCCCCGAGTCCAGAATTCCTGATCTTGGGGCCATGATTTCCGGCTTTCGTCTGGTGTTCAGCCTTGGTGCATTCGCGCTCTGTGCCTTTCCCGGGTGGGCCGGAGAACCTCTTGTGCTTTTTAATGGAAAAGACCTCACCGGCTGGCAGGGCATGGGGGGGGCTCCCGAAAATTGGAGGGTAAAAGAGGGAACGCTTACCTGCACGGGCGGAAGGGGAGCGCAGTGGTTGGCCACCAGCCGGGAGTTTCAGGATTTTGACCTGAGGCTTGAGTTCAATCTCCCTGCCAATGGAAATAGCGGCGTCTTCATCCGGGCCCCGAGGGAGGGCGCGCCCTGGGTCGCTGGAATGGAGATTCAGTTGCTCGATGACTATGGTCCCAAGTGGAAGAATCTGAAGCCGGACCAGTTCACGGGAGCTATCTATGCAGCTCTCGCTCCGTCAAAACGAGCAACCAGAAAGGCGGGGCAGTGGCAGTCGCTGCGCATTCGATGCGTGGGACGCAAGTGCGAGGTCTGGATAAATGGCGAACAGGTAGTGGACGCAGATCTTGAGAAGATCGCAGAGAAGCATGGGAAGAAGGTGCCTGGCCTGAGGCGCAAGAGCGGCCTGATCGGTGTGCAGAATCACGGAGACCCGGTGTCATTTCGGAACATCGTGCTCAGGCAGGTGGACAGGCAGCCGTGAGCGCGCTGCGATCTCAGGGACGCGAAACGCGCCATTTCCCATCGGCGGGGAGTCGAACGGTGACAGCCCCGATCCGGGCATGAACAGAACCGTCCCCAGCCATCGTGGTCTGGATCCGGGCTGCGATCTGGTGGGCACTTTTGCCCTCGTTGAAGGGGTGGAGGATGCTGAGCCAGGTCTGGCGGGTTCCAGCCTTGAGGGTAGCACGGGCGAAGGTGTTACGTACGCTACCTCCACCAATGTCCGCGGAAGTACGGTGCTCGACCTGTCCCAAGACCTGGTCTTCATCCGGGTGCATATAGATAAGGATACGCTTCCGTTGTTTTTGCCACCATGAATGATCCCGGGCGGGAGCGTCGAACCAGTTTGATCCCCGTTGGCTGCGTTCTCCTGCGGAGATCAGCCAGCAGGGCGAGGCCTGGTATCCATCAACGTCCCGGCAGGGAAGGTAACTGTCGCGCACCACGAGATATCCTTCGGCGGTGAGGACAGTTTCGCGGGTCCACCGGCTCCGCGCGCCGTAGTAATTGCGCATCGTAAAGCACCCGTAGGAATCACCACCCTCGTTTTCGGCCCGGAGGTTTCCGCGCTCGAGGATGGCCCCGCGGTGCCAGAGCGGGGTGAAGTAACGGGGCCGGGTGCGCACATTCGGGACTATCGTGCCGCCGCGGGGCCCCTTGAAGTCATAGGAGATGCGGGTGTAGTCCGAGTGACCGTTGAAACGTTCGTCCAGATTGTCGAGGATGAGATCCAGCGATGCATCCGGGCCGAGCTTGTTGACCTCGAGGCAGATGCCCTTGCGTCGTCCGCCTTTGACGAAGCGCAGGGCATCCCGGCGGATGTCTCCCTCGAGTTCCACGGTGTGCTCCCGGCGGCGCAGCTCGACCTTCAAATTGGCCGGGAGGGAGTCGAGGGGAGCCAGGATCTTTTCACCCTTCGGTCCAGCCAGGCGGATGTTCTGGATGCGCGTTCCGGGAAGGAAGGATCCGATGCGCAGGGTCGTGAGATGATAGTCATCATTGAGGTGCCAGTAACCGTCCATGTTTCCGTGGGAAAAACCGAGCGTGGGCTGGTCACGGCGGCGAAACTTGCCGATTGAATCGTCGAAGAACCAGTTCCTGGAGTCAGGGCCTTCTCGGCTCGGGAGGGCCAGCTTGATGGAGATGGAGGAGGTTTTCCAGGCCTCGCCGGTCGGGGTGTCCATGCCGCCTCCTTCCTTGATCGGGAAGTTCATGTCGGGAGGGAGAACGGAGAGCAGATCGTAAGCGGTTTCCCCGACTCCGGCCCGTCCGCTGCTGTATTTGCCGCTGGTGTGGAGGAACTTGGCACCCTGTGCGCAGTACTCATAGAGCTTCCCATCAGAGTCGTCGCAGTAGTGCATGTAGTTATTATTGCGGTCAAAGATATAGAAGGAGACGAATGGTTGACCGCTGTGCCGCCCGGGGCCGAGAAAGAGGCGTTCTGGTTTGCGATGCTTGTGGGCGCTGTAGTATCCGACGGATGATCCGCCTTCGGGGACCTTCGGTTCTATTCCTCGGGTGACGAACCAGTGGTAGCGGTGTTTGTAGGCCTTGAGATAGTCCTCGGGGACCGGCCGGCCGGCAGGAGGGCGCCCGCCCAGGCATGCCTGTTCAGAGGCCCAGAGAAATTCGGGGTCCTTGAATTCCTTGGCAAAGAGGTACCAGACATGGCCGTCCAGCCCTCCTGCCTCGTCGATGAGGTAGCGGGAGTTCCAGGGATCGGCATAAATGCGCGCGCGATTTCCCTCCGCATGATTGATACGTACGCCGGAGTTCGGATTTCCACGTAGTCCGCCGCCGCGCACGTAGGAAAGGTAGCGGCAGAGATGCTGATGGAGAAAATCCCGGTCGCTCTTGAATTTACCCATTCCCTCGGCGATGTCGTAGAGTCCCTGGAGATACAGTGGTCCATAGGGATAGTAATTGGTTTCGGTGGTGTCGCCATACTCCACGAGCTCGCGCCAGAGGGCGTCCAGCCAGGGCTTGTGTCGTTCGCACTGGGGATGGTCGGGAAACATCTTCACCGCGAGGGCGGGACCGCCGTTGATGCCGTAGGGCCTGTTGTTGACGCCCCGTTCGAGCGCGGAGTAGTCAGGAAAGTCGAGCCGGAGGCTTTCGGTGACGAGTGTCTTGAATTTCTCCCGCTCTTCCCTGCTGAGCACACCCTGCCGCACCAGCTCGGCAAAGATACGCATGCGACCGCCGCTGCCCCAGGACTTGTGGTTGTGGAAAAGGGTGAAGGTCTCACCCACTGCAGCAGCCTCATCATAGCGGTCCAGGATGCTCATGAAGTAGGCCTTGAGAATTTGCAGCTCGTTTTTCTGCTTCCGGCCACCGTCTACGAAGCGGCAGAGAAGCCGGTCCCATGCCCAGCCGCCGCGGTGAATCGTGGGATTGCTTCGCCGCACCTGTTCCGCGAGGGCGGAAATCTCGAGATCGTCGTAGTGGGCGTAGGAGGGGAGGGGGTGAGAGAAGGGGATGTCGCCGGCGTGGGTCAGGGCGGGCAGGAGTGGCAGGGCGAGGGCCGCGACTATTCTCATTGCCGCAAGAGAGTAATTTCGGTTCGGTAGGAGGCGATCCTTTTTGGGTCCAGGATACCGGCAAATATGAAGATGCGACTCATGGCGGCAGTCACGGTGTTCTGTCTGGCCGGAATGCCGGGCATGGGGGTCCCGGAACGGACCAACGTCTTGTTCATCGTCGCTGACGATCTCAATGACTGGGTCGGCTGTCTTGGTGGACACCCCTTGGTGAAAACCCCTCATATCGATGCCCTGGCGCAACGCGGCGTGGTCTTCACCAACGCCCATTGCCAGGCGCCCCTGTGCAACCCCTCGCGGACCAGTGTGCTCCTCGGGAAACGGCCTGAGACAACGGGAATTTACGGGTTGAAGCCCTGGTGCCGGGACGTGTCCGGCCTGCGGGAGGCGGTGAGTCTCCCGCAGTATTTTTCAAGGAACGGTTACCGGACGCTGGCGACAGGTAAGATTTTCCACGGCCGCTTCGGGATGCGGAAAGAGGACCGCGAGTTTGACGTGACGGGTCCCGGCTATGATGACGGCCCCTATCCCCTCCAGCGGATCGCGGCACTGCCCGGAAGGCAGAACCGGGGCAACGACTGGGGTGTCGTCGGGGGACGGGACGAGGAGCGGGGCGACTGGAAGATAGCAAGCTGGGCGGTTGAACTGCTGCGGAGTGCTCCGCAGTTCCCGTTCTTTCTCTCGGTGGGAATTCGTTTGCCGCATGTACCACTCTTTGCGACTCAGCAGTGGTTCGATCTCTATCCTGACGACCAGTCGGTATTGCCGCTCGTCAAGCGTGGTGACCGGGGGGATACTCCGCGTTCCTCGTGGTATTTGCACTGGCAACTCCCGGAACACCGCCGGGAGTTTCTTGAGGGGGCCGGGCAGTGGCAGGGTCAGGTCAGGGCTTATCTGGCATGTGTCAGTTTTCTTGACGAACAGGTGGGCCGGATCCTGCAGGCCCTGCGGGAGAGCGGGTTGGAGAAGAACACGATCGTAGTGTTCTGGTCGGACCACGGCTGGCATCTCGGAGAGAAGGGGATCACCGGGAAGAACACCTTGTGGGAAGAGTCGACGCGTGTGCCGCTTGTCTTTGCAGGCCCTGGCGTGACCGGGGGCCTGAGAAATGCGACCCCGGTCGAGTTGCTTGACATCTATCCGACCCTCCTCGACCTGTGTGGTCTCCCGGCCCGGGGCGCGGAGCTGGAGGGGGTCAGCCTGCGCGCAATGTTACAAGGGGGTGCTCCATCGCAACCACGGCTCGCTAGAACGACCGCGGGGCCGGGGAACCAGTCGGTGCGAAGCGAGGGCTTTCGCTTCATCCGATATGCCGATGGGAGCGAGGAGCTGTATGATCTGCGGGAGGACCCTCATGAGTGGGTGAACCTGGCGCACCGGAAGGAGCTCAAGTCGCTGATTCGGGGCTACCGAGGGCAGGTCTCGGGGACCTTTGCCCCCCCGGTCCGTGGAAGTGGGGGCCGTGTCCTGGAGTGGGACAAGGGCAGGCCCATATGGGAGGGGAGGGAGATTCCCGCCGGGGCCCCCATTCCGGGCATGAAGGCGAGGTGAAGGTCAGGCCTCGGGTTTCCGGTCGGCATCGATCACTTCGAAGATATACCCGTTTGGCTCCTTGAAGAAAAAGCGTTCGAAAGGAGTCTCGCGGATGGGATCGATCAGCTCGGCACCATTGACAAGGAGACGTTCCTTCAGGGCGGGGAACTCGCCGAGGGGATAATCGAAGGCAAAATGGCGGCCGAATTCAGCCTCGAAGGGGGAAATCTCGAAGTCCCCGGTATGAAGAAGGTGCAATTGCTGGCCACCTCCGATGTCGAGCCAGGCGGCCTCGATGTCGATATTGCCAGGGCGGGGAATCTGCTGCCAGCCGAGGGTTTTACGGAAGAATTCACGGGAGCCGATCACGTCCCGGGTGGCCAGGGTGAAGTGGTGAAGGCGGGTGAGGGGTTGGTCTCGCGCGCTCATGATGTCATCGAAGTGTGACAGGCGGGGCTTGCCCGGCAAGTGCTGCGTGCTTGCACAGCCACAGGGAACAGGGGAGAGTGCAGATATGAAGACGGCTGTCTTTTTCCTCATTTTGACTGTTGCGACGGGCCTGGTCCCCGTGCAGGGCGGGGATGAGCCGAGTGCGCGTATCAGGACACCCAGGGCGGACGCCAAGATGGATTACGATTTCACGGCCAAGGGACGCTCGAGCAATATTCCGGATGGACAGGTGGTGATGCTGTTCCGGCCGGTTGGTGAATCGGGGTTCCTCTTCCCCTTGAGCGAGGAGCTCAAGGGGAATCGTTCTTTTTCGGAGAAGATTTATCATGAGGGGACCGATCAGGGTCAGCAGGTGATTCAGGTGAGGTTGATGTCAGTCGAGGTCGCCCGGAAGGTTGCCAAGTATCGTCGTGAATTCCTGAAGTGGTACACCGGAGGAAAGAAGGGGCCGCAACCGAGCCTCGCCCCGGGGCTGCTGGAGGGCACGAAGCGACTGACCGAGGTGGTTTACGAGCTCGACGCGGGCTAGGTGCTGGTCAGCCCGGGTTTTCCCCTGGAGCCNGATNANGNTCAGGAGGGGCTNGATGATGTTCCCGTGCACNTCAGTCAGGCGGAGAAGGCGNAGGNTGGGTGGCGGGAACGGAACTCCACGGGTCTTNGCCCATGAGTCTCCCCGGACTGCNCACGGTCAAGCGCANGCGNTCAGNGTGATTCGATGAGGGTACGGGCGATGCGGAACCCGAGATTGCCCAGTTNAAGACCAGGATTGCTGTAGAATCGTCCGGCGGCCTGGCGGTTGTTCCCCTGGAACCAGGAATTGGATCGCACGCAGCGGAACTGGGCCCCGGCGTGGGACTCGGTCCAGTCCCAGACCCGGTGGTCGATTCCCGCCATGCCCCATGGACTGTTGTGCCATTTTTCGCGGCGAATTCTGCTGGTGGAGAGGGAGAGAAGGCCCCCCGGATTGCGACGAAANCGGGCNTAGTCCTTCTTNTCGGGGTCGTAGTAGGCGGCCTTGTACCATTCGTTTTCGGTGGGAAGGAAATANCTGGCGTCCTTTTTGCGAGGNCNGACCCTGTTGGAAGTGGAAATGTCGTACGCTCCCCGCTCGGAGTCACCGCCGTGCAGCCAGTTGCAGTAGCGAATTGTATCGAACCAGGTGACGAACGTGACAGCGAGATGTGCGGTTCCTGGTTCCGGAGCATACTCAAAGTGGGCGCTCCCGTCCTGAGATCGCGTGCGCCTGATTCTCATGTTCTTATGGTAAAGCCCGTGAGGATCGGCCCGGCGGGCCACGCGATTGAGAAAGTCACTGTATTCCGCNTTGCTCACCCGGTGCTTGGCGATTTCGAACGGATGCTCCACGGCCCCGTNCGTTCCTACTCTGGGGCGGTNCACGTCCGGCATNTTACGGGGAGCGCCGACCGTTACGAATGAGGGTGTCCAAGGGTCATGTGCTTCCGGTTCCAGGGTTGCTGGTGATTGCCAGAACGANTTGTTCCCCGGTGGCGGACGCTGAAAGAAGATGAACTCGGAAAAATCGAGGAGAGTTTGCCAGTCCTCGTTGGAATACGAATGGCCACCCCGGCGGAAAGTCAGTCCGTTGCGGTGGCTGCACCCGTGCAGCCGGAACACCGGCATGGCGGCTTCACTGGTGGCATGCGTGCCGACCGGGTTTGCGAACAGGTCGTCGGACGACTCGAGGCAAAGGAGGGCGCGAGGGGCGACGAGGGCCTTGAGGAAATGCTGGTCGAAGGGGAGATGAGCTTCCTGCTCTGCGAAAAGGAGGATCCGTGGGTGATACCAGTTGGGCTTGTCGTTCATCCCGATGGATTCCGCTCCGGGTCCGAGCACACGGGCAGAACCTGCTCCNCCGGCACCCGACTGACAGGGAGCCACGAGGTCAATGCGTTTATCGAGGGCCCCGGCGAGAAGAGCGGCCTTTCCGCCCCGGGAGTGCCCCGTGATGGCGATCCGGTCGTGGTCGACATCGATCCGATCCTCCAGGTAGTCGACTACCCGCATGCCTCCCCACGCCCAGACCGCCAGCATGGCCCAGTCAAACCCGGGGTAGGCCTTCTGGGCCGGGCCGACATGACCTCGCTTGTCGGGTGCGAGGTCCCCGCGAGCATACTCGATGAAGAGGTAATTCTTCCTCAGAAAGAGGGGCGCGGCCCTGCTTCGTCCGAGGGAGCCTTTCTCTTCGATGATCACGGGGTGCGGACCGCGGGTTTTCGGGACNTAAACGAGGATGCGCATCTCTAGTTGCTCCTCGCTCCCGATCACAAGGGTGATCCATTCTTCGGTGCCGAGTCCACTACGATGCTCGCGCACGCGGTCCACCCGTGCGGTCACGCGGTCTGGGCGTGGGGGGACCCGCCCATACTGGTAATGGAGGAGGGGAGGGATGAGTTCGGCCCGTCGGCGAGGCCAGTCAGCCTCGTTTCTGACCCTGCTCCCGTCGTTCAGGGTTAAAAGATCAGGTAGGCCCGGGGAAGGAGGGAGCTGTGCCAGGTC
This sequence comes from Roseibacillus sp., assembly GCA_002721695.1. Taxonomy (GTDB): domain Bacteria; phylum Verrucomicrobiota; class Verrucomicrobiia; order Verrucomicrobiales; family Akkermansiaceae; genus Roseibacillus_B. The sequence continues at coordinate 12,177 of PBLI01000014.1, read as the reverse complement.
CTCGGGGAATTCTGTTTCCCGGCCTTGGGAGATGAGAGAGGAGAGCAGAAGCAGGGCGAGGCCGAGAGAGCTGGAAACTTGCATGGGATGAAAGGGGCGNCTCCTTGAACGAACAGAGCGCCAGCCCCGGGACCCTTCTAGCGGTCGCGGATGAGCGAAGGAAGAGAGAATCTCCGNCTTTCCCTGCGGAGGGTGGCCAGAGGAAGCGCATGGNAAAGGNGGAACCCTCAANGCGCCGACCCGATGGGCCCGCCGGTGGATTGCGGGTTGNGAAAATGCCTGCCCGGTGCTAACTGAAGGGCATCTGAAATCATGAAGACGGGATTTTTAATTTCAACACTGGTGGCGGNGGCNNTGGCNGTGGTGGCTGTCATGGGAATGGGGCAGATCTCCAAATTGAAGAAAGAGATGGCCGAGCTCAAGAAGGAGGAGCCAGCCAAGAGCGAAAAGGGACGAACTGCCATCGGGACGGGCGGGCGGAGCTCGCGACCTGTCTCGTCGCGCGCGAATGAGTCTGGCAAGAGTGGCCGGGAGGAGGATGAAGAGGAAGAATCTCAGGTAGAGAATCTCGTCCAGCGGGCTGAGGAGAANCCGGAGGAGCTTATCGGCGAGCTGATCAAGGCGTTCTCGGAGAGTGAAGCCGGCCAGCGGATGCAGCGGGCCCAGAACGCCCGCCGGGCGAAGTCAGTTTTTGCGCCCCTTCTCGAAGAGTTCGGGTTTTCCGAGCAGGAGGAAGAGGCTTTCCTGGAGATNGCCGGCGGGGACGTAGGCTCGGACGAGTCGCTCTGGGGGCGGATGATGTTTGCCAAGGAAGGCGAGCGTGAGGAAATCATCCAGGAGTGGGAGGCGTCGGCGGACCAGCGGAAAAAAGACATGCAGGCGTTCCTGAACAACGAGGATGACTGGAGACGGTATCAGGATTACGAGGCTCGTGTCCCGGTCTACCAGCAGATGAACGGGCTCCGGGGCGCAATGGAGGGAGCCGGGGTCCCGCTCAGTGCGGAGCAGGAGACCCAACTGGTTGAGATCATGCANGAGGCAAGGATGGATAGCAGAACTGCAGAGCGCTGGGAGGGGCGAGGCGTCCTCGAACAGGTCTCGCAGCCGGGCATCGTTGAGCGTCTCGAGGCCGATTTCGAAGCGGAGCAGNCTGCGATGAGCAGNGACCTGTCACAGCTTCTTTCCGCCGAGCAGGTGGAAATATTCAACAAGAACCGGTCCCAGACCCTGCAGGGAATCTCGCAGGGACTGGGCTGGATGGAATCCGGTCTGGGCCGCGGCCCGGACAGGGGTGGAGATGAGTAACATGAACCTCTCGATCGGGAAGCTGGGACTCACCCTGCAGNTGCTGANGGTGATGGGGGCCTTGGCCGCTNCGCCCAGGGCGGGTGTGGTNGTNACTCGNAGTTACNACTTCAAGGAGGCNGGGAAGGAAATGGATTATGCCCTCTACGTGCCGCGCNGTTACCAGAAGGAGAAAAAGGCTCCGCTNCTCGTGCTCCTGCATGGATTAGGAAGTAATCCCCGGGAGGTAATCAGCTACGAGGGTATCACGGCGGAAGCAGAGAAGAGAGGTTATCTGGTAGTTGCCCCCTTCGGCTACAATGAACGGGGCTGGTATGGCAGCCAGGGAAAAGGGAGGGGAGGCCTGCTCGGGGGACGCCCTGACGATCCCGAGAATCTCGGGGAACTGAGCGAGAAGGACGTCCTCAACGTCNTGGGTATCATCCGGAANGAGTTCAATATCGATTCTGCGAGGATATACCTGTCGGGCCACTCCATGGGGGGTGGAGGGACGATCTATCTGGGCGCTGCCCATTCNGGGATCTGGGCCGGCCTTGCGCCCATGGCNCCGGCCTTCATGGGAAGTAGTGACATTCTCAACGANATCAAGGTGCCCATGATGGTGATTGCCGGGGAAAAGGATACCCTTGTCCCCGTGACGATGGTTCGACCCTTCGCGCGGAAGATGGAGGAAATGGATGCGGGGCACATCTACAAGGAGATTTCCGGTGGAAATCATGGGACTACTTTCTATCGGAATCCCGGGCTAATGGCTGAAATCTTTGACTTCNTCGATCAACAGTCCCTCGGAAAGAAAGANGGNGGGGGTGGAATACAGGAGCCNCTCAGGATCTTCACCAACAAGGCCGGCCGCAAGATCGAGGCGCGTATTTTGAGCAGTGAGGGAAGAAAGGTCACCATCGGGAGGAAGGACGGGAAGACCTTCACTATNAGCATCAGCTCACTGAGCGANGCGGACCAGAATTACATTGCGTCCTGGGTAGCGGAGTCTGCGGCGGAACCCTGAAGCGAGGAGGCCTTCACGGATCTTTTTGAGCGGGGGGCAGTGCCCCGGTTGCCTGCCTTGGCNTGCGGGCACGGTAGTTCCGGGGGAATGCCGNGAGCCGACCGGGCGGAATGGCTGGTTTCTACCGATCCCCGTTGGTGGCTGGCGGATTGGGTGCTGGGGAAGGGGCCAGCCCGAGCTCCTCCCCGAAACGCTGTTTCACCTCGGGTGACAGGTCTGCTCCGCTCAAGGCCTGTCGGGCAGCGGGAAGGTCGACTTCGCGCCAGCGGGTGAGAGTATGGTGCATGAGGCCCCGGCGATGATCCTGGTCCGTCATGGACTGGGCCCACGCAAAGGCTTCAGCGGGATCCGTTCCCATCGTCATGTGGACCACCCGTTCGGTGGCTCCGTCACGGTTGCGGTCGGCAGGAAGCCCGTTGATCCACTCGCGTGCTGCAGCCCCGTCAAGACGCATCCAGCGCTCGGCGACGTCACCGATTGCGCCGTGTCGGATGGATCCGCGTTCCGGGAGTGTGAGCGCCCACTCGGCTGCCTCGGCGGGGTTGGAGGAGGACCAGATAGAGGCTACTTCCTCGGCCATGTGGCGGTATTCCCGCCCGATGGGCCCGGCAGCAGGCAAATCATCAGCGATTTGCTGGAACATGGCTGCGGCAGAGTGGGGATCGTGTTCGGCGATGCTTCGAAGGACGGATCGGGTGGCCCTCGAAAAGTCATTCTTCGGAAGTTGCCGGGCCCACTGCAGGGCCTGCTCAAGGTCGCGCTCGGCCCAGCGGCGGGCGACGCCCTCAAGGACATGGTGGCGCACATTGCGATCTGTCAACTCGGTCAGGGTGTAGTTGGCAGCCTCCGCGGGGTCGTCTTCCGCCCAGGAAGATAGCGCGCCTCGGAGGGCACGGGCCCGCAGGGCGGGGTCGTTCAGGGCCACACTCCACTCAAGGGCGGCAGGACGGTCCTCTTCGGCCCAGCGGCGACTCAAGTCGTGGACGAGGTGCATGGTACGCTCGGATCCGGGAAGCTGGGACGCATAAGTTGCAGCGGCGCCGGGGTCGCGGTCAGACCACTCACGCAGGATATTTTCCATTGCCTCAAAGCGGTCGCGTCCGGAGAGGGATTCAGTCCAGCGCAGGGCGGCCTCAGGGTTGCTGCGTCCCCAGTGGGAAGCCAGGCGGTGAATGGCTTGGCGACGCTGCTGGCCCGGGGGCAGGTCGAGGATGGTCCTTGCCGCCGTTGCGAATTCAACCGGGCGCCCGCGATTGAGATTCTCTATGATAGATTGCACGGACTCCGGAAGGGAATCGCCCTGTTCCCCGGGGTGGGTCTCTGATTTCCGCTGGCCAGGATCCTGGTCTCGCCGGGAACCAGTTCCGCGGTGGCCTCTGCTCTTGCGGATCGAGAGTGAGGAATCCTGATCTTCCTGTGGGATGCTGTTACCCGGTTCAGAGCGAAAAAGGCGGTCTGTTGCCATGCCGACTGCAAAGGAGCCGGTGGCGACGAGCAGGAGGGTGAATTTTGGCGCCATGAGATAATATCAACCTTGGGCATTGTTTCATTTCGCACTCCCAAGGGCCACCATGTTCTTTTTCATTTCAGAAAGGCGCTTCTCAGCGAGGTGGCGCATGGCGCTTACCTGAGCAGGGTGCCTNGCGCTGAGGTCNACCNTCTCCCCGGGATCNTTCGCGAGATCAAAGAGGGCAGGGCCGGGAGCACCTTTCAGNCCAGCGTGGCGCCGGTCGANAAAGAGTTTCCACTTTCCCACCCGAATGGCCTGGAATCCATCGCCCCCGTGCCAGAAGAGGAGGTCTTCGCGAGGGTGTGAAGAATTCCTGTCGCCGANCAGTGTGCTCCAGACGTTGACACCATCAATGACAGGAGTTTTCTGATGCTTTGTATCAAGGCTGAGGCCACAGGCGTGAGCCAGGCTGGGGAGAAGATCGATTGCTGCGATGAGGGCGTTGCTTTCCCGGCCGCCCTTGATCATGCCCGGGTAGCGGATGAAGCAGGGAACCCTGGTGCCTCCCTCGAGGGCGGACCATTTCTTGCCGCGAAAGGGNTCGGCCTTCGACTCCCTGGTCATTGGTTCGGGGCCATTGTCAGAGAGAAAGATCACAATGGTCCGTTCCCGGAGGTCATGCTGGTCGAGAGCGTGGAGCAACTGGCCGATGCGGTGATCCATCTCCTCGNCGACGTCACCGTAAACCCCGAACTGCGATCGGTCTTTCCAGTCGGGNTGGGCTTCCAGCGGGAAGTGTGGAGCGGTGTAGGGCAGGTAGAGAAAGAAGGGNCGCTCCTTGTGCTCGCCAATGAACTCAATGGCCTGGGTCGTGAACTGTTCAGTAAGGAGNCGGTTGNTGAACGGNCTTGCAATTACCCTGTCGTGACTCCAGAGCTCCTTGGTCTGNTTNTTGCTTTTATTGATGTAGTAGGTGGTGTCGAAGCCCTGCCGGTGGGGTCGCATGCTCTGTTCGTCTCCAAGATGCCACTTGCCGAAGATGCCAGTAGCGTAGCCCGCACCTCTAAAGACCTCTGCCATGGTGCGAGCATCGGGATTGAGGCCTTTCCCCTTTTTCATCATGTGGCCGACGACTCCGCGAGTCCACCCGAGTCGGGCAGGGTAGGCACCAGTTAGAAGCGCCATGCGGGAGGGAGTGCACACGGTTGCACCAGCGTAGAAGCTGGTGAGCTTGACTCCCTCCTTCGCGAGCTGGTCGAGGACGGGGGTTTTTATCCTGGGGTGCCCGTATCCCGACAGGTCGTGATAGCCCAGGTCGTCGGCCATGATNAGGACGACATTNGGTGGGCGCTCNGCGGAGGAATGCGGGGCCGTGCTGGCAAGGCANAGAAGGGCAAGAAGGGAGACAAGNNATTTCATCTGTAGTAATGTGGGAGCGTCAGAGGGAATTTGCGAGGCAGGGTNNGAGGGGGTTACTTCGGNACGGATTCCAGTTCTGCGAGAACACCGCGCCGCCATTTGCTGCTGGCAGCCTGCAGGCGGGAGAGTTCGGCGGGAAGAGCTTTGCTCAGGTCNCGCTTTTCTGCCGGATCCGCGGGGATATCAAAGAGAGCGGTNTTCTTGTCGGANACGACCAGTTTGTATTGATCTTCCATCCAGGCCGTTTCACTGCCGTTCTTGTTCAGGAAACCAATTGCCTGATTGCGCGAGCTGCGCTGGCCNTTGAGGAGGGGGCGCAGGCTGATTCCGTCGTATTCACGACCAGGAGGAAGGGGGATGTCNAGGAAATCGAGGATGGTNGGAAAGTAGTCGCTGGTCACGCAGGGNGCGGAGATGGTCTTCGGTTTCGTTATATGGTCCGGCCATACGAGGAGTCCCGGNACCCGGATGCCNCCTTCCCGCAGGGAGAGTTTGAATCCGGAGAGTCCTCCGGTGGAACCGACGTGTCGGGGGGAGCCNTGGCGGGCGGGGCCATTATCCGAGCAGAACCAGAGCATGGTCCTCGACGCGACCTGCAGTTTCCTGAGTTCCTTGCGCAGGCGTCCCATCTGCTCATCCATTGCGGTNAGGCAGGCGTAGTAGTGGCGCGCCTGTTCAGGTTGATCCCGGTAGCGTGCGAGGTATTCGGGCCCGCCTACCACCGGGGAGTGGGGCGTGTGGAACCAGATCACGGCAAGGAAGGGTTTTTCTTTCGCAACGGCCGANCGGATGAACGGAAGGGCCCGGTCCATGATGACGCGGGAATCGTCTCCTGCGGTGTTTTCCGTTTCGGTCCGTCCGGGGCCGGTAAAGTAGTCATTCCCGTAGGGACCCGGGGATGCGGGCGGGATCGGATTTTTCTTCCTCTTGATTTTGCCCGGNTCGAGGAGGGGGTTCCAGGTGGGAACCTTGGATTCGGTGACAAAGCAGCGATCGACGTGGCACAGCCACGGTGGGCAGAAGTAGCGTTCNGGGCGGGCCTGGAAGGCCCCCCAGCGCTTTTGATCCCCGCTCTCCCGNGAAAGGGTGCCGAGATGCCACTTCCCAAAGTGGCCGGTGGTGTATCCGTGTTCCCTGAGGACCTGCGTGAGGGTGATCTCCCCCTCTTCCAGGCGCCCCTTCATGGCGAAGGTGATGCCGTAGCGGTAGGGATTGCGCCCAGTGTAAACGCTTCCGCGCGTGGGCGAGCACATGGCGGCTGCGGAGTAGAACCGGGTGAAGGTAACCCCTTCCCGTGCCATCTGGTCGAGGCAGGGGGTCTCAAGGACGGGATGGCCGTTGTATCCGGTGTCCCCCCAGCCCTGGTCATCGGTCATGCAGAGGATGATGTTGGGGCGCTCTGGCNCGGCCCCGGTGGCGGACAGCGAGGCGAGCAGCGCGAGGGCTGGCCAGATTTTCATTTGATCAGGGGAAANGGGGATGGGGTGAAGCGTGCAAGGCGGGGGTGANGCATCGATATCAAATCGGGGCCCAGGGGGAGAAGGGAATTCATGGTGCTCAGCTCCAACGCCTCTTATAGGTCGCGATGTTGGCGATGAGGTCGGGAAGTTCAGGCATGGTTCTGAGGCGAAGCACGGTGGANGGAACTTCCGCCGGGGGGGCGGCGTGGTGGTCGAAGTAGCAGGCAATCATGCCGGCGGCNATGGCNGCCTCGATGCCGACCGGGCTATCCTCNATGACGACNCACTGTTCGGGAGGATAGCCGAGCTGGTGGGCGGCATACAAAAAGAGAGAGGGATCTGGTTTCCAGGCCAGGATTTCATGGGCGCTGTAAAGCCGTCCCTCGAAATAGTGAAGAAGGTCGCAGGTTTCCAGCGAAAGGCGCATCTTGTGCAGGGGNCCGTTGGAGGCGATGCACATGGGAAAGCCGGCGGCNGTGAGNTGGGTGAGCATTTCCGGGACGCCGGGCATGGGCTGAAGCNGGCTGGCCAGTAACTGAGCTACCCNGGCGCGGTAGCGGGATTCAAAGTCCTCCTCAAGCCTGCGGCCAACGCGCTTCTCCAGGTCGACCATGATCTCCTCAAGGTTGATGCCCCGGTAGCGTAAGATCATGTCCTCGACGCTTTCGCTGAGCTCGGGAACGAGATCGAGGTATCCTTGCTGACAGATCCCTTCGCTGTCAACGAGAGTCCCGTCCAGATCGAAGAGGATGCAGAGGTCTTGCTTGTCCATGATTANTCAGCACTANGCCCGGGAATGGAGGCTGCGCTCCCGGTCTGGCAGGGACCGGTGCCCAANGGGTCAGGCATGACCGGGAAAAAAAGGGGAGATGGGGGCCGTCATTTGGGTGTTAGAGTCAATCCAGAGGGTGCCGGTAGCGAAATTCCTTCATCCGGAATCCCAGCCGGTCCTCGCTTCTGCTCGCTCCGTCGAGCNGAAAGCCCATTGCTTCAAAGAAGCTGCGTGCTCTCTCGTTTGATACTGGAACCCAGAGAGTAACGGTTTCGAAACCGGCCTGCTCAGCCAGTTTGAGGGAACTCTCGCAGAGGACACGGCCAGTGCCAATCCGCCATGAAGGTGGATCNACGCAAATGGAGGNGATTTCTGCCACGGTGTGGTCGGCCTCAGGGTNGCAGGANTGGTGGATCTGAGAGAATCCCGTGACGGTTCCGTTCCTGTCCTCGGCGAGCAGGATGGAGCCCGGGCTCTCAATAAGACTGCCCCACGCGGTGGTNCCGCCCTCCGTCTGGAGCTGTTCGAGAGTCGAGGTNGGAGCCTCGCCCCGATAGGCAATCTGACACGCTGCGACATGAATTGCTGCAATTGTGGCGGCGTCCTGATGGAGGGCTGGGCGCACGGTGTGGATTGGCTTGGAATTCACAAAGGGCGTGGAGATCAGGTTAGAGGTTTTCATGCCGGGGAGTCCACTTCAATGGCAATCGAGAGTGCAAGGAACGGCAGGTTCCTCCCGGGTTTCGTTGCCTGCGGACTGGGTGGGAATCAGGACGATGGATCCCGTCCCGTCGGCCGGAAGGGGCGCGAGTACCAGCCCGTGAGCTTTCTGATGAACCGGCCGGCGTCGTCGGCCACCAGGAGGACGCAGGGAATCAGGAAGAGAGTGATACCAGTGGCGAAAAGGACTCCGAAGGCGAGGGAGACCGCCATGGGAATGAGGAACTGGGCCTGCAGGGAATTGTCGAACATGAGAGGCATCAACCCAACGAAGGTTGTCACTGAGGTGAGAAAGATGGGTCGGAAGCGGCGGCGACCGGATTGCTGTACGGCGTCACGCAGGGGAATTCCCCGACGAACCCGCTGGTTGATGTCGTCAACCATGACGAGGGAGTCGTTAACGACTACGCCGGCCATGGCCAGAATACCGAAGAGAGAGAGATCAGAGGGAGTTATATCCATGATGATATGTCCGAGAAGTGCTCCTATTACCCCGAAGGGAACGACCACGAGGACATAGAGCGGCTGCAGCACCGACTGGAACGGGATGGCCAGGAGGGCAAAGAGGGCGAACATCAGGGCGGCGCTGCCGATGATCATTCTCTTCTTGGTTTCCTCCGCTTCTGCGACCGCTCCCTTGAAAACGAATTGAAGATCTTCGGTGCCGCGGAGGAGTTGCCGGAGCCGGGGTTTCAGTGATTTCGCAATGCGGACGAGGTCCACACTCCGGTCGGTCGGCTCTCCTCCGATACGGATTACCTCAGCCTTGTCATTCCTCTCGATATAGGTAGGAGCCTGAACGAAGTCGATCCGTGCTACGGTAAAGAGAGGGACCTCGGCCCCGGCGGGAGTGCGGATTTTCATCTTCTCCAGGGTGTTGAAGGTCTCCCTCTGTTTCTTGGGAAGGCGGACCATGACGCGGTATTCCTCATGGCCTCGAAGGACCCGTTGTGCCTCCTCCCCGTAAAATGCTCTCCGGACCTGGTAGGCGAGGGTTTGCTGGGTGATGCCGAGTTCGGTTCCGCGGGGAGTGAGTGAGAGTTCCACCTCGGTCTGGCTGGCTCGCTGGTTGACCCATGCTCCGGCAATTCCCTCATAGCTCTCAAGGAGCTCCTCGGTCTTTCGGGCGATTTCCTGTTTCGTCTCCGAGTTTGGTCCGCGCAATTCCAATTCAAGAGGATCGGTATCCTTGTCGCCATCCTCTCCTCTGGTCTTCTGCGTCCTGATCTTGAGGGTGGCGTTTGCGGGTATCTCCCCGATCAATTCGCGCCACCGCTTCATGATTTTGTCGTTGCTGGGACCAGCCTCGGAGCGGAGTCCCGGAGGCATCAGCCCGAGGAACACAACGGAGTAAGCCTTGTTGTAGCTACGGAGGCGTTCATCGGTGCCAAGGAGCCTCCAGTGATTCGTCACGACAGATCCTTTCTCGGGATCAACAAACTCGCTGCGCATCTGTTCGGCGGCGGCCGTGATGCGATCAGCGTAGAGGCGGGTGGTTTCCTCCGAGACGTGTTCTGGAAGTTTCAGCGTGGCGAAGATTTCCGGGCGCTCGATCGAGGGGATGGAGACATATCCCAGACGACCTCCTGCGAAGTATCCGAGCATGAGAAGGGCCATGCAGACAAAGACGGCAATCGTTGCGAAGCGATGAGATACGGCGATTTTCAGGGACGGGTGGTAGACCTTATCAATCAGCAACTGGAGGCCGGATGCTGCGCGTCGTTGTACCGCGGTCACCGGATTCCACTTCCTTTCTGGCTTTATCCTGACGTGCTTGAGATGAGCGGGCAGGATCAGTTTGGACTCCACGAGGGAGAAGAGCAGGACCGGGGCGACCACAAAGGGGATCTGCCTCGCGAAGTTGCCAGTCATGCCCTCAAAAAAAAGGAGGGGTAGAAAGGCGACAATGGTGGTGAGGATTCCAAAGGTCACGGGAACGGTGACGGCTCGAGTCCCGTCGATCGCCGCGTCGAGCGGATTCGTTCCGCGCTGGAGCCGGGTGTAGACGCTTTCACCGGTTACGATCGCATCATCAACAACCACTCCTATGACAATGATGAAGCCAAAGAGGCTCATCATGTTTGCAGAGATGCCAAAAAGCTGCATCACGACGATCCCGCCCGCGAAACTTACGGGTATTCCCACAACGACCCAGAAGGCCAGCTGGGGCCTCAGGAACAGGCCAAGGACGATCATGACGAGAATTCCTCCCTGGAGGAGGGAGCTGGCCATGGTTTCGAGTCGTGACTGCAGGCCGATAGCCCGGTCCGCATGGGTGCCCAGGACAACACCCTCGGGAAACCGCTCGGACGAACTGGCGACGTAATCCCGGACCTTGCGTGCGATATCGAGGGCGTTTTCATTTCCGGTTCGGCCAACATCGATCCGGACTGCCGGCCGCCAATTGTATTCGGAGATGAACTTTCCCTCGTTGTCGGCATCCGTGATCGTAGTGGCAATTTCGCCGAGCGTCAGCCTGGAGCCATTGGAGGAGCGCACGGTGATGGCTGCGAATTCCTCCAGGGTGTAGGCCTGGCCCCTGGTCCGGATGTCGAGACGCCCCGTGGGGCCGTCAATCGCCCCGGCTGGGAGATCGATGGAAGATTGGCGGATCGCATTGGCGACAGCATCCGGGGTGAGGTTGTAGGCCTCCAGTTTCTCAGTGTTCAGTTCGATCGCAATGCGATGCTCCTCCGGGATGAAGGCCCTTACCTTGCTTATTCCATCGATGGAAAGAAGGTCGTTACGAACCTGCCGGGAGACCTCATGGAGTTCTTCCCGGGGAAGGTTGCCGCTTACTACTACCCAGATTACCGAACGGCGGTCGTTCTGGCTGGGGATTCTGATGCGAAATGGTTCTTTCGGAGCGGGCATATTGCTCAGGGTCTTGAGGAGGGAGTCGATGTCCTCCTTGAGCTCCCGGAGGTCGGTGCCTTTCCGGGCCTCCACCCATATTTTTGCCTCGCCACGCTCAGCATCGGTGTTCAGCTGCTTTACGCCGTTGAGAGACTCGAGTGCGTTTTCCACCGGGATGAGGATCTCCCGCTCGATGTCGGTGGGGGTCGCACCGGGATATTTTTTCTCGATGAAGACGCTTCCCCACTCCCGGTCCGGCTCCATCTCAAGAGTGATCTTGAAGAAAGCGACATAGATGCCTGCGAGCAGGATGCCCCCCATGAGGAGATTGGCGGCAATGCCATTCCTGGTAAACCAAGAGATCATGGTTTCAGGCTCCGAAGGGTTCCCTTGCCCGTATCCGCAGCGGTAGTTTTTCCGGGTAACGGTTCAGGAGGAGTCTCTTCATTGTCCTCCGGGAGTATGATGACTCTGCCGCCATCAGGGGCGTATACCAGGCGAGTAAGCACGAGGAGGGTTCCATCCTCGAGGGCAGGATCCCGGAAGATAATGTGATCATCGTCCGAATGAAGTGGCTGGATGTAGGAAGATCCGAGCGTCAGGGTTTCGGGATTGACGATCCGGATGCGGCTCAGCTGGGAAACAGCCGCCCTGGGAATGACAAAGACATCCTCCAGGATCTTTCCGGGAATGGCTGCAATGACGGGCTGTCCCACGCGCAGGGGCGGGTGTCCAGAATGCAAGGCGAAGGGATCCTCAATCCGGGCGATCGCGAAAAGCTCAAGGGTGTTGGAGTCCAATGCGCCCTCGGTGCGGAGGACGCGAGCGGTCCATTCCGTCGAGGATTGATCATCCAGGCCGTCTCGCAGGGTCACGGTAAGAGGCGGATCGGAAGCGTCTTCCGGGAGGGTAATGTCTCGAAGGTTCAGAGTAGAAACCGGAAGTCGCACTTCGCTGTAATTAGTGGCAAAGATTTCTGCCAGCGCCGTTGCGGCACCAATGGACTGCCCGACGCCAACCGTTCTTTTCAGGACTCGGCCGTCGAATGGAGCGGTAACCTTGGTTCTCTCAAGATCGCGAAGGGCGCTTTCTTCCTGAGCCTGGGCGAGCAGCAATCCCTGACGGGCCGCCTTGAGTTGAGGTTCCCGCTTCACGAGGGAACTGGGCTCGTCCTCATAGCCAAGATCTT